>NZ_LT977070.1:0-600000 GCF_900250075.1 Cupriavidus taiwanensis
CCGCGCCAACCTTCCGGTCGACCCCGCAACCCTTGCTGCGCCTGCCTTGCAGTGCCGCGTTGTGTTGCGAGGGGGCGAATAGTAAGCGAGCGCAGCGGGGTTGGCAAGCGGTTCCACGAAATAATTCGATGACGCCGGAAAGACCTGCCCAATGCGCACGACGATGAGCACAGTTTGTCAGCCGCAGCACCATGATTCATGATCTGGGGCTGGAGCGAAGCAGGCGCACCGCCGCCGCGGCTCTGCATGGCGGCCAGAACCAAACCGGGATCCTCATGACCATCAGAATCGTAAGACTGGGTACACCGCGCGCGGCTGACGAAGGACTGCGCGTCGGTACTGTACGCCGGCCGCCGCGGGGCGTGCCCAAATCGGAGTTTGCGAGCCGCGACTACTATGATGTCTGGTATCCGGCGCTTTCCCCATCACCGGAGCTAGTCGCCCAGGCGCTGCATGCGACCGACGACAAGCAATGGCGCGCCTTCGTGCGGCATTTCCGCAAGGAAATGGCCGAGCCGGACGCCAGCCGCACGCTGGACCTGCTGGCGGCGCTGTCGCACCAGACCAATTTCTCGGTGGGCTGCTATTGCGAGGACGAAGCGCGTTGCCACCGCTCCGTCCTGCGCGAGTTGCTCGCGGAGCGCGGGGCCGTGATCGACTGAGTTGCGCGACGTGCCGGCATCTTCGCGGCATTGTTTTCACGCTTTTCCGCTCCCCTTTTCCCGCTTCCCAATTTTCCGATGGCGCTGAACGTAGTCTGGCTCGGCTTCTTCCTGATTTCCTTCGCCGCCGCCTGCGTTCGGGTGGCGCAGGGTGACCTCGCGGTCTTTCCGGCGATGCTCGGCAGCCTATTCGACAGCGCCCGCACGGCCTTCGAGATCGCGCTCGGACTGGCCGGGGTAATGAGCCTGTGGCTGGGCATCATGCGTATTGGCGAGCGCGCCGGCGTTGTCGACGCGTTTGCCCGGCTGGTGAACCCGCTGCTGCGGCACTTCTTTCCCGGGGTGCCCCAGGGCCACCCGGCACAGGGCGCGATGATGATGAACGTGTCGGCCAACCTGCTCGGGCTCGACAACGCCGCCACGCCGCTGGGGCTGAACGCCATGCGCGAGCTGCAGACGCTGAACCGGCGCCCGGACGTCGCCACCGACGCCCAGATCATGTTCATCGTGCTGAACTCTGCCGGGCTGACGCTGATTCCGACTTCGGTCATCGCCATCCGCCAGGCCATCGCGGTCAAGCAGGGCCTGGTCGGTTTCAACGCCGCGGACATCTTCTTGCCGACGTTGCTGGCCACAGGCGGCGCCTGCCTGGCCGGATTGCTCGCGGTGGCGTGGGTCCAGCGGATCAACCTGCTGCGGCCCGCGGTGCTGGTGACGTTCGGACTGGTGATCGCGTTGCTGGGGGTAATGTTCGCGTGGTTGCAGCATGCGCCGCCCGAGCAGGTTGGCACCGTGACGGCGCTGGCTGGAGCCGGCTTCATCCTGTCCTTGATCACTCTCTTCCTGATTTGCGGCGCGCTGCGCCGGGTCAATGTGTATGAGGCGTTCATCGACGGCGCCAAGGAAGGCTTCGGCGTCGCGGTGCAGATCATTCCCTATCTGGTTGCGATCCTGATCGCCATTGGGCTGTTCCGCGCTGCCGGCTGCATGGACGTGCTGATGCGCTGGCTCATGCACGGCTTCGCCATGCTGGGCGTCAACACCGACTTTGTCCCGGCGCTGCCGGTCGGGCTGATGAAGATCCTGTCCGGTGCCGGGGCGCGCGGGTTGATGGTGGACGTGATGACCACTTATGGCGTCGATTCCTTCCAGGGACGCCTGGCGGCGATTATCCAGGGTTCTACTGAAACGACCTTCTATGTACTGGCGGTCTATTTCGGAAGCATCAATGTGCGCAACACGCGCCACGCGCTTGGCTGCGCGCTGGTTGCGGACGCGGCTGGCATTATTTGTGCCGTTGGCGCCGCATACCTATTCCGCTGACCGCCCCGGGGGTGTCGGTTTGTTGCCGTCTTACAACAATATTGTGCGCATCATCGTACATTGACACATTGCACTTGGTGCGTCGCAACAAAGCCTGTATAGTGAAGTCTGTCTCCTCCACCACCTCGGTGGATTCCAACCCACGCACAACCTGCGTGGGTTTTTTTTCGTCCGTATGCAGCCACTGCCGCGATGGATTTCCGCATCGCAACAACGGGGGCCCAAAGGCCAAGCCATGGCAGGTCAGCGGAACATCGGCGACGAGGGAAACATCGTATGGACGGGCAGCTTGGCGCGGGGCTTTACGGAATGCCGACTTGGCCTATATTGATTGGATACGCCCGCCGCCAGCACGAGGCACGCCATGCCAGACATCACGTTCCCTCGCAGCCTCCCCACCTACTGTGCAGCCAGCCTGACGCTGTCCTGCCCCGCGACGGTCAACGGCAGTCCCACCTTGTATTCCGTCACCGCCGAGGCGCTCGAAGCCCATTTCGGGGCGCGCTCGCCGCGCGAGGAAGATCTGGTGGCTGCCTTCACCAGTAACCGCCAGCGCATCGAACGCCTCGCCGAAAGCCTGTTCGAGCTGACCGAGGCGCGCGAAATCGTGCTGCGCAGCGGCCACTTCCGCTTTGCGGGCTGAGCTTCAGAGGCGCTTCAGTCGGCTTTCGCTTCGCCGCGCACCAGCAGCACCGGCACGGTGGACTGGCGGATCACCGCTTCGGCCACGCTGCCCAGCACCAGCCGGCGCACGCCGCGTCGGCCATGCGTGCCGATTACCAGAAGGTCTGCTCCCCATTGGCGTGCGGCCTCATTGATGGAAGCACCAATGTCCCCAGGCACCGCAGCTACGGTCACGAGTTGGGTTTCGTGCGTGACGCCGGCACCAGCCAGGCGCCGTGCTGCGTCCTGCAGGGCGCGCTGCCCGCTTTCCTCGAACGCCTTCTGCACCTGGCTTGGGTCGTAGTAGCCGGCGTCGAACATCGGCGTGCCGGTATCGACCACATAGAGCGCCAGCACAGTGGCTCCGCCTGGAGATGCCACGCGAATGGCTTCGTCCACCGCCAGGTCTGACGTGCTGCTGCCGTCCACCGCCACCACGATCCTGCTGTATGCCGCGCTTGTCATGAGCGTACCTCCGTCGATGGAAGAGAGATGCGGCGCGGGGCCGCCTGTCTTGAATAGTACACATCGGGCGAAGCCGGCATCATGCGCCGACGCAAACCCACCGGCGGGCATACCGGCTTTAATTGACCGACCGGTCGGCTTATATATAATAGGGCCAGCCACGCCGGACCGATTTGGCGCGGCGCCCCCGCCAGAGGAGACGATATGTACACGCAGAGTCTTGACCTGCCCGGCCAGCACGCCGATGCAGCACAGGCCAGCGCGCCCCCCGATGAAGCCGCCCGCCAGGCAGCGTTTGACGCCTGCATGGCCGCCGACGGCAAGATCGAGCCGCAGGACTGGATGCCGCAGGCCTACCGCAAGACCCTGGTGCGGCAAATCTCGCAGCACGCGCACTCCGAGATCGTCGGCATGCTGCCGGAGGGCAACTGGATCAGCCGGGCGCCGTCGCTCAAGCGCAAGGCGATCCTGCTGGCCAAGGTCCAGGATGAAGGCGGCCACGGGCTCTACCTGTATTCGGCGGCCGAGACCCTGGATGCGTCGCGCGACGACCTCGTCGATGCGCTGCACAGCGGCAAGGCCAAGTATTCGTCGATCTTCAATTACCCGACGCTGACCTGGGCCGACGTGGGCGTGATCGGCTGGCTGGTCGATGGCGCCGCGATCATGAACCAGATTCCGTTGTGCCGCTGCTCCTACGGGCCGTATGCGCGCGCCATGATCCGCATCTGCAAGGAAGAGTCGTTCCACCAGCGTCAGGGCTTCGACGCGCTGCTGGCCATGATGCGCGGCACCGACGCGCAGCGCGAGATGGTGCAGGACGCGGTCAACCGCTGGTGGTTCCCGGTGCTGATGATGTTCGGCCCGCCCGATGCGGCCTCGACCAACAGCGCCCAGACCATGGCCTGGGGCATCAAGCGCATCTCCAACGACGACCTGCGCCAGAAGTTTGTCGACGCCACCGTCGAGCAGGCGCGCGTGCTGGGCGTGACCCTGCCCGACCCCGGCCTGCAATGGAATGCCGAACGCGGCCACTACGACTACAGCCCGTTGGATTGGGATGAATTCTGGCGTGTCATCAATGGCGACGGCCCGTGCAACAAGGAACGTTTGGCCACCCGCGTGAAGGCGCACGAGGACGGCGCCTGGGTGCGCGAAGCCGCGCTGGCGCACGCCGCCAAGCTGGCCGAACGCGAATCCGGCGCCGGTCGCGCCGCCGCCTGAGCCCTGACATCGCCGAGGAGACCACGATGCAACGCAAGGAATGGCCGCTGTGGGAAGTGTTCGTGCGCAGCAAGCAAGGCCTGGAACACAAGCATTGCGGCAGCCTGCACGCGGCCGACGCGCAGCAGGCGCTGCACATGGCGCGCGACGTCTATACGCGGCGCCAGGAAGGCGTGTCGATCTGGGTGGTGCCCTCCGCGGCGATCACCGCCAGCGTGCCCGAGGAAAAGCCGGAGCTGTTCGACCCGATGGCCGACAAGATCTACCGGCATCCGACGTTCTACCAGCTGCCCGACGAAGTCAACCACATGTAAGGCCCGCACGATGACCGCGTCACCACAGCCCGCCGTGCCCGCTTCGATCGACCACCTGCCACCGGCCCGCACCGCCGCGCTGCGCTACGTGCTGCGCCTGGCCGACAACGCCCTGATCCTCGGCCAGCGCAATGCCGAATGGTGCGGCCATGGGCCGGTGCTGGAAGAAGACATTGCGCTGGCCAATATCAGCCTCGACCTGATCGGCCAGGCGCGACTGCTGTATGGCCGCGCCGGCGAACTAGAGGGCGAGCTGACCGGCCTGCCACGCCATGAAGATGACTACGCCTACTGGCGCGCGGAGCGCGAGTTCCACAACTGGACGCTGCTGGAGCTGCCGCATCGCGGCCCGCTGGCCGGCAACGCCGCCGCCGAACGCGACTACGCCGTCACCATCGTGCGCAACTTCCTGTACAGCGCGCTGATGGTCGAACTCTGGCAGGCCTTGCACGCCAGCCGGGACGAACAGCTGGCCGCAATCGCCGCCAAGGCGATCAAGGAGGCGCGCTATCACCTGCACCACGCCGCCGGCTGGATGGTGCGGCTGGGCGACGGCACCGAGGCCTCGCACGCGCGCATGCAGCGCGCGCTGGAACACCTGCTGCCGTACATGAACGAGTGTTTTGCGGAGGACGCGGTCGAAAGCGACGCCGCCGCGCAGGGCATCGGCGTGGTCACCGCCACGCTGCGCCCGGCCTGGGACGCCACCGTCGCCGAGACGCTGCAGGCGGCCACGCTCGCAATGCCGCCGGCCACCGGCTTTGTCTCGGCCGGCAAGCACGGCGTGCATTCGGAACACATGAGCTACCTGCTGGGCGAGATGCAGGGACTGGCGCGGGCCCATCCGGGCGCGCAATGGTGAACACACTGGTGAGCGCACGCTTCAACGCAAAGGCCCGATCCACATGAACGTCACCGCCCTTCCATCCCATCACGTGGACAACGCAGGGGCCACCGACGCGCGCGTCGCGCGCGCGTGGGCGGCGCTCGAGGCGGTGCCGGACCCGGAGATCCCCGTGGTGTCGATCCGCGAACTGGGCATCCTGCGCGAGGTGGCAGCGGCGCCGGACGGCGTGCTGGAAATCGTCATCACGCCCACCTATTCCGGCTGCCCGGCGATGTCGCAGATCAGTGAGGACATCGGCCACGCGCTGGCCCGCGCCGGGCTGGCGCCGTGGCGCATCCGCACCGTGCTGGCGCCGGCCTGGACCACGGACTGGATCACGCCGGCCGCGCGCGAGCGCCTGCGCGCGTTTGGCATCGCGCCGCCGGGCCAGTGCGGAGCGCCGGCCATGGGGCAGCCGCTGCGCTTCGTGCCGCGCGCCGCGCGTGCCGGCGCGCCCGATGCCGTGCCCTGTCCACGCTGCGGCAGCGTCCATACGCAGGAGATCTCGCGCTTTGCCTCGACCGCCTGCAAGGCGCTGTACCGGTGCCTGGACTGCCGCGAGCCGTTCGACTATTTCAAACCCTACTGAGCCCCCGGGCCGAGCCAGGCTGCCATGACTCCACAGTTCCACCCGCTGCGCGTGGCGCAGGTGCGCCCCGAGACCGCCGACACCATCTCGATCGCGTTCGAGGTCCCGGACGCGCTGCGCGATGCCTACCGGTTTACGCAAGGCCAGTTCCTGACGCTGAAGGCGCCGGTCGACGGCAAGGACCTGCGGCGCTCCTACTCGATCTGTTCGGCGGTGCAGGACTATGACGCGCATGGCGAATTGCGGGTCGCGGTCAAGCTGGTGGAGGACGGGCTGTTTTCCAGTCATCTGCACGATTCCATCGCCCCCGGGCAGGTGATCGATGTGATGACGCCCGACGGGCGCTTCCACGTGCCGCTGGATGCCGATGCCGCGCGCCACTATGTCGCCTTTGCCGCCGGCAGCGGCATCACCCCGGTGCTGTCGCTGGTCCGCACCACGCTGCAGGCCGAGCCACACAGCCGCTTTACGCTGGTTTATGGCAACCGCAATGTCGACAGCATCATCTTTTCCGAAGCGCTGGAGGACCTGAAGAACCAGTACCTGGCGCGCTTCACGCTCTATCACGTGCTGTCGCGCCAGCCGCAGGAAGTAGACCTGCTGCATGGCCGGCTCGACCACGCCCGGGTGACCGCCTTCCTGCAGACGCTGATCCCGGTCGACGATATCGACGCGGCCTTCGTGTGCGGGCCGGCCTCGATGATCGACGAGGTCGAAGCGGCGCTGCGCGATGCGGGCCTGGACCCGCACCGCATCCACGCCGAGCGCTTCGGGGTGCCGCTGGCACCGACCCGGCGCAAGCCGGCCGCCGCCCATGCCGCGCACGCTGACCATGCCGGCACCGCGGAGCTGGTGGTGGTGCTCGATGGCAAGCAGCACAGCATGCGCCTGCCGCTGGAAGACGCCAACGTGCTCGACACCGCGCTGGCCGCCGGGCTGGACCTGCCCTACGCCTGCAAGGGCGGTGTCTGTTGCACCTGCCGGGCCAAGGTGCTGGAAGGCAAGGTCGAGATGGAAAAGAACTACACGCTCGAGCCCTGGGAGATGGACAAGGGCTTCGTGCTTACCTGCCAGGCACGCGCGCTGACGCCGCGGGTGGTGGTCAGCTACGACGAACGCTGACCCCGGCGCGCCGTCGCGTGCGTCGTCAGACAATTGCCGACATTGGCCAGCACGGGCCGTGACTACAATGGCGGCAGGCGGCGCCCTGCTGGCGCGATGCTTGCAGGCGGGTGATCAGGCGCGCGGTGCGGGCAGCTGTCGCGCCGCCGCCGCGGCGGCGCCAGCGAACCGCCTCACCCATATACAATCACGGCCATGCAATATATCCACGTCGTCAACGGTGATGTAGCAGGCACGACCCTGCGCCAGGCGCTGGCCCAGGCGGCGCGGCCTGATCCTGTCGTGGTGCTGCGCGACGATCTCGCCGTCGGGCCGCTGGCGGACATCGACAGCACCGGGATGATCCGCTCCGGATTCTGGCAGCGCGTCGCCCCGCACACCGACATCGACTTCGCCGCCGAGATGCGCCAGGCGCTGGACCAGTTGCTGGCGCTGCGGCAGGACGACATGGAAGTGGCGATCTGGCACGGCCAAAGCGCGGCGGACCAGCTGATGCTGCGCCGGGTGGTGTTCCACCTGTACCAGGCGCCGCAGCGGATCAACGAGGTCGCGATGGACCTGCGCGAACTCGAAATGCCCGCGCAGGGCAACCTGGCTGCCATCGGCATGTACTCGCCGGCGCGGCTGGCGCGGCGCTTCTCCACCATCGCGCCGGTCTCGGTGCTGCGGCTGGGGCGCCTGGGTTACGAATGGCAGCAGAACGTCAAGGAAAACGCCGACGTGCGGCTGTGGAAGGGCAACACGCTGGTGCCGGCGGCCTACCGCACCATTGACGACATCATCATGGAGCGCGCGCCGGCCGAATGGACCCCCGCGGCGCAGGTGGTGGGCAGCGTAATGGGCGCGATCGAGGGCCTGCTGGCCAGCGACTGGTTCGTGTTCTGGCGCTGCCGCGAACTGATCGCCATGGGGCAGCTGGTGCTGCGCGGCAACGCCGACTCGCTCGACACCTGTGAGCTGCGCCGCCATGCCGGCGGCGGGGGCGAATAAACAAGAATATATGGCCCGTACCAAGGCACCCGATTTCGAGGCGCAGCGCGAGCAGATCCTGGACCTGGCCGCCGCCGCCTTTGCCAACAGCAGCTACCCCAGCACCTCGATGGCCGACCTGGCCGCCGCCTGCGGCACCTCCAAGGCGCGGCTGTACCACTACTACGAGAGCAAGGAAGCGATCCTGTTCGACCTGCTGGACCGCTACACGCGCCGGCTGATGCTGCTCGTCACCGAGGTCGAAGCCGATGCCGAGCGCCATGCGCGCACCGACAAGGACGCCTTCGGCAACCTGATCCGCGCCTTCCTGGCCGAATACGAGACTTCGCAGACGCGCCATATCGCGCTGATCAACGACGTCAAGTTCCTGGCCGAGACCCAGCGCGACCTGATCCTGGGCCGCGAGCGCGACGTGGTCGCGGCGTTCTCGCGCCTGCTGCGCCGCGCCTACCCGGAGCGCGTCACGCGCGAAAACCAGACCGCGCTGACCATGACCATCTTCGGCATGATCAACTGGACCTTCACCTGGCTCAAGCCGGGCGGCCGGCTCTCGTACGCGGACTTTGCCGAGATGGTGGTGGACCTGCTCGAAGGCGGCCTGCCCGGCCGCGCTGCCGCCGGCCGCTAGGCCGGCCACGCCGGGCCACGCCAGCGCCTACATCCACTCGGCCTCTTCACGCTGGCGCCGCTGCTCGCGGTCCTGGCGGAACATCTCTTCCAGCTCGTCGCGCGCCTGGCGCGCCAGCGAGACCAGCTTCTTCTGGTCGGTGTAGTGCGGGTAGAAGCGGTCGATCGCCTCGATGTTGTGGCGCCGGAACCGCAGCGCCACGTTGCGCGCCTCGCCCGGATCGAAGCCCAGCCCTTCCAGCACGCGCCGGCCCAGCATCAGCGAGCCCTCGAACATCTCGCGTTCGAACAGCTGCACGCCGCGGTCCTTGAGCTGGTAGACATGCGAGACGTGGCGCGCGCGGGCGTAGATCTGCAGATCGGGGAAGCGCTCGCGCACGCGATCGATCAGCGCCAGGCTGTCCTCCATGCTGTCGATGGCCACCACCAGGATGCGCGCGTCGGCAATGCCGGCGGCCTCCAGCAGGTCCAGCCGGGTGGCGTCGCCATAGAAGACCTTGAAGCCGTACTGGCGCAGGAATTCGATCTGGTCCGGATCGTGGTCCAGCACCGTCACGCCCACGCCCTGGGTGTACAGCAGGCGGCCGATGATCTGGCCGAAGCGCCCGAAGCCGGCGATCAGCACCGGGTTGTGCTGCGGCGTGATGACTTCGTCCAGCCGCGCCTTGCCGGCGCCGATGCGCGGCGCCACCAGCCGGTCATAGGCCAGCAGCAGCAGCGGCGTGGCCACCATCGACAGCGCCACCACCAGCACCAGCAAGGCCTCGGTCTCGCGCGGCAGCAGCCCGGCGCCGCCGGCGACGCCGAACACCACGAAGGCGAACTCCCCGCCCTGCGAGATCAGCAGCGCGAACAGCAGGCGCTGGCCGCGGGCAATCGCAAAATACCGCGCCAGCAGCGCCAGCACCGCGGTCTTGGCCACCACGAAGGCCGCCACCAGGCCCAGCACCAGCCAGGGCGAGCGCGCCAGCACGGCAAAGTCGATCGACATGCCGACCGCCATGAAAAACAGCCCCAGCAGCAGACCCTTGAACGGCTCCAGGTCCGCCTCGAGGGCGTGGCGGTATTCCGAATCGGCCAGCAGCACGCCGGCCAGGAAAGTGCCCAGCGCCATCGACAGGCCGACCGCGTCCATCATCAGCGCGATGCCCACCACCAGCAGCAGCGCAAAGGCGGTGAACATCTCGCGCATGTCGGTGCGGGCGATGAAGCGCAGCGCCGGGCGCACCAGGTAGCGGCCGCCGGCCACCACCGCGCCGATGACCGCCACCGCCTTGCCCGCCGCGAGCCAGCCGGCCGCGCCGGTGCCGGTCCCTTCGGCGCCCTGCGTGGCCAGCAGCGGCAGCAGCGCGATCATCGGGATCGCGGCGATGTCCTGGAACAGCAGGATGCCAAAGCTGGCGGCGCCGGCCGGCGTGCCGAACAGGTTGCGCTCGGTCAGCGTCGCCAGCGCGATCGCGGTGGACGACAGCGCCAGCCCCAGCCCCGCCACCAGCGCCACCTGCCAGGGCGCGCCGGCCAGCGCCGCGGCCACGCCGATCACCAGCGCGCAGGCGGCAAGCTGCGCGCCGCCGTAGCCGAAAATGCTACGCCGCAGCGCCCACAGCTTGCGCGGCTCCAGTTCCAGCCCGATCACGAACATCATCAGCACCACGCCAAACTCGGAGAAGTGCAGGATCGATTCGACATCGGTCACCAGGCGCAGCGCGAACGGCCCGATCGCCGCCCCGGCCAGCAGGTAGCCCAGCACCGCGCCCAGTCCGCCGCGCCGCGCCAGCGGCACCGCCACCACCGCCGCAACCAGGAACACCAGCAGCGCAATCAGGAAATCATGCTGGTTCATCCCTGCACCTCCGCCGGCGCCGCATGCGTGCCCAGCCGCCCGCAGACGTGGGCGATATGGTCGGCCAGCGCCTGCGCGTCGGCATTGTTGGCGTCGTGCAGCACCACCGGCGGCAGCCAGGTCATGCCGCACAACAGGGCGGTCTGCTCCAGCGGCAGCAGGAATTCGGCGATCGGGTGGCCATGCGTGCCTTCGGGCCCGTACGCGTCGGCCGTGCCGCCCGTGCTGACCACCGCCAGCAGCGACTTGCCGCGCAGCGCGGTGCCGCCCGGGCCATAGGCCCAGCCCGGCTCGAGCACTTCATCCAGCCACAGCTTGAGCAGGGCCGGCACGCTGTACCAGCGCACCGGGAACTGCAGCACGATCGTGTCCGACACCGACAGCACGCGCTGCTCGGCGACGACATCGATGTCGTAGTCGACATAGCTGCGGTAGAGGTCGCGTACCTGGACCTGCGGCAGCGCGTCCAGCGCGTCGGCCAGCGGCCGGTTCACGCGCGAGCGGCTGGGCGTCGGGTGCGCGTAGATCACAACGATGGGGGGCTCTTTCATTGAAAGAAGTCAGGGCTGTCTGGGTGATCGGAAAGTTCGGCAGGGTGCTTGTGAATTGCCGCGTTGCACCAAATCCACACCTGACGGCGCGCAACAATTCATCACATTTTTTTAAGTCGTTGTTTTTACTTAAATTTATTTCCCAGCGTGGCCGCAAAGGCTTCTGCTGCGGCGCAGGATGCTTACGTCAAACTGACAATTCCACTACAATACTTTTCGTGCTGCATCAAGTTGGTGTTTCCCCGAGTCTCGCACGGTTTCGGGGAAAAGTGCCTGGAAAAACACCACCGCAGTGCCTATTTTTTTATCTGAGAGCACCGGAAGGAATCATCGTGAACCCGCTCGAACTGAGCAAGGCCGTCGGCGCACTGACCGACGAAGATCTACGCAAGGCAGCCGAAGCCGCCCAAGCCGCCCACCGCGCCACCGTCCTGGTGCGCGAGCTGTCGGCCCACCACCGCTCGCGCCTGCTCAAGCATTTCCTCGCCCTGGGCGAGGAGGATCGCCTGCTCCGTTTCGGCCAGTCGGTGGGCAACCACGTGATCGAGGCCTATGTCGACAGCATCGACTTCGACCACGACAGCGTGTTCGGCGTCTACGACGACAAGCTCGAGCTGATCGGCGTGGGCCACTTCGCCAACCTGCGCGACAACGCCCAGGGTCGCGTGGCGGAGTTCGGCGTGTCGGTGTCGGGCAGCGCCCGTGGCCGCGGCATCGGCAGCGCGCTGTTCGAGCGTGCCGCCATCCACGGCCGCAATACCAATGTGCGCACGCTCTACATGCACTGCCTGTCGCGCAACGCGGCGATGATGCATATCGCCAAGAAGGCCGGCATGAAGGTCCAGTACGCCTACGGCGAAGCCGACGCCTACCTCGAACTGCCGCCGGCGGATACCGCCAGCCGCCTGAGCGAGGCACTGGACGAGCAGCTCGCCGACCTGGACTACGCGGTGCGCCGCAACCTGCGCGACGCCCGCCGCTTCGGCCTGCGCTTCTGGCGCACCATGGTGCCGCAGAAGCATACCGCCTGAGCGGCCGCAACCCGGTCCGCACGGCATCGACAAAAACGGCGCATCGCAACGATGCGCCGTTTTACTTTGCCGGCCCGGGCCGCGCCGCTCAGGCCGCGCCGCCCACCGGCAGTGCCGTGGTGTCCTTGATGCTTTCCAGCGCAAAGCTCGAGCGCACGTCGATCACCGATGGATGCGCCAACAGCTGTTCCTGCATGAAGCGCGCAAAGTGCTCCATGTCCTCGACATAGACCTTGAGCAGCAGGTCCATCTCGCCGGTCATGGCATGGCACGCCGCCACTTCCGGCCAAACGGCGATCGAGGCGCGGAACAGGTCCAGCGGAGCCTTGCCCTTGGGCGCGCCGCCATGCTTTTCCAGCCGCACATTGATATAGGCCAGCAGGCCGAGTCCGATCTTGTTGGGCTCAAGCAGCGCCGCGTACTGCCGGATCACGCCGATCTCTTCCAGCCGCCGGATGCGGCGCAGGCAGGGGCTGGGCGACAGGTTCACGCGCTCGGCCACCTCCAGGTTGGTCAACCGGCCGTTGGTCTGCAGCACTTCCAGGATCTTCCGGTCGATCTTGTCCAACTCCACCTTGCTCACGATATTGTTGCTCCGCAATATGTTTATTGGCAATTTTTTTGCGCAAATTTAGCAAGCCGTGCACAAGTACGCAATTTTTTATGAAATTACATCCGATCCGCGCCCGATTTAGTGGGTGGGCGGCCTTATCGGTCACTCGCGCTTCAGCCGTTCTGGCCGGGCAAATCCCAGTCTGGCGGCGCTGCCCGGGTGTCGCAGCCGCGCGCTGACCGGAGAACGGGCGAGGTGGTGCGCAGGTTCCGGCAAACAGGGGAAGCGGCATTCTACGGGCGTTTGCGTCCGCGCCAGTGCGTTCCTGTCCCGGAGTTCTCCACGATGTCCGCTGAACGGACAAAAAAAGCGCGCGGCCCTCAGGCTCGCGCGCTTGGTCGGTATGCCGGCAGCGGCGCTCGGGCGGCGCTACCGGGACCGTTCAGCCGCCGCTGGTCGACGGCGCTGCCGGGTTGGCGGGCGCCGGCTGGTTGTCCGGGGCGCCCTGGCCGCGCGGGCCGCGTTCGCCACGCTCGCCGCGATGGGGACGATCGCGGTGCATCTTCTCCATGCCGGCGCGGATTTCATCGCGGGTCAGCTTGCCGTCGCGGTTGGCGTCGAGCTGGTCGAAGCGCTTGGCCAGGCGCGGCAGGCCGGCGTTGGCCTCGGCCTTGGTCAGCGCGCCGTCGCCGTTCTTGTCGGCGGCCTTGAACTTCTCGTCGAAGGCGGCCTGCATGCGCGCGTGATGCTCGGCCATGGCGGCCTTGCGCTGTGCGTCCATCTCGGCCTTGTCGATCTTGCCGTCGCGGTTGGTATCGAGCTTGTTGAACCACGCGTCGGCCTCGGCCTTGGAAATGGCGCCGTCGCCATCGGTATCGATCGCCTTCATCCACATGCCGCCCCCGTGGTGGCGGTGGTGGTGGCCCATGCCGGGCTTGCCGGCCGGTGCTGCGCCCGGTGCAGCGGGAGCGCTGGCCTGGGCAAAGGCGCCGCCGGCGACCAGCAGCGCGGCCGAGGCGGCCAGGAACTGTTTCAGGATCTGCGGCTTGTGATTGCGTTGCATGTCTTGCTCCTTGTCATCACGTTGGCATGTACGGATTAGAACGCAGACGATGCAGCGGAGTTGGCGCTTTTAATACGATGTTACCCGCCTCACAGAAAGCCGGGAGCGGCGTAAGGGAACGCAAGCAAGCGCGAATATTCGGTGCGCCGGCAGCCTAGGGCTGCGCTTTCGGCACGATCTGGCCTTCATCCGCCGCCTCGGGCGATATTCCAGGCTGGTACTGACGCGGATCGACGGGTTGAGGCTGGGGCTGGGCCGGCTGGACCGATGGGGCCGGCTGGACAGGTTGTGGCTGAGGCTGGACTTGTGGCTGGATCTGGGACTGGGCTTGCGGCTGCGGCTGGGCCTGTTGCCCGGGCGGCTGGCCACGCGGCGGCTGGGCCGGGGTGGGCTGCGCGGCGGCCTGCGCTGGCGGCGGCATGGGCGTTGCCATGGGCGCCGCCGCGCCGGCGGGCGGGGTCGGCAGCGGGCTGGCGGCACGCGGCGCACCGCGCGTGGCAGCCGCCTGCAGCGGCAGGGCAATCTCCTGGCGCACGCCATTGCGCTCGATCACCACGCCGCGCTGGCGCACTTCCACCAGCCGGATCTGCGGCGCCAGGTCGGCACCCATGCGCACCGCCTTGGCCGGGCCGCCATCGATGGAGACGATCGCCGCGCTGGCGCCACCGCCGAGCTCGGCCACCACGCCGAGCAGCTGCACGTTGCTGGGGCCGGCCTGCGCGGAGCCGCCGAACAGCGTGGCGATCGCGCCGGTCTCGACCGCTTCGGTCTGCGCCACGCGCGCGCTCTTGGGCACCGGAATGGTCCGCATCGCACTGAACGTCAGCACCCAGTAGGTGACCAGCGCGCACAGCGCGATAAACAGCGCCACGCTGGCCAGGCGCGGCAGCCACAGCGCGGAGGCATCGAAGCGGAACGAAGGCCGGAGGGACAATTGCATGGATCGGGACCCTGGATACCCGCCGCGGCGGGTCATGGCGCGAGAGCGCGGACGCGCCAAGCGTACCAGAGCCCCATGACGCTGTCTGCCGCGCCGGCGATGCTGCCGCCGGCCCGGCCCGGGCGCTTAAAGCAGGTCGTCCAGCAGGTCGGGACCGAACACTTCGCGCTCGATATGCGCCACCGGCACGCCCGCGCTGAGCAGCGCGTGACGCTGCGCCTGCATGAAGCCAAGCGGCCCGCACAGGTAGAAGCGGCCATCGACGAAGCGTTGCAGCTCGGGCTGGCGCAGCATCTCGGCCAGCGGCATGGTGCCGGCGTGGTCGTAATCGCGGCCTGCGGCGTCGCCGGCTTGCGGGAATTCGTAGCTGATGTGCGTGACCAGTCCCGGCAAGCGCTCGCGCGCCCATTGCAGGTCGGCGCGATGGGCATGGTGGTGGCCGTCGCGGGCGGCGTGGGCGAACAGCACCGGCCGCTGCGAGCCTTGCGCGGCCAGGGTGCGCAGCACCGACAGCATCGGCGTGATGCCGATCCCGCCCGACAGCAGCACCAGCGGCCGGCGGCTTTCCAGCGCCGGCGTGAACTCGCCGAACGGCGCGCTCACCTTGAGCCCGGTACCCTCGTGGGCGTTGGCGTGCAGCCAGTTGGAGACCGCGCCGGCCGGCGTGGCCCGGTCGCCGTCCTCGCGCTTGACCGAGATGCGCCAGGTCGGCAGGCCGGCCTCGGCCGACAGCGAGTACTGGCGCAGCTGGCGCGCGCCGTCGTCCAGGCGCGCCTCGACGCTGATGTACTGGCCCGGGCGGAACTCACGCAGCGGCTGGCCGTCGGCCGCGGCCAGCGTCAGCGCCACCACCTGGCTGCCCTGCCCTTCGCGTCGCACCACGCGCACCGGCATCAGCTCGCCGGCGGCGACGCCGGTGCGCTGGTACAGGCGCGCCTCGGCGGCGATCAGCTCGCCCGCCAGCAGCCAGTAGGCCTCGTCCCACGCCGCCAGCAGCGGCGGCGTGGCGGCTTCGCCCAGCACCGCGGCGATGGCGCCGAGCAGGTGGCGGCCGACGATCGGGTAGTGCGCGGGCGTGATGCCCACCGCCGCATGCTTGTGCACGATGCGCTCGACCACCGGCCCCAGCGCCGCCGCGTTGTCGATGTTTGCGGCGTAGGCGAACACCGCCGACGCCAGCGACTGCTGCTGGCTGCCGTTGGCCTGGTTGCCCATGTTGAACAGCTGGGTCAGCTCGGGCCGGTCGGCGAACATCTCGCGGTAGAAATGCGTGGTGATGGCCAGGCCATGCTCGCGCAGCACGGGCACGCTTGCATCGATATAGGGGCGGGAAGCGGCGGACAGCATCAGGTATCACTCCGTTTTATTCATGCAAACCATATGCATGTTTTTGGACAACAAAAAACCGGCATTCGCCGGCCACGCGCGGATCCCATCCGCTCAGGCCGAACGCCGGTTCAGGAAATCACGATGCAGGCGGATGATCGATTCGGCGGTGTGGCTGCCGGTGACATCGGCCAGCGTGACGTCGTCGAGCGCGCGGTAGAAGGCTTGCTCGGCCACGTCCAGCGCGCGCTTCAGGTGGCAGTTGCCGTGCAGCGCGCAGGGCGGGTTGTCGCAGTCGATCACCGGCCGGTGCCCTTCCAGCTCGCGCAGGATGGTGCCGATGGTGAGGCGCTCGGCGCCGGGGCCCAGCTGCAGGCCGCCGTGGCGCCCGCGCGTGGCGCTGACCCAGCCCAGCTTCGACAGCCGCGCCGCCACCTTGACCAGGTGGTTGTGCGAGATGCCGAACTGCTGGCCGACCTCGGCGATCGTGATCGGCCGGCTGCCGTCGCCACGGGCGACGTACATCAGCAGGCGCAGCGCATAGTCGGAGAAGCGGGTCAGTTGCATCGTGGCGTCATGTTAAAAAAGATGCATCCTGGATGCAAGTTATATTTTTCCGCGGCGTGCTACGGTTCGGGATCCGCCAACAGGCGCCGGCCACCATTGTGATTCACAACAGACTTCGCTGCAGCCCCATCCAGGGCCGCCCATAAAAGAGTCATAAGGCGCCGGTTATACTGATTGGCGAACCCGGCCCCGCCCGCCCCGTGGCGCGGGGCCTCGCCATTCCAGCAACGAGGTCTTACCAACAATGCGCAGATTCACTTCCCAGCTTGCCCGCCCCGCCCGTCCTGCCCGCCGCGCGCGCGGCTTTACCCTGATCGAGATCATGGTCGTGATCGTGATCCTCGGCGTGCTGGCGGCACTGGTGGTGCCCAAGATCATGAGCCGTCCGGACGAAGCCCGCATCGTCGCGGCGCGCCAGGATATCTCGTCGATCATGCAGGCGCTCAAGCTGTACCGCCTTGACAACAGCCGCTATCCGAGCACCGAGCAGGGCCTGGGTGCGCTGGTGGCCAAGCCTACCACCGAGCCGGTGCCCAACAACTGGAAGGGCGGCGGCTACCTGGAAAAGCTGCCCAAGGATCCGTGGGGCCATCCGTACCAGTACCTGAACCCCGGCGTGCGCGGCGAAATCGACGTGTTCAGCTTCGGTGCCGACGGCCAGGCCGGCGGCAACGCCAACGACGCCGATATCGGCAACTGGGAGTAAGCGCCCCTGCCGCCCGCCCTTGCCGCTTCCCTGATGACCACGGCGCCGCGCCGCCGCGCCCTCCGGCAGCGGCACTCCGGCTTCACGCTGCTGGAGTTGCTGGTGGTGATGGTGATCGCCGGCATCGTGATCTCGCTGGTCGCGGTCAATGCCTCGCCCAACGAGCGCGGCCGCGTGCTTGACGACGGCCAGCGCATCGCGCGGCTGTTCGAGCTGGCGCAGGAAGAAGCGCAACTGGGCGCGCGCCCGATCGCCTGGGAAGGCGACGCCGGCGGCTGGCGCTTCCTCGAATCGACACCCAACGGCTGGATCCCCTTGCGCACCGACGTGTTCGCGCCCGGCACCTGGCGCCTGGCGCTGGACCAGGTCATCGTCGCCGAAGGCGGCCGCAGCACCGGCACCAACAGCCCGCCGCGGCTGATTTTCGGGCGCGAGCTGATCGATGCCCCGCAGCGCCTGGTTCTTGTGCGCGGCGATATCCGCGTCGACGTGGCCGGCGACGGCAGCGGCCGCTATTTCGCCAGCACGCCATGATGCGCCCGCGCTTGCCCGCACGCCGGCGCGCCCGCGCCGCCGGCTTCACGCTGATCGAAGTGCTGGTGGCACTGACCATCCTGGCGGTGGCTTTGACCGCGGCGATGCGTGCGATGGGCTCGATGGTCGATGCCAGCGCGTCGCTGCAGACCCGCATGCTGGCCGAATGGAGCGCCGAGAACCACCTGGCCTCGCTGCGCCTGGCCAAGACCTGGCCCGAGCCCGGCGTCAGCGGCTATGCGTGCCCGCAGGGCGGCACGCCGCTGTACTGCGAGCAATCCGTGTCGGCCACGCCCAATCCGGTATTCCGCCGCGTCGAGATCGCGGTCTATCCGTCGGCCACCGACAAGTCGGTGCGGCTGGCGTGGCTCGTCACCATCGTTCCCAATGAAATCCGCAACGTGCTCTGAGCGCCGGCGCGGGCGCCGATCCGCCGGCGGCTTCACGCTGCTGGAAATGCTGGTCGCCATCACGCTGCTGGCGGTGATGGCGGTGATCGGCTGGCGCGCGCTGGACAGCCTGACGCGCGGCCGCGAACGGCTGATCGACCATGACACCCGGCTGGATGCGCTGAAGGTGCTGTACGGCCAGCTGCAGGCCGATTGCGAGCATTTGGCCAACCCCACGCTGCTGCAGGGCAGCCCGGTCGAGCTCGGCCCGGACCGCCTGCTGCTGGTGCGCGACCGCCGCGACGAAGGCCAGCCGCCGGCATGGCAGGCGCTGTCCTACCAGCTTGACGGCAACACGCTGGTGCGCGTGGCCGCGCCGCCGGTGAGCAACCGCGCCGCGCTGCAGTCGTCGCTGCTGGCGCTGCGCCAGGGCGGGGAAAACAACGCGCAGGTGCGGCGCGTGCTGGGCAACGTCGACGGCATGAGCGCGCGCGCCTGGGTCGAACCCGGCGGCTGGCAGGCCGACAGCAACCGCATCCGCAACGTGCTGTTCAGCGGCAACGCGGCCAGCGCGGTGCAAGCGTCGGAGGCCGGCGCGGCGGTGCCCAATACCGCGGTGCGCGCGGTGGAACTGACCATCCTCGCCCGCATGGGCGACGGCGACGCGCCGCGGCAGTTCCAGAAGATCTGCATGTCGGGGCTATGACGCACGCCCGCCGCCCCCTCCGCCCCCTCCGCCCCCTCCGCTTCAGGCCTTTGCGCCGCGCGCGCGGCGCCGCCGTGGTCACCGCGCTGCTGATGGTGACGCTGGCCGTGGTGGTGGTGTCGGGCATGCTGTGGCGGCAGCAGGTGCAGATCCGCGCCATCGAGAACCAGCGGCTGCTGGCCCAGGCCACCTGGATCGAGCGCGCCGCGGTCGACTGGGCGCGGCTGATCCTGCGCGACGACCAGCGCCGCAGCAATGTCGACGAACTGGGCGAGCCGTGGGCGGTGCCGATCGCCGAGACCCGCCTGTCGGATTTCCTGGGCGCGTCGCTGCGCACCGACGTGGCGGGCGAGACCTCGTTCCTGTCCGGGCGCATCCTCGATGCGCAGGCGCGCTTCAACCTTGCCAACCTGGTGACATGGTCCGCCACCGGCGGCCAGGGCGCGCCGGCCGGGCGGGTCGCCAATATCGACCAGTCGGCACAGGCCGCCTATGGCCGGCTGCTGCGCACCGTGGGCCTGAACCCGGCGCTGGCCGAGTCCACCGCGCGCCACATGCTGCAGGCCGCGCAAGGCGGCCACGGCGGCGAGGGCTCCGGCCGGCAGGCGCCACGCCCGCTCGACAGCGTGCAGGGCCTGCTGGCGCTGCCCGGCTACACGCCCGAGATGGTGGCGGTGCTGGAGCCCTTCGTGATCGTGCTGCCCGAGCGCACCCTGGTCAATGCCAACACCGCCGAGGCCGAGGTGCTGGCGGCCATGATCGACAAGCTGCCGCTGGAGCGCGCGCGCGAACTGGTGCGCCAGCGCGACCGGGCGTACTTCAACAATATCGGCAACCTGCAGACGCAACTGTCCACGCTGGCGCCGCAGGCCAGCAGCGGCAACCTGGGCAACCTGCTCGACGTGCGCACGCATTACTTCCTGGTCTACGGGCTGGTGCGGCACGAGCGCGCCAGGCGGCTGCAGGTGTCGCTGATCTACCGCGGCGAACCGCTCGGTGCGGCCAACACCACCCGCGTGGTGTGGGTCCAGGACGCGGACCGGCTGCCGGACCTGCGCTGAACCATGCAAGGCGGCCTGGCGCACATATGAAAACGGCACACCGGAGCAGACGGGGAGAATGGTATTGACGCGATTTTGTCACGCAGGCAAGGTATGCTGCGGCGCTGGCGCGAGCCTGACACCAGCCCGCTCGCCGCTGATCGGCCTCCCAGGCCGCCCGCCGGCATCCCCGCACTCCGGCAAGTTTCCTGCGCCGGGGCGTTCCCGGGCGCACCCCCATGGGCCAAGCGCCTTATCGAGCCGTTCTACTGAAGCCAAAGCAAGGACACCTTGAGCACCACTCTGTACGTGCGCTTGCCGCACCGGCCGCATGACCAGCCGCAACCGTGGCAGTTCGGCGCCCTGCCCTTTGCGCTGGTGCGCACGGCGGCGGGCGAGCCGACACGGCGCGGATCGCCTCGCGCCGCACCGGAAGTGTTGCGAGAAGGCCACGCCCGCATCGCCGACCTGCCCGCGGCGGAGCGGCTGGTGCTGATCCTGGCCGCGAGCGACGTACTGCTGACCACCGCCAGCGTGCCGCCGCTGCCGCCCGCGCGTTTGAAGCAGGCGCTGCCCAACCTGGTCGAGGACGCGCTCGCCACCGACGCGCAGCCCTGCCATATCGGCATCGGCCCTGCCCTCGACGACGCTACGACCGGCCGCGGCCCGCGCCGGCGCTTGCTGATGGTGGCGGACCGCGCCTGGGTGCGCGCGGTGCTGGATGCCTTTGCCGAGCACCGCCACCGCCGCCGCCACATGCTGCCCGCCCAGTTGTGCGTGCCGTTGGCCGCGCTGGCCGAAGCAGAAGCCGGCGCCGAGCCGTCGCTGGCGCCGCCCGGCGCTGAGCCGGCACCGGTGCAGCCGGCCACGCTGGTGGTCGAGGCCGCCGCCAGCGCACTCGCCGAAGGCGGGGCGCTCGGCGATGCATTGGGCGAAGCCTTGCCGGACACCGCCAGCAGCACCACACGCCAGTGGCAACTGACCGTGCGCACCGGTGCGCACGCCGGCTACGGCCTGCTGCTGGGCGACGACGCCCTGGCCGCATGGCAGGCGCTGGCGCCTGAAGGCGCCTGGTATGCCGATGCCGACGCCGCTGCGATGGCGCCGGTGCCCGGCCTGCGCCAGGCCGCTCGCACCGGCTGGCAGCTGTGGATCGATGGTGCGCAGGAATGCCTGCGCGAGCCGGGGCTCGACCTGGCGCAGTTCGAGTTCGCGCAGGGCCGCGTCGACCGCTGGAACCTGGTGGCGTGGCGCCTGCCGCTGGCACTGCTGGCGGGCCTGGTGCTGGTCCAGCTGATCGGCATGAACACGCACTGGCTGCTGCTGCGCAACGAACAGCAACGGCTCGAAGCCGCGCAGGCGCAGACCCTGCGCGGCACCTTCCCGCAGACGCCGACGGTGATCGACGCCCCGCTGCAGATGCGCCGGCAGGTCGAGCAGCTGCGCATCGCCAGCGGGCGCAGCACGCCCGATGATTTCCTGCCGCTGGCCGACCGCTTCGCCCAGGCCGCGCGCCGGCTGCCGCCCGATGGGCTGCAAGCCCTCGAGTATCGCGGCCGCATGCTGGTGGTGACGCTCAAGCCCGGCACCGACACCGCCGGCCTGCGCAGCGCGGCGCGCCAGGCCGGGCTGCAGATGGAAGAAGACAAGGCCGGCAATGCCGCGGGCAGCACCGGCTCCAGCGCAGGCACGCCGGTGACGCCCGGCTCGCGCTGGACCGTCAAGCCCGGCCTGTGACCGGCGGATGCCCGACATGAACCCATTGAAAGATTCCACCCGCCACCCCTCGCCCGCCGCCCGCCGCAGCGGCGCCGCAGCGCTGCGCACGCGCCTGGCGCGGCTGCGCCCGTCGGTGCCGCAGGCATGGCGGGAACGCTTCGACGCCTTCTGGTCCGCGCGCAACCCGCGCGAGCAGGCCATCCTCGGCGGCGGCGGCGCGGTACTGGCGCTGGTGCTCGGCTACCTGCTGCTGTGGGAGCCGGCCGCCGACGGCCGCGAGCGCGCCGCGCGCAACCTGCCGCAGCTGCGCGCCGACCTGGCCGAGATGGAAACGCTGGCGCAGGAAGCCCGCGGCCTGAAGGCCACGCCGGCGCCGTCGCTGCGCGGCGATGAACTGACCCAGGCGCTGCAGGAAAGCCTGGGCCAGTACGGCCTGAAAGCTACCCGGCTCGCGGCTGCCGCCGACAACAGCGTGCAGGTGCAGCTCGACAAGGTCCCGTTCGGGGCGGTCAGCACCTGGCTGCAGGACGTGCGCCAGCAGCAGCGCATGAAGGTGATCGATGCGCGCGTGGTCTACGTCGGCGCGACGGCGCTGGTGAACGTTACCGCGACCCTGCAGGGTCCGGCTGGCCGCAGCTGATGGTGCGGCTGGAAACCCTTCGCCTGCCGCGCCGTGCGCTGCGCCAGCCGGCCGCCGCGCGGCGCCTGCGCTGGCTCGGGCTGGGCCTGGCCACGGCCGCGGTCACCACGGTGGCGATGCTGCCGGCGACATGGATCGCCACGCGCGTCGCCACGCAGACGCAGGGACGTGTGTTGCTGGCCGATGCCAGCGGCTCGCTGTGGCGCGGCAGCGCCACGCTGGCGCTGTCGGCCGGCGCAGGCAGCCAGACCGCCACCGTGCTGCCCGGCCGGCTGCACTGGACGCTGGCGTTCTGGCCGCTGCTGACCGGGCACGCGCGGCTGGTGCTGACCCACGCCGAGGCCATGGCCGCGCCGGTCGCGGTCACCGCGACGCCGGGCGGCTGGACCGCGCAATCCGGCGCGATGCGGCTGCCCGCCTCGCTGCTCGAGGGCGTGGGCGCGCCGTTCAACACGCTGCGCCCGGACGGCCTGATGCGGGTGGACTGGTCCACGCTGCAGGGCCGGTTTTCCGGCAAGGGCATGACCGGCCATATGACGCTGCGCATCGAGCAGGTATCGGCCGCGGTCAGCCGGCTGCGCCCGCTGGGCAGCTACCGCGCCGAGATCGACTGGACCGGCGAAGGCGGCGGCAAGCTGCAGCTGAGCACCATCGATGGTCCGCTGCACCTGGAGGGCAGCGGCACGCTCGGGCGGCAGGCGCGCTTCGAGGGTACCGCGCATGCCGAACCGGACGCCGCGACGCAGCTGGCCAGCCTGCTGAGCCTGCTGGGACGACGAGACAACAATGTGACTAGGCTGCGTTTCTGATGCCACGCAGAGCGCACAGCCCACGGAAATGACTATGACCACCCACGCCAACCGACCTGTTTTCAAGACCGCCTGCGCCCGCGCCGTGGCATTGCTCTGCGGGCTCTCCTTGCTGGCGCCCGCGCCGCTGTGGGCCCAGCCCGGGGCGCCGGCCTCGCGTACCCAGGCCACCCCGCCGGCACCGCCCGACGTAACGCCCGCCAATCGGGACCAGGTGGTGCTGAACTTCGTCAACGCCGACCTGGATTCCGTGATCAAGGCGGTCGGCCAGGCCACCGGCAAGAACTTCGTCATCGACCCGCGCGTGAAGGGCACCGTCAACCTCGTCACCGAGCAGCCGGTCTCGCGCGCGCAGGCGCTGCAGACGCTGGGCTCGGTGCTGCGCATGCAGGGTTATGCCATGGTCGAGAGCAACGGCTTCACCAAGGTCGTGCCCGAGGCCGACGCCAAGCTGCAGGGCTCGCCCACCGTGATCGGCGGCAGCCCCAGCCGCGGCGACCAGGTGGTGACCCAGGTGTTCCGGCTGAACTACGAGTCGGCCAACAACCTGGTGCCGGTGCTGCGGCCGATGATCGCGCCCAACAACACCATCACCGCCTACCCGGCCAACAACACCCTGGTCATCACCGACTACGCCGACAACCTGCGCCGCATCGCCCGCATCATCGCCGCGGTCGATGCGCCGGCCTCGGGCGAGGTCGAGCTGGTGCCGCTCAAGCACGCGCTGGCCAGCGACACCGCTGCGGTGCTGCAGCGCCTGCTGGACCCGGGCGCCGCCGGTGCCACCGGCGGCGGCGGGGCCGCGGCCGTCGATGCCAGCCTGCGCACCTCGGTGGTGGCCGAGCCGCGCAGCAATTCGCTGATGATCCGCGCCACCAGCCGCGCGCGCCTGCAGCAGGCGCGCCAGCTGATCGAGAAGCTCGACCAGCCCTACGCGCGCCCCGGCAACATCTGGGTGGTGCCGCTGAAGAACGCCGATGCGATCAAGCTGGCCGCCACGCTGCGCGCCATCGTCGCCGCCGACAGCAGCTTCGCCAGCACCACCCAGCCCGGCGGACAGGCCGGCGGCATCGGCGGCGCGGCGGGCATGACCAATGTCTCGACGCCAACCGGCGGCCAGTTCACCGGCGGCGCCACCACCACCCAGACCGGCATGCGCAGCGGCACCGGCACCGGGGGCGGCACCGGCGGCGCCTATGGCAACTCGGCCTTCGCGGCGTCGTTCGGCACCACCACGCAACCGACCACGGGCGGCATCATCCAGGCGGACCCCTCCACCAACTCGCTGATCATCACCGCCAGCGAACCGGTCTACCGCAACCTGCGCGGCGTGATCGACGACCTCGACGCGCGCCGCGCGCAGGTCTATATCGAGTCGATGATCGTCGAAGTCACCGCCACCCAGGCGAGCGAACTCGGCATCCAGTGGCAGGGCCTGATCAGCTCGTCAAGCGGCAACAACAACGTCTTTGCCGGCACCAACTTCGGCACCGGCGGACAGAACATCCTCAACCTGACCCTGGCCGGCGCCCTGGCCGACGCCAACCGCTCCGCCGGCATCGCTGCCGCGCAGCAACTGGTCCCCGACATCGGCGGCCTGAACCTGGGCATCGTCAACCGGGCCATGGGCCTGGGCGCCCTGCTGCGCGCGCTGGGCACCAACGGCAGCGTCAACCTGCTGTCCACGCCGAACCTGATCACGCTGGAGAACGAGGAAGCCAAGATCCTGATCGGCCAGAACATCCCGATCACCACCGGCTCCTACGCCCAGACCGGCGGCGCGGCCTCGGTCACGCCGTTCCAGACCTTCGACCGCAAGGACGTCGGCATCACGCTGCGGGTCAAGCCGCAGATCACCGACGGCGGGCTGGTGAAGATGCAGATCTTCCAGGAATCGTCGAACGTGGTGCAGGCGACCGCCAACCTGATCCAGGGCCCGACCACCAATGTGCGCTCGATCGAGACCAACGTGCTGGTCGACGACGGCCAGATCATCGTGCTGGGCGGCCTGATCGAGGACAACTATGGCGACGGCGTGCAGAAGGTGCCGCTGCTGGGCGACATCCCGCTGATCGGCGGCCTGTTCCGCTACGAGAACAAGAACCGCTCGAAGACCAACCTGCTGGTGTTCCTGCGGCCCTACGTGATGCGCACGGCCGGCGCCACCGACCGCCTGACCGCGGACCGCTACGACTATATGCGCGCGCAGCAGCAGGGCTTCGTATCGCCTAACATCATGGTGCGGGACACCAACACGCCGCTGCTGCCGCCGGCCGACGCGCCGAGCACGCCGTTCGTCAACCCCCGCACCAACGGCCCGGTGGCGGGCCCGCTGCCGCTGCCGCAGACGCTGCCGCAGAGTGCGCCGCAGCCAGGCGTGCCGGGTCAGCCACAGCCGCTGCAGGCGGTTCCGCAACCGGTGCCCGAACCGGTCCCGCAACCCGCGCCCCAGCCCGTGCCGCAAGCGCCGGTGGGCGCCCCGCAGCCGCTCAACCCGCGCGGCGAAGCCGCACTCCCGTACTGAGGCCCGCCATGGCCAGCGAAGTCCAAACCGCCCTCTCCACCGCTCCAGCCGGCATCGCCGGCATCAGCCCGCCGGCCGAGCTCGAGCCGCCCTCGCCGATGGCGGCGCGGCTGGTCTCGTACGGCTTTGCGCGCGAGGCCCCGCTGCTGATCGCGCACCAGCGTCCCGACGGGCTCGAGGTGTGGGTCAGCCGCGCCACCTCGCCGACGGCGCTGGCCGAAGTGGCGCGCGTGCACGGCGCATTGCGCCTGCGCGTGCTGGAACCCGAGGCGCTGGAGCATGCCATGTCCGACGCCTATAACCGCCAGGACGGCAGCGCCGCGCAGGTGGTGGGCGAGGTCGAGGGCGAGGTCGACCTGTCGCGCCTGATGCAGGACATTCCCGCGGTGGAAGACCTGCTGGAATCCGAAGACGATGCGCCGATCATCCGCATGATCAACGCGCTGCTGACGCAGGCGGCGCGCGAAGGCGCCTCGGATATCCATATCGAGCCGTTCGAATCGTCGTCGGTGGTGCGCTTCCGCGTCGACGGCACGCTGCGCGACGTGGTGCGGCCCAAGAAGGCGCTGCACGGCGCGCTGATCTCGCGCATCAAGATCATGGCGCAGCTCGACATTGCCGAGAAGCGCCTGCCGCAGGACGGCCGCATCACGCTGCGCGTGGGCGGGCGGCCGGTCGACGTGCGCGTGTCGACGCTGCCCACCGGCCACGGCGAGCGCGCGGTGCTGCGCCTGCTGGACAAGGAAGCCGGCCGGCTGGACCTGGCCAAGCTGGGCATGGCGCCCGACACGCTGCGTGGCTTCGACCACCTGATCCGCCAGCCGCACGGCATCGTGCTGGTGACCGGGCCGACCGGCTCGGGCAAGACCACCACGCTGTATGCCGCGCTGTCGCGGCTGGATGCGCGCACCACCAACATCATGACGGTGGAAGACCCGGTCGAGTACGACCTCGACGGCATCGGCCAGACCCAGGTCAACCCGCGCATCGACATGACCTTCGGCAAGGCCCTGCGCGCAATCCTGCGCCAGGACCCGGACGTGGTCATGATCGGCGAGATCCGCGACCTGGAAACCGCGCAGATCGCGGTACAGGCGTCGCTGACCGGCCACCTGGTGCTGGCCACGCTGCACACCAACGACTCGGCGTCGGCGGTAACGCGGCTGGTCGACATGGGCATCGAGCCGTTCCTGCTGTCGTCGTCGCTGCTGGGGGTGCTGGCGCAGCGGCTGGTACGCCGCCTGTGCCCGCACTGCAAGCGCGAGGAAGTGATCGAAGTCACGCCCGCCGAGGCCGACGTGCTGCACGCGCAGGGCAAGCCGCTGCAGACCGTGTGGCATCCGGTCGGCTGCGACAAGTGCGGCCAGTCGGGCTACCAGGGGCGCATGGGCGTCTATGAACTGCTGACGGTGGACGACGAAATCCGCACCATGATCCACCGCCAGGCGCCCGAGTCGGAGATCAAGCAGGTGGCGCTGGCGCACGGCATGCACACCATGCGCGGCGACGCGCAGCGCTGGATCGACAGCGGCGCGACCTCGCTCGAGGAAGTGCTGCGCGTCACGCGCGACTGACGCGGAGCCGCCCGCATGCCAGCTTTCCGCTATGAAGCCGCCGATGCCGCCGGCAAGACCGACCGCGGCGTGATCGAGGCCGACAGCGCGCGCCAGGCCCGCACCCAGTTGCGCGCGCGCGGGCTCACGCCGCTGACCGTCGACGCGCTGGCCGGCGCCGGCCTGGCGCCGCGCGGCGGCAGCCAGCTGTTCGCGCGCAAACTGTCGACGCAGGAGCAGGCGCTGTTCACGCGCCAGCTGGCCAGCCTGATCGTGGCCGGCCTGCCGCTGGACGAAGCGCTGGGCGCGCTGGCCGACCAGGCCGAGCGGCCCTACGTGCATGAACTGCTGGCCGGCATCCGCGCCGAAGTGATGGGCGGCAGCGCGCTGTCGGTGGCGCTGGCGCAGCATCCGCGCGATTTTCCGGACATCTACCGCGCGCTGGTCTCGGCCGGCGAGCACTCCGGCCACCTGGGCGTGGTGCTGGAGCGGCTGGCCGGCTACATCGAATCGCGCAACACGCTGACCTCCAAGATCCGGCTGGCCTTCACCTATCCGGCCATCGTCACGGTGGTGGCGTTCGCGATCGTGATCTTCCTGCTGTCGTATGTGGTGCCGCAGGTGGTGAGCGTGTTCGCCAACACCAAGCAGAAGCTGCCCACGCTGACCATCATCATGCTGTGGCTGTCGGATTTCGTGCGCAACTGGTGGTGGGCGGCGCTCGCGGTGATCGCGGTGGCCGCGTTCAGCATCCGCCGGCTGCTGAGCCAGCCCGCGGTGCGGCTGGAATGGCACCGCTGGCTGCTGACCGCGCCGCTGGTCGGCAAGCTGGTACGCGGCTACAACACTGCGCGCTTTGCCGGCACGCTGGCGATCCTGGTTTCCGCGGGCGTGCCGATCCTGCGCAGCCTGCAGGCTGCCGGCGAGACCCTGACCAACGAAGCGCTGCGCGCCAACGTGGAAGACGCCAACACCCGCGTGCGCGAAGGCGCCTCGCTGGCGCGCGCGCTGGCGGCGCAGAACCAGTTTCCGCCGGTGCTGGTGCACCTGATCCGCTCGGGCGAAGCTACCGGCAACCTCCCGGTGATGCTGGACCGCGCCGCGCAAGGCGAAGCGCAGGAACTGGAACGGCGCACGCTGTTCCTGACCAGCCTGCTGGAACCGCTGCTGATCCTGACCATGGGCGTGGTGGTGCTGCTGATCGTGCTGGCGGTGCTGATGCCGATCATCGAGATCAACCAGCTGGTGCGGTAAGAGCGCTGTGCTGGCAACCAGCAACGCTCGCATTGCCTGACGCCGCTGGTGCAGGCTCCCCTCTCCCGCGAAGTGGGAGAGGGGAGAAAATCAGCAGGCCGCTCTACTCCGCCTTCTTGCTCGGACGCTTGCGCGTCTTGCGCGCCGGCGCCGGCACCGGTGCGGCCTCGGCCTCGACCGCAGCCGGTTGCGGTTCCGCCTCTACCGTCGCCGTCAGCACGGTCGTGCCCGGCGCCGCGAACACCGATTGGTCGATCGGCCACGGCGTCTCGCTCAACGTCACCTCCGGCCGGCGCGCCGCGCGCTTGCGCGCGCTGGTGCGGCTGCCCGCCTTCGGTTGCACATCAGGCTGCACTTCGGGCTGCACTTCGGGCTGTGGGTCCGGCTGCGGCGCCGCTTCCAGCGGCGGCACCGGTTGCGGCTCGGGCTCGGCCTGCACCGCGTCGGCCGCGACAAAGGGCGGCTCGGCTTGCGCCGGGGCTTCCGGCTCGGACGCAACCGTCTCCGGCGTGGGCAGTGGCTCGACCCCGCGGGCCGGTTCCGGCGCCGGCGCGGGTGCGGGTGCGGGCTGGCGACGCGCTGGCTCCGCGTGCTGGGCCGGCGGCTGCGGCGTGCGCTGCTGCGGCTCGCCGCCCTTGGCGCGCTTCTTCAGCCGCACCCAGATGGTCTTGTTGTTGCCGCCGTTGCGGGTCTCGACCTCGAACAGGCCGGTCGCCGCGACCAGCTCCGACAGCTTGCCGTAGCCGTAGTTGCGCGAGTCGAATTCCGGCGCCTGCTTGGCGATATGGTTGCCCATGCTGCCCAGCGCCAGCCAGCCGTCTTCGTCCGACACCGCCTGCGCCGCGTTCTGCAGCAGGCGCACCAGGCGCGAGTCCTGGCGCAGCTCGCCGGTGCTGCGCCTGCGCGTGGGCGCGGCGGCGCCGTCGGTCCCGTCCGCGCCGTCGGTGTCGACTTCGGCGCGCAGCACGTCGGAATAGATGAACTTGTCGCAGGCGGTGACGAACGGCTTGGGCGTCTTGCGCTCGCCAAAACCGTACACCGTCAGGCCCTGTTCGCGGATGCGCGAGGCGAGCCGGGTGAAGTCGCTGTCGCTGGAGACGATACAGAAGCCATCGAAGCGCCCGGTGTAGAGCAGGTCCATGGCGTCGATGATCATCGCGCTGTCGGTCGCGTTCTTGCCGACGGTGTAGCGGAACTGCTGGATCGGCTGGATCGAGTGCGACAGCAGCCGCTCCTTCCAGCCGGCCAGGTTGGGGCGGGTCCAGTCGCCGTAGATGCGCTTCACGGCGGCCACGCCGTACTTGGCAACCTCGGCCAGCAGGCCTTCGACGATGGCGGGCGCCGCGTTGTCGGCGTCGATCAGCACGGCCAGGGTCGCAGTGCCCTGGCGGGGGGAATTGGTCATGTTCGGATATTCGCTGGCAAGCCGCGCACTGGCGCGGGCGGACTAGATCGGGTTGCACCAGGATGGCAACGCAGATATGACGCACAAGAGACCGCCCGGCCGAGGCGCGAGCGATCTCGATGCAACGCAGTGTACACGCCAGGCCCTGTCGGTAAGGGAAATCACGGCCATGACCGGCACGCTTTGTGCTGCATTGCAAGGTACCGCCGCTTTTGTGGCGGTGCTACCATGCCGCGCAGAGACACAGCCGCTCCGGGCCTTCACAAGAGGCGACGAGGCGGTTGCCCACAACTGCAGGTTTCGGTGATCCCGACAGCACGCCCATAGAGGAGCACGCATGAATGCCCCCCTGACCTCGCCGGTCAGCGACGCCATCCGCCAGGCGCTCGCCAACGTTTCCCTCGAAGACAAATACACACTCGAACGCGGCCGCATCTATATCAGCGGCACGCAGGCGCTGGTGCGCCTGCCGATGCTGCAGCAGGAGCGCGACCACGCCGCCGGGCTGAACACCGCCGGCTTTATCTCCGGCTATCGCGGCTCGCCGCTGGGCGCGCTCGACCAGTCGCTGTGGAAGGCCAAGAAGCACCTGGCCGCGCACAACATCGTGTTCCAGGCCGGCCTGAACGAAGACCTCGCCGCCACCTCGGTGTGGGGCTCGCAGCAGGTCAACATGTACCCCGACGCGAAGTTCGACGGGGTCTTCGGCATGTGGTACGGCAAGGGGCCGGGCGTCGACCGCACCGGCGACGTGTTCAAGCACGCCAACTCGGCGGGCTCATCGCAGCACGGTGGCGTGCTGGTGCTGGCCGGCGACGACCACTCGGCCAAGTCGTCGACGCTGGCGCACCAGTCCGAGCACATCTTCAAGGCCTGCGGCCTGCCGGTGCTGTATCCGTCCAACGTGCAGGAGTACCTGGACTACGGCCTGCACGGCTGGGCCATGAGCCGCTATTCGGGGCTATGGGTGGCGATGAAGTGCGTGACCGACGTGGTGGAATCGTCGGCCTCGGTCGAGCTGGACCCGCATCGCGTGCAGATCGCGCTGCCGGGCGACTTCATCATGCCGCCGGGCGGCCTCAACATCCGCTGGCCCGATCCGCCGCTGGAGCAGGAGGCGCGGCTGCTCGACTACAAGTGGTACGCCGGCCTGGCCTATGTGCGCGCCAACAAGCTCGACCGCATCGAGATCGATTCGCCGCATGCGCGCTTCGGCATCATGACCGGCGGCAAGGCCTATCTGGACACGCGCCAGGCGCTGGCCGACCTGGGCCTGGACGACGCCACCTGCGCGCAGATCGGCATCCGGCTGTACAAGGTCGGCTGCGTGTGGCCGCTCGAGGCGCATGGCGCGCGCGCCTTTGCCGAGGGCCTGCAGGAAATCCTGGTGGTCGAAGAGAAGCGCCAGATCATGGAGTACGCGCTCAAGGAAGAGCTGTACAACTGGCGTGACGATGTCCGCCCCAAGGTCTACGGCAAGTTCGACGAGAAGGACAACGCCGGCGGCGAATGGTCGATCCCGCAGGGCCACTGGCTGTTGCCGGCGCACTATGAGCTGTCGCCGTCGATCATTGCCAAGGCCATCGCCACGCGCCTGGACAAGTTCGACCTGCCGGTGGACGTGCGCGCGCGCATCACCGCGCGCCTGGCCATCATCGAGGCCAAGGAAAAGGCGCTGGCCACGCCGCGCGTGGTCGGCCAGGGGAAGGACCAGCCGAAGGCCGAGCGCAAGCCGTGGTTCTGCTCGGGCTGCCCGCACAACACCTCGACCAACGTGCCCGAGGGCTCGCGCGCGCTGGCCGGCATCGGCTGCCACTACATGACGGTATGGATGGACCGCAGCACCAGCACCTTCAGCCAGATGGGCGGCGAAGGCGTGGCGTGGATCGGCCAGGCGCCGTTTGCCGGCGACAAGCATGTGTTCGCCAACCTGGGCGACGGCACCTACTTCCATTCCGGCCTGCTGGCGATCCGCGCGTCGATCGCCGCGGGCGTCAACATCACCTACAAGATCCTGTACAACGACGCGGTGGCGATGACCGGGGGCCAGCCGGTGGACGGCCAGCTGTCGGTGCAGGACATCGCCTGGCAGGTGCACAGCGAGGGCGCGAAGCAGATCGTCATCGTCAGCGACCAGCCCGAGAGGTACAACGCGGCGATCAAGCTGCCGCCAGGCATCGACATCCATCACCGCGACCAGCTCGACCGCGTGCAGCGCGAGCTGCGCGAGGTGCCGGGGTGCACCATCCTGATCTACGACCAGACCTGCGCCACCGAAAAGCGCCGCCGCCGCAAGCGCGGCACGATGGAAGACCCGCCGCGCCGCGCCTTTATCAACGACGCGGTCTGCGAAGGTTGCGGCGACTGCTCGGTCAAGTCCAACTGCCTGTCGGTGGAACCGCTGGAAACCGAGTTCGGCACCAAGCGCCAGATCAACCAGTCGTCATGCAACAAGGACTTCTCGTGCTTGAACGGCTTCTGTCCCAGCTTCGTCACGGCCGAGGGCGCGCAGGTGCGCAAGCCCGAGCAGCACGGCGTGTCGATGGACAGCCTGCCGGCGCTGCCTGAGCCGCAGCTGCCGGCGATCCGCCGCGCCTACGGCATCCTCGTGACCGGCGTCGGCGGCACCGGCGTGGTGACCATCGGCGGCCTGCTGGGCATGGCTGCGCACCTGGAGAACAAGGGCGTCACCGTGCTCGACATGGCCGGCCTGGCGCAGAAAGGCGGCGCGGTGCTGTCGCACGTGCAGCTCGCCGCGCGCCCCGACGACCTGCATGCCACCCGCATTGCCATGGGCGAGGCCGACCTGGTGATCGGCTGCGATGCCATCGTGTCGGCCTCCGACGAGGTCATCTCCAAGACCCAGGCCGGCCGCACCCGTGCCGTGGTCAATACCGCGCAAACCCCGACCGCCGATTTCATCAAGAACCCGAAGTGGCAGTTCCCGGGCCTGTCGGCCGAGCAGGACGTGCGCAATGCCGTGGGCGAGAAGTGCGACTTCATCAATGCCTCCGGGCTGGCCGTGGCGCTGCTGGGCGATGCCATCTACACCAACCCGCTGGTGCTGGGCTACGCCTGGCAGAAGGGCTGGATCCCGCTGACGCTGCAGGCGCTGGAGCGCGCCATCGAGCTGAACGGGGTGGCGGTGGAAAAGAACAAGGCCGCCTTCGACTGGGGCCGCCATATGGCGCACGACCCGGAGCACGTGCTGTCGCTGAGCGGCAAGCTCAAGAGCACCGCGGAAGGCGCGGCCGTGGTCAAGCTGCCGGCGTCGACCGGCGCCCTGCTCGACAAGCTGATCGCGCGCCGCGTGGAACACCTGACGGCGTACCAGGATGCGGCTTATGCCAGCCGCTACCGCGAAGCGATCGAGCGCGTGCGCGCGGCCGAGAGCGCGCTGCTGGGCAGCGGCAAGGCCCTGCCGCTGACCGAGGCGGCGGCGCGCAACCTGGCCAAGCTGATGGCGTACAAGGACGAGTACGAAGTCGCGCGCCTCTATACGGACCCGGCCTTCCTGGACAAGCTGCGCGCGCAGTTCGAGGGCGAGCCCGGGCGCGACTACCAGCTCAACTTCTGGCTGGCACCGCCGCTGAACGCGAAGCGCGACGACAAGGGCCAGCTGGTCAAGCGCAGGTTCGGCCCGTCGACGATGAAGCTGTTCCGCGTGCTGGCGAAGATGAAGGGCCTGCGCGGCGGCATCTTCGACATCTTCGGCAAGACCGAAGAGCGCCGCACCGAGCGCGCGCTGATCGGCGAGTACCGCGCCCTGCTGGATGAACTGGTGGCGGGCCTGAATGCCGCCAACTACGACACCGCCGTGGCGCTGGCCAACCTGCCGGACGATATCCGCGGCTTCGGCCACGTGAAGGAAAACAACCTGAAGGCGGTGCGGGCGCGCTGGCAAAAACTGCTGGAGCAGTTCCGGCATCCTGAGACGGCGCAGCGGGCGGCTTGAGGCTCGCTTCTTCCTCCCCTCTCCCGCTCGCGGGAGAGGGGCCGGGGGAGAGGGCCGGCGTTTCTCGATGCGTGGCGCCTTGCCAGACCACCCCTCACCCTGCCCTCTCCCCATGAGGGGAGAGGGGAACACCATCGGTTTGGGTCAGTCGTCGGCTTACGCCTGCGCCAGCGTCGTTTCTCCCGGCTTCACATACATCGAATGCTTCGGCTGCGACAGCACCCGGCGCACCATCGGCTCGAAGAACGACAGCGGCAGCGTGTCGTAGTCGGTCATGAAGGCGGCGGCATCGTACTTGCGGCAGAACTCCGCGGTGCGCTCGAACAGTTCGGGCTGGCGGCGGTATTGCTCGCGCAGGTTGCGATCCAGGCCGAGATGATGGAAGAAGTAGTAGCCCTGGAACACGCCGTGCTTTTCCACCATCCACAGGTTCTCGGCGCTGACGAAGGGCTTGAGGATGGCGGCGGCGATATCGGGATGGTTGAAGCTGCCCAGCGTATCGCCGATATCGTGCAGCAGCGCGCAGACCACGTACTCCTCGTCCTGGCCGTCCCGGTGCGCCAGCGTCGCGGTCTGCAAGGAATGCGTGAGCCGGTCCACCGGGAAGCCACCGCAATCGCCGCCGAGCAGGCGCAGGTGCGCCAGCACCCGGTCCGGCAATGCGCGTGCGAACGGCATGAACTCGGCGGAGATGGCGGCCCAGTCCTCGCGGGTGCCGTGTTCCATATGGCTGAAGCTGGCGCGTGCTTGGGTGTCGCTCATGCGGGTCTCCTTTGATGGGATGGGGCGCGGTGGCCGCGCGTGTCGTTGTCTTTTGCCGGCATTGTGGCACCCGTGGCCGGACTACACTGTCAAAAACCAAACAATGTGCCGGCATATTGCGGCGCAGCAGCGTTGATGTGATCCCCGGGTCGAACGAACCCTGTCGCAAGGAGATAGACATGACCTTCAACGGAAGCTGCCATTGCGGCAACATCGCCTTCGCGGTCGAGGCCGACAGCATTCCCAGCGTGATCCGCTGCAACTGCTCGATCTGCCGCCGGCGCGGCCACCTGCTGTGGTTCGTGCCGCGCGCGGCCTTCAGGCTGGAAACGCCCGAGAGCAATGCCTCCACCTACCGCTTCAACACCATGAAGATCGCGCACCGCTTCTGCCCGGTGTGCGGCTGCGGCCCGTACGCGGACGGCCAGGACAAGGACGGCAAGCCGATGGCCGCGGTCAACGTGCGCTGCCTGGACAATGTCGACCTCGACAGCCTGAAGGTCATCGACTATGACGGCCTGCACCACTGACCCCATGTTCCGCATCCTCGGCATCGACCACCTGGTATTGCGCAGCGCCGATGTGGCGGCGCTGCGGCGCTTCTATGTCGACGTGCTCGGCTGCAGCGTGGAGCGCGAGCAGGCCGAGCTGGGCCTGACCCAGCTGCGCGCGGGCGGCGGCCTGATCGACCTGGTCGCGCTCGATGGCCCGCTGGGCCGCGCCGGCGGCGCCGGGCCGGGCGAGGAAGGTCGCAACCTCGATCATTTCTGCCTGCGCATCGACCCGTTCGACGCCGACGCGCTGCGCGCGCAGCTGGCGCGGCACGGTGTCGACGCGGGCGAACTGGCGCAGCGCTTCGGCGCCGAGGGCAAGGGCCCCTCGCTGTATGTGCGGGACCCGGACGGCAACGTGGTCGAGCTCAAGGGACCGCCCACGCCGGTGACCGCACAGTAACGCGGTGGCGTCCGGCGCGCCGCGCGCAGTATCGCTACAATTTGCGACTGGCCCCAGGCGCGCCGCTTCCCTGGCGGCCATCCCCCGCCGGGCCCGCCATGACCACACTAGAAGCCAGTCCCGGCACGGACGCTGCCGACCACCGCCATGATGTCAGCGCGACCCGCACCGGGCCGGCGCAGCCGGCCACGCCGCCGCGCCGGCTGGTGTGGATCCTCGGCCTGACCGAGACCATCTCCTGGGGCACGCTGTTCTTCGCCTTCACCGTCTTCATCGAGCCCATGATCGGCAGCCTGGGCTGGTCCAAGCCCTTCCTGGCTGGCGGCTATTCGCTGGGGCTGCTGGTATGGGCGCTGTGCTCGTTCGCGGTCGGCCGGCTGCTGGACCGCGCCCCGGCGCGCAAGGTGATGGGCGCGGGCTCGGTGCTGGCCGGGCTGGGCCTGCTGCTGTGGGCGTGGACGCCGTCGCAGTCCGTGTTCCTGCTGATGTGGGTGCCGCTCGGCCTGGCCATGGCGACCACGCTGTACGAGCCCGCCTTCGTCGTGCTGCGCCAGGCCTATGGCGACCAGTACCAGAAGCCGATCGTCGCGGTCACGCTGATGGCCGGCTTTGCCAGCACGATCTTCGTGCCGCTGGCGCAATGGCTGGTGCTGCATGTCGGCTGGCGCCCGACCCTGGTCGGCTTTGCCCTGCTGAACCTGCTGGTCTGCGCGCCGCTGCATGCGCGCATGCGCTACGCCCTGCATCCCTCTTACTCCGGCGCTGGCGCCGGCACGGCCTCCGCCGGCGGCCGCGACATTGCCCGCGCCACGCTGCGCCAGCCGGTGTTCTGGGCGGTGGTGCTGGCCTTTACCGCGACCGCGGTGGTGGCGTCGCTGCTGGGCGCGCACCTGATCCCGATGCTGACGGAGAAGGGCATGCCGGTGGCACAGCAGCTGGCGGTCGCGGCGCTGATCGGGCCGGCCCAGGTGGCGGGCCGCATGCTGATGATGCGCGCGGGCGGGCGCCACCCGGTGCGGCTGTCGCTGCCGGTCTATGCGCTGATGAGCGCCGGGCTGCTGTGCTTTGCGCTGGGGCATGGCGCGTGGCTGATGGTGGCGGCCGTGCTGTACGGCTGCGCCAACGGCGTCAACACCATGCTGCGAGCGATGGCCATGCCGGAGCTGATCTCGCGCCACCACTACGCCACCCTCAACGGGCTGATGATGACGCCGGTACTGCTGATGCAGGCGGCGGCGCCGTGGCTGGGCGCGCTGTTGTGGCGCGCGGCCGGCGGCTACTGGCTGATGCTGTGGGTGATGCTGGCGCTGGCGCTGGCCGCGCTGGTGGCCTTCGGCTACGCGCTGCACCGGCGCGGGCTGCTGCGCGTGGAGGCGGGCCGCCCATGACCGGCGCCCCGGCGTCCGCCGCCGTGCTGCCCGCTGGCCGGGTCGCGCGCGCCACGCGCGGCACCATGGCGCTGTTTTTCGTCAACGGCGCTACCTTTGCCACCTGGGGCGTGCATATCCCCACCATCAAGGCACGCTTCGGCCTGTCCGACGCGATGCTGTCGCTGGCGATGCTGGCGGTGGCGGGCGGCGCCATCGTGGCGATGGGCCCGGTCGGGCGCTGGGTGGCGCGCGCCGGCAGCGCGCGTGCCTCGATGGCCGGCGGGCTGCTGTTCGCGCTGGCCACGGTGGCGATCCTGGCGATGCCGTCGTTCTGGCTGCTGCTGCCGGCGCTGCTGGCCTTCGGCATGACCAACGCGGCGTTCGATGTCGCCATGAACGCGCAGGCCGCCACGGTCGAAGCCAGCCGCACGCGGCCGGTGATGTCGTCGCTGCATGGCATGTTCAGCCTGGGCGGCATGGCGGGCGCCGGCTTTGGCGGCTTGATGCTGGCCTTGGAGGTGCCGCCGCTGGCGCATGCCGCCATGATGGCCGGCGTGACCGCGGCGGTGGCAGTGGCCACGCTGCCGGGGCTGCTGGCCGACCACCCGGTGTCGCCTTCCGCGCCCCACCATCGCGACCATGCGGTGCGGGCGCTATGGCTGCTGGGGCTGCTGGCGTTTCTGGGGCTGGTCGGTGAAGGCGCGATGTACGACTGGACCAGCGTCTACATGCGCGATGTGGCACGCGCGCCCGACGGCTGGATCAGCCTGGGTTATGCCGCGTTCTCGGGCGGCATGGCGTGCGGGCGCTTCGGCGGCGACCGCCTGCGCGCGCGCCTGGGCGACAGCGCCACGCTGACCGGCAGCGCCTGGCTGGGCTTTGCCGGCATTGCGCTGGCGCTGGCCGTACCGCTGCCGCTGGCCGCGCTGGCGGGCTTTGCGCTGATGGGGCTGGGCGCGGCCAATATGGTGCCGATCTTCTTTGTCGCCGCGTCGCGGCTGCCGGGCGTGGCGCCGGCCGAAGCGATTGCGCGCGTGGCGCGCTTCGCCTATGTGGGGCTGCTGCTGGGCCCGGTGCTGATCGGCGGCGTGGCGCACCTGGCCAGCCTGCGCGCCGGCCTGGCGCTGGTGGCGCTGACCATGGGCTGGATCGCGCTGGCGGGAGCGCGCTCGGCGCGGCGCTACCTGCCGCCGCGTACCCCGGCCGGCCAGTAAGCCTTCAGGCCGCGGCCCGCAGCGGTGCCCCGGCGCCCATGCCCTCGAACACGAAGCTGTCCATGGCCAGCACGCCATAGGTGACCTCGTCGGCGACCCGGGACACCGTGGCCGGCTCCGGCAGCGCCGCGCGCGCGCCCTCCGGGCCGAGGGCAGCGCCCAGCGCCACATAGAAAGGCAGCAGGTGCTCGTCGGTCGGGTGTGCCCGGCGCGCATAGGGCGCCTGGGCACGGTAGTCGGCAATCAGGCGGGTGTCGCCGGTGGCCAGGGCCTGGTCCAGTGCCTCGGCCATCCACTGGCGGAACGCTTCGACATAGGGCTCGGCTGCCGGACCGTGCTGTTCGCGCCGGCCGCCGCCAAATACTTCCTGCAGGTTGTGCGTGAAGCTGCCGGAGGCCAGCACCAGCACGCCTTCGTCGCGCAGCGGCGCCAGCGCGCGCCCGATCGCGATCTGCGCCTGGGGAGCCAGATATGGATTCAGCGCGAGCTGCACCACCGGCATGTCGGCATCGGGAAAGAAGTGGCGCATCGGCATCCAGGCGCCATGGTCCAGCGGGCGCTCGTCGTCGTGGCCGACAAAGCCCGCGCCGGGAATCGCCGCCGACTCGACCAGCACCTTGACCCGCGCCGCCAGTTCCGGCGAACCCGGGGCGTCGTAGCGCAGCGCGTACAGCTCGCGCGGGAAGCCGCCGAAATCGTGCCAGGCCTCCTGGCGCTCGCGGCTGGTGACCGCCAGCGTGCTGTAGATCCAGTGCGCCGAAATCACCAGCACCGCACGCGGGCGCTGCGCGCGCAGCCGGGCGCCGAGCGCCTCGAACGCGGCGCCGGTGGGGCCGGGATCGATGGCCAGCATCGGCGAGCCGTGGGAGATATAGAGCGAGGGAAGCATGGCAATACCGCCTTCAAACGGTTTGTGTACTGGCTTCCAGTTTGGCAAAGAACGGCGGCGCTCGCGGGCGCCGTTTGCGGACACCTCATGCAAAAAAATTGAATCGCGGCGGCCTTCGTGGCGCTGCCCACACAACTCGCGCCGAGCCCGCACCGCGGCGGATGCAAGGGGCTTATGCTGCAGCCGGAAGCCCCCTGCTGGCACTCCGCAGGGAATTCCGCAACAGGAGACTAGGGTGGCATCGCGCAATCCGCGCCGCGCCGGACGGCACAACCTCATCCCGGGCCAGTGGTGGCAACCGGGCGTCTACGGCAGCATGCCCGCCGTGGCGCTGTGGATCCTGGCGCGACTGCCGGCCGGACTGCTTCTGTCCGTGACCGGCATGCCGGCCGCGCCGGCCTGGCTGAACCGGGCCGGAGACACGGTGTTCGTGGCGGGCTGGGTGGCCAGCGCGTTGCTGCTGTGGCTCACACGACGCCGCCTTGCCCCCGCCCCCTCGGCTTGCGCCGAGACTGTCCCCGCGAGCCCGCCAAAGCCGGAGCAGCGGGCGACTGAACCTGCACTGCCCGGCTGAAGTCGCGCGCGACGGCGCGCAGGCCTGCGATTAAGGAATCGCTTAATATGGCGGTTTCCTCGCATGACCAACGCTTCATGACCGCGACTACCGCCCCCGTTCCAGAACTGACCAACGCCACCCGCCGCAAGGCGATCATCGCCGCCACCATCGGCAATGGCCTGGAGTGGTTCGACTTCACCGTCTACAGCTTCTTTGCCGTGATCATTGCCAAGCTGTTCTTTCCCACCGGCAATGACCTGACCTCGTTCCTGCTCACCGTCGCCACCTTTGGCGTGGGCTTTTTCATGCGCCCGGTCGGCGCCATCGTGCTGGGCGTCTATGCCGACCGCGTCGGCCGCAAGGCGGCGCTGACGCTGACCATCCTGCTGATGGCGCTGGGCACGGTCATCATCGGCCTGGCCCCGACCTACGACCAGATCGGCCTGTGGGCCCCGGCGCTGATCGTGGTCGCGCGGCTGATCCAGGGCTTTTCCGCCGGCGGCGAAGTGGGCGGTGCCACCGCCTTCCTGATCGAGCACGCGCCCGACGCCGAGCGCGGCGCCTACGCCAGCTGGCAGCAGGCCAGCCAGGGCATCTCGTTCATGCTGGGCGCGGCCATGGGCGCACTGGTCACCAACGGCCTGTCGCCGGAACAGATCGACGCCTGGGGCTGGCGCATCCCGTTCCTGTTCGGCCTGCTGATCGGGCCGGTGGGCATGTATATCCGCTCGCACCTGCACGAGCCGCCCGAGTTCGAGGCGCGCCAGGCCGCCCGCAAGGCCGCGCAGGTAAAGTTCTCGCCGCTTTCGCAGGTGCTGCGCGACCACCCGCGCGAGGTGCTGGCCGGCCTCGGCGTGACCATCCTGTGGACGGTCTGCACCTACGTGCTGGTGTTCTACATGCCGTCGTACGCCAAGCAGCAGCTGGGCTTGCCGCTGGGCGCGACGTTCCAGTCGACCGCGCTGTGCGGCGCCATCATCCTGGTGCTGTGCCCGCTGATGGGCATGCTGTCCGACCGCGTCGGCCGCAAGCGCATGCTGGGCGTGGTGGCGCTGCTGATCGGCGTGCTCGCCTATCCGCTGTTCCACTGGCTCAACGTGGCGCCGACCACGCAGACGCTGCTGCAGGTGCAGATCGTGCTGGGCATCCTGCTGGCGGCGTTTACCGGCCCGGCGCCTGCGGTGCTGGCCGAGCAGTTCCCGACCGAAGTACGCTCGACCGGCCTGTCGCTGGCCTATAACTTCGCCGTGACCATCTTCGGCGGCTTCGCCCCGCTGATCGTGACGTGGCTGATCGAGTCGACCCAGAACAAGCTGGCGCCGGCCTACTACGTGGTCGCCGCCGCCGTGGTCAGCTTTGTCGCGCTGGTGTTCATGCACGACCGGACCGGCAAGCGGCTGGCCTGAGCGCGCCGCGCGTCTTCATCGAAAAAGCCAGCCGCGAGGCTGGCTTTTTTGTGGCCGGCTGGCGGTCGCTCAAGTTCGGCTCAGGCGTCCTCGTCGCCTTCACGATAGATATGGATCACGTGCCGGGCCTCGAAACACAGCGGCATGCCGGGATTCATCTCGTCGGTGCAGTACGGCTGGTTGTCGAGCTCGCCGGTATAGAGCGCGCCTTCGCGCCCGGTGACATTGACCCACATCCGCTCGACGTGGACTTCCTCGTTGCCATCCTCGTCGGCGACGAGGATGCGGAAGATCAGCTTGACCTGCTGGCCCGCGGCAAGCGCGTCGCGTTCAGCGCGCGGCGGCAGCCAGAAGGTATCTGGGTGGGCGGCCGCGATGGGCTCGGCGTCGTCGAGCTCCCATCCGTCCTCGTCCAGGGTGGTCAATCGCATGTCCATTTTCAGCCTTCCGCAATCTCTCAGGTGCGGGCATGATCGCAGCAAATGCGCCGGCCGGCGAGAGGCTGGCCGGCGCTTCAATTATTCAATACTGGAAAGGTACGCATGACGAGCAACAAGGAAGCGCCGGGCGCGCCGGTGCGCTGCGGCTGGTGCGGCACGCTGGAGGACTACTGCCACTACCACGACACCGAGTGGGGCTTTCCGGTAGCCGACGACCGCCGGCTGTTCGAGAAACTGTGCCTGGAAGGGTTCCAGTCCGGCCTCAGCTGGCTGACCATCCTGCGCAAGCGCGAAGCCTTCCGCAAGGCGTTCGCCAATTTCGACATCGAGAAAGTTGCGCGCTTTACCGAGCGCGATATCGCTCGCCTGCTGGGCGATGCCGGCATCGTGCGCCACCGCGGCAAGATCGAAGCCGCGATCAACAATGCCCAGCGGGCCCGCGAACTGCTGGAATCGGAGTCCTCGCTGGCGGCCTACTTCTGGCGCTTCGAGCCCGATCCGGCCAGCCGGCCGAAGGTGCTGACGCCAGAGGTACTGCGCACCATGGCCATTTCGCCCGAGTCCACCGCGCTATCCAAGGACCTGAAGAAGCGCGGCTGGCGCTTTGTCGGGCCCACCACGATGTATGCGCTGATGCAGGCCATGGGCCTCGTCAACGACCACCAGGAGGGCTGCGCCACGCGCGCGCAGGTTCTGGTTGCGCGCAAGGCGTTCAAGGTGCCGCGCTAGCCGGTATACGGGCCGCCCCGTATACGTACCGCCCAGGCAATACCGTCTAGCGCAAAGGTCCTGGCTGTCGTCTTTATATTGTTTACGTATGTAAACATAGTAGTAGTAGGTAAACCGGGCTCCGGGCCGTGGATAAGTCACCTTTTCCCTTCCGGGTCAGTGACTTGCAGCGAAGATAACGACTCCGGGATAACCCTGGTTTGCCGGGACAAGACGGCGGTAACGTATACATCTGCCACGCGCCCCCGCGAGTTGTTCGTATACGTCCCACAGCGCGTCCCCAGGCGCGACACAGCTTGTCCGGCCGGTTATCCCCAGGCTTGGGCCAAGCTGTCCACAGCCTGGGCTCAGCCATCGGCCGTGGTTGCGACCACGTATACCGGGTCGACGTGCGTCATCACGTTCAGCACGTGGTGGTGTTCCAGCGTGCGGCGCCGCGCTTCCACCGCGATGGCATGACCCTGCGCCACGGTCAGGGTGGCGTCGATCTCGAGGTGCACGTCGACCAGGACCTGGTCGCCCATCTTGCGCGTGCGCAGTTCGTGCAGGCCGAGCACGCCGGGCGTGGCCAGCATGGTGGCGCGAATCGCGGCGACGGTTTCCTCGTCGGCGGCGCGGTCCATCAGGTCGTTGAGCGCGTTCCAGCCGAAGCGCAGTCCCATGCGCGCCACCATCAGCCCGACCACGATCGCCGCGATCGGGTCGAGGATGTGGTAGCCCAGCAGGTTGCCGCCAATGCCGAGCGCCACCACCAGCGACGACGCCGCATCCGAGCGCGCATGCCAGGCGTTGGCCACCAGCATGCTCGAGCGCACCCGCCGCGCCACGGCCAGCATGTAGCGGAACAGCAGTTCCTTGGACGCCAGCGTGGCCAGCGCAACCCACAGCGCCACGGGCTGCACCGGCTGCGCGCCGCCCGCGGACTGCAGCTTGCCCAGCGCCGCCCACAGCATGCCGGCCCCCACCGTCAGCAGCAGCACGCCCAGAGCCAGCGAGGCGGCGGTCTCGAAGCGCAGGTGGCCGTACTGGTGGTCGGCATCCGGGTCCTTGCGGCTCTGCCAGCCGGCGGCCAGCACGACGAAGTCCGAAAGCAGGTCGGACAGCGAATGAGCGGCGTCGGCGATCAGCGCCTGCGAGCCAGAGATCACCCCAGCGACCGCCTGCACCGCGGTCAGGCCGATATTGACCGCCACGCTGACCAGCGTGCTGTTACGGCCGGCGCGATGGCGCGCCTCGGCTTGCGCGGCCGGCGTGGCGTCGTCGTCGGGCAGGCTGCCCGGTTTTGCGTGCATGCGGGGCGAGTGCGAATCCATCGGGTGACTATAGCCGAACCTGCGGGCAGCGCGGCGCGGCAGCGACGCTCGGTCGGGCCGCGCCATCGTGCCGATTTCGTAACAGCGCTGGCTAACTTATTGCGCCGCCTTTACCGTAGAAAGGACGGGCACCGCACGGAGCGTGCGGACCCGCGCCAACGGGCGCACCCGGTCTTTGCAAGGAGGGCTCTCACGATGGCGATCCGTTCGCTAGCCTCGCACAGCACATCCCAGCTACGCCGCCTGGTCGGACAGATGCAGGCGGAAGTCGACGCACTCGAAAACCTTTCTACGCCCGATGCCGATGCGCAAAGCCGCCTGGGCTATGCCACCGGCCGCCTGCGCGACGGCATCGAAGCGGTCGAGGATGCCCTGCAGTCACTGCGCGCGCTGCAACAGGTACGCCCGTCGGCGATGAAGGCCCGGCGGCCGACGCGCGTGGCCTAGCCCGCCTTTGGTGGCTTAAGCGCCGGCCGCGGCCGCAGCCGGCGCATCCGCCGGCCCCTGGCGCGGCGCCAGCCCCAGGGCGCGGGCCAGCGCTTCGCATGCGGCCGGGATCGGCCCGATCACGGGTATCGCGAAGCGCTGTTCCAGCGCCCGCGCGGCCTTGCCCAGCGGCCCGCCGCCGATGATCACGGCCTGCGCGCCATCGTCGATGCACGCCTGCACCGCGCCGGCGAGCCGTTCCTCCTGTTGCTGCGGCGCGCTGCCCAGTGCGCGCGGGTCGCCATCGGTGAAGCGCGCGCCGGTAAACCAGGCCTCCAACCTGTGCCGGCGCACGCCGGATTCGATCGATGCCGCCAGCCGCGGCGTGGTGGTGGCGATGCCGAAGCGCCGCTCGCCCGCCGCGGCGGCGCGCATCGCGGCCTCGCCGATGCCGACCACCGGCGCCGCCACCTGCGCGCGCAGCGCGTCGAGGCCCGGATCCCCGAAGGCGCCGACGATCACGCCTCCGGCAAGGCCAGCCAGGCGCACCATGTCCGCGTCATTGACCGCGCCGGCGGCCACCGCCAGATCGTTATCGTCGACGATCATTGGTGCGCCGCGCGCCACCGTCGCGCCGACCACGGCCGGCGGCGCGGCCAGGCGCTGCGCCAGCCAGGCGCGCGCGATGCCGACCATCATCTGCGTGGTGGCGCTGGAAGTGTTCGGGTTGATCAGCAGGATATGGCTCATTCGCGTCTCGGGACTCAGGAGTGCTGGCTGGCGGCGGACTGGCCGGCCGGATGCCGCGGTGCGTCGCCGGGCTCATCGTCGGCGCCATCCAGCGCCCGGCCGAAAGTTTCGGGGGCAAACTGCAGCACCAGCGCGAACACCGCGTACCTGCCGGCCATCATGCCGAACATGGCGTCGATTCCGTACTGGTCAAAATCAGCGCCAGGATTTTCTTTTGCGACGGGGTGACGCCGATATCGTCCAGCGCCCGCTCCAGTTGCTGCAGCCGCGGCTGCGCTGAAGAAACCATGACTTCCGCACCCATGCCTTGCCTCCATGCGCCCCCAGGCGCTTTCTTTTTCGGGCCGGGGCAGCTGCTCCGGACGGTTTGATTTATTTGTTTCGCATGATATCCGCGCCGGCTGCGCTTTCGGTGGCGGCCAGCAACAGCGGCGAGCCCGCGCTCTTCTCCGAGCGCACATGCTTGCGCGCGTCGTCATACGAGGCATAGCCCATGCGGCGCACGAAGCGCGTCACGGTGGCATTCGACACATTGGCCAGCCCGGCCAGTTCCGAGGCGGTATAGCCCGCGAGATCGCCGGGGAAATCCAGCGCGAACTCCGCCAGCCGGCGCTCCGATGGCGACAACTGGTCCAGCTGTTCGCTAATGCGTCCGACGAACGATTTCCTGGTGGCTTGCATGGGACGAGGTCGGCTTTGGTGCGCGCGGTCGGCCACTCACGCCGGTGTGCGCGGAGGGCTCCAAGCGGCTCAACGATAACGTATGGCGCCGCGCGAAGCGAGCCGCAGGCGCCGGCCTCCCGGACCCACCGCGCGTGGCGCTTAACGCCACGTGCCGCTGGCATTCATGTGGAATTCAGGTGGCATTAACCCTCGCCCTACTGGCGCCGCGCTGGCATTAAATACCCGCCCGGAGCTGTTTCAAATCCCTCCGATTACCCGTTTTGTCAGCCGTGAAAATCGCGCGCGATGATATTGCCGCGTACGGAAGCCTGTCCACAAATCGAACAAATCCTTACATGTGATCCAGACGCGAGTAATCGTTACGCCGCATGTGCGCACCGCAATAGTGCACAGGTGCGCCGCCCGAAAATCACACGTAACCCATTGTTACCAGCCTGTACGGTCTCGGACACGTACCCCTAGTATCGCCGCTGCCGGGTTTTCCAAGGGGTTAACCCGATCCGCTTTTTATGCCACTGCAATTGGTCGCGCACACTGCAAACCGGCACAAGAACGGGCGTGGTGATGTTTATTCACTTTCATCTTTTATCCATTCACTTAAAAATCAATGACTGGGAAAAATCTACCTCGCGATAACCCATCCGACCTGCGCAGAGCGCGCAATTCTTACATTCTGCCGAGCCTGAACTTCCTGGCTGCCGCCTGTGCCGCTGTGGTGCTTACGGCATGCGGCGGTGGTGGCGATGGCAGCGATGCCACCACCTCCGGTAGCACCTCGTCGACCGAAGCTTCGCGTGGCCCGACCACTCCGGCAGCGGAATCCACTCAAGTCGCCGACGAGATTTTCGACGGCTCGGGCAATTTGAATGCCGACGAATATGTCGCTATTGCCTCGGATTATTCGGGCGAAAAAGCCATGGCTTATCGCTACGGCCCGAGTAATTCCGCCCCCGCAGCGGTTGGTACGGTGTGGAAACCCGAGGACAAGACCTTTTACCCGCACGGCAATACCTGTTTCCAGCAGGATTACCCCGGCGCCACGATGGATACCAGCACCAACGTGATCTATCAGCTGGGTAATATCGACTGCGCCCGCAATGATTACGGCAGCAACATGGGCGACGTGATTTTCCGCGCGGACTCCTCGTCGGACTCCGGCGTCACGCCGCTGCTGACGCTCGCGCTGAGCGCCGGCACCATTGCCGAAAAGCCGCAGACCCCGTGGTTCTGGGGCCATGCCACCACCAATCCGCTGCTGAAGGAACACGTTACGGCCAACGGTGGCGCGATGCCAACGCAGCCGATCGCCATGGGCCGCTGCAGCGAGCACGATTGCGCACAATCGCTGGTGGCTTTTCAGAACGGCCTGATTGCCTCGGTCGGCATGAATACGGCTTCGCACTCGGCGTCGGTGAAGCTGCCGGAGGGCAAGGTGCCCACGGCCATCGCCATTACGTCGAATTCCGAATTTGCCCTGGTGACCATCTGGGACACCAAGAACCTGAAGGGCCAGGTGGCGGTGATTGCGCTGGGCAGCCTCGCCGACGGCAGCCAGGTGGGCGGTCCGTATGACTCCAGCGATATGTCGTGGCATGGCCTCTATCCGGGCTTCCGCAACATGTCGAACTTCGTCTTCATGAAGCTGCTGGGCTTCGTTGACCTGCCGGATATGAAGGCCCCGACGGAGATTTCCGCCGTGACCGACTTCAGCGTCATGCAGGACAACACCACCCAGGGCTGGATGCGTGACCCGGTGGGTGACCGCGGCGCGAGCCTGGGTCGCGACGAAGCGACGCCTGGCCTGAGCGAAGCCAACCAGAAGAGCTACGCCGTGGGTGGCGTCAACGCCGACCTGATCTCCCGCGCCGGCGTGGCCGCAGTGATCTCGAAGTCGGAAAAGAAGGTGGTGTTCCTGGACCTGAAGCCGCTGTTCGACAAGGTCAACAACACCTACTTCGAAGGCAGCTTCAGCGATCTGCAGAACACCCTGAACAATACCGGCCTGGAAGACTCGCAATGGCCGCAGACGTTCTCGGTGGACAACTACGCTCCGACCATCGTCAAGACCATGAGCCTGGCCGAAAAGCCGACCGCGGTGAGGGTATCGTTGCTGGCCAACCCCGGCCAGGCCTGGGTGGCGACGGAAGACGGCGTGATCCACGCGATCTCGGTGGCTGGCGTGCAGTCCGGTACCAACCTCGATCCGGAACTGATCAAGGAAGTGACCAGCCTGCAAGTGGGCAAGAACCCGACCAGCATGATCCACCAGGTGAATCGCGAGAGCTTCGGCAACTCGAACACCAAGTTGTGGGTGGTGTCCCGTGGCGAGCAGAAGGTCCAGCTGGTCGACATGGCAACGCTGACGGTCGAAAAGACGCTGCAGGATTCGCGTATGGTCGATCCGATCACGGTGTCTGAAACCCAGCAAAGCCCGCTGCTGACCAGCGTGTTCTCGGTGACCGACTATGCCGGCAAGCAGGTGCTGAACTATCGCTATGCGCCGATCAACCTCCAGGGCGGCAACACCCCGCTGTATATCGGCGTGGGCCAGTCGGGCAATGAAGAGTTCGAGTTCGGCGGTTCCTATGCGGTGGCCGGCAAGCCGTTCAACTTCACCCAGAGCAATGTACCCTGAGCGCCATGTCAGCCTGAAGCGCGCCGGCTGATCCCGGCAAGCTTCACCCCCTGATAGCGCTTGTTCGAGGCCCGCACGGTTCGCCGTGCGGGCCTTTTCCATTGGGGCCGACGCCGGCCACGCCGTGACGCGGCGTGCGCTGGAGCACAGATTGCCTGCCCGGGGACATGACAACCTCGCCATATGCGCAAGGAGCCCGTCCCAATGCCGAATCCATCCGTCCACGACCTGAACGCCCGCGGCATCGGCGCCCCCATCAGCCTGGTCGCGCCCGGCGAAGGTGGCGTCAGGGACTATGCCGCGACGCTCAACGGGCTGCTGCAGGGAAAGCTGCTCGAGGCGACGCCCGACCTGCCGGCAGCCGCGCTGGCCGGCGCCGACGTGATCCTCCATTACGTTGGCTACGGCTACGCCACGCGCGGCACGCCGTTGTGGCTGCTGCGGCGCCTGCGCGAGGCGCGCCCGCACATCCGCCGCCTCGGCGTCTTCTTCCACGAACTGTATGCCGACGGCGCGCCATGGCGCTCGGCATTCTGGCTCTCACCGGTGCAGCGCTACATTGCCGCCGAACTGGCAGCGCTGGCCGACTTCTGGGTGACCAACCGCGAGGGGTCGGCGCGCTGGCTCAACGCCCACGCGCCGGCGCGGCCGCACCGGGTGCTGCCGGTGTTTTCCAATCTGGGGGAAAGCGGCGTGCCGCAGCGGGACCGGCAAGCCGCCGTGGTGGTGCTCGGGGGCACCGCGCTGCGCGCCCAGACGTACCAGGAGGCGGGCGAGGCCCTGTTCGACTGGGTCGGCAGCGCCGGCTTCACGCTACACGACATCGGCCCGCCCCTCGCCGACACCGGCCTCGCCGCCCGCATCGCCCGGCGCGGCGCGGTGGTGCACGGCCGCCTCGACGCCGCCGAGGCGGCGCGGCTGCTGTCGGTATCGACCTATGGGGTGCTGGCCTACCCCGTCGACTATGCCGCCAAGAGCGGGGTCTTTGCCGCCTACTGCGCCCACGCGGTCTGCCCGGTGCTGCTGTCCCGCAGCAGCGGCGTGCACGATGGCATCACGCCCGGGCACTACCTGCCGTCGATCCAGGCCATGACACCGGACCCGGATGCCGCCTGGCGCATCGGCCGGGCCGCCCACGCCTGGTATGCGCCGCATGCGCTGCGGCATCACGAGGCGGGGTTCAGGGAGTTGCTGGGGTTGGAAACGCTGCCGGCGCAGGTCGCTGCGGCGTTGTGAGGAGGGACGGCGGGAACGCCGCCAACAAAAAACCCCGGCAGCCTGGCGGCTCCGGGGTATTCGTTCGAATTACGGACTTGCGAAGAATTCTGGTGGACCGAAGGAGGATCGAACTCCCGACCTCTGCATTGCGAACGCAGCGCTCTCCCAGCTGAGCTATCGGCCCGTCGCGGAGGATTGTAGCGTACTTGGGCGGCGCGCTTCAATCCTCCGCGCGGCCGTGCGTGCTGTTTGCCACATCACGCCGCGATGCCGGCATTGCCGTCCATGCCGCGCACGCGCGGCAGGTTCAGCGGGCGCGCGCTGACTTCGCGGGTGTTGCGCAGCCACTGCGCCATCACGTCCCAGACCGGCGCCCCGCCGGCCTCCCGCGCTTGCTCCGCGACCGGCGCCCAGCCCGCTACCTTGTAGGTCTTGCCCGCTTCCAGCGGCTTGCCCGCCAGGCGCATGTCGGTGATGCGCTTGCCCATGCCGGCGGCGGGATCGATGGTGTACTGCAGCCCGCCGACGCGCACCATGTCGCCGCCCTGCTGGTAGTACGGATCGGGATTGAACAGGTTGTCGGCGACGTCTTCGAGGATGGTCTTGATGGTCTCGCCGCTCATCGCCGTCACAGTGGTGTACGGGTAGGTGATGGCGGTCTGGTCCATCAGGTGTTCCATGGTGATGGCCTGGCCCGGCAGCAGCGTGGTGCCCCAGCGGAAGCCCGGCGAGAACGCGATCTGCGCGCCCTGCACCTGCATCAGGCCATCCAGGATCAGCTGGTCGAAGGTGCCGTTGAAATTGCCGCGGCGATACAGCAGGCCGCGGTTGACGGCGAGGACTTCGGACAGCTTCTTTTCATACGGCGCCCGTACCTTGTGGATGAGCGCATTCATGGCCGGGTCGGCCGGCAGGTAGTTGGCGAAGACCGGCAGCAGCCGGTAGCGGAAGTCCGCGACCTTGCCGTTCTTGACGTCGAAATCGAGCACGCCGAGGAACTTGCCGTTGGAGCCGGCATTGGTCACCAGCGTGGTGCCGCCGGCGTTCTTCACCGCCACCGGCGCGGGCACGCCGTCATGGGTGTGGCCGCCGAGGATGGCGTCGAGCCCGCGCACGCGCGAGGCCAGCTTCAGGTCGACATCCATGCCGTTGTGCGACAGCAGCACCACCGCCTGCGCGCCCTTGCCGCGCGCCGCGTCGATGACCTGCTGCAGGTTTTCTTCCTGGATGCCGAAGGTCCAGTCCGGCACGAAGTAGCGCGGGTTGGCGATCGGCGTGTACGGGAAGGCCTGGCCGATGATGGCCACCGGCACGCCGTTGATCTCGCGGATCACGTACGGATCGAACACCGGGTCGCCGAAGTCGTTGGTCTTGATGTTCTGCGCCAGGAACGCGACCTTGCCCTTGAAGTCCTTGTCGACGATTTCCTTGACGCGCTCGGCGCCGAGCGTCATTTCCCAGTGCGGCGTCATCACGTCGACACCGAGCGCCAGCGCCGCATCAACCATGTCCTGCCCCTTGGTCCACAGCGCCGTGGCCGAGCCCTGCCAGGTATCGCCGCCGTCGAGCAGCAGCGCGCCCGGCCGGCCCGCCTTGAGCCGCTTGACCAGCGTGGCGAGGTGCGCAAACCCGCCGACCTTGCCGTAGCGTCGCGCGGCCTCGTTGAAATCGAGATAGGTGAACGCATGCGCCTGCGGCGTGCCGGGGCGGATGCCGTAATGGCGCAGCAAGGCCTCGCCGACCAGGTGCGGCGGCTTGCCGGCGTAGTCGCCGATACCGAGGTTGACGCTGGGTTCGCGGAAGTACACCGGCCGCAGCTGCGCATGGCAGTCGGTGAAATGCAGCAGGTGGACATTGCCGAAGCGAGGCAGGTCGTACATCGACTCGACGGCCTGCGCGGCGTGCGCGTCCTGGTGGGAAAAACTCATGCCGCCGGCGCCGGCGATGGCCAGCACCTGCAGGAACTCGCGTCGGTTCATGTCTCGTCCTGTGGATAAGTGCGTGCCGGTGGGCGCATGGCGTCCGGCATCGCATCGCTATGGCTTCGCGTAACGCTCCAGCGCGGCCACGTCGTCTTCGAGCATCTCGCCCACTTCCTTCTGCACCACGCGCCCGCGCGCGTCGATCACGTATAGCTCGGGCAGGCCCTTGCGCTTGCCGAACACGGCCTGCAGCGCGGCGGAATCCATCGTCGCGGGAAAGGTGTAGCCGCGCTTCTTCATGTAATCGGCGGCCTCGCGCGGGTCCTTGTCGATGCTGATGACCAGCACCTGCAGCGGCGTGCCGCGCGTGCGCTCGTACAGCTTCTGCAGGCGCGGGTTCTGCATCGCGCAGAACGGGCACCAGGTAGCCCAGTATTCGACCACCAGCGGCTTGCCCGCCAGCGCGGCCGCGCTCAGCGTGCGGCCGTCGAGGGTGCGGACCTCGGGCAGGCGCACCGTGTCGCCCACTTCCAGCGCGGCGGCGCCGGCCGCGGCCATGAACAGGCCCGCGGCCAGCAGCGCGCGCAGCAGCATGGCGGGCGCGCGCACGGCGTTACTGGTTGACCGGCGAGGCCGGGTCGAGCAGCAGCGCCATCACGTCGCGGATCTGGGCCTCGGTCAGGATGCCCTTGTGGCCGAAGCGCGGCATGTTGGAGCAGGCGGCGTAGGCGCTGGAGTCCCAGATCTTGCCCCAGGTGTACTTGATGACCTCCTGCGAGTTGCCGCGCAGCTTGCCGTACTGGTACAGCGACGGGCCGATATTGCCGAACGAGATCTCTGCCTTGGTCATCTGGTGGCAGGCGTAGCAGTTGCCGCCGTTGGTGCCGCCGACCTGGTCGGTGAACTGCATGCCGCGGCCGTTCTGCGCGACCTTCTCGCCTTCCTTCCAGTCGCCCAGCCATTTGTCGTCGGTTGGGTACTTGACCTGCTTCAGCTCCGCGGCCTCGATCTTCTTCGCCAGCCTGGCCGGCACCCGGGTGCGGTCGGGATACTGGCTGCAGGCCTGCTGCATGCCGTCCTGGTTCAGCACGCCCTCGACCGTGACCGGGCCGCGCGAAGAGAACGAGTCTTCGATCAGCTGCTTCATGTCGGCGCCGCTGACGGCGGCGGGCTTGCCCTTGGCGGGGCGGGCCTTGGCGCTGTCTTGCGCGCGTTCCTGTGCGGAGGCGCCGGTTGCCAGCAGGGCGGCCACGGCCGCGACGGCCACTGCCTTGGTATGTCGTTGCATGGTGTCTCTCCCGTACTGGTCAGCGCTTCATCGCCGGGCCGTCGTAGGTGCCGCCGTTGGCGTTTTTCGCCAGGAACATGGTCAGCGCGGTGATCACGTCCGAGCCATAGGCGGGTTCGGGAAAGCGCTGCTGGCGCAGGCAGTCGTACAGGCGGTGCTGCATGGTGCGGACCTCGCCCTGCGACACCCGGTACGCCGGCCAGGTGGTGTAGGCCGCCTGCGCGCCCTTGTCGGTCAGCAGGTTGGGCAGGTCCTGCAGGCGGATGCGCTGGCCGTCGACCGCGTGGCAGGTGGCGCAGGCAAAGTCATAGGCGCCGCCGCGGTAGAAGAACATCTTCTCGCCCAGCGCATAGGTGCGCTTCTCTTCCGGATGGCTGAGCTGCACGTTCATCTTCACGCCGCGCGACTCGCCGGTCAGGTAGGCCACCAGGCGCTCGATCTCGGACGGCTTGCCCGACGACGAGAACGGGGCTTTGGTGGCCTCTTCCTTGCTCAGCCCCTGCAGCGTCATGCGGCAATGGGCCAGCCGCTGCTCCAGGTCCATCACCTTGTTGGTGTCCTTGAAGTAGCGCGGCAGTTCGGCGTAGGCGCCCTTGGTCACGCCCGGGCCCTTGCCGAGATCGCATTGCTCGAGCGAGGCGTTCTTCGGGCCGGCAGGCTTCTTCCACAGCTCTTCGCCGGCGGCTTCCCACAACTCGGCGGGATTGCCTTCGGCCAGCATCTGGCGGTATTTGGCGATTTCGTCGGCGGTGCTGCCCTGCGCATGCACGGCGGCGGCGCCTGCAACCGCCGCGGTGGCGGCCGCGGCCAGCGCGGCGCGCCGGAGCTGGCTTCGGATGGTGTTCATGGGGCTTCTCCTCGCGGCCGCGCCCTCGTGGACGGGCCGTTCTTCTCTTGTCTTGCCTTCAGGCAGCGCCAGCCCGGCTCAGGGCTTGATATAGGCGTAGCCTTCCTCGGCCTGCAGCCGGGCGATCTCGACCACGCCGGCCTGTACCACCTTGGCTTCCATCAACAGCTGCGATTCGGAAATCTTGCGCGCGGTCAGCGTATTGCGGCACACGCGGAACTCCACGCCGTCGGCCGCGAGCGCGCCCACCGGGCTCTCGAAGCCGTTGCCGCGCGCGTCCTTGGCGCCTTCGACGAGAAAGTCGACGCCGTAGCCGAACGCGACCACCACGATCCTGGTGCCGGGGGCGCCATTCAGGTGGTTGCGCAGGTTGCCCATCGCGCGCACCGCCTGGTCGATGCCTTCCGACAACTGGTACACCACCTTCACGCGCCCGCCCTTGCCCGCACCGGCCGCGGTCGACTGACCGGACTGGGCCGAAGCCCTGGCTGCCAGGCCGATGGCGGCCAGGGCCGCCGATGCTCGAATAAATGCTCGCCGCATAATGCTCCTTCCGGCCGGGTCCGTCCCGGCATTCCGCCCCGAACCTTAGCAGAGGACGGCGCGACGTGCCGGCGACAGGCCAGGCGCAGGCCGGACGCAGACCGGAACCGCGCGGCCTCAGGCGATGGTGGCCTCGTCGGTGCGCTTGTCGCCCTTGTTGTCGGTCCAGGTCACGGCGACCTTGTCGCCCTTGGCGCCGCCCTTGAACTTGAAGTTCAGGAACGGGTCCTTGGACACCGCCGGGCCGAACTGGGCGCGGAACACTTCCTTGCCCTTGCACTGGGCGGTCACGGTCTGGATATGCCAGGCCGGGACGACCTTGCCGGACGCATCCTTGCGCTGGCCGGTCTCCATGTCGTGCTTCATCAGAATCTTGACGTCGACCACGCCGCCGTTTTCGGTGGCGCGTACGCGCATCGGGTCTGCCATGTGTTTCTCCTGTTGCAGTTTGGCGGGAATCTCGGTCCAGGGGCGCGGCGTCAGCCGCCGCAGCCGCCCAGCGTGACCTTGATTTCCTTCGATGCCACGTACCACTTGCCACCGGCCTTGACCGCGGCGTGCACCACCGAGGTCTGGCCCATCTTCACGCGCGTGGAGACGAACGGCTCGGTGCCGGCCGGGATGATGAAGTCGGCGGCCAGGGTGTTGGGGTTCTTTTCCACCAGGATCGCGATCTGCTCGGTATCCGGCAGGGTGCTGGTCACGGCCACCGGCACCACGGCGCCGTTCTCGGCGATATCGGGGGCGGTGAAAGTGATGGCGGTGCTTTTCTCGGTGCCGCTGCCGCCGAGGGCCTTGATCACGTCGGCAACGCTCTTGCCGTCAAAGGCGTTCTTGTTCCACTCGGCCGCCTGCGCTTCGCTGATCAGGCCGGTGGCGGCCATCAGCGACAGCACAGCGGTGACCCGCAGCACTTCTCGTCGTTTGGAATTCATTGCTTGCTCTCCGGCTACTCCGTTCCAGTCGGTCGTGGACCGTTCCAGGGGTGTTGCATGCGGCCGGTACATGGCCGGCCGCTGGTTGTCCCAGGCCGCGCGGCAATCACTGCCCGGCCCGGTGCATCGGCGGACTGCCCGCTATGGCAGTCGGTCTTACTTGGCGGGGGCGCCTGCCAGCACCCACTCGACCACGGTCTTCAGGTCGGCGTCGCTGATGGCGGCGTTGGCCGGCATCGGCACCGGACCCCACACGCCCGAGCCACCGCTCTTGACCTTCTTGCTCAGGGTCGCCAGGGCGTTCTTGTCGCCCTTGTACTTGGTCGCCACTTCCTTGTAGGACGGGCCGACCAGCTTCTTGTCGACCTGGTGGCAACCCATGCAGGCGTTCTTGTTGGCGATCTCCTGTGCCTTGGCGGCATCTACCGCGTGGGCCGATGCGGCGGCGCCGAGCATCAGCGCTGCGATGACAAACTGCTTCATTGTTAAGCTCTCCAAGCTCTGTAAAGCCGTGGGGACGGCAAAGGCCGCGCGGCCGTGCTGCAATGGCCCGGCGGCACACACTGGCCGCCGCCTGGGGGCACTGCGGCGGCCAGTCCGCTATTTTGCCTCAAGAATCCAGCCCACCATGGCCTGCACGTCCGAATCCGGGATTTGCGGCTGCGGCGGCATCGGCACGGCGCCCCACGTGCCCTGCCCGCCCGCCTTGACCTTGCGCGCCAGTGCCGCATGCGCATCCTGCCCCTTGTACTTGCCTGCGATGTCGACGAACGACGGCCCTACCAGCTTGCGGTCGATCGCGTGGCAGGCCACGCATTGATACTGGCTGGCCAGGCGCGCGCCCGGCGCGGGCCCCGCCGCGGCCACGGCCGCGCCGCCTGGCCTGGCCGCGCCGGCCGCCGCGATACCGCGCACCGGGCCGAACGCGCGCTGCTGCTGCGCCAGGTCGCCATGGGCGTCGCGGGCATAGTCCGGCATCGACGAGGCGATCGTGACCTGGTCCGCGCAGCGCGACATGCAGGCGGTGTTGCGCGTATCCGGCCGGCCGTGCCCCGGCCACAGGCCGTGCTCGGTGGTCATGCCGGCACGGTTGGGCATGCGCCGCTGGACCTCGGCGATATTGGCGTCGGATAGTGCAAAGTCGGCCGGCACGATCTCGCCCAGGTGGAGCAGGTAGGCGGTGACCGCATAGACCTCGGTGACGCTCAGGCTCTTGGGCGCGTTCCACGGCATCGCGCGGTGGATGTAGTCCCACAGCGTGCTGACGGTGCTGACCTTCATCAGCGTGGTGCGGTACGGCTGGTTGCCGGTCATGCCGGCGACGCGCCCGCGCTGGATGTCCTCGGCGGTGGTGCCGCCGACCAGCGGCGTGAACACCTCGTTGGATTCGCCGAAGTCGCCGTGGCACGACGCGCACTTGCCGTCCCAGACCTTCTGCCCCTGCGTGACCGTGCCGCTGCCCTTGGGCAGGCCCTTGAAGTCCGGGCGCACGTCGATGTCCCACGCGGCCAGCTCCGCCGGCGTGGCGGTGCGGCCAAGTGCCGCGCGCGCTTCACTCATGCCGGCTGCCGCCGCGGATGGCGGCACGGCGCACCCGGCCGCCAGCAGCAGCGCCGCCGCGACCCTGAGCTCAGCCCACATGGACATTGGTCACCTCGCCGCCGGCCGCCACCTGCCAGCTCTGGATCGCGTTGTTGTGATAGATCGAGCGCGTGCCGCGCACCGCGCGCAACTGCCCCAGCTTCGGCTGCACGTAGCCGGTCTCGTCGATGGCGCGGCTTTGCAGGATGGCCGGGCCGCTGTCCCCTCCATCCCAGACCCAGTCCAGGTTGAAGCGCGTCAGGCACTTGGACAGCACCGGCGCCTCCAGCCGCGCGGTGCGCCAGTTGCGCCCGCCGTCGGTCGAGACATCGACCCGCTTGATACGTCCGCGCCCGGACCACGCCAGGCCGCTGATGTTGTAGAAGCCCTTGCCGACCAGCTGCTGCCCGCCCGACGGCGTGGTGATGACCGACTTGCACTCCTGGATCGAGGTGTACTGGCGCAGCTTGCCGTCGGGCATCATGTCGACGTAGTGGATGGTCTCGTCCTTGGCGTTCCAGGGCTGGTCGCCCAGCTCCAGCCGGCGCAGCCACTTGACCCACGACACACCCTGCACGCCCGGCACCACGAGGCGCAGCGGGTAGCCGTTCTCGGGGCGCAGCATCTCGCCGTTCATGCCCCACGCAACGATGATCTCGTCGGCCAGTTCCATCGGAATGGTGCGCGTCATCGACGAGCCGTCGCCGCCCTCGGCCAGCAGGTAGCGGCCGCGGCGCAGGTCGGCGCCGGCATCGTCCAGCAGCACCCGCAGCGGCACCCCGGTGAACTCGCAGCACGACAGCATGCCGTGGGTGTACTGCACCGTCGGCACCGCCACGTTGCCCCACTCCATGCCGGTGTTGGCGCCGCATTCGATGAAATGCATGCGCGACACCGCCGGCAGGCGCATCAGGTCGTCCATGGTGTAGACCCGCGGCGTGCGCACCAGACCGTTGATCATCAGCCGGTGGCGCGCCGGGTCGATATCGTGCCAGCCCTGGTGGTGGCGCTCGAAGTGCAGGCCGTTGGGGGTGATGATGCCGAAGAATCCCTGCAGCGGCGCGAACGCCACCGAAGCCGCCGACACCCGGGTCAGGCCGGGCGACTCCCGCCGGATCAGGTTTTTCTCATGGACCGAGGGCTGGCCGTAGGGTCGCGCCGCCACCGGCTGCCCCAGGGACGTGGCCCAGGGCTGCGGCTGCAGGATAGCGGGATCGCCGTCCGCGGCCAGCGCGTGCCGGCCCGCCGCCGCCGTGGCAATGCCCGCGGCGGCACCCAGGAAGCTCTTGCGCAGGAAGTCGCGCCGCGGCGCGTCCAGGCCGTACCGGCCGATGTCCTGCTGCAGCGATGCGCTGACGAAGTGCTCGGGCGCGGGCACGATGCGCCCGGGCCGGTTCCGTTCCTGCAATGCGGTCTCCTCCGGCGCGCTCGCCCCGGTCGGTCAGACCGGTCGGCGTGCCTGTTGTACAGGGCGCGGCAACGGGTGCGGCGCCTCCGTTTGCTGCCGGAAGAGTGGTGGCTCGGCTAGCCTGCCGTGCGCCGCCGGCGCGCCGGGGCTTGCGGCGCGGGCTGTGCCATGAAGCGGTCGACCACGCCGGACGGCAAGGCGTTGTCCTCCAGCCGGCTCGCCACCTGCACGCAGACCGTGCGGCACAGCTCGATCACGCTTTCGTCCGCAATGGCGTAGAACACCAGGTTCGCCTCCTTGCGGCGCGACAGCACGCCCGAGCGGTACATCGCGTTGAGATGCCGCGACACGTTGGTCTGCGACGAACCCACCGTCTCGACCACTGTGCTGACCGGCTTCTCGCCATCGCACAAGGCATGCAGGATCTTCAGCCGCGTCGGCTCCGCCAGCAGGCTGAAGTAACCCGAAACCTTTTCGAACACGCGATCCAGCTCTTCCATGCCGTCCAATATATTCGTATATGCGTGAATGCGCATATAGTGTTTACCCATTGATGCAGCACAACATGCTGCCCCGCGCGCGCCGGTTCAGCGGCGCGCGAGCGACCTGCCCGCCCACAGGCGCTGGCCAAACACGTTGAGCAGCAGCCCCGCCATTACCACCGCGGCGCCGGTCCACTGGGTACCGGACAGGTCCTCACCCAGCAGCACGTGCGCCGACACCAGCCCGACCACCGGCACCAGCAGCGTCAACGGCGCCACCTGGCTGGCCGGATAGCGCGTCAGCAGCCGGCCCCACATGGTGTAGCCGAACACCGTCGCCGCGAACGCCAGGTACGCCACCGCAAACACCGCCATGCCCGACACCTGCGTCACGCTTTGCACGATGCGCGCCGGCCCCTCGAACCACAGCGACAGCAGCGCGAACGGCACGATCGGCACCAGCGCACCCCAGATTACCAGCCCGAGCAGGTCCACGGGGCCAATCTTCTTGCTGACGATATTGCCGCTGGCCCAGCAGAACGCCGCGCACAGCGTCAGCACGAAGCCGGCCGCGCTCATGCCGCCCATGCCGCCCGCACCACCCGCACCGGCGCCGATCAGCGCCAGCCCGCCAGCCGCCACCGCCATGCCGGCAAAGTTATGCCAACGCACCGGCTCGCCCAGCCACAGGGCGGCGATCGCCAGCGTGAAGAAGGCCTGCGACTGCAGCACCAGCGACGCCAGCCCGGCCGGCATGCCTACCGCCATGGCGTAGAACAGGAAGGCGAACTGGCCCAGGCTGATGGTGGCGCCGTAGGCCAGCAGCAGCCGCCACGGCACGCGCGGTCGCGGCACGAAGAAGATGGCCGGGAACGCCACCAGCAGGAAGCGCAGCGCCCCCAGCAGCATCGGCGGCACGCCCGCCAGCCCGACCTTGATCACGACAAAGTTGACGCCCCAGACGCAGACGATGGCGAGGGCGAGGAGACGGTCTCTGGCTTGCATGGGGAATGCCGTGCGCGGGCGCGCGAGTTCGATCGGGACGCCTAGCGTAGCAGCGCCGGCGCGCGCGGCATTGCACGTTCTTGCGGTTTTGTGCGGGCAGCCGTGCCGCCCGCACCGCCGCCACCGTCAGGCCAGCATCTCCGCCCAGATGCCCCGCGCCCAGGCCAGCGCGTAATCGCCCTCCAGCACCGTCGGCGCCGGCGACAGCCCGCCCGAGCCCGGTACCGTGACCATGGTCTTCTGCGTCGCGTCGTAGCGATGCACGCTGGACACATGCACCGCCTCGCGGTCGGAGGTGAAGCTGTAGCAGGTGTTGTTGTACAGCGGCTCCGGGTCCGGGGCGCGGCCCGACAGCAGCGCCACCAGCGCCGCCGCCGCGACCTTGCCGTGCTGGTTGGCCATATGGCCGGACTTGGGCATCAGCGGCGCGATCTGGATGGCGTCGCCGATCACATGGATATGGGCCGCGGCGCGCGACTCGAAGCTGAGGAAATCCACCTCGCACCACTTGCCATTGGCCGTGGCCAGCCCGGCCGACACCGCGATCGCGCCGGCCCGCTGCGGCGGCAGCACATTGAGCACGTCGGCGCGCACATCGTCCTGCACCTCGAACTTGAGCGTGCGCGTGGCGGGGTCGACATCGGCCACCTCGTGCTGCGGCCGGTATTCCACCATGCCCGGGTATTGCGTGGCCCACACCTGGCGGAACAGCGCGGCCTTGGAGGTGATGTCGGCATTGGCGTCCACGATCAGCACCTTGCTGCGCGGCTTGTGCTGCCTGAAATAGTGCGCCACCTGGCAGGCGCGCTCGTACGGGCCCGGCGGGCAGCGGTACGGCGCCAGCGGCACGCTGATGGCATAGGTGCCGCCATCGGGCATCGCCTCCAGCTGGCGGCGCAGCGCGACGGTCTCGGGGCCGGCCTTCCAGGCATGCAGGATCTGCTCGCCGCCGGGCCGCTTCAGCCCGGGCAGCGCCTCGCGCATCATCTCGACGCCGGGCGACAGCAGCAGGCGGTCATAGGGCAGCACGCTGCCGCCCGCGAGGCGCACGGTGCGCCTGGCCGGGTCGATGGCGACCGCGGTGTCGCGCGCGAGCCGCACGCCGTGGCGGCGCACCAGTGCGTCGTACGGCAGCGTCAGGTCGCCGAGCTGGCGGCTGCCGCCCAGCACCAGGTTCGACAGCGGGCACGAGACAAAGGCCGGATTCGGTTCGACCAGCGTCACCTCGATCGCCTGCCCACTCCATTCGCGCAGGTAGCGCGCCGCCGTGGCGCCGCCATAGCCCCCGCCAACCACCACCACCCTGGCACGGGCCGCGGCGCGTGCCGGCCGGATCCCGGCCGTACCCAGGACTGCGGCGCCCGCGGCGCCGAGGAAGCTTCGTCTGTGCATGGCTCGCTCCTGTCAGCGCACGGCGGCAAACCACGCCGCGATCGCGGCGATCTGGTCGTCGCTATAACCCTTGGCGATCTGGTGCATCACGGTGGCCGGGCGCGTGCCGGCCTTGAAGGCCTGCATCTGCGCGGCCAGCTCCGCCTGCGGGCGGCCGGCCAGCGGCGGAATCGTGCTGCCCGCCGGGGTCCGGCCGGCCGGGCCGTGACAGCTGGTGCAGGCGGCGGCCTGGCTGCGCGCGCGCAGCGCGGCATCGGCGGGCTGGGCGGGGGCACCGGCGGGCTCAGCCGACAGCGCCGGCTGGGCGCACAGCATCGCTGCGAGCAGCGCGAGTCGGCGCGGTATATGCCAGGCAGGCCGGGGGATCGTTGTTGTCATGGTCTCGCTCCGTCTGGGGGCCGGCGCAGCGCTGTTGCAGTCAGCGCTGTCAGCCAGCGTGGCAACCGTAGCACATCGGCCGGGCCCGGTGTGCGTTGCAAACCGCAGAACGAAAAACGGCGCCCGCATATGCGGGCGCCGTCTTGACCGGCCGGGGCGGGCGAGCGTTGCGCGCTTCAGGGCAGGTTGCGGCCGGGCGGCAGCGCCACCGGCGAGGTGACCGGAGCCGCCACCGGCGCGGTGGTGGCGCCCGCGCTGCCCGCGGTACCCGGTGCGGCACCGGCCGGCGCATCGATCGGCCCGCCCACGCCCGGCACCGACTGCACCGGCGCCGGCGTGCCGACGCTGCCGTCGAACGACGGGTTTTCCGAGGTCGAGGCCGCATCCAGGCGCGCACGCTCGGTGTCGTTGACGTAGTCGAAGGCCTTGACCACCTTGGTCACGCCCGAGGCATTGCGCGCCACGTCCGTGGCCCGGTCGCCCTCGGCGCTGGTGACCACGCCCAGCAGGTAGACCACGCTCTTTTCCGTGGTGATCTTGATCGAGTTGGATGGCACGCCTTCGGCGGTCATCAGCAGGGTCTTGACCTTGCTGGTCAGGTAGGCGTCCTGGCTCTGGGTCATGAAGCCGGGCGAGTTCACCACCTCCAGCTCATTGATCACCACGCGCGCATTCTGCAGGCCGCGCACGTACTGCTCGATCTGCTGCTTGACGCTGTCGTTCTTCGCTTCGCCGGTCAGCAGCACCTTGCGGTTGAAAACGGTCACGTTGACGCGGGCCTGGCCGCTGAAGCGCGAGTTGATGGTGCTCTCGGCCTCCAGCTGCAGGCCGCGGTCGACGGTCTGGGTGGCGGCCGGGCGGCGGTCGGTGGCCATCGCCACCCCGGTGCCCATGGCGCCGGCAATCACCGGAAAGCAGCCGGCCAGCTGCGTGGCGCACACCAGCGCGGCCGCGGCCAGGCCGGCGCGGCCCAGGCCGAAACTGGCCAGGGGGCGGAAGGGATGGCGCGCCTGCGCGCCATTCCGGGAAGCTTGCGTAGTGGGCAGATGAGTCATGCGGTCCTTGCTCTGGCTGAATGTTGGAAATGAGGGTCGGCGGAGGCCCGGCATCACGCCTCTCCGAGCAGTGCCTCGTCGATGCCGTTGCACAGGCAGTGCAGCGTCAGCAAGTGCACTTCCTGGATGCGCGCGGTGCGCTCGCTCGGCACGCACAGGTGGATGTCAAATTCGTCGAGCAGGCCGGCGATGGCCCCGCCGCCCTTGCCGGTCAGCGCCACCACCGCCATCTCGCGCTGGCGCGCGGCGGCCACGGCGGCCATCACGTTGTCCGAGTTGCCCGACGTGGAAATCGCCAGCAGGATGTCGCCGGGCTGGCCGAGCGCCTCGACCTGCTTGGCAAACACCTTGCTGAAGTCGTAGTCGTTGCCGATCGCGGTCAGGATCGAGCTGTCGGTGCTCAGCGCGATCGCGGCCAGGCCGGGCCGTTCGCGCTCGAAGCGCCCGACCAGCTCGGCGGCGAAATGCTGCGCCTGCGCCGCCGAGCCGCCATTGCCGCAGGCCAGGATCTTGTTGCCGCTGGTCAGCGCGCCGACCATGCGTTCCACCGCGGCGTCGATATAGGGGGCCATCACCGCCGCGGCCTGTCGCTTGGCTTCGGCACTGTCTAGAAATTGTTGCTGGATACTTTCGATACTCATGGCTCTGGGGGCCCGCTTGTTGCCATGGCGATCCGCGAATCGCCCTCATGTTTGCCGTGCATTATGACCCAGCCCCGGCGGCATCCAGGTCAAAGGCGTGCTGCAGCCACTCCAGCCGACCGGGTTCCAGCGCCACCACGTCGAAGCGGCACGGCGGCACCCGCGCCAGCGTGGCCAGGTAGTGCCCGGCGGCCAGCAGCACGCGCCGCTGCTTGGCCGGCGTGACGCTGGCCGCGGCGCCGCCGAAGCCACGCCCGCTGCGCTGGCGCACCTCGACGAACACCAGCGTGCCGTCGGGCGCGCGCATCACCAGGTCGATCTCGCCGCCTTTGCAGCGATAATTGCGCACCACGGGCTCCAGGCCCTGGCGCCGCAAGTGAGCCAGGGCCCGGTCCTCTGCCTGCGCCCCGCGCGCCTGCCGGCTGGGCGCCTGCCCGCCCGGCCCCTGCGTGGTGGATTTGAATGATCGCATCAACGGAAGTTCTCAAGCATGAGTGACTGGATCTCCCTGGCGGCAAGCCAGTCGTACCCGGCCGGCACGCTCTATGTCGTGGCCACGCCCATCGGCAATGTCGCCGACCTGTCGCTGCGCGCGCTGCATGTGCTGGGGCTGGCCGACGCGGTGGCCTGCGAAGACACCCGCAATACCGGCCAGTTGCTGTCGCGCGTCGGCCTGCAGCGGCCGCTGGTGGCGGTGCACGAGCACAACGAGCGCGAGGCCGCGGGCCGCATCGCCGAGCGCCTGGCGGCGGGCGAGCGCATCGCCTATGTCTCGGACGCCGGCACGCCGGGCATCTCCGACCCCGGCGCGCGGCTGGTCGAGGCGGTGCGCGCCGCCGGCCATCCGGTGGTGCCCCTGCCCGGTCCCAGTGCGGCGGTGGCGGCGCTGTCGGTGGCGGGCGACCTGCTCGAGGCCGGCGCGGGCCGCTTCACCTTTGCCGGCTTCCTGCCCCCCAAGCCCAAGGCGCGCGCCGAGGCGATCGCCCGGCTGGCGGCACTGGACCACGCCTGGGTCTGCTACGAGGCGCCGCACCGCATCGCCGACACGCTTGCGGCGCTTGCCGCGGGCCTGCCGGGCGAGCGCCGGCTGCTGGTCGGACGCGAACTGACCAAGCTGTTCGAGGACATCGCCGTGATGCCGGTAGCGCAGGCGCCGGCCTGGCTGGCGGCCGACCCGAACCGGGCCAAGGGGGAATTCGTGCTGGTGGTGGAAGGTGCCGGCAGCGCCGCAAGCGATGCCCTGCCGGATGCCGAAGCGCAGCGCGTGCTGGCCCTGCTGCTGGCGGAGTTGCCAGCCAAGCGCGCCGCCAAGCTGGCGGCCGCGATCACCGGCGCGGACACCGGCGCGCTGTATCAGCTGGCGCTGGCACAGCGTGCCGGCGACGCCGACGATTGAGGGCGCGGCCCGCGCGCGGGCGTAGGCACAAGCGCGAGCCTGCAAGTCAGAATGTAAGGAGGAAGTGTCAGCGCGCGGCGGCATGCGACGGCGCTGGCGCGCTCAGTGGCGCTTGCGCTTGACGGTCTTGCCGCTGGCCTTGGCCGCCTTGCGCGCCTTGGCGGGCGCCAGCGAATTGGCCAGTTCCGGCACGGATACGTCGTCATCGCCGCTGCCGTCGCCGGCCTCGGTGCCGCCGGCATCGACCTGCGGGCCCAGCGCGGCGACCTCGGTGCGGGTCAGGCGACGGATCTCGACATTGGTGGCGCCGCGCTCGACGAAGCCCAGGCGGCGCGCCGCGCCGTAGGACACATCCAGCACGCGGTTGCCGTGGTACGGGCCGCGGTCATTGATGCGCAGCACCGCGACCTTGTTGTTGCGCAGGTTGCGCACCAGCACCCAGGTGTCCAGCGGCAGCGACGGATGCGCCGCGGTCATGGCGCGCATGTCGAAGCGTTCGCCGTTGGCGGTCTTGCGGCCATGGAAGCCCTTGCCGTACCACGAGGCCACGCCGCGCTGCTCGAACGTGCCGATGTCGGCGCGCAGGCCTTCGAGCGAGTTGCCGCTGCGGCCTTCGTCGGGGTCATAGCCGAACAGGTTCCAGCTGCCGGTGTCGGGCGTGCGCGTGGCGGGCCTGGCGTCGGCGCGTTCGGTCCGGGCGGGCTTGCCGTTTTTTGCCGCGCGCGTGGGCACGGCATCGCCTGCGTCGGTGCCCGCGGTATCGCTTTCGGGCGGCGTGGCACAAGCGGCCAGCACCACGGCGCATGCGGTGCATGCGCCGAGCTTGGCCAGCCGTTGCCAGCGCTTGGTGAGAGCGGAGATCCGTAACATGGGCGGCAGTCTAACATTGACTGTTTGGGACTATCTCTTTCAATTTGTTACGAAATCTGTGCGATTTCGCACGATCGGGGCCTAATTGGCCGGAATCCCGCTTGTGGCAAGGGATTCGGGCCGAAGCGGCGCGGCTCGCAGCGGGTACCGGATTGATCACATCGAAGCCGCCCGGCGTGCTCAACCTTCCCGGCGCTACAATGCTGGGCACTGCCGCGATCGCGCCGCCAGAAGGCCCGGGCCGGCCACATAAGACCTCCATGAAAGCCCTGCTCATTCCCGTCACGCCCTTCCAGCAGAACTGTTCCCTGCTGATCGATGAAAGCACCGGCGCCGCCGCGGTGTGCGATCCCGGCGGCGACCTCGACCACATCCGCGCCGCAGTGAAAGAGCAAGGCGTCACGCTGGAAAAGATCTTCCTGACGCACGGCCACGTCGACCATTGCGCCGGCGCCGCGGCGCTGTCGCGCGAACTCGGCATCCCGATCGAAGGCCCGCAGCAGGACGAGCGCTTCTGGATCGAGCAGCTGCCCGAGCAGACGCGCCGCTTCGGCTTCGGCCACGCCGAGAGCTTCGAGCCCGACCGCTGGCTCGAGAATGGCGACACCGTGCAGTTCGGCAACGAAACCCTGGAGGTCTATCACTGCCCCGGCCATACCCCGGGCCATGTGGTGTTCTTCTCGCGTCCCAACCGGCTGGCCGTGGTCGGCGACGTGCTGTTCGCCGGTTCGATCGGCCGCACCGATTTCCCGCGCGGCAACCACGCCGATCTGATCCGCTCGATCCGCACGCGGCTGTGGCCGCTGGGCGAGGACGTGACCTTTATCCCCGGACACGGCCCGGTCTCGACCTTCGGCGAAGAGCGCCGCAACAACCCCTTCGTCGCCGATCACCTGGTCGACGCGGGCTGAGGCCATGGTCAAGCGACAGGCGCCCGACACCCGTCCCGAGATCTACGTCAGCACCGACGTCGAGGCCGACGGCCCGATCCCGGGCCCGCACTCGATGCTGTCGTTCGCCTCGGTGGCGATGCTGGCGGACAAGACCGTGCTCGGCACCTTCTCGGCCAACCTCGAAACCCTGCCCGGCGCCGCCGGCCACCCGGTGCAGATGCAGTGGTGGCAAACCCAGCCCGAAGCCTGGAGCGCCTGCCGGCGCGACCTGCAGCGCCCCGAGGACGCCATGGTGCGCTATGTCGAATGGGTCGAGGCGTTGCCCGGCAAGCCGGTCTTCGTCGCCTTTCCGGCGGGCTTCGATTTCACCTGGATGTTCTGGTACATGATGCGCTTCGCCGGGCGCTCGCCGTTCGGCTGGGCCGCGCTCGACGTCAAGACGCTGGGCTTCGCGCTGACCGGGCGTCCCTATCGCAAGACGGTCAAGGCGGCTTTCCCGGCGGCGTGGATGGATCCGCTGCCGCACACCCACGTAGCGCTCGACGATGCGATGGAGCAAGGCGCGCTGTTCTGCAACATGCTGGCCACGCTGCGCGATCGCGAGACTGCGCTGGCGACGCTTACGACAACTGACGCAAGCGAGCCCTCACCTCGGCCGACACAGGCCTGATTGTCTGTTGCGCCGCGTCAGGCGCGGCGGCATGCCCTTTGCAGGCCGCGGCTCGCATCCGGCGCCAGCCCGCCTATAGTAGAAGCGGATATGGCGTTACCGGGCGAAACGAGCCATGACTAACCGGCGCACTTGCGCAGCCACGCCATATGACGTTTGAGCCATCCTGCCCGGACCGCGCGGCGCCTGCCGAGGAGGTGTCGATCATGCGTTTCCCTACCGACCTGCACTTGAGAGACTTGGCCGGCCGGATCCATTGGCCGCATGCCACGCGAGACGCCACGCCCATTACCCATCGCCATTCCTCGGACGAGGACGCCGAAGTCGCCAAGGCCACGCTGTACGTCAGCACCGTGACGCTGGTGGTGCTGCTGGTGGTGCTGGCGGCCATCGCTTTCGGTCAGGAGGCCATGCACTGGCTGGGTGTTCATTAGACGACCCCGCCTGAAGCAGACTGCCTCGCAGACCGGCCGGCCCCCACACACCGTGGGGGCCGGTTCTATTTCAGGCCAGCAGCGGCGCCACGTTCTCGGGCGGGCGGCCGATCGCGGCGCGGCGGTTGCGCACCACCACCGGACGCTGCAGCAGGATAGGGTTGTCGGCCACCGCCGCCAGCAGCTCGGCATCGGTCAGGCCGGGATCGGCCAGGCCCAGTTCGGCATAGGGGGCTTCGTTGTCGCGCAGCATCTCGCGTACCGGCACGCCCAGCAGGGTGTGCAACTGGCGCAGCGTCGACAGCGACGGCGGGTCCTTCAGGTATTCCACGATCTCCACCGGCTCGCCCAGCCGCTCGGCGGCTGCCTGGACCAGGGCGAGGGTCTCGCGCGACTTGGAGCAACGGGGGTTGTGGTAGATGGTGATCATGGCAGGTCCTTTCTTGTCATGGCCGCGCCCCGCGGCGGGGCGGCGGCACTAATGCGGTGCAAATCCACCCGCACTATATACAAGACCGCGATCGCCGCGCAGCATGATGTGGTGCATTGCCACCGGCACGCATCGTGCGTTGCACCGGCTCTTGCCCCAGGCACCATTTCCGATGACCTCCATTCCTGTCTCCACCACCGGGCCGCGCGGCGATGGCATGCGCCAGCCCTTTACGCTGCGTGACGCCACCCGCGCCGACATTGCCGCCATCCACGCCATCTACGCCCACCACGTGCAGCACGGCCGCGCCTCGTTCGAGGAAGTGCCGCCGAGCGTCGACGAGATGCAGCTGCGCCTGGCCGAAGTGCACCGCAAGGGCCTGCCCTGCCTGGTCGCAGAGCGCGACGGCGAGGTACTGGGCTACGCCTATGCCTCGGCCTACCGCGCGCGCAGCGCCTACCGCTTCGCCATCGAGGACTCGATCTACATCGACCACCGCCGCGTCGGCGAAGGCCTGGGCCAGGCGCTGCTGGCCGCGCTGATCGCTCGCTGCGAAACCGGCCCGTGGCGCCAGATGGTCGCCGTGATCGCGTGCACCGCCGCGGGCGAAGGCGCGGGCTCGCTGGCTGTGCACGAACGGCTGGGCTTCCGCACCGTCGGCCGCCTGGAGGCGGTGGGGTTCAAGCACGGGCAGTGGATCGATACGGTGCTGATGCAGCGGGCGCTGGGTATGGGCGCGACGACGCTGCCGGGGTAGGCGGAATCGGCTGCGGCAAGTTCAGACGGGTCTTATCGCCGTGCAGGTGTCCTGATGTCGACAATGCCTATACTTTGTCATCACAAGGACACCGGACATGCTTGTGTCGGAAGAAATCCAACTCACATTCACGCTTGACGCCCGGCTGCGTGACGCGTTCATTGCCGAAGCCACGGCACGGGGACTCACGCCGTCGCAAGCGCTTCAGGGCCTGGTGCGCGAGTTCCTCGACCACAGCGCCCGAAAGCGCGACTACGAGATTTTCCTGCGCAACAAGGTGGAAGCTTCCCGCGCCTCGCTGCGCGACGCGGGCGGCATCCCCGCGGAACAGATCGAAGCGGAGTTTGCAGCCTGGCGCGCTGCGGCCCGGCGGCGGGCTTGAGGGCGGTCTGGACTGCACTGGCCCGGCGCGATCGCACACTGATCTTCGAGTTCATCGCCCAGGATGACGTCGAAGCCGCTGCCCGCCTCGATGAGCGGTTTTTCCAGGCAGCGGAGCGTTTGTGCGCGTTCCCCGTGCTGGCGCCGGCCGGCAGCGTGCAAGGCACGCGCGAACTTGTGGTTCACGAACACTATCGCCTGATTTACGAGATTGAAGGCGATACGGTACTGGTGCTGGCATTGGTGCACACGTCGCGATGTTGGCCACCCGTGGAAGATCAGACCTGACCAGATCGCCGCCTAAAAAAAAACGCCACGGATACCTCCGTGGCGTCTTTCCATCAAAGCTCGGCGCCTGCGGCGCGTCGTCTTCGTCTTACTTCATCAGATCCGACAGCGCCAGTGCCACCACCTTGGTGGCACGGTTCAGGTCGTTCAGGCGCAGGTTCTCGTCCGAGTTGTGGCCGCGCGCTTCCATCAGCGTGCGCGGGCCGGCGCCGTACAGCACGGTCGGGATGCCGCGCTTGGTGTAGTGGCGGGCGTCGGTGTACAGCGGCACGCCCTGCACCGGGATCTCGACGCCGAACACGGACTCGGCACGGCTCTTCAGCGCGCCGATCAGCTTTTCCACGCCCGGCAGTTCAGACAGCGGCTCGGCCAGGATGATGCGCTCGACCTTCACTTCGATGCCCGGGCGGTCCTTGGCAGCCTTCTCGACCACGGCGCGGATCTCGCCCTCGGCGTCGAAGCCGATTTCCTCGGGGATCATGCGGCGGTCGACGCGGAAGGTCACCAGGTCCGGCACCACGTTGGTGTTGATGCCGCCCTTGATCAGGCCGACGTTCAGCGTGGCGGTGTCGATGCCCGGCACCTTCGACTTGCGCGTGGCCAGTTCCGCGCGCAGGCCGTAGATGGCCTGCAGGATGTGGGTGGCGGCCTCGATCGCGTCGACGCCGGTGTGCGGCATGGCGGCGTGGCCCTGCTTGCCCTTGACCGTCACCTCGACGTGCAGGCAGCCGTTGTGCGACGAGGTGATACCGTAAGAGAAGCCGGCCGAGATCGCGTAGTCAGCCTTGCTGAGGTTGTTGTCCAGCAGGAACTTCGGGCCGATGTCGCCGCCGGTTTCCTCGTCATAGGTGAACTGCAGCTCGACCGCGCCGTTGATCTTCGCGCCCTGCTTCTCGGCTTCCATCAGCGCCAGCACCGCATAGGTGTAGGTGGCGAAGTCCGACTTGGACACCGCCACGCCGCGGCCGTACATGACCGGGCCATGCTCGCTGTCGGCGCTATCGACAATCTCACCGCCGTACGGGTCCTTGGTCCAGCCCAGGCCGGGAGGCACCACGTCGCCGTGGGCGTTCATGGCGATGACCGGGCCGCCCGTGCCGAACTGCTTGCGCACGATCAGGTTGGTGGCGCTGATCATGCCGGCGGCCTTGACCTGCTCGTCGGGCACCTTGTGGGCCTCCACCGTGAAGCCCAGGCCCTCCAGCAGTTCCTTGGCGCGCTTGCCGTGCGCGTCGCAATCGCCGGCCGGGTTGTCCGACGGCACCTTGACCAGTTCGGCCAGAAAGGCTTCCTGCTGCGGACGGTGCTGGTCGATGAACTGCGTCAGCGTGGTTTCGATGGGGTTCATATTGTCTCGTGCGGTCATGACTTGTTCTCGTAACAACTGAAGGAGGTTCGGGTGGGGCTTCCGGGCGCGCTGGCTTACTGCGGCAGCCGGAAGTGCTCGACGAAATCGCTGAACACGCGCGCGGACAGTGCGGCATCCTCGGCGGTCATGGTTTCGGTGGGATGGTGGCTGATGCCGCCGTTGCCGCAGCGCACGAACAGCATGGCGACATCGGCGATGGCGGCAATGGCCATGGCGTCGTGGCCGGCGCCCGACGGCAGGTGGCGCACCGGCACGCCCTGGCGGGCGATGGCGGCGGCCCATTGCTCTTGCAGCCACGGGGCGCAGGGAACGCTCCTGGCCTCGTGGGTCTTGCGGATCTGCGCGCGGACGTTGCGGCGCGCGCAGACGCGCTCGATCTCGGCCAGCACGTCATTGACGGCGGCCTCGCGCTCGGCGTCGTCGCCGGCGCGGATGTCGATGGAGAACACGGCGCGGCCCGGCACCACGTTGGTGGCGCCGTTGGGCACGTTGAACTGGCCCACGGTGCCGACCAGGCCCGGCTTGCCGCCGCAGCGCTTCTCGATATAGAGGCCGATTTCGGCGCCGGCCATGGCGGCGTCGCGGCGCATGTCCATCGGCACGGTGCCGGCATGGCCGGCCAGGCCTTCGAGCTCGACCAGGAAGCGCGTCGCGCCGGAAATCGCGGTCACCACGCCCACCGGCAGGCCTTCGTTCAGCAGCACCGGGCCCTGCTCGATATGCACCTCAATAAAGGCCGCGACCTTGCTGGGCTCATGCTTGGCCGCGGGCAGCGCGGCGGCGTCGAAGCCGGCCTCGCGCATCACCTCGCGCATGGTCTTGCCGCTGTCGTCGACGTTTTCCAGCACGTTGTTGTCGAAGGTGCCGGCGATGGCGCGGCTGCCCAGCAGCGTGGCCTTGAAGCGCACCCCCTCTTCCTCGGCGAAGCCCACCACCTCGAGCGCGAACGGGAAACGTTTGCCCTGGCGGTTCCATTCCGCCACGCAGGCGATCGGCAGGATCACGCCCAGGTTGCCGTCATAGCGGCCGGCGTCGCGCACGGTGTCGAAATGCGAGCCGGTCAGCAGCGCCGGCGCGTCGGGGGTGGTGCCCTCGTAGCGGCCGATCACGTTGCCGGCGGCATCGCGGCGCACCGTCATGCCGGCCTGCTGCATCCACTCGGTCAGCTGCGCGGCGGCGCCGTGGTGGGCCTGGGTCAGGTAGGTGCGGGTGAGCATGCCGGGCTGCTCGGTGTGGACGGCCAGGGCGTCGGCCCAGGCCATGATGCGCGTGCCAGTCTCTGCGGCGGACGGCGACGGATTTGCTGCCATGCGTGTCTCCTGCTGGAAGTGCGTAAAAGCCGCGGCGGCGTGGCTGGCGGGGGTGCCAGTGCGGGCGGAACGCCCATGGCCGAAGCTCTATTCTGTGCGATTCATGGTAGCACAGTGAATTCAAAAATTGCATACAAAAATGATATGCACTATATTCGGTTCCACGTTCAGACAATCCGCTGCGGACAATCCGGTCCAGACAACGGATGGCGTGGAGTCCGTCCCAACAGGGGGGCTGTCCGCGCGGTGGCGTACTCCCGACCCGGAGTCCCGCCCGGAACGTAAGGCCGGCAGCCCAACCCAGCCGTCAGAGCAGCACGGGGCCGCCGGTGATTCCTGGATCGAAATGGGCCGGCCGGCGCACAGGACCGGCCCCGCACGGAGACAACCATGCAGCACGCAGTTCCCTCGCAGCAGCGCCCGGGCAACCCCCGCCTGCACACCCGCTTTACCCGCTCGCTGTTCGGCCAGGTGCTGATCGCCCTGGTGATCGGCACGGCGCTCGGCCTCGCCTTCCCCGAGTTCGCCGCCAAGCTCAAGCCGCTCGGCGATGCCTTTATCAAGCTGATCAAGATGCTGATCGGCCCGATCGTGTTCTGCGTGGTGGTGGCCGGCATCTGCGGCGCCGGCGAGCTGAAGAAGGTGGGCCGCGTCGGCATCAAGGCGGTGGTGTACTTCGAGATCGTCACCACCATCGCGCTGGCGCTGGGCATCGTGCTGGCCTACGTGTTCCAGCCAGGCGTGGGCATGAACGTCGATCCCCGTTCGCTCGACGCCTCGGCCATTGCCGGCTTTATCGACAACGCGACCAAGGTCAAGGACCAGGGCACGGTCGACTTCCTGCTCAAGCTGATCCCCAATACCGTGTTCGGCGCCTTCGCCAACGGCGACGTGCTGCAGGTGCTGGTGGTGTCGATCCTGTTCGGCTGCGCGCTGTCGCTGGTGGGCGAGCCCGGCCGGCCGCTGGTCAGCCTGATCGATACCTTCTCGCACACGCTGTTCAAGATGATGGGGTTCATCATCAAGCTGGCGCCGCTGGGCGTGCTGGGCGCGGTGGCGTTCACGGTCGGCAAGTACGGCATCGGCTCGCTCAAGCAGCTGGGGTTCCTGGTGCTGCTGTTCTACGGTGCGGTGATCGTGTTCGTGCTGGTGGTGCTGGGCGGCATCATGCGCGCGTGCGGCTTCTCGGTGATCAAGCTGATCCGCTACCTGCGCGCCGAGCTGCTGGTGGTGCTGGGCACCGCCTCGTCCGACAGCGTGCTGCCGCAGGTGATGAAGAAGCTCGAGTTCATGGGGGTGAAGAAGTCGGTGGTGGGCCTGGTGATTCCGACCGGCTACTCGTTCAACCTCGACGCGTTCTCGATCTACCTGACGCTGGCCGCAGTCTTTATCGCGCAGGCGACCAACACGCCGCTGGCGATGGCCGACCTGCTCGGCATCCTGGCGGTGGCGCTGATCACCTCCAAGGGCGCGCACGGCATCCCGGGCTCGGCCATCGTGATCCTGGCCGCGACGCTGTCGGCGCACCCGGCGCACCCGGCGATCCCGGCGATCGGCCTGGTGCTGGTGCTGTCGGTGGACTGGTTTATCGGCATCGCGCGCGCGCTCGGCAACCTGATCGGCAACTGCGTCGCCACCGTGGTGGTGGCCGCGTGGGAAAAGGACATCGACCGCGCCCGGGCCCATGGGGTGCTGAACGGCACCATCGAGGCGTCCGACCTGGACGCCGGCCTGGCCGCGATGGCGCAGGACGCCGCCGCCCCGGCGATCGTGCCGGGCCCGGTCGCGGGGCGCTAGAATCACGCATCTACCCAACCGCGCAGCCTCTGCGCAAGTGCGCTGCCATGCCCGAGCATATCGATCCTGACATGACCGCCGAAGCGATCGCCGACGACATCGTCGCGGCGATCGTTTCGCACCGCCTGCCGCCCGGCACCAAGCTGCGCGAGGAGGCACTGGCCAGCGTCTACCGCGTCAGCCGCACCAAGGTGCGCGCGGCGCTGCTGATGCTGTCCAAGGACAAGGTCATCCAGATCGTGCCGGACAAGGGGGCGTTCGTGGCCAAGCCCAGCGCCGAGGAAGCGCGCGAGGTGTTCGCCGTGCGCCGCATCCTCGAAGCAGCGCTAGCGCGCGAGTTTGTCGCCAAGGCCACCGCCGCCGACTACAAGCGCATCGACCGCCACCTGGCGGCCGAGCGCAAGTCGCTGGCGGGCAACGATGCCCAGGTGCGCACGCGGCTGCTGGGCGATTTCCATATCGTGCTGGCCGAGGTGGTCGGCAACGGCGTGCTGACCGAGATGATGCGCGAGCTGTCGGCGCGCAGCGCGGTCATCACCATGCTGTACCAGTCGCGCCGCGACGCGGCCTGCTCGTCGGACGAGCACCGCGAGTTCATCGAGGCGGCGCGTGCCGGCGATGTCGAGCGCGCCGTCACGCTGATGGTGGACCACCTGGGCCACGTCGAAGGCGCGCTGCATTTCGAGGAAACCGCGCCGGTGGCGCGCGGCAAGGACCTGGTCGCCGCGCTGCTGGCATAGGCGCCGGCTCCGCCTGCCCCGCTCTCCGGCCTTGGTGCCGGCCGCTTGACGTGAGTCAAAGCCCCCCTGGCCGCCCGCGCGCAAACTTCATCTCGCCATGAAGACGCGGGGGCGCACTTCATGAGCACTTGCCTGCCGGCACCTCATCGTCGACAGGCTGCCCGCACGCTGCAACGGTGTGCGGGCTTTCTTTTTTCTGAGGACGGGGTTCCGCGGCGCGGAACGGCGCGCCGCCCGGCGGCCTCTGACCCGTGCCGTCCCGCACCGGTTTTTCCCTTTTCCGACAGCAGGTTGCGTTACGCCGCGTCGACGCTCGGGATGCCGCCTGGTCGGGTCATGCGCATCCCGCGCGGGCTGGCGCGCCGGCCACGCTCGAAAAGCGAATCGCGCCTTCGGGTTAGGATGCCGCAGGCCCCGCCAGAGGCCCGCGCTGTCCCGCCACGCTGCGGAGGCAGCCGCACACGATAACGATCCCAGGGAGACCGCCATGCGCCATCGCGCGATGCCTGCCGTGCCGCCGCGCTGCCGGCGCTAGCCCTCGCCTGAATCCGCCGTGCTTTCCACCGAAAAGGACATCCCATGCCCAGCGCCTTCCGCCCCGACGCCTTCGCCGGCAAGACTGTATTCGTCGCCGGCGCCTCCTCCGGCATCAACCTTGGCATCGCGCACGGCTTTGCGCGCGCCGGCGCGCGGCTGGCGCTGATCAGCCGCACCGCCGAGCGCATCCAGGCCGCCGCCGACACCATTACCGCGGCTGGCGGCACCGCCATCGGCATGGCCGCCGACGTGCGCGACTACGCCGCGGTCGAAGCGGCCTTTGTACGCACGCAGGACCAGCTAGGCCCGATCGACGTGGTCATCTCCGGCGCCGCCGGCAATTTCCTGGCGCCCGTGGTCGGCATGTCGGCCAATGCCTTCAAGACCGTGGTCGATATCGACCTGCTCGGCACCTTCAACGTGTTCCGCGCCAGCTTCGACCACCTCAGCAAGCCCGGCGCTTCGCTGATCGCGATCACCGCGCCGCAGGCGGTCAACGCGATGATGTTCCAGGCCCATGCCTGCGCCGCCAAGGCCGGCATCAACATGCTGATCAAGTGCCTGGCGATGGAATGGGGCCCGGCCGGCGTGCGCGTAAACGGCATCTCGCCCGGCCCGATCGCCGACACCGAAGGCATGGCGCGGCTGGCCCCCACGCCCGAGATCGAGGCCCGCTACAAGGCGCGCCTGGCGCTGCGCGACTACGGCACCAAGGACGACATCGCCGATGCCGCGATCTACCTGAGCAGCGACAACGCCCGCTATGTCACCGGCACCATCCTCGACTGCGACGGCGGCAGCAAGCTCGGCGACGCCTCGGCCGACGCGCTGAAGAAGCCGCAATAGATCGACACCGATATCCGCACCCGCAACGACCCGGAACACCAGGAGAACTACCATGACTTCAACCGTCCTCTACCAAGCCAGCGAAGGCGTGGCCACGCTGACCCTGAACCGCCCGGACGTGCTCAACGCACTGAACGCCGACATCCTGCGCGAACTGCGCGAGGCCGTGGACCGCGCCGCGGCCGACGCCGAGGTGCGCGCCGTGCTGCTGACCGGTGCCGGCCGCGGCTTCTGCGCCGGCGCCGACCTGGCCGCGCGCCAGGGCGGCGGCGTGTCCGATTCCGGCACGCTGCTGCGCGAGCGCTACCACCCGATCATCATGGCGCTGCGCGAGATGCCCAAGCCGGTCATCACCGCGGTCAACGGCGTGGCGGCCGGTGCTGGCATGAGCCTGGCGCTGGCGGGCGACGTGGTGCTGGCAGCGCGCTCGGCCAGCTTCCTGCAGGCGTTCTCGAAAATCGGCCTGATCCCGGATGCCGGCAGCACCTACTTCCTGCCGCGCTATGCCGGCGAGATGCGCGCCCGCGCGCTGGCCATCCTGGCCGAGAAGATCGACGCGGAAGAAGCCCACCGCATCGGCCTGGTGTGGAAGATCCATGACGACGCCGCGCTGCAGGACGAGGCCGGCAAGCTGGCGCGCCACCTGGCGACCATGCCGACCATGGCCTACGCCATGATCAAGCAGGCCCTCAACCAGAGCCTCGGCAATGACCTGGCCGCGCAACTCGAGGTGGAAGCCACGCTGCAGTCGCGCGCCAGCCGCAGCGAAGACTGCAAGGAGGGCGTGGCCGCCTTCGTCGAGAAGCGCAAGCCGCAGTTCAAGGGCCGCTGAGCGCAGCGGCCGCGCCCCACCCCATTTCACTTCCAGGGAGCCCGCGCATGAGCGCCAGCAGCAATGAACGTATCCTCGTGACGATCGAAGGCGGCGTCGCCGACGTCCGCCTGAACCGACCCGACAAGATGAACGCGCTCGACCAGGCCATGTTCGATGCCCTGATCGAGACCGGCGAACAGCTCGCGCGCCTGCCGGACCTGCGCGCGGTGGTGCTGTCCGGCGCAGGCCGCGCCTTCTGCGCCGGACTGGACATGGGCCGCATGGCGGGCATGTTGTCCGACGGTGGCGGCGAATCCCACGACGACAGCATCGGCGCCGGCCGCCTCGGCCAGCGCACCCATGGCATCTCGAACCGGCCGCAATACGCCTGCATGGTCTGGCGCGAGCTGCCGGTGCCGGTCTTTGCCGCCGTGCACGGCGTGGCCTTCGGCGGCGGCCTGCAGGTGGCGCTGGGCGCGGACGTACGCTACGTCGCGCCGGATGCCAGGCTGTCGGTGATGGAGCTGAAGTGGGGACTGGTGCCCGACATGGCGGGCATGGTGCTGACGCGCGGGCTGGTGCGCGCCGATGTGCTGCGCGAGCTGATCTACAGCGCGCGCGTGCTCAGCGGCAGCGAGGCGTGCGAGCTGGGCCTGGGCACCTATCTGGCCGACGACCCGCGCGCCGCGGCGCTGGCCGCCGCGCGCGAGGTCGCGCAGAAGAACCCTCACGCGATCCGCGCCGCCAAGCGGCTGATGGCGGTGGCGGAGCGCGGCGACCACGCCGCCATCCTGCAGGCCGAGTCCGACGAGCAGGACCGGCTGGTGGGCTCGCCCAACCAGCGCGAAGCGGTGCTGGCCAACCTGGAGAAACGCGCGCCGCGCTTCACGCCGGCAGGCTGAGGCGGTCCGCTCAGCGCCTGGCATGGTGGCGCCGCCGGCGCCACCACAGCGCATAGATGGCGACGTTCACCACCAGCACCACCACTCCCAGCCACAGCTGCACCGCAGGCGTGAGCCCCGCCGGATAAATCAGCGGCAACAGGTAGCGCTCGACAAAGCCGCCGCTGTAGCCGGCCTGCCCGGCAGCCCGGCGCAGCGAGTTTTCCAGCGGCGTCAGCGGACAGATCCAGCCGGCCCATTCGATCAGCACGCCCCACACTGCCGCGGGCAGGTGCACCCATGCCGCACGCGGCCAGCGCAATACCAGCAGGCCGCCCGCCACCACGAACACGATGAACAATGCGTGCGCGATGACCACCAGGTCGGCCAGCCAGGCGGTGATGGGCATGGCGTAGCGCGGCGGCCTCAGTTGCCGCCCGCGGTGTCCATCCAGTAACCCGGGCGCGCGAACTGCGCCTTCAGGTGCTCGATGAAGAAGCGGATCTTGGCCGGCACCGGCCGCTGCTGCGGGTACACGGCGAGGATGTCGTAGGCGGGCAGCGCGTATTCGTCCAGCACCGTGATCAGCTCGCCGCTCTCCAGCTGCGGCAGGATCTCCCAGGTCGAGCGCCAGCCCAGGCCCAGGCCCTCGCCGGTCCAGCGGTGCAGCAGCTCGCCGTCGTTGCAGTCCAGGTTGCCGTTGACGCGCACGGTCACGGTCTTGCCGTTCTGGCTGAAGTACCAGCCGCGCTGCTGGCCGCCCTGCAGGTTGAACGCCAGGCAGTTGTGCTGGGCCAGGTCGTCCAGGGTCTGCGGCACGCCGTATTTGGCAAAGTACGCCGGCGTGCCGCACACCACGCGCTTGTTCGACGCCAGCTTGATCGCGACAAAGTTCGGATCGATGGCGCCGCCGATGCGGATGCCGACGTCATAGCCTTCGCGCACCAGGTCGACCACGCGGTCGGTCAGGTTGAACGAGATCTGCACCTCGGGATTGCTGGCCAGGAACGCCGGCGCGTGCGGCGCCACGTGCTTGCGCCCGAATGCCGCCGGCGCCGACACGATCAGGTGGCCGGTGGCCTTGTGCTTGCCTTCGGCGATCAGCATCTCGGCGCGGTCGAGGTCGGCCAGCGCCTTCTTGCACTGCTCCATGAACACCGCGCCCTGCTCGGTCACGGCGATGCGGCGCGTGGACCGGTGCAGCAGCTTGACGCCGATGCGGGCTTCGAGCGCGTTGATGCGGCGACCGATCATCACCGGCGTGACGTTCTGCGTCAGCGCCGCGGCCGCCATGCTGCCGTGCTCCACCACGGCGATAAAGGCTTCGATTTGCTTGAGTTTGTCCATCGGATATTCGTCTCCCGGGCGCCATTGTGCGGCATCGCCGGGGTTGTGGCATCCCTGCGCGGCTGATGGGCCGGATCGAGGCCGGCGCATAAGGGCCGCCGTAGGGCCCCGCCACGGGCACGCGGCCGCACCCGGCACGCGGGCAGGTGTCAGCCTGCGCCCGCCGTACGCTTGCTGATTTGCGCGTTCAGCTCGGCCGCCTCGCCCAGCACATGGGCCAGGCGCCGCAGCGGCCGGCTGCATTGCAGATGCAGGTACAGGTAGCAGGCGGCACCGGTCACGACCATCACGCCGTAGAGCCACAGCAGCGTACCGGCCAGGGCCTGCTGGCGCGGCAGTGCCGCCATCACCGCGGCGGCCGGCGCCAGTGCCAGCAGCACCGCCAGCGTGCGTGCCGCGCCCTCCCACAGCCGCAGCTGCAGCGCCACGCGACGCTGGCGCGCCTGCAATTGCTGTGGCGGGATGCGCGCCAGCCGGCGCAGCAGCGCGTCTTCGGCGGCGCTGTCGCGGTCCAGCTCGGCGGCCTGCCAGCGCAGCGGATGGCGCAGCCGCCCCAGCACCGTGCCGGCACGGGCCAGCCCCGCGCCGACATAGCACGCGGCCGCCAGCGCCAGCAGGGCCTCGAAGCCGCGCAGGGACCAGAGCGGCACGGCCTGCTTCAGCCCCAGGCGCCAGACCGCCAGGCCGGCGCCGCACAGGATCGTCGCGGCCAGTGCCGCGATAAAGCCGAGCCACAGCGCGCGCCCGAGCCGGCTCTCCGGCGCGGGCGCGGACGCCGCCTCGGGCGAGGCGGCGGCAAGCGCTTCCAGCAGTTCGTAGGTGGACGGCAGCCTGGAATACATGGTCGGCCCGGATGGCAGGGAATGCCGCCATTTTGCCGCAGCGCGCCGCGGCGGCACGCCGGCGCGCAGGCGTACCCGGTGCTGCGCGGCGTGTCCGTATCGTCACACCACATATCCAATGGCATGCATCGGCGTACCCGCGCCGACCATCCGACGTGGCTTTCCAGCCCATATTGCGTACTACAGGTATCGAATCAACTGATCGCTCTTCTGTTTATCCCAACCGGCCTGCGGGAATAGGATCGACTCCAACGAAATTCCCACCATTACCGGAGACAAGATCATGGCAAAGATGAGAGCAATCGACGCGGCAATCGCCGTGCTGGAGAAGGAAGGCGTGACCACCGCGTTCGGCGTGCCGGGCGCGGCCATCAACCCGTTCTACTCGGCGATGCGCAAGTCGGGCAACATCAACCACGTGCTGGCCCGCCACGTCGAGGGCGCCTCGCACATGGCCGAAGGCTACACCCGCGCCGAGCCGGGCAATATCGGCATCTGCGTCGGCACCTCGGGCCCCGCCGGCACCGACATGATCACCGGCCTGTATTCGGCCTGGGCCGATTCGATCCCCATCCTCTGCATTACCGGCCAGGCCCCGCGCGCGCGCCTGTACAAGGAAGACTTCCAAGCCGTCGACATCGAATCGATCGCCAAGCCCGTGACCAAGTGGGCCGTGACCGTGCGCGAGCCGGCGCTGGTGCCGCAGGTGTTCCAGCAAGCGTTCCACATCATGCGTTCGGGTCGCCCGGGTCCGGTGCTGATCGACCTGCCGTTCGACGTGCAGGTGGCCGAGATCGAATTCGATCCCGACACCTACCAGTCGCTGCAGCCGTACAAGCCGGCCGCGTCGCGCGCCCAGATCGAGAAGGCCATCGCCATGCTCAACGCGGCCGAGCGCCCGCTGATCGTGTGCGGCGGCGGCGTGATCAATGCCGACGCTTCGGAGCTGCTGGTCGAGTTCGCCGAGCTGGTCAACGTGCCGGTGGTGCCGACCCTGATGGGCTGGGGCGTGCTGGCCGACGACCACCCGCTGCAAGCCGGCATGGTCGGCCTGCAGACCTCGCACCGCTACGGCAATGCGACGCTGCTGGCCTCGGACTTCGTGATGGGCATCGGCAACCGCTGGGCCAACCGCCACACCGGCAGCGTCGACGTCTACACCAAGGGCCGCAAGTTCGTGCACGTCGATATCGAGCCGACGCAAATCGGCCGCGTGTTCGGCCCGGACCTGGGTATTGTGTCGGACGCCAAGGCCGCGCTGGAACTGTTCGTCGAAGTCGCCCGCGAAATGAAGATGGCCGGCCGCCTGCCGTGCCGCAAGAGCTGGGTCGCCGACGTGCAGAAGCGCCGCCGCACCATGCAGCGCAAGAGCGACTTCGACAACGTGCCGGTCAAGCCGCAACGCGTGTACCGCGAGATGAACCAGTACTTCCCGCGCGACGTGCGCTACGTCAGCACCATCGGCCTGTCGCAGATCGCCGCGGCGCAGTTCCTGTCGGTCAACCAGCCGCGCCACTGGATCAACTGCGGCCAGGCCGGCCCGCTGGGCTGGACCATCCCGGCCGCGATCGGCGTGAAGACGGCCTCGCCGGATTCGGACGTGGTGGCGATCTCGGGTGACTACGACTTCCAGTTCATGATCGAAGAACTGGCCGTGGCCGCGCAGTTCAAGGTGCCGTACATCCACGTGGTGGTGAACAACTCCTACCTCGGCCTGATCCGCCAGGCGCAGCGCAACTTCGAGATGGACTACTGCGTCCAGCTGGCCTTCGACAACGTCAACGCCCCTGAGCTGAACGGCTATGGCGTCGACCACGTCAAGGTGGTGGAAGGCCTGGGCTGCAAGGCGATCCGCGTGTTCAAGCCGGAAGACATCGCTCCCGCCTTCGCCGAGGCGCGCGACCTGATGGCCGAGTTCTCGGTGCCGGTGGTGGTCGAGGTGATCCTGGAGCGCGTGACCAATATCGCGATGGGCACCGAGATCGACAACATCAACGAGTTCGAGCCGATCGAAGACCTCGAGGACATCGAGGAAGCGATCCTGAAGGAAGAAGTGGAAACGGCGTAAGACCTTCCCGCCCCTTTGCAGTCCGACACGTCATCCCCGCGCATGCGGGGATCCAGTGTCTTCTGAAGTCACTGGGTTCCCGCTTGCGCGGGAACGACAAGAAAAACCAAGTCACAGGAGATGACAAATGACCAAACTTGCGGCCAACCTCACCATGCTGTTCAACGAAGCCGGTTTTCTCGACCGCTTCGAAGCCGCCGCGCGCGCGGGCTTCCGCGGCGTGGAATTCCTGTTCCCGTATGCGTTCCACGCGGACCAGATCGCTGACCGCCTGAACCGCTTCCAGCTGGACCTGGTGCTGCACAACCTGCCCGCCGGCAAGTGGGACGCGGGCGAGCGCGGCATTGCCTGCCACCCGGACCGCGTCGGCGAGTTCCAGGACGGCGTGGGCGAGGCCATCAAGTACGCCAAGGTGCTGGGCGTGCGTCAGCTGAACTGCCTGGTCGGCATCCTGCCGCAGAACGTCAAGCGCGAGCAGGCCCAGGAAACGCTGGTGGAGAACCTGCGCTTCGCCGCCGGCGCGCTGGCCGCCGAGCATATCGACCTGCTGGTCGAGCCGATCAACACCTTCGACATCCCGGGCTTCTTCCTGTCGCGCACGCAGCAGGCGCTGGACCTGATCACCCAGGTCAACGCGCCCAACCTGTACGTGCAATACGACATCTATCACATGCAGCGGATGGAAGGCGAGATCGCCAACACCATCAAGGCCAACCTGCCGAAGATCAAGCACATCCAGCTGGCCGACAACCCGGGCCGCAACGAGCCGGGCACGGGCGAACTGAATTACCAGTACCTGTTCAAGTTCCTGGACGAGATCGGCTACACCGGCTGGATCGGCTGCGAATACAAGCCGAAGACCACCACCGAAGCCGGCCTGGGCTGGCGCGCCGCGCACGGCGTGCAATAAGCGCCGCGCCCCCGTCGTATCCCGCTACTACCTACGCGAACCAAGACACATTTAATCTCAAGCAAGGAGACATCACATGGCAACCACTCGCAACGTCGGCTTCATCGGCCTGGGCATCATGGGCGCACCGATGGCGGGCCACCTGCGCGCCGCCGGCCACACGCTGTTCGTGCATGACGTCAACCCGGCCCCGCAGGCGCTGGTCGATGCAGGCGTGACCGTCTGCACCAGCGCCGAGGAAGTCGCCAAGCGTGCCGACATCATCGTCATCATGGTGCCGGACACGCCGCACGTGGAAGCGGTGCTGTTCAGCGAGAAGGGCGTGGCCGCCGCGTTCAAGGCGGCCGGCAAGGAAGCCAGCTACAGCAAGATCGTGGTCGACATGAGCTCGATCTCGCCGATCGCCACCAAGGATTTCGCCGCGCGCATCAACAAGCTGGGCGCTTCGTACCTGGACGCGCCGGTGTCGGGCGGTGAAGTCGGCGCCAAGGCCGCCTCGCTGACGATCATGGTCGGCGGCCCGCAGGAGGCCTTCGACCAGGTCAAGCCGCTGTTCGAGCTGATGGGCAAGAACATCACGCTGGTGGGCGGCAACGGCGACGGCCAGACCACCAAGGTGGCCAACCAGATCATCGTCGCGCTGAATATCCAGGCCGTGTCCGAAGCGCTGCTGTTCGCCTCCAAGGCCGGTGCCGATCCGGCCAAGGTGCGCGAGGCGCTGATGGGCGGCTTCGCCGCCTCGCGCATCCTGGAAGTGCACGGCGACCGCATGGTCAAGCGCACCTTCGATCCGGGCTTCCGCATCGAGCTGCACCAGAAGGACCTGAACCTGGCCCTGCAGGGTGCCAAGGCGCTGGGCGTGGCGCTGCCCAACACCGCCACCGCGCAGGAGCTGTTCAACACCTGCTCGGCCAACGGCCTGGGCAAGCAGGACCACTCGGCCCTGTGCCGCGCGATCGAGATCATGTCCAACCACCAGATCGCCAACGCCAAGTAAGCAGCAACCTGTCGTCCCCGCACCGCGGGGACGACACGCTTTGAAGTACCCGATTCGTACCCGATACGTACCCGAAGCACCCAGCGTTCCCGTCAGCACCCAGGATTCTTCATGCTCGTCACCGAACCCCAAGCCGCCCTGCTGTCGCCCCAGCGCACCGCAGCCAACGCTGAACCGCGCGCGCTGCTGCGCGACCTGTTCGATACCGCGGTCGCCTCCGTCAGCGCCAGCCACTGCCTGCCGCCGCACCTGCCCGCGCCGCCCAGGGGCCGCACCGTGGTGATCGGCGCCGGCAAGGCCGCTGCCGCGATGGCGCAGGCGGTCGAGGCGAACTGGCAAGGCGAGCTGTCGGGCCTGGTGGTGACGCGCTACGGCCACGGTGCCGACTGCAAGCGCATCGAAGTGGTCGAGGCCGCCCACCCGGTGCCCGACGAAGCCGGCGCGCGCGCCGCGCAGCGCATGGTGGAGCTGGTGCAGGGCCTCAGCGCCGACGACCTGGTGCTGTGCCTGATTTCCGGCGGCGGCTCCGCGCTGCTGGCAGCGCCCGCGCCGGGCCTGACGCTGGCCGACAAGCAAGCCGTGAACAAGGCACTGCTCAAGAGCGGCGCCAGCATCGGCGAGATGAACTGCGTGCGCAAGCACCTGTCCGCGCTCAAGGGCGGACGCCTGGCGCTGCACTGCGCGCCGGCGCGCGTGGAGACGCTGCTGATTTCCGATATTCCCGGCGATGACCCGACCCTGATCGCCAGCGGCCCGACGCTGCCCGATGCGACCACCTGCGCCGATGCGCTGGCGGTAATCGCCAAGTACGGCATCGAGGTGCCGGCCAATGTGCGCGCGCACCTGGAGAGCGGCGCCGGTGAAACACCGAAGCCCGGCGACGCGCGCTTCAGCGGCCATCGCAGCGTGACGCTTGCCACCGCGCAGCAATCGCTTGAAGCCGCCGCGGCGCGTGCGCGCGAACTGGGCTTCGAGGCCCATATCCTGTCCGACTGCATCGAGGGCGAAGCCCGCGAAGTGGCCGAAGTCCACGCCGCCATCGCGCGCCAGGTCGCCCGGCGCGGCCAGCCTTTCAGCAGGCCGTGCGTGATCCTTTCCGGCGGCGAGACCACCGTGACCGTGCGCGGCAAGGGCCGCGGCGGGCGCAACGCGGAGTTCCTGCTGTCGCTGGCGGTGGCGCTCGACGGCCTGCCCGGCGTGCATGCGATAGCCGGCGATACCGATGGCATCGACGGCTCGGAAGACAACGCCGGCGCGCTGCTGTCGCCCGACACGCTGACCCGCGCCGCCGGGCGCGGGCTGAATGCGCGCGCGCATCTCGAGAACAACGACGGCTATGGCTTCTTCGCCGGCCTGGACGACCTGATCGTCACCGGCCCCACGCGCACCAACGTCAATGACTTTCGGGCAATCCTGATCGTCTGACAAAACGTCGTCCCCGCGGACGCGGGGACCCAGTGACTTTCTGCCACCAGAAAGGCCAAGACGCTGGGCCCCCGCGTTCGCGGGGGAGAAGATGGATTCAACACAGCAGTACCAATTGACTCGCGGCGCCGTGCGCCGCACCGAGAACGTTAGAGGAGACATCATGAGACGCCAGCGCAAAGCGAAGATCGTGGCCACGCTCGGCCCCGCCAGCACCGACATCGCGGTGATCCGCGCGCTGTTCGAGGCCGGCGCGGACGTGTTCCGGCTGAACTTCAGCCACGGCACGCACGACGACCACCGCGCGCGCTACGACGCGGTGCGCCAGGTCGAGGCCGAGACCGGCCGCCCCATCGCCGTGCTGGCCGACCTGCAGGGCCCCAAGCTGCGCATCGGCACCTTCGCCGCCGGCAAGGTCGCGGTGCGCACCGGCGATGTGTTCGTGCTCGACAGCGACCCGACCCCGGGCGACGGCACCCGCGTGTACCTGCCGCACCCGGAGCTGTTCCAGGCCGCGCAGCCGGGACAGTCGCTGCTGATCGATGACGGCAAGGTGCGCCTGGCGATCGAGGCGGTGACCAGCGGCACCATCACCACGCGCGTGGCCAACAACGGCTCGCTGTCCGACCGCAAGGGCGTGAACGTGCCCGACGCGGTGATCCCCATCCCCGCGCTGACGGAAAAGGACCGCAAGGACCTGGACTTCGCGCTGTCGCTGGGCGCCGACTGGATCGGCCTGTCGTTCGTGCAGCGCCCGTCCGACATCGTCGAGGCGCGCGAGATCGTCGGCACCCGTGCCGGCATCCTGTCCAAGATCGAGAAGCCGGCCGCGCTGCAGCAGCTCGAAGAGATCGTGCGCGTGTCCGATTCGGTGATGGTGGCGCGCGGCGACCTGGGCGTGGAGCTGCCGCCCGAGCGCGTGCCCGGCGTGCAGAAGCGCATCCTGCGCGTGTGCCGCCAGCTGGGCAAGCCGGTGGTGATCGCCACGCAGATGCTGGAATCGATGATCGACTCGCCGGTGCCGACGCGCGCCGAAGCCTCGGACGTGGCCAGCGCCATCTATGAAGGCGCCGATGCGGTGATGCTGTCGGCCGAGTCGGCCAACGGCCGCTACCCGGTGCCGGCGGTATCGATGATGAACCGCATCGTCACCGAGGTCGAGCGCGACCCGCTGTACCGCAACCTGCTCGACGCCCAGCACGAGACCCCGCTGAACACGCGCCAGGATGCCATTTGCGCCGCGCTGCGCGAAGTCACGCACATCATCGGCGCCGCGGCGACGGTAACCTACACCTCGTCGGGCTCGACCGCGCTGCGCGCCGCGCGCGAGCGGCCGTGCGCGCCCATCGTCAGCATCACGCCCAACCTGGAGATCGCACGCCGGCTGGCGATCGCGTGGGGCATCCACTCCACCGTGAGCCCGGACGTGCAGAGCGTCGATGAAATGGTCGAGGCCGCCACGCGCGCCGCCGTTGCCGAAGGCTACGCCGCGCCGGGCGACCAGATCACCATCGCCGCCGGCATGCCGTTCGGCCAGGGCGGCACCACCAACCTGCTGCGCGTGGCCGAAGTCAGCGCCAGCGCGCTGGCCGCCGCGCCTGTCGCACGCGAGGCCGCACTGGCCTGAGCGCACTGCGCGCGCTCCCGCTGCGCAACGGCCACGCCATGACGGAACCGGGTGCAAACCCGGTTTCTTCGCTTTGCCGCACACCGCCCGCATTGCCCGTCTCCAGGGCGAGTGGGCGGTGTTTTTTTTGACGTGCCGCTGGGCGCATCCGCCGGCACGGCGCGCTGCGGAAACCAGCACCAGCGCGAGCACCGAAGCGCGGATTGCTATACTGAATTCCACTTCCCTTACCCTATTCCCCAAGCCCGGAGCCCCCATGCGCCTCGATGACGAAGCCGAAAGCCAGCACGTTGAAGACCGCCGCGGTGGATTCGGCGGCCTTGGCGGCAAGTCGATCGGCATCGGCACGGTCATCGTCGCGCTGGCGGCGTCGTATTTCTTCGGCATCGACCCGATGCTGATCATGCAGGGCGCGTCGGTGCTGCAGGGCTCGGGCCCGCAGCAGCAACAGCAACAGGCCAACCGGCCGCCGGCGACGGACCAGATGACGGTGTTCACGCGCAAGGTGCTGGGCAATACCGAGCGCACCTGGCAACACATCTTCGAAACCCAGCTCAACCGCCGCTATGCGCCGCCCACGCTGGTGCTGTTCTCCGGCGCCACGCCGACGGCATGCGGCACGGGCCAGTCGGCGATGGGCCCGTTCTACTGCCCCGGCGACCAGAAGGTGTATATCGACCTGGCCTTCTATGACGAATTGCGCCAGCGCTTCGGCGCCGGCGGCGACTTTGCCCAGGCCTATGTGATCGCGCACGAGATCGGCCACCATGTGCAGAACCTGCTCGGCGTTTCGGACAAGGTCGACAATGCGCGCCGGCGCATGGGCGAGGCCCAGGCCAACCAGCTGTCGGTGCGCATGGAGCTGCAGGCCGACTGCCTCGCCGGCGTATGGGCCGCCACCGCACAGCGCGCCAACCAGCAGCTGCTGGAACCGGGCGATATCGAAGAAGGCCTGAAGGCCGCCGCCGCGATCGGCGACGACCGGCTGCAGCGACAGTCGCAGGGCTATGTCGTGCCCGAAGCGTTTACCCACGGCTCCAGCGAGCAGCGCGTGCGCTGGCTGCGCCGCGGCATCGAGTCCGGCGACATCCGCAAGTGCGACGCCTTCGCCGCGCGCGACCTGTAGTTTCCGGCACCGCCCCCAACCTCCGTGGGGGCCGCCAATGTGACGTTTGCGTTGTCCGGCCCGGCTTCCCTGTCTATAATCGCCGGCAAGGCCGCAGTATGACGGCCGCTCGCCGGCGTCGATCCTCACCGATCCTTTCCCGCCGCAGCGCCGGGTCCTTCCTCGCCGGACCCCCGTACCCGCCCGGTACGCACCAATTGCCGCAGTCGTTGCGGCGTCTCCGCACCCAAGCCGTTCCGTTCCAACCGCACCGGAGCCACGGCCGCTCTTCACTTGCCGTGCACCCGTGCCAGCCCTGACCTGACATGGCGTCGTTTTTCCTGAAGCGCCCGGCGTTCGCCTGGGTGCTGGCCATCCTGATTGTGGTGGCGGGCCTGCTGGCCCTGAACCGCATTCCCATCGCCCAGTATCCGGCGGTGGCGCCGCCCACGGTGATCATCTATGCCGATTACCCGGGCGCGTCCGCGCGCACGGTGGAAGACCGCGTCACCGCGGTGCTGGAGCAGCAGATGCACGGCATCCCCGGCCTGCTCTACCTCGATTCCAGCAGCGAGGGCGGCACCGCCACGGTGACGCTGGGCTTCCGCCAGGGCACCGACCCGCAGCTGGCGCAGGTCAACGTGCGCAACCGCGTGGCGCAGGCCGAACCGCTGCTGCCCGAGGCGGTGCGCCGCGGCGGGGTCTATGTCGACCAGGCCAGCAGCAGCGCCTTCATGTATGTGTCGCTGGTGTCGGACAGCGGCCAGCTCGACGAAACCGCGCTGGGCGACTTTGCCGCCGGCTCGGTGCTGCCGCTGCTGCGCCGCCTGCCCGGCATCGGCAAGGCCGAGCCCTACGGCGCCGAATACGCGCTGCGGATCTGGTTTGACCCGGACAAGCTGAACGCCTTCAACCTGACCACGGCCGAGGTCGAGGCCGCCATCCGAGCGCGCAACGGCAACGTCACGCCGGGCCAGCTGGGCGGCGCGCCGGCCGTGCCGGGCCAGTCGTTCCAGGCGATCGTGCGCCCGCCCGCGCCGATGAGCGACGCGCAGGCATTCGGGCGCATCGTGGTGCGCGCCGCCACCGATGGTTCGGCGGTGCTGCTGCGCGACGTGGCGCGGGTGGAACTGGCCGCCAGCGACTACCGCTACGGCTCCACGCTGAACACGCGCAGCGCCGCGTCGATCGGCCTGAAGCTGGCCGACGGCGCCAACGTGCTGCAGACCTCGCGCACCGTGCGCGCCGCGCTCGATGCCGCCAGCAAGGGCTTTCCGGGCGACGTGCGCTATGAGATCTCGTATGACGGCGCCACCTTCGTGCAGGCGTCGATCTCGCGCGTGGTGCTGACGCTGATCGAGGCCACGGTGCTGGTGTTCCTGATCCTGTACCTGTTCCTCGGCAACCTGCGCGCCACGCTGATCCCGTGCATCGTGGTGCCGGTGTCGCTGCTGGGCACGGTCGCGTGCCTGTACGCGCTGAGCCTGTCGCTGAACGTGATCACGCTGTTCGGCGTAGTGCTGGCGATCGGCATCCTGGTCGACGACGCCATCGTGGTGGTCGAAAACGTCGAGCGCATCATGCGCAGCGACGGCGTGGGCGCGATGCAGGCCGCGGCGCGCTCGATGCGCGAAGTCTCCGGCGCGCTGGTCGCGGTAACGCTGGTGCTGTGCGCGGTGTTCGTGCCGATGGCGTTCTTCGGCAGCGCGGTGGGCGTGATCTACCGGCATTTCGCCGTGACCCTGGCGGTGTCGATCGCGTTCTCGCTGTTCTTTGCGCTGACGCTGGCGCCGGCGATGTGCGCCAGCCTGCTGCGCCACAGCGCGGCGCCGGCGCGCGGGCCGCTGGCGTGGTTCGATGCGCGCTTTGCCGCGTTCACCGCGCGCTATGCCGGCTGGGTGCAGGCGCTGCAGCGGCGGCGGCTGCGCTGGCTGGCGGTGTACCTGGCGCTGACGCTGGCGTGCGGCTATGCCCTGTGGAAGATGCCGAGCGGGTTCCTGCCGGAGGAGGATACCGGCGAGATCGTGGTCGATGTGGAATTGCCCGCCGGCAGCACGCAGGCCGATACGCGCCGCCTGGTCGCCAGCCTCGAGCAGTGGATGCGCGACCAGCACTACCCGGTGCGTTCCAGCTTTGCCGTGCTGGGCTGGAGCAGCGGCGGCAGCGGCGAGCAGCGCGCCAGCCTTTTCATCGGCCTGACCGACTGGAAGGCGCGCGGGCGCGGGCAGGCGGCGCAGGCGGTGCTGGAACGGCTCTCGGCCGGCCTGGAAGGCTGGCCCGGCCGCGGCACGGCGCAACTGTTCGCCTACAACAGCTCGGCGCTGCCGGAACTGGGCAGCATCGGTGGCCTGGACATGCGCCTGGTGGCGCGCCAGCCGGTGGGGCGCGAGGCGCTCCTCGCCGCGCGCGACAAGCTGATCGAGCGCGCCAGGCAGGACCCGGTGCTGGGCGAGGTCCGCGCCACCACCGGCCAGCCGGTGCCGGCTCTGGACCTGAAGATCGACTACCGCAAGGCCGAGGCCTTCGGCGTCGATGCCGAAGCCGTGCACCACACGCTGTCGGCGACGCTGGGCTCGCGCTATATCGACGAAGTCGCGCGCGAAGGCCGGGTGCGGCGCGTGATCCTGCAGGCCGACGCCCCGTTCCGCATGCAGCCGGACCAGCTGGCGCGGGTGCATGTGCGCAACGCCCAGGGCGCGATGGTGTCGCTCGCCGCCTTCGCCTCGCTGGAATGGGGGCAAGGCGAGGTCACGCTGGAGCGCTTCGACGGCCTCAGCTCGGTGCGCATCAATGCCGAAGTGGCGCCCGGCTACACCACCGGCGCGGCGATGACGCGCCTGGCCGAATTGGTGCGCGAGCTGGGGCCCGAATTCGACGTGCGCTGGACCGGCCGCGCCTACGAGCAGGAGCAGACCGGCACGCAGGCGCCGTGGCTGTTCGCGCTGTCGCTGCTGTTTATCTTCCTGTGCCTGGTGGCGCTGTATGAAAGCTGGACCTTGCCGCTGGCGGTGATTGCGATCGTGCCCACCGGCCTGATGGGCGCGGCCGCGGCGATCTGGCTGCGCGGCATGCCCAATGACGTCTACTTCAAGGTGGGCGTGGTGGTGATCATGGGGCTAGCGGCCAAGAACGCCATCCTGATCGTCGAATACGCCGAGCAATTGCGGCGCGGCGCGGCGGGCGCCATGGACGTGGTCGAGGCCGCCACACGCGCGGCGCGCCAGCGGCTGCGTCCGGTGGTGATGACCTCGCTGGCGTTCGTGCTGGGGGTGGTGCCGCTGGCCATCAGCACCGGCCCGGGCGCGGGCGCGCAGCAGGCGGTCGGCACCGGCGTGCTGGGTGGCATGCTGGGCGCGACGGTGCTGGGCACGCTGGCGGTGCCGCTGCTGTACGCGGCCATCGCGCGCCGGTTGCCGCGCGCGCAACCGGCGCCGGAACCCGCGGCAGCAGCGTCTACGGAATAGAAAAACGCCTGCCAGGCGAAGAGAGAAGGAGGAGGAGGTCGGCCGGGCAGGCGGGAGAGAAAACTTGCGGCCACCGCAGTGGCCGCGTCAGGTCTGGAGAAGACCCGGGGGGTCAGACGCGATAGCCGTACAGCGAACCGTCGCCGGAGCGCGAGTTGTCGAGCGCGCGCTCGGCCACGTCACCGGTAAAGGTGTGCGTGCCTTCGCTGAAGGTATCGAACTTGCCGCGCTTCGAGATCTCGCCGCTGAAGCTGTGCGCCCCTTCGCTGAAGGTGTCGAACTTGCCGTCGCGGCGCGACCCTTCCGAGTACGGGTCGAAGCGGCCGGTGCGGGCGCCGTCGGTGTAGGTGTCGAACTTGCCTTGCTTGGCGCCGTCCGTATACACATCGTACTTACCGACCCGCAGCGCGTCGGCATACACATCGAACTTGCCAACCTTGCTGGCAGCGGGGGCAGCCATCGCCGTAGCGGACGCGGCCACTGCCGCGAACACGAGCGCGCCGCCAAGGATACGTCTGGCGATCATTTGGGACTCCTTCAACTGATTTCGTCGTTCTTTCTTGTAGGTCCGGGATAAGACTCCGGCCGCTCTGCAATCTATGTTGCGATGCGAGCACGGACTGAAGATTAGTCACAGCCCGCGCCAGCAGAAATACCGCTGCGACGAATGGTGCGTTGCGAGTCGTGAAACGACTCGCTTGCCGATGAATGGTGTCCGCGGATCGCCGGCGATACGCCGCCACGGAGGGGGGCGCGCGGCGGCGGCCGCACCCGCGAGGGCGGGCTCAGAGCGTGTACTGGCCGGCGGCTTCGGGCTGGAATGCGATCTCGGCGACGCTTACCTGCTGTTCGCGGCCATCGGGCAGGCGGTAACTGACGGTTTCGCCGGCACGCGCGCCCAGCAGTGCCTGGCCCACTGGTGACAGCACCGACAGCCGGCCGGCGTCGAAGTCGGCCGCGTCGGGATACGCCAGGGTCCAGTCGCGCGGCGCCTGCTCGCCCGGCAGCGTGCACACCACGCGGGTGTTCATGGTGACCACATCGGTCGGAATTTCCTCGGGCGCGACGATGGTGGCGCGCGCCAGCAGGCTGTCGAGCATGTCCTCGAGCTGGGCCGAGCCGGCGCGGCTGGCGATGCGCTCCAGGCGGGTGACATCGAGTTCGGTCAGGTACAGGGTGGCGGTCTGGGTCTTGGTGGCCGTCATGGCGGGTCCTCCGGCAGTCGTGGGTGGGCGCGGCCGGCCTGCATGGCGGGCGGCGGCGGTCAGGTCTTGCGGGTTGGCGTGCCGCGCAGCGGCGCGCATCAACGGATCGGCAAAAGCGTTGCGGCGATCGCCGGCAACAACGGAAACGCTGGCTCGGGCCCGGTTCGGCCCGGGCCCCGCTATGGGAGACGAATCAGGCTGGGAACCGGGCGGAATCAGGCGGTGCGCCGATCCGGCGGGGGGAGATCGCGCGCTTGGCGCGCTGGGGCAGACTGGGCGCCAGGGCAACCGCGGACGCGTGCGCGCGGCCGGTCCGCAGCGGGCGGACAGGCGCATCGGGCATCGGCGTCAGGCGATCGGTCATGGTCTTTGCGGAAAAGGATAAGCGGCAGCGGATGGCTTGCTGCAATGGCGAGCCCGGAAGTGGTGGCTCACCTGCCTTGCTGCCCCGGGTTCATGCACCGTGCTGGTGCGAAGCCGGAGCAACCATCGTAGCACAGCGTCGGGTTCGGGGTCGTCACCCGTTGGTGGCATGGCACTCGCAGCCCGCCCCCGCCGCCGCCTGCTGCAGGTTCTGCAGGATGCCGCACGCACTGGCGGGCTGGTGATGGCGGCAGGTCTCGCGCAATGCGCGCAGCTGGCCTTCGAGCGCCTCAAGCGCCACGCGCTGGGCATGGATCTGGGCGATCTGGCGGTCCAGCAACGTGTTGATGTCGTCGCAGTCCTGCGACGGATTGCGCTCGAACTCGCGCAGCCGCCGCACGTCAGACAGACTCATCCCGAGCGAACGGCAATGGCGCACGAAGTTCAGCTGCACCACATGGCCCTCGTCATAGCGGCGGTAGCCGTTGGCCTCGCGCGTGGGCGCGTCGAGCAGCCCTTCGCGCTCGTAGTAACGGATGGTCTCGACATCGCAGCCGCTGGACCGTGACAGCTCGCCGATACGCATGTGCCTGTTCCCTTTCCATACCCTGTAACCACTACAGGGTTGGCCATAGTGTAGGTCAGTCTGCCGCATCGTGCAGAAGCTGACGAAACGCTTGCAAACGGCCATGTGCTACCGCCGCCACGGGCGGCAACAGCGCCTTGCGGCATCCTGTAGAATTCCTTCCACTTCCACCGATAAGCCGTCCCCTTGTTCGTGCGCGTCCTGCGGCTGCTCCTGCTGGTCATGATGCTGGCCTTCCTGCCCCTGCCGGGCTGGGCGGCTGCATTCGCGCACGCGGTGCTGTCCACCAACGAAGCCACGGCCGTACCCGCCGCTGCGCTCGGCGCCGACGACGCGGATCGCGCCGCCGTGACAGCGGACCCGACAGGCGACCCTTTGCCGCTTCCCGAAACCGCCGAGCCGCAGTGGCAGCCCGGCGCCGACCTGGCCGAGCAACTGCTGCCCGCCACGCCGCTGCGGCTGGCCCCCTGGGCCGGCCGTGCCGGGCCGCCGCGCTATGCCGGCGCCCTGCTGCCCGAACCGGACCTGCCGCGGCTGCCGCGACCGCCGCGCGCCTGATCTGACTGGCGCGGCCCGGCCGTGCCCGCCCGAACCCGCGTGCCGCACACGAATGCGGCGCGCGCCTGCGGTCCCACCGCACCCTTGCGCCGCATGGCGCGACCTACCACTGCTCCACACACACATGAAACGCGTACTGCTTTTCCTGGCGACCAACCTCGCCGTCATGCTTGTCCTCAGCATCACCGCCAGCGTGCTCGGGGTGAACCGCTTCCTGACCGCCAACGGGCTGAACCTGGGCACGCTGCTGGCATTTGCCGCGCTGATGGGCTTCGGCGGCGCCTTTATCTCGCTGCTGATGTCCAAGACCATTGCCAAGTGGTCGACCGGCGCGCAGGTCATCACCCACCCCAGCACCAGCACCGAGCTGTGGCTGGTGCAGACCGTCGAAAAGCTGGCGCAGCGCGCCGGCCTGCCGATGCCGGAAGTCGCCATCTACGAGGGCGAGCCCAATGCCTTCGCCACCGGCGCCACCAAGAACAGCTCGCTGGTGGCGGTGTCGACGGGCCTGCTGCAATCGATGTCGCATGACGAGGTCGAGGCCGTGCTGGCGCACGAGGTGGCGCACGTCGCCAACGGCGACATGGTGACGCTGACGCTGATCCAGGGCGTGGTCAACACCTTCGTGATCTTCCTGGCACGCGTGGTGGGCTACTTCGTCGATTCGATGCTGCGCAAGAACGACGAGGAATCGAGCGGCCCGGGCATCGGCTACATGGTCACCGTGATCGTGTGCGAGATCGTGTTCGGCATCCTGGCCAGCATCATCGTGGCCTGGTTCTCGCGCCGGCGCGAGTTCCGCGCCGATGCCGGCGCCGCCGGCCTGATGGGCACCCCCACGCCGATGGTCGCGGCCCTGCGCCGCCTGGGCGGCCTGGATCCGGACGGTCTGCCGCAGAACATGCAGGCGATGGGCATCGCCGGCGGCAAGTCGTGGATGGCGTTGTTCTCGAGCCATCCGCCGATCGAGCAGCGCATCGCCGCGCTGCAGGCGGCGCGCTGACGCAACGTCAGTCGAACACGCGGCCGCGCAGCGCCTTGACCTGGCTGCGCTGGCTCTTGCCCTCCAGCCGGCGCTGGCGCGATGCCAGCGTCGGCCGCGTCGGCCGGCGCACGCGCGGCGGCGTGGCCACGCTGCGCACCAGCTCGTGCAGGCGCCGCACCGCATCGTCCCGGTTCTGGTCCAGGCTGCGGAATTGCTGCGCCTTGATCACCACCACGCCGTCGCGCGTAATGCGGTGATCGTGCAGCGCCAGAAGGCGTTCCTTGTGGTCAGGCGGCAGCGAAGATGCCCGCACGTCGTAGCGCAGGTGCACGGCGTTGGATACCTTGTTGATGTTCTGCCCGCCCGCGCCTTGCGCGCGGATCGCGGTAATCAGGTATTCGTGGTGGGGAATGACCAGCTCGTCGACCATGGCTGCATCATAGCAAGCCGGCCCCGCGCCGGACCGCGCTAGCGCCACGAATAAGCCAGGCCGATGCCATAGGTGATCTGGTTGCGGGTGCCGCGCTGCGTCACGATGGGGCTGTCGGCCGCGTCGCCGGCCAGGCGCTGCGCGTAGACCATCGCGCCGCCATACCAGTGCTTGTCGAACTGGTAGATCATTGCCAGCCAGCCCGTAAACTGCTCCAGCCCGCCGCCCGGGCTGTAGACGGGCAGGCCGCTGGCGGCCGAGTCCGCCGGCGTTACGCCGAAGTAGGTACGGTTGAAGCTGCCGCTGACCCAGGTCGCGCCCAGGCCCATGCCCGCGTAGATGCGCTGGTGCAACGGCATCCAGAAGGTGCCGGTGGCGGTGACGCGGCTGCCGCCGTAGACGATGCCGGCATTGGTCATCACGTTGACGCCGCCGCGCAGCCGCCACGGGACACGTCCGGGGTTCAGGTATTCATAGCCGATGTACCCGCCCGCCTCCACCGTGGTGTCGATCTCGTGCACCTGGGCCACGACCGGATCGTCGACGTTGTTTCGGCCGAGGCGCAGCCCTACCGCGGGCCCCCACTGGAAACCCGTCAGTCCGCCGAAATTGAACTGCGCATACGGCCCATACCATTCCAGCAGCCGTCCGCCCGCGGTTACATAGCGCACGCCGGGCACCACGCCGAGCATGCGATCCTTGCCGCCGGCGAATTCGGTGGTGGAGCCGACGCCGAGGCCAACCATGTTTGGCAGCGATCCCGGCAGGCTGACCGGCGCGGCCGCGCCGGTGTGCGCGGCCACGGCCAGCGCAATGCCGGTCAGCGCACCGCGCAGCAAGCGTGGATGGCGTGTTTTGATCACCATGGCATGTCGTCCGTGACAGGGTATGGTCGGGCGACTTTATCAGCATGGCCGGAGCGCGAGGTGGCGGGACCGTCATGAAACTTTTCGCGCCGCGAATTAAGTCCGGGTCGGGATCCATGCCGGCGGTGGCGAAATCCATACCTCAACAGGCCGCATCATTCCAAATCCGGCAATGACATATCGACCTCCTTTGCCTTTTATTCCGGACGGCACATGATGAGCTCAGTTCACTGAAGTCCGTGCGCGCACGAAGCCGAGCGCGATTGCTGTACGCTGCGTGCACGGATTCAGGAACCCCCTGGAGTTACCCATGCGCCCCCGCCTTTCCGCACTGTTCGACCGGCTCTGGGAGCAGGCAGTGCGCACGCCGCAACGCTTCGTAGTGTTGTCATTTGCCGCCGCTTGCGCGCTGCTGCTGATCATTTCCGCGTACGGCCTGGTGGTACTGCGTGACCATGAAGTGCAGACGCTGCAGCAAACCCAGCAACTGCAAGTGGCCGGCATCAGCTCGGTGCTGAACGTCGAGGCCGAGCGGCTGCGCGGCGTGCGCAATTTCGCCCAGCACCTGATCCGCCTGCAGATGGGTCCGCACGCGGTCGAAGTCGATCCGCCGCTGCAAGCCGCCTACGCGCACCGCAACAACGACCTGTGGCAGCTGCCGGCGCCGGAAGGCGATGCGGTGCTGCTCGGCGTCGGCCCGCGCATGCTGGACGGCATGGATGGCTTTTCCCGCCGCGACGAAGACCTGCTGCCCGGCCTGTATGTGGCGCGCGGCCTCAGCCACCTGCTGAGCGCCGAGCCGGTCAACCCGCTGGTCACGCGCAAACTGATGTACGTGTCCACCAACGGCTTCTTTGTCACCTATCCGCCGGTGCCGCCCGCCCGCACCGCCGCCGTCTTGCGGCGCGTCAACGATGCAGGCCTCATGCGCGAGCACCTGCCGCGCAACAATCCCGATCGGACCCTGCACTGGCAGATGGTCCCGGTCGGCGGTGACAGTGGCATGTACCTGACGCTGAGCCTGCCGGTCTACCTCCACGCGCAGTTCCGCGGCGTGGCGATTTCCGCCATTTCGCAGCGCAGCCTGGACGACTACCTGACCAGCACCACGCGCAAGGGCGTGCACAGCTTCCTGATCGATATCGACGGGCACCTGATCGGCGCCAGCACGCGCGAAGTCAAGGGCGTCGAAAAGATTGACTCGGTGGTGCCGCCCGCCGGGCGCGAAGCCACGCCCCGGGAAATGTTCAGCCGCGGTGCCGGCACGATACACCTGCCCGACGGCAGCCGCCTGATGTTCGAGCGCATCGGCGGCAGCAACCTGATGCTGGTCGACTACTTCTCCGCCACCGACCTGCTGCTGCGCACCGCCTCGCACCTGAGCGTGGTGCTGGCGGCCAGCGCGCTGTCACTGGCCCTGCTGCTGTGGGTCACGCTGCAGGGTTTCCGCAAGCTGTTTTCACACTACCTCGCCCGCGGCGAAGCACTGCGCGAACTGGCCGAGACCGACCCGCTGACCGGGCTGTCCAACCGTCGCATGTTCGAGGCGCGTTTTGCCATCGAGCACAACCACAGCCTGCGCGAGAACACGCCGATGTCGATGATGATGGTCGATATCGACCGCTTCAAACGCATCAACGACAACTGGGGCCACGCCAGCGGCGACCGCGTGCTGAAAAAACTGGCCGACGTGGTGCGCGCGACCGTGCGGTCCATCGACGTGCCGGCGCGCATCGGCGGCGAAGAATTCGCCGTGCTGCTGCCGCGTACCAGCATCGCGGAAGCAACCGAGGCGGCCGAACGGCTGCGCCAGGTCCTGGGCCAGGTAGTCTGCGAGCCGGCAGCCGACGCGACCGACAAGGGGGAAATCCGCTTCACGGTTTCGATCGGCGTATCGGACCTGGGCGCCGACGGCACCGACAGCCTCGACACCATGCTGATGGTGGCGGACCGTCGCCTCTATGCTGCCAAGAACGCCGGGCGCAACCGGGTCGTCAGCGACGACCGGGTGCCAGAGCCGATGGACGACGGCACCCCCGCTCCTGCGCGCACGGCGTCAGCGTAGGTTGGAAAGCGAATCTGATCGCGTAAAGCGGGAATCCGGATGGGATTGGCGCGCCCGGCTGGGATCGAACCAGCAACCCCTGCCTTCGGAGGGCAGTACTCTATCCATTGAGCTACGGGCGCACAGGACGGTTTTGCAACCGTTTTTGCGGGTACAGCGGTTGCGGCGGGCGAATGCCGCCGCTGGAAAGTCGCATAGGATACCGCTTTTGCCCGGCGCCGTCCATGCGGGGCCGATACGGGCGCCGGGGAACGTCTCGCAACCGCCGCTTTTTGGCACTGGCAGGGGGGCTTTGGCGCTATAATCGCCAGCTATTTGCGTCAAATCGTGCCCGTCGCGCCGTCGGCGCAACGAGTCGACCGGGGTCAAATCCGGGCGGCTGGTTGTCGGCGACAATCGGGCCCCGGTCCGGGAGACAGGCCGAGGTACGCAAATGGCAACAGACCCAAGTCAGGCAAGGGCCGCAGGGGAGCGCGGGCGGTCCGGATGGGGCCGGATAGTGGTCAGCGAAGGGCCACACCAGGGCCAGAAAAAGCAAGCCGAGCGTAAGCGGCCAGAAGGTTTCCTGCAAAACTGAGAGTTCTGTATGAGCGACGTCCACAACGAACACCCCGAGCACGAGTCTCCCATCAAAACCCCGAAGCAGTTGATCGCAGTCGTGATCGCGGCGTTCCTGGTGCCGATCATCGTGATCATCCTGCTGGTCAACTTCGTCGGACACGGCTCGACCGAAAGCGCCGGCGCGAGCACCGCCGCCGAAGCCGTCAACGATCGCATCAAGCCGGTCGCCTCGCTCGAAATCAAGGATCCCAACGCGCCGCGCGTGTTCAAGACCGGCGAACAGGTCTACAAGGAAATCTGCGCCGCCTGCCACGCCACCGGCGCGGCGGGTGCGCCCAAGCACGGTACCGCCGGCGACTGGACCGCGCGCATCGGCCAGGGCTTCGACGGCCTGATGAAGTCGGTGCTCAACGGCAAGGGCGCGATGCCGCCGCGCGCCGGCAGCACGCCTGACGACTACACCGATTACGAACTGGCCCGCGCCGTGGTCTACCTGGCCGACGCCGGCGGCGCCAAGTTCCCCGAGCCGCCGGCCCCGGCCGCTGCCGCGCCTGCAACGGCCGCAGCCCCTGAAGCGGCCGCCCCGGCTGCCGCTGCAACGCCGGCCCCCGCTGCGGCTCCGGCAGCCGCTGCCGCACCCGCACCTGCCGCCGCCGCTGCCGCGCCGGCAGCTGCCTCGGCCGAAGTGGGCAAGAAGGTCTACGAGCAGGTCTGCGCCGCCTGCCACGCCGCCGGCGTGGCAGGTGCGCCCAAGTTCGGCGACAAGGCCGCCTGGGCCCCGCGCCTGAAGGAAGGCATGGATGCGGTCCACAACTTCGCGCTCAAGGGCAAGGGCGTGATGCCGCCCAAGGGCGGCTATGCCGGCCCGGACGCCGACGTGATCGCTGCGTCCGACTACATGGCCAACGCCGCCAAGTAAGCCGGCCCGACGCCAGCAAAAAACCCGCGCAGTGCGCGGGTTTTTTTTCGTCCGGCCCAGTCCGGCAACGCTCTCTGCGCTACACCACGCGCGAGTAGCGCGGCACGATGCGGATCGGCTGGGCGCCGTCGTTGGCGGCGCGCGCGCCGCTGTCGACCGGCCGGGCGGTGTCGTCGCGCAGGTAGCGGTCGAACACCATCGCCACGCGGCGCACCAGCAGCCGGCCCAGCGGCGTCACGGTGATGCGGCCGGGCTCGCGGCACACCAGTCCGTCGGTGGCCAGGTGCTCCAGCTCGGCCAGTTCCGCGGCAAAGGCCTCGTTGAAATCGATGCCATGGCGCGCCTCGATGGCAGGGAGATCGAGCACGCCATTGCACATCAGATCGCCAATCAGCTCGCGCCGCAGGTGGTCATCGGCCGTCATCGCCACGCCCCTGGCCAGCGGCAGGCGGCCCTGGTCCAGCGCCCCGTAGTAGTCGTCGAGCGTGCGCGCGTTCTGCACGTAGCGCCCCGCGATCGCGCCGATCGCCGAGATGCCGAGCCCGACCTGGTCGTAGCCGGCGTGCGTCGAATAGCCCTGGAAGTTGCGCTGCAGCCGGCCCTCGCGCTGGGCCACGGCGAGGTCGTCATCCGGCAGCGCGAAGTGGTCCATGCCGATATAGACATAACCCTCGGCGGTCAGCCGCTCGATGGTCGAGACCAGGATGTCGAGCTTCTCGCCGGCCGGTGGCAACGCCTGTTCGTCGATGCGGCGCTGCGGCTTGAACACATGCGGCAGGTGGGCGTAGCTGTAGACCGAAAGCCGGTCCGGGCGCAGCGCCAGCACCTGGTCGATGGTGCGGCCGAAGCGCGCCGCGGTCTGGTGCGGCAGGCCGTAGATCAGGTCCAGGCTGACCGAGCGGAAGCCCAGCGCGCGCGCGGCATCGACCACGGCGCGGGTCTCCTCGAACGGCTGGATGCGGTGGATGGCCTGCTGCACCTCGGGATCGAAATCCTGCACGCCCAGGCTCACGCGGTTGAAGCCCAGGTCGGCCAGCAGCGCCATGCGGTCACGGTCGACACGGCGCGGATCGATCTCGATCGAGTGCTCGCCGTCGGCCGCCAGCGCGAAATGCGTGTTCAGCAGCGCCATCACGCGACGCATTTCTTCCGGGTTCAGGAAGGTCGGCGTGCCGCCGCCCCAATGCGACTGGATCACCTGCCGGCGCTCGCCCAGCCGCCCGGCCACCAGCGCCATCTCGCGGCCCAGGTAGCTGACGTAGCGCGCGCTGCGGCCGTGGTCGCGGGTGATGATCTTGTTGCAGCCGCAGTAGTAGCAGATGTTCTCGCAGAACGGGATATGCAGGTACAGCGACAGCGGCGCCGGCGCGTCGGCGCGGCAGGCGGCCAGCGCGTCGTGGTACAGCGACGGGTCGGGGCCGTTGTGGAAGCGGTCGGCGGTCGGGTACGAGGTATAGCGCGGGCCGTTGCCGTCGATGCGCCCGGCCAGCGCGCGGAAGTCGGAGAGCGCGCGGCGGTCGAGCGCGGGGAAAGTCATGGCTGACGGGTTCATGGGGGCGCGGGGGAATGGGTATGCGACACGTCATCGTAGGACCGGCCCGGCGCCCACAGCTTGACCGCCGTCAAGTGCGGGCATGAGCCGAGCGGCGCCGCTGCCGATGGGCTGCACGCGTACGTCACATTGGCGTCATGGGTGCCGGGTACGCTGCGCGCCACCGCGCCCACGCGCGATCCGCCAGGTTCCAGCCATGTCACGTTCCCGCCGCTCCCCCACGCCCGCGCCGTACCCACCGCTGCGCGACCACCCGCCGGCAGACGCCGGTCGGCGCCGGCTGCTTGCCGCGACCGGCATGGCGCTGGCCCTGTCCGCGTTCTCCGCCCGGACGCAGGCGCCGCGCACGGTGGTGGTCGGGCACCTGGTCGACCGCAACGGCGCGCAGTCCGACCTGGCGCGCGACTACCTGGCCGGGGCCAAGGTCATGTTCGACGCCGTCAACGCCTCCGGCGGTCCTGTACGGATCCAGCACGTGGTGCGCGATGCGGACCCCGATCCGCGCCGCGCGCTGGCGCAGGCGGTGTCGCTGGCCGACACGGAACATGCGGGGCTGCTGTTCGGTCCCGGCGACCGGCTGCTGCCCGCGCTCGCGTCATCGACCGAACTGGCGCGGCGCGGCGTGCAGATTGTCGCACCGCTGTCGGGGCTGGCGCTGGCCGCCGACAATGTCTGGTTCACGCGGGCCGACTACCAGGCGGAACTGGACGCGGCCGCGCAACAGTTGCGCGGCTATGGGCTGACGCAGATCGCGCTGGTAGTGGCGCCGGACTTTGCGGTGTCGTCGCTGGCCCGGCTGGAGGCGCAGACCGGCACCCGCGCGGTGCTGCTGGAAGGCAGCGGCGACGCCGCGGCACGGCGCATTGCGGCAACTCGCCCGGGCGCGGTGATCGTCGCCGGCGACACGCTGGCCTATGCCGAACTGGGCCGGGCGCTGGCGGCGCAGGGGTGGTACGGCTTCCTGGTGGGGCTGTCCGCGGTCAGCGCCAATGCCGCGCGCGAGATCCTGGGCCGCGGCTACGCCGGCGGGATGGTGCTGACCCAGGTCGCGCCGGGCCCGCAGCAGGCCACGTTGCGGGTGGTGAAGGAACACGTGGCGCGCATGAAGCAGTACCTGGACGAACCGCCGTCGCCGGCGACGCTGGCCGGCTATATCGGCGCCGCCTGGCTCGCACGTTCGCTGCAGGGTGTGCGCTCTGGCGGCACGACGGAGTTGCGGCGGGCGCTGCAGGGACGCGTCGACGTCGGCGACTTCACGCTGGACTTCACGCGCGGGCAGCGCGGCTCGCAGTACGTCACGCTGGCGGTGTCGGGCGCGCGGTAGAGGCTGCCGGCGCCGTGACCGCTCAGCCGGCGACCGCCTTGCCCCCATTGCCCAGCAGCGCCTTGAGCGCGCCGAGCCGGTCCTTGGGGCTCATCGCCGGGGTGTCGTCCTTGGGTGCCGGCGCCTCTTCCAGCTTCATCTCGCCGATAAAACGCGACGGCTGGCACGAATAGGTCTCGCGCGCACGCTTGCGCTTCTTGCACCAGCTGATCTGCAGGCTGCGCTGCGCGCGCGTGATGCCGACATACATCAGCCGGCGCTCTTCCTCGATCTTCTCGTCGGTCATGTCGTCGTCTTCGCGGCAGTGGGGCAGGATGCCCTCTTCCACGCCGACCAGGAACACGTGCGGGTATTCCAGCCCCTTGGAGGCGTGCAGCGTAGAAAGCCGCACGGCGTCGGGATCTTCCTCGCGCCCTTCGAGCATGCTCATCAGCGCCACGGTCTGCGTCAGCTCGAGCAGGTTCTTGCCTTCGCTGCCGAAGCCGTCGGCGTTGTCGTAGCCGGTGGCCTCCTCGCCCTCTGCCGCCTCCGGCTTGGTGCCCTTGCGCTTGAGCCATTCGAGGAACTCTAGCGTGTTGGTCCAGCGCGACTGCGCCTGCCGCTCGTCGAAGCTGTCGTACAGGTAAGCCTCGTAGTGGATGCCGGCCATCAGGTCGTCGAGCACTTCAGTAGCCGGGTCCTTCGCCGCGCGGTCGGCCAGCCGCACCATCGATTCGCAGAACACGCGCAGCGGCTCCAGCTGGCGCGGCTGCAGCTTGCCCTCGATGCCGCCCATCATCGCCGCCTCGAACAGCGACACCTTGGCCTGCCCGGCAAACGTGCCCAGCACTTCGAGCGTAGTGTTGCCGACGCCGCGGCGCGGCGTGGTGATGGCGCGGATAAAGGCGGGATCGTCGTCGGGATTGGCGATCAGGCGCAGGTAGGCGCAGATGTCCTTGATCTCGGCCTTGTCGAAGAAGCTCTGGCCACCCGACAGCACATAGGGAATGCGCTCGCGCCGCAGGATCTGCTCGAACAGCCGCGCCTGGTGGTTGCCACGGTACAGGATGGCGTAGTCGCGGAACTGCGCGCGGCGCTCGAACTTGTGCGCCGACAGGCGGAACACCACCGACTCGGCCTCGTGCTCCTCGTCGTTCATCGGGTGGATGGCGATCGGATCGCCCATGCCGTGCTCGCTCCACAGCTTCTTGTCGAACAGCTTGGGATTGTTGGCGATGACCGCGTTGGCCGCTTCCAGGATGCGCACGGTGGAGCGGTAGTTCTGCTCCAGCTTGATCACCTTCAGGTTGGGGAAGTCGGTCTGCAGGCCGCGCAGGTTATCCAGCGTGGCGCCGCGCCAGCCGTAGATGGCCTGGTCGTCGTCGCCCACCGCGGTGAAGGCCGGCGCGCGCAGGTGCGAGCCACCCGCCAGCAGCTTGAGCAGCTGGTACTGGCAGGCGTTGGTGTCCTGGTACTCGTCGACCAGGAAGTAGCGCAGCCGGTTCTGCCACTTCAGCTGTACCGCCTCGTTGCGCGCGAACAGTTCGGCCGGCAGGCGGATCAGGTCGTCGAAATCCACCGCCTGGTAGGCGTTCAGCGTGGCGACGTAGTTGCGGTAGACCAGCGCGGCCTGGTGCTCGTCGGCATTGGCGGCCTGCGCGATCGCGGCCTCGGGATCGACCATGCCGTTCTTCCACAGCGAGATCGTGCTCTGCACGCCGCGGATCAGCTTCTTGTCGGTGGTGCCCAGTTGCTCCTGGATCAGACCGAAGCAGTCGTCCGAATCCATGATCGAGAACTGCGGCTTCAGGCCCACGTGCTCGGCTTCCATGCGCAGGATCTGCACGCCCAGCGAGTGGAAGGTGCAGACCGTCAGCTGCTTGAGCGGAATGCGCTTGCCCTCGCGCGTGGTCTTGCCCTCCATCAGCTTGGCGATGCGCTCCTGCATCTCCTTGGCCGCCTTGTTGGTAAATGTGACGGCGGCGATATGGCGCGGCTCGAAGCCCTTGTCCTCGATCAGATGCGCGATCTTCTGCGTGATCACCCGGGTCTTGCCGGAGCCCGCGCCGGCCAGCACCAGGCAAGGCCCGTCCAGGTAGCGGACGGCTTCGGATTGGGCGGGGTTCAGGCCATGGGTCATGCGGGCAGGTGTCGGGGCGGCAGCGGAATCGCGGGAAAGAGCGGATTTGCCGGCATCCCGTCACCCGGGCCTGCGGCAAAGCTGCCGATGTTAACACGCTCGCCGCGGCGGGTCAGTCAGCGCAAGCCGCGAGCGCGGGCCAGGCCGTGTCACTGGCGTAACACTTCGTAAAGACCGGAGCCAATGACGTAACGCGACACTCTAATCAGTGTGTCCCCCGGTCCGCCGGATCGCTTGGGCATGCACGAATCATCACATCGGAGCCAACAATGAAAACCCTGCAAACTTTGACCAAGGTGACCCTGATCGGCATGACGGTCGCGGCTTTTGCCGGTTGCGCGGACATGACCCCGAAACAACGTAATACCGCCATCGGCGCCGGTGCCGGCGCGGTTGGCGGCGCCGTCCTGACCGACGGCAGCGCGCTGGGTACGCTGGGCGGCGCGGCCGTGGGCGGCGTCATCGGCAACGTTGTCACCGACGACAAGAAGAAGTAAGCACCGGCGCGCAGCGGCGGGTATGGGGCCCTTGCCGTGGTTTGACAAAGGCCGGGGCCTCCCGTACATTGCGCGCATCCGACCGGGAGAGCGCGCATCGCCTGCGCCGCCGAAGGGGTATCACCCGAAAACTCTCAGGCACCACGGACCGGTCGGATCGGCATGCAACATGCACACGATGCATGCCGCACTCTGGAGAGCGGCACCCGCCATTCGTGGCGAGCGTGCCCACCGAAGGGGCGCGCGAGGATTGGGTCCACGGGATCCGCCTCGTAATCTCTCAGGTATCGAGGACAGAGGGGTCATCCGCCGCAGCGGATTGCTCGCCAAATTGGCGTAGCGATCGCCGCGGCGGATGGCCCTTTTTTGTTTTCGCCAACCGAGACTGCCCCCGAGGATTCCATGACGCTCCAGGCCACGCCCCTCAACGCTATCCACCGCGCCCTCGGCGCCCGCATGGTCGACTTCGGCGGCTGGGACATGCCGGTCAACTATGGCTCGCAAATCGAGGAGCACCATGCCGTGCGCAACGATGCGGGCATGTTCGACGTCTCGCACATGTGCGTGGTCGATCTCGCCGGCCCGAATACCCGCAGCTTCCTGCGCGGCCTGCTGGCCAACAACGTCGACAAGCTGCAGACCCCCGGCAAGGCGCTCTATTCCTGCATGCTGGACGAGAACGGCGGCGTCATCGACGACCTGATCGTCTATTTCTTCGCCGAGGACCGTTTCCGCCTGGTGGTCAACGCCGGCACCGCGGTCGGCGATATCGACTGGATCCGCGCCCGCAACGACGCCACCGGCAGCGGCGTGACCATCACGCCGCGCCGCACGGACGTCGCGCCCGAGGGCGTGCAGCCGCTGGCGATCGTCGCGGTGCAGGGACCCAACGCCCGCGCCAAGGTGTGGAGCACCTTCCCGTCGACCCAGCCTTCCGACGCGCTCAAGCCGTTCAATGCCGTGGTCGTGCAGGATCCCGCCCTCGGCGAAGTGATGGTGGCGCGCACCGGCTACACCGGCGAGGACGGCTTCGAGCTGGTGGTGCCGGCCGCGAGCGTCGCCGGCCTGTGGGAAAAACTGAATGCCGCGGGCGTGCGCCCGGCCGGCCTGGGCGCACGCGACACGCTGCGCCTGGAAGCCGGCATGAATTTGTACGGCCAGGACATGGACATCAAGGTCTCGCCGCTGGACGCGGGCCTGGCGTGGACGGTCGACCTGCAGAGCGAGCGCGACTTCACCGGCAAGGCGGCACTGACCGCGGCGGGTTCGCGCCAGCAGTTCCTCGGCCTGATCCTGCGGGACAAGGGCGGCGTGCTGCGCGCCCACCAGAAAGTCATCACCCCCGCCGGTGACGGTGAAATCACCAGCGGCACCTTCAGCCCCTCGCTGTCGCAATCGATCGCCTTCGCGCGCCTGCCGCAGGGCGTGAACGTGGGCGACACCGTGCAGGTGGAGATCCGCGACCGCAAACTCAACGCGACTGTGGTTAAACTGCCGTTTGTGCGTCATGGCAAGGCACTCGTGAGCTAGGGGACAGCCCCGCTCACCCAACGGTCGCCCTCGCCTGCCGGCAGCGTTGCCGGGCAGGCATCACCCAACAAGAAACAGATCTGAATCCGGAGAACCTTCATGAATTTCCCCGCTGACCTCAAGTACACCGAGTCGCATGAGTGGGTGCGCGTCGAAGCCGACGGCACGCTCACCATCGGCATTACCGACCACGCACAGGACGCGCTGGGCGACATCGTCTTCCTGGAGCTGCCCGAAGTGGGCAAATCGGTCGGTGCCGGCGACGCGCTGGCCGTGGTCGAGTCGGTGAAGGCCGCCTCCGACATCTACGCGCCCGTGGCCGGCGAAGTGATCGCCGTCAACGAGGCCGCCACCGCGGCGCCGGAAAGCGTCAACGCCAACGCCTTCGACGCGTGGCTGTTCAAGCTCAAGCCGGCCAATGGCGACGACGTCAACGGCCTGATGTCGGCCGACGCCTACAAGGCCAGCGTCGGCGCCTGATCGCCCGCCGGTCCCCCTCCGGGACCGGCACACCGCATTCGCGGCGCCGCGGCACGGCTGACCACCTGCCGCCGCGCCCTCCACGAGGTTCTTGCCCATGAACGCCCCGCTGCCCATGAACGCCGCCCAAGCAAACCGGCCCACGCTGGCCGAACTGGAGGCGCGCGACGCCTTCGCCGCCCGCCATATCGGCCCCGATAGCCCCGAACAGCAGCACATGCTGAAGGTGCTCGGCTACGAAAGCCGCGCCGCGCTGATCGACGCCGTCATCCCCGCCGCCATCCGCCGCCGCGACGGCATGCCGATGGGCGAGTTCACCGAGCCGCTGAGCGAAGAGGCTGCGCTGGCGAAGCTGCGCGCGCTGGCGGGCAAGAACAAGGTGCTGAAGAGCTTCATCGGCCAGGGCTACTTCAACACCATCACGCCTGGCGTCATCCTGCGCAATATCTTTGAAAACCCCGCCTGGTACACCGCCTACACGCCCTACCAGCCGGAAATCTCGCAAGGCCGCCTGGAAGCGATGCTGAACTTCCAGCAGATGGTGACCGACCTGACCGGGCTGGACATCGCCAACGCGTCGATGCTGGACGAAGGCACCGCCGCCGCCGAGGCGATGACGCTGCTGCAGCGCGTGAACAAGCACGACTCCAATATCTTCTTCGTCGCCGACGACGTGCTGCCGCAGACGCTGGAAGTGGTACGCACGCGCGCGCTGCCGCTGGGCATCGAAGTCAAGGTCGGCCCCGCCGCCGACGCCGCTGCCGCGGGCGCGTTCGGCGTGCTGCTGCAGTACCCGGGCGTGAACGGCGACATCCATGACTACCGCGCCATCGCCGACGCGGTGCACGCCGCCGGCGGCCTGGTGGTGGCCGCCGCCGACCTGCTGGCGCTGACGCTGATTGCCGCGCCGGGCGAATGGGGTGCCGACGTGGCCGTGGGCAACTCGCAGCGCTTCGGCGTGCCGCTGGGATTTGGCGGCCCGCACGCCGGCTACATGGCGGTGAAGGATGCGTTCAAGCGCTCGATGCCGGGCCGCCTGGTGGGCGTGACCGTCGACGCGCAGGGCAACAAGGCGTATCGCCTGGCGCTGCAGACGCGCGAGCAGCATATCCGCCGCGAGAAGGCCACCTCCAACATCTGTACCGCGCAGGTGCTGCTGGCGGTGATGGCATCGATGTACGCCGTGTATCACGGCCCGCAGGGCCTGAAGCGCATCGCGCAGCGCGTGCATCGCCTGGCCGCGACGCTGGCGGCCGGCCTGGAGCAGCTTGGCTTCGTCCGCACCAACGCGACCTTCTTCGACACGCTGACGCTGGAAACCGGCTTCAACACCGAGGCAATCCATGCCGCCGCCACCGCGCGCGGGATCAACCTGCGCCATGCCGGCGCCACGCGCGTCGGTATCTCGCTGGACGAGACCGCCACGCGCGACGACGTGGTGGCGCTGTGGGAAATCTTCACGCAGGGCAAGCCGCTGCCGGCGGGCCTCGATTTCGACAAGCTCGAAGCCGCCACCCATGACGCCTTCCCGGCCGAACTGGCGCGCGCCAGCGAGTACCTGACCCACCCGGTGTTCAACACGCACCACGCCGAGCACGAGATGCTGCGCTACCTGCGCATGCTGGCCGACAAGGACCTGGCGCTGGACCGCACCATGATCCCGCTGGGCTCGTGCACGATGAAGCTGAACGCCACCAGCGAGATGATCCCGGTGACCTGGCCCGAGTTCAGCCAGATCCACCCGTTCGCGCCGCTGGACCAGACCGTGGGCTACCGCGAGATGATCGACCAGCTCGAGGCCATGCTGTGCGCCGCCACCGGCTACGCCGCGGTCAGCCTGCAGCCCAACGCCGGCTCGCAAGGCGAGTACGCGGGCCTGCTGATCATCCATGCGTATCACGCCAGCCGCGGCGAAAGCCATCGCGACATCTGCCTGATCCCGTCGTCGGCGCACGGCACCAACCCGGCGTCGGCGCAGATGGCCGGCATGAAGGTGGTGGTGGTAGCCTGCGACGAGAACGGCAACGTCGACCTGGAAGACCTGGCGAAGAAGGCCGAGCAGCACAGCAAGAACCTGGCTGCGATCATGATCACCTACCCGTCCACGCACGGCGTGTTCGAGCAGGGCGTGCAGCAGATCTGCGAGATCGTGCACAAGCACGGCGGCCAGGTCTATGTCGACGGCGCCAACATGAACGCGATGGTCGGTACCGCCGCGCCGGGCCAGTTCGGCGGCGACGTGTCGCACCTGAACCTGCACAAGACCTTCTGCATCCCGCACGGCGGCGGCGGTCCGGGCGTTGGCCCGGTTGCGGTCGGCGCGCACCTGGCGGATTTCCTGCCCAACCAGGACAGCGTCGGCTACCGCCGCGACGAGCGCGGCATCGGCGGCGTGTCGGCGGCACCGTTCGGCTCGGCCAGCATCCTGCCGATCTCGTGGATGTATATCGCGATGATGGGTTCGGCCGGCCTCACCGCCGCCACCGAAAACGCCATCCTGGCGGCCAACTACGTGGCCAAGCGCCTGGCGCCCTACTACCCGGTGCTGTACACCGGCCAGCACGACCTGGTCGCGCACGAGTGCATCCTGGATGTGCGCCCGCTGCAGAAGGAAACCGGCATCAGCAACGAAGACGTGGCCAAGCGCCTGATGGACTACGGCTTCCACGCGCCGACCATGAGCTTCCCGGTGCCGGGCACGCTGATGATCGAGCCGACCGAGTCCGAAGCGCTGCATGAGCTGGACCGCTTCATCGACGCGATGATCGCGATCCGCCAGGAAATCGGCCGCGTCGCCGACGGTACGTTCGACCGCGAGGACAACCCGCTCAAGCACGCGCCGCACACCGCCGCGGTGGTGACCGCCAACGAGTGGACCCACAAGTACACGCGCGAGGAAGCCGCCTATCCGGTGGCGTCGCTGCGCACGCAGAAGTACTGGCCGCCGGTCGGCCGTGCCGACAACGTGTATGGCGACCGCAACCTGTTCTGCAGCTGCGTGCCGGTCAGCGACTACGTGGTCGACTGACGCACCCCCGGGCCGTGCCATCGCCTCGGCGGTGGCACGGCCGTCGCACTATGCTCAAGATGAAGGGCCCGCCGGCGGCGGTGTCCGTTGCCGTACTTCGACCGCCTGAAAAAGAGCCTCTGCAAGACCATCCCGTTGCTGGAGACATTCCGTGGCAGTCAGCGTCTTCGATCTGTTCAAGGTGGGCATCGGCCCGTCGAGCTCGCATACCGTGGGCCCGATGCGCGCGGCCCTGATGTTCGCGCAGGGGCTGGAGCGCGACGGCTTGCTGCCGCAGGTGGCCAGCGTGCGGGTCGAGCTGTACGGCTCGCTTGGCGCCACCGGCAAGGGGCACGGCACCGACAAGGGCGTGATCCTCGGCCTGATGGGCGAGTCGCCCGACACCATCGATCCCGATTCCATCGACACCCGACTCGCCGCGTTGCGCAAGTCGCGCGAGCTGTCGCTGCTGGGCCGCCATATCGTGCCCTTCGTCGAGAAGGAGCACATCGCGTTCTACCGCCGCGAGGCCCTGGCCGAGCACCCCAACGGCATGAAGTTCCATGCCTTCAACAGCGGCGGCGCGAGCCTGCGTGAAGCGCGCTACCTGTCGGTGGGCGGCGGCTTCGTGGTCACCGCGGGTGCGCCCAACACCCAGGTGCTCAACGCCGCGCAGCAGCTGCCGCACCCGTTCCGCAGCGGCAAGGACATGCTGCAGATGGCGCAGGACAGCGGCAAGAGCATTGCGCGGCTGATGCTGGAAAACGAGCTGACGTGGCGCAGCGAGCAGGAAGTCGTCGACGGCCTGCTGCATATCTGGGACGTGATGCAGGCCTGCGTCGCGCGCGGCTGCCGCACCGATGGCGAACTGCCGGGGCCGTTCAAGGTCAAGCGGCGCGCGCCCGAGTTGTTCCGCAGCCTGACCGAGCGCGCCGAACGCACGCTGTCGGATCCGCTCTCGGTGATGGACTGGGTCAACCTGTACGCCATCGCCGTCAATGAAGAGAACGCAGCGGGCGGCCGCGTGGTGACCGCGCCGACCAACGGCGCAGCCGGCATCATCCCCGCCGTGCTGCACTACTACGACCGCTTCGTGCCGGGCGCCAACCAACAGGGCGTGGTCGACTTCCTGCTGACGGCGGGCGCGATCGGCCTGCTGTACAAGCTCAACGCGTCGATCTCGGGGGCCGAGGTCGGCTGCCAGGGCGAGGTCGGCGTGGCCTGCTCGATGGCGGCCGGCGCGCTCGCCGCGGTACTCGGCGGCAGCCCGGCGCAGGTGGAGAACGCGGCCGAGATCGGCATGGAGCACAACCTCGGCCTGACCTGCGACCCGGTCGGCGGGCTGGTGCAGATTCCGTGCATCGAGCGCAATGCGATGGCGTCGGTCAAGGCGGTCAACGCGGCGCGCATGGCGCTGCGCGGCGACGGCACGCACTATGTATCGCTCGATTCGGTGATCAAGACCATGCGCGAGACCGGCGCCGACATGAAGACGAAATACAAGGAGACGGCGCGCGGCGGGCTGGCGGTGAATATCGTGGAGTGCTAGCGCCGGTGCGGCGTATCATGGCGGCGTTCCCCGGCCAAACAACAAGAGGACGGCCATGCAGACCTTCCATCAGCTGTTCGACGAGACCTCGTCCACCTTCACCTACCTGCTGATCGACGCCGCTACCGGGGACGCGCTGCTGATCGATCCGGTCGACCACCAGCTCGAGCGCGACCTGAAGCTGCTGCAGGAAACCGGCGCGCGCCTGGCTTGGGTGATCGAGACCCACGCCCATGCCGACCACATCACCTCGGCCGGCCACCTGGCCCTGCAGACCGGCGCGCATACCGCGGCGCCGTCCGGCTGCGACATCAAGCCTGCGCACAAGCAGCTGATCGACGGCGACACCGTCGCCTTCGGCAAGCAGGTGCTGCGCGCCATCCATACGCCCGGGCACACCGCCGGCAGCATGAGCTACCTATGGGAAGAAGCCGACCCCGACGGCATCGTGCGCCGCATCTTCACCGGCGACGCGCTGCTGATCGACGGCTGCGGCCGCACCGATTTCCAGTCCGGCGATGCCGGCACGCTGTACGACAGCCTGACCCGCAAGCTGTTCGCGCTGCCCGACGACACGCTGGTCTATCCGGCCCACGACTACAAGGGCCGCACCGTGTCCACCATCGGCCATGAACGCGCGCACAACAGCCGCGTCGCCGGCCGCACGCGCGAGCAGTTCATCGAGATGATGCGCAACCTGAACCTGCCGCGCCCCAGGCTGATCGATGTCGCGGTGCCGGCCAACCAGCGCCTGGGCCTGCGCGACGGCGAAAGCGTGCCGCACGGCGCCTGAATTCCCTCCCCAACCTCAGGAGTCCCTGCATGTCCACCTATACCGCTGAAGTCCTGTGGCAACGCGACGGACAGGATTTCGCCGGCAACCGCTACAGCCGCCGGCACGTGCTGCGCTTCGACGGCGGCGCCGAAGTCCCGGGCTCGTCGTCGCCGCATGTGGTGCCGCTGCCGATGTCCGACGCCAGCGCGGTCGACCCGGAAGAGATGTTCATCGCCTCGCTGTCGAGCTGCCACATGCTGTGGTTCCTGTCGCTCGCAGCCAGGCAGGGCCTGGTGGTCGACCGCTACCTGGACGCGGCCACCGGTGTGATGGAAAAGAACGCCGACGGGCGCATGGCGATGACCGTGGTGACGCTGCGCCCGCAAGTCACGTTTGGCGGCGAGGCCGAGCCCACGCGCGACCAGCTCGACGCCCTGCACCACGCCGCGCACGAGGCCTGCTTTATCGCCAACTCGGTCAGGACCGAGGTGCGCTGCGAGCCGGTGTACGCCGGCGCCTGACCGCCCCAGGCACACGGCCATGCCTGCCAGCGTGCTGCCCGGCGCAACCGCACCGTCGGCGCTGCCACGGACGGCGCGGGCGCGCCTGTGGCGCTGGCTGGCCGCGGCGCTGGCGGGGCTGGCCGCGATCGCCATGCTGCAGGATCACTTCCTTTATTTCCCCGAACGCGCTTCGGTCGACGACATGGTTTCGCCCGGGCTGCGCGCGTGGCCGGGTCCGGACGACTTCCGCGGACTGGTGGCCGAGCCGCGCGGGCCGGTGCGCGCCACCGCGATGGTATTCCACGGCAACGCCGGACATGCCGGGCATCGCGACTACTACGCCAGCGCGCTGGCGCCGCTGGGCGTGCGCGTGATCCTGGCCGAGTACCCCGGGTACGGGCCGCGCCCGGGCACCCTGGGCGAACGCAGCTTCGTCGCCGACGCGGAGCAGTCGATTGCGCTGGCGCGGCGCCAGTTCGACGGCCCGCTGCTGCTGATCGGCGAATCGCTGGGAGCGGGCGTAGCGGCGGCGGCGGCCGCGCGCCAGCGCGACAGCGTTGCCGGCGTGCTGCTGATCACGCCGTGGGACAAGCTCGCGCACCTGGCCTCGCATCACTATCCCTGGCTACCGGCCGGCTGGGTGCTGCGCGACCGCTACGACAGCGTCGCCAGCCTGGCTGGCTTCGGCCGCCCGGTGATGGTGGCGGTGGCGCAGCGCGACACCATCGTGCCGGCGCGCTTCGGCGAGGCGCTCTATGCGTCGCTGGGCGAACCGCGACGGCTGGTGGTGATCGACGGCGCCGGCCACAACGACTGGACCGGGCATGTCGACCTGGCCTGGTGGCAGCAGGCCATCGCGTTCCTGCTGGCGCCGCCACCCACCACAAACAAATAACATCGCGCCGCCAAAACACTGATTTGACTTAGCCCTGCGGGCCGCAAATACTGGCCTTCAGAGAACACGGAACGGCTTGCCCGCGCGCGCACCGGGCGGCGCGTCCAGCATTGCGTGGCCGACAACTGCGGGGGAACACGATCATGAAGCAACGCCAGCATCGCAAGCCGTATCTCGCCCTCGGCGCGCTGGCCGCGGCCCTCGCGCTGGCGCCGTTCCAGGCCACGGCGCAGAGCAAGCCCGTCGCCTATCCGGCCAAGGGCCAGAGCCAGCAGCAGCAGGCCAGCGACGACGGCGCGTGCTACAGCTGGGCCAAGCAGCAGACCGGCGTTGATCCTGCCCAGGCCGCCAACGCGCCGCCGCCGGCCCAGGCGCAAAGCGGCCAGCGCGTGCGGGGTGCGGCAGGCGGCGCTGCTGCCGGGGCCGTGGCGGGCGCGATTGCGGGCGACGCCGGCAAGGGCGCGGCAATCGGCGCTGCAACGGGTACGGTCGCCGGCGGCATGGCGCACCGCCAGTCACGCCGCCAGGCGAATGCGGCCAACCAGCAGGCGGCGGCCAATACCAGCCAGGCGATGGGCTCGTACTACCAGGCCTGGGGCGCCTGCATGCAGGGACGAGGCTACAGCGTCCAGTAAGGCAACGGCGCGTTCAACGCGCGCTCAGGCAGCCCACTCAGGCAGCCCACTGGTCACACGCCTTGCGCACCGTCTCGCGCTGGCTGCGCGCCTCCGCGTCGACCTGGCGCAGCCACTCGGCATCACCGTCGCGGCGCGCGGCCAGGGCGCGGATATTGGCCAGCGCCTCGAGCGAGCCGAGCGCCTCGGCATGCGGCACCAGCGCGTCGCAGATCGACAGGATATGGTCCGCGATCGGCATGCGGGTCAGTTCGTTGGGGTGCACGTATTCGCCTTCCAGCCCGAAGCGGCAGGCCTGGAAGCGGTTGAAGGTGTACACCAGGTAGTCGTCTTCCTGCGGCATGAACGGGCGCGACAGCAACAGGTAGCGCGCCAGCATCTGGATATAGGCGGCGATATCGCAGGCGCGCTGCACCGTCAGCGGCGTGTCCATCACGCGGACCTCGATGGTGCCGAATTCCGGCTTGGGCCGGATATCCCAGTAGAAGTCCTTCATGCTCTCGATCACGCCGGTATTGCGCATCTTCTCGAAGTACGCGGTGAAGGCATCCCACGTCAGCAGGAACGGCGCGCGCCCGCTCATCGGAAAGGCCGCGACCGAATTCAGCCGCGCCGAGGCAAAGCCGGTATCGACACCCTGCACATACGGCGACGACGCCGCCAGCGCGACGAAGTGCGGCACATAGCGGCCGATGGCGTGCAGCAGGAACAGCGATTCGTCGGCGCTGGGGCAGCCGATATGCACGTGCTGGCCGAACACGGTGAACTGCTTGGCCAGATAGCCGTAGAGCTCGGAGATGTACTGGTAGCGCGGCGAATCGGAGATGGTGCGGTCGGACCATTGCTGGAACGGGTGCGTGCCGCCGCCGGCAATGCCCAGGTTCAGCGAGTGCGACGCCGCCACCATCAGGTCGCGCATCACGGTCAGTTCTTCCAGCGCCTGCTGGTAGCTGTGGCAGATGCCCGTGCTGATCTCGATCATCGACGGGCTGATCTCGGGCTTGATGTCGCCGGCATGCTGGGCGCCCTTGAGCGCGCGCAGCAGGTCGGGCGCGAATGGCGCCAGGTCATAGTCGTGCCGGTTGACCAGCTGCAGCTCCAGCTCGACGCCGAACGTCAGCGCCTCGGATTGCTTGAACGGCTCGAGCGACATCAGCGCCCTCCTCCATTGGCCCGGATATCGACGCGGACTTCGCCTGCGTAGCGCAGCGCCCACGCCGCGATCACCGGGCCGAAAAGTTGTTCGATGGCCAGCGCGCACAGGATGATCGCTGCCAGCGGCTGCCCGGTGCCCGGGTAGAGGCGCGCGACGTCATGCATCAGCAGGTAGGCCAGGCCCGACATCGGCGCCAACGCGAGCCCCAGCGCCATGCACTGGCGCAGGCTCAGTCCCGAGAACGACCCCAGCGACACCACGCCGGCGAGCTTGGCGACGTGGCGCAGCACCACCAGCGCGATGGCGTAGACGCCGCCCACGGCCCAGTCCTGCGCCGTCAGCGGCAGGCCCAGCGACACCACCATGACGATGATCAGCAGGCTGCCGGCGCTGCCGAAATGCGGCGGCCACACGTGCGGCTGGTTGTCCTGGTGCTTGAATACCACGCCGGCCAGCATCAGCGTCAGCGGCATCGACAATTTTAATACCCGGGTCAGCGCCAGCGTGAACAGCACCAGGCCCACCAGCACCAGGAAGCTGTAGTGATCGTCGGCCGACATGCGGTCGTAGATGGCATGGCCGAGCTTGCCCACCACCCAGGCCAGCAGGCACGAGCCCACCAGCAGGTACAGCGGATGCAGCAGCGCCGCGCCGAGGTTGCCGTATTCCGAATGCAGCCAGCCGGTGGCGACCTGCACGATGGCGGCGGCATAGATGCTGTTGAGCGCGGCCATGGCCAGCAGACGCTCGGTGACCTGCCCGTCGGCGCGCAGCTCGTTCTTGAGCTGCAGCACGATGGTGGGCGAGGTGCTGACCGCGATGCCCCCGGCCAGGATGGCCACGCCGGGCGAGGCGCCGATCCACTGCAGCACCGCCGCCACCAGGCCCCAGGTCAGCAGGCTTTCAAAGGCACTGGTCAGCAGCAGCCAGCGGTTGGCGCGCAGCCAGGTCAGCGAAAGCCGGTGGCCGAGTTCGAACAAGGCCAGTGCCAGCGCCATATCGATCAGGATACGGGTCTGGTTGATCATGTTCTCGTCGACGATGCCGCGGCCCAGCATGCCCGCGCACAGCCCCGCCGCGGCATAGCCGACGATGCGCGGGCAGCGCAGCCAGCGCCGGCTCAGCTCGCCCGCCAGGCCAGCGCCGACCAGGGCCAGTCCGACCCAGAAGAGGCCGCCGGGCGCGAGCGGGAGGCTAGGAAAAAGTTGGCTCAGTCCATTCATGGCGACATGGTAATGTAAGCACTTCACAATCCATGTCAGTGATTGTCCGACACCGCACCAAACGCGCGTCTTATTTCGGTCATCTTCACGTAAAAAACGCCATCTACGGATGGCGTTTTTTACATACCTTACATCTTCAGCCGATTCGCGGGCCGCGAGAGACGTTTCAGACGCCCCACATCTTCCACACCGGGCGGGTGGCCTTCAACGCCGCCTCGACCTGGCCGTACAGCGTGCGCGTTGTGCCCTGCGCCGCACCGCGGGCACGCGCCTGGTCGAAGTAGCCCAGCGCGGCTTCACGCTGGCCCTGTCCGAGTGCGGACTGCACCGCGCGCAGGTACACCTCGGCGTCCCAGTCGTCACGCGCGGCGAAGGCCGTGACGAAGTCCGCGAGCGCGGCGTCGTGGCGGCCCGCGGCGTTGTGCACCAGGCCGCGCTGCACGCGCGGGCCGGCCTGGTCCTGCGGATCGCCCTCGGTCAGCGCCACCGCCTGCTCGAACAGCGGCAGCGCGCGCTCGGGCTCGCCCAGGTCGCGCCAGACCTGGCCGAAACGGTTGTACAGCCAGGCGTCTTCCACCAGCAGCGCGCGGCGCTGCTGGGTCTCGATCTCGGCCAGCGCGTCGGTGCGGTCGTGCTCGTCCATGCCGGCCATGCGGGCCTGCAGCAGCGCGGCATAGTAGGCACGCGCATGCGCCATCGGGTGCGCGGCCTCGCTGCGGGCTTCCACCGGCAGCGCGTCCAGGCGCGCATCCATGTGCGCCATCGCGGCGCGCGCGGCCTCGGTCGGCTCGGCGCCGCCGAGCGCCTTCCAGGCGGCGATCATGCGGCTGAAGGCCCAGGTCACGTCGGCCGGGTTGCGCTCGAGCGGATAGCGGTTGAGCACCTCGCCCGCCAGTTCCGCCACCTTCTGGTGCTGGCGCGCGTCGGCGTGGCAATCGAGCAGGTCGATCCAGTGCTCGATGAACTCGCTCGCGGCCATGCCCTGGCGGTGCAGCGCGATGCGCTCGTCGGCATGCGCGGCGTCGGCCGGCAGGCTGCGTGCCAGCAGCCGGCACAGCAGCGAATAGAGATGGGGGTCGGCATTGCCGCCATGGCCGGCGGCGTCGCCCTGGCCCGTGGCAAAGTACTGGTCGAAGCGCGCCACGCCCGCGCGTCCGGCCTGCACCAGCAGCGGTCGCAGCGCGGCCTCGGCGGCGGGCACGTCGTCGATGAATTCGCCCAGCGCCATCGAGGCGCGGTAGTAGCCGGCGCCGTCGTCGGACTGGTCGGTTAGCGTGAAGCGCAGCCACGGCTCGGGTTCGGCGGAGGCCGCGGCAGTGCCGTCGCCGCGCTGCGCCAGCTGGTGGCGCCAGGCCAGCTCGCGTACCTGGCTCTGCGGGTCGGGCACCTGGCGCAGGTAGACGCCGAGGTCTTCGAGCGCGCCTTGCAGGTCACCGACGCCATGGCGCAGCGGCGCGCGCAGCCGGCGCGCCTCGGGGTGGTCGGGGTGCTCGGCCAGCACGCGCGCGGCCTGGTCGGCGGCGACGGCATCGCCGGCCGCGGCATCGAGCTCCAGCAGATGCGGGTTGTCCAGCGCGATCCGGCCCAGGCAGACGCGCATCAACGGCTCCGCCGGCACGCCGGCAGCCTCGGTGCGGGCGATGTAGTCCGTTACCAGCGGCGCGATATCGTCGGCACCCAGGTCGGGGTTGCGCACCATCAGGTCGTACCAGTAGCGCGCGGCGCCGGCCATGTCGCCGAGCCGCAGCGCCGCCAGGCCGGCGTGGAAATGCGCGGCCCATTCGCCGGTCAGCAGGCCGCTGCGCTGCGCGGCCTCGTGCAGCCAGGGGCGGGCCTCGGCATCGCGGCCCAGGCTCATCAGCATGGCGCCGTAGCGGTGCGCGATCACCCCGCGCGAGACCCAGCGGTGCGGCGGCTGCAGCGGCAGCGTGTCGAGCCGCGCCAGCGCCTCGTCCAGCACCGCCAGCGCGGCGCCGGCATCGCCGTTGTCAAAGTGCAGCCGCGCCCGCAGCGTGACGAAATCCACCACCTCGGGGCGCGCCAGCGACAGCTGGTCGGCAATCTGCAGCGCTTCGGCGAAGCGCCCCTGGTTGGCTAGCCCGATGGCGTGGTCGTAGCTGGCTTCCTGCTCGGACACGTACTGCTCCTATGGATGAAAAAAGTGCGAGTGCGGGATTATGCGCCAATGGCGGGATAGGGACCTTGTCTCGCCCGTCGCCGGCACCCGGGAAAAGAAAAACGCCGCCCGCAGGCAGCGTTCTTCCCATGCGCCAGATGTGGCGGCAGCTTACTTGCCGCCAACCGTCTCCAGCACAGTCCACTTGCCGCCCACGACCTTGTAGACCGTGATGCCGCCGTCCTTCAGGTCGCCGCGCGCGTCATACGCCAGCGTCTTGGTGGTCACGCCCTGCATATTGGTGGCGGCCAGCACCGGCAGGTAGCGCGCCGGGTCGGTCGAGCCTGCCTTGACCATGGCCGTCATCATCGCGGTGGCGCCGTCGTAGGCGTACGGCGAATAGGTCTGGACCTTGGAGCCGAAGCGCTTCTCGTACTTCTTCTCGTATGCGGCGCCGCCGGGCATCTGGTCCAGCGGCAGGCCGGCCAGCGACACCACGGTGCCTTCGGCGGCGGGGCCGGCCAGCTTCAGGAAGTTGTCGGTCTTGGACATTTCGCCCGACACCAGCGGGGCCTTCATGCCCAGTTCCTTGACCTGCTTGGCCATCGGCGCGGACTGGGTCTCGGCGCCGCCGTAGAAGATGATGTCCGGGTTGCTGCGCTTGATGTTGGTCAGCACGGCCTTGAAGTCCACCGCCTTGTCGTTGGTGAACTCGCGGCGCACGATCTTGCCGCCGGCGGCCTTGGCGGCCTTCTCGAACTCGTCGGCCAGACCCTGGCCGTAGGCGGTGCGGTCATCGACGATGGCGATGTTCTTCGCGCCCAGCTTCTTCACCACGAAGGCGCCGATCACCGAACCCTGCTGGGTGTCGGAGGTCATCATGCGGAAGGTGGTCTTGAAGCCCTGCTTGGTGTATTCCGGCGCGGTCGCCATGGCGATCTGCGGAATGCCGGCGCGGTTGTAGACCATCGACGCCGGGATCGTGGTGCCGGAGTTGAAGTGACCCAGCATGCCCTGGATGCCGTTATCCACCAGCTTCTGCGCGACCACCGAGCCGGTCTTGGGATCGGCCTGGTCGTCTTCGGAAACCAGCACGAACTTGACTTCCTTGCCGCCGATCTTGGGCTTGGTGGCGTTCATGTCCTCGATCGCGAGGATGATGCCGTTCTGCATGTCCTTGCCGTACTGCGCCTGGCCGCCGGTCATCGGGCCGGCGTAGCCCAGCTTGATTTCCTGCGCCTGCGCGAACGCGGCGGAGGCGGCGGTCAGGCCGGCCAGGGTCAGGGCAACGGTCATTGCCGTCTTGTGGAAAGTCGAGCTCATCAGATCTCCTTGGGTCCCAAATGGTGCCGATGTGGTGCCGATGTGGTGTCGTTACCGGCAGTTGTATTGCGGCGCGGCCTGGCAGTGCCGCGCCGTGCTTTCTCTGCGCGGCGGGGCGGGATCGCCGCCATCGCCGCGCGCTTCGACATGACGCCGTCCGAGGGTTGCCTCAGCCGATCGTCATCAAACTGGCATTGCCGCCCGCGGCCGCGGTGTTGACCGAGAGCGAGCGCTCGATCAGCAGGCGGTCGAGCGCAATGTTCCGTTCACCCTGCGCCAGGCCCTGCACGCCGATGATCGGGCCAGGACGCGCCGCGACCTGCTCGCACACCGTGCGCAGCTGGTCCGAATCGCCGTGGTGCAGCACCGCATCGATTGCCGTGTCCGCCGCGGTCCAGTCGGCCACCATGCGGACGCGCGATTGTACGCCCTTAGGCAGGCGCGCAAACAGCCCCCGGGCGACAGGGTTTTCCGGCCATACCGCCTCGGCGCCCACCGTCAGCACGGCGCCCAGCTGCAGGGCCAGGTCGGCCTCTTGCGCGGCCAGGCAGAGCACCCGCTCGCGCGCCAGCAGCGTGTAGGTGTTGCGCTCGCCAGTGGGGCCCGCCAGCGTCACCGCCAGGCCCGAGGCCGAGGCCTCGGCGAAGCGCTCGCACGCGCCGGCCACCTCGGGCTGCTCGCGGCGCGCCCACTCGCGGAAGGCCTCGGTGGCGCGCACGGCTTCGTCGTCCGGCCCCACGGTCTGGGCGCCGCCGGCGCCGGCATTGACGTCGGCCGCGCGCACGCTGCGCGCCACCGCGTCCTGCGGACAGACCGACAGCAGCCGGTGCAGGTAGAGCGGGCCGCCGGCCTTGGGACCGGTGCCCGACAGCGCCTCGCCGCCGAACGGCTGCACCCCCACCACCGCGCCGACGATATTGCGGTTCACATACAGGTTGCCCACCTGCGCCCGGCTGACGATGAACGAGATGGTCTCGTCGATGCGGGTATGGATGCCCAGCGTCAGGCCATAGCCGGTGCCGTTGATCTGGCTGACCATGGTATCCAGCGCCGCGCGCGGGAACCGCACCACGTGCAGCACCGGGCCGAAGACCTCGCGCTTGAGTTCCTCGATGCTGTCCAGCTCGATCAGCGTCGGCGGCACGAAGGTGCCATGGCGGCAGCTGGCGCCCTGCGCCGCGTTGGGATCGGCCTGGTGGACGCGGCGGCCCTTGGCGCGCATCGCATCGATATGGCGCACGATGCCGGCGCGCGCCTCTTCGTCGATCACCGGGCCGACGTCGGTCGACAGGCGGTCCGGATTGCCCATGTTCAGTTCCTGCATCGCGCCCTTGAGCATTTCCAGCACGCGCTCGGCCACGTCCTCCTGCAGGCACAGCACGCGCAGCGCCGAACAGCGCTGGCCGGCCGAGTCGAAGGCGGAGTTGACCACGTCGCCGACCACCTGCTCGGCCAGCGCCGAGGAGTCGACGATCATCGCGTTCTGGCCGCCGGTTTCGGCAATCAGCGGAATCGGGCGGCCGGCGGCGTCCAGGCGCCCGGCGACATTGCGCTGCAGGATGCGCGCGACCTCGGTCGAGCCGGTGAACATCACGCCCTTGACGCGGGCATCGCCCACCAGCGCGGCGCCGACGGTCTCGCCGCGGCCCGGCAGCAGCTGCACCGCGCCGGCCGGCACGCCGGCCTCGCGCAGCAGCCTCACCGCGGCGGCGGCGATCAGCGGGGTCTGCTCAGCCGGTTTGGCCAGCACCGGGTTGCCCGCCGCCAGCGCGGCAGCCACCTGGCCGGTGAAGATCGCCAGCGGGAAGTTCCACGGGCTGATGCAGACCACCGGACCGAGCGGGCGATGGGTCTCGTTGTCGAAGCCGCGGCGCACCTCGGCGGCGTAGTAGCGCAGGAAGTCCACCGCCTCGCGCACTTCGGCGATGGCATTGGAGAAGGTCTTGCCGGCCTCGCGCATGATGATGCCCATCAGCGACTGCATCTGGGCTTCCATCAGGTCGGCGGTGCGCTCCAGCGCGGCGGCGCGCACGTCCGGCGGCGTCGCCTGCCAGATCGGCGCGGCATTGACCGCGGCCTGCAGCGCGGCGTCGACCTCGGCCTTGCCGGCTTCGATGACATGGCCGACAACGTCGCGGTGATCGGCCGGATTCAGTACCGGCGTGGTGATGGCATCGGCGGCGCGCGCCACTTCGGCGCCCAGCATCGGCTCGGCCACCAGACGCTCGCCGGTGCCGGCCAGCAGCGCCGACGACAGCGACGCCAGCCGATGCTCGTTGGCCAGGTCGATGCCGGCCGAGTTGGGCCGGCTCTTGCCATACAGCGTGCGCGGCGACGGAATGCGCGGGTGCGGCAGGCCGAGCACGCCTTCATCGCGATGCATGGCCTCGACCACGGCCACCGGATCGGCAACCAGTTCATCCAGCGAGATGGTGTCGTCGGCAATGCGGTTGACGAACGAGGTGTTGGCGCCGTTCTCCAGCAGCCGGCGCACCAGGTAGGCCAGCAGCGTTTCATGCGTGCCGACCGGCGCGTAGATGCGGCAGGGCCGGTTGTACTTGCCGTCGGCGGTGGGGCCCACCACCTGGTCGTAGAGCGGCTCGCCCATGCCGTGCAGGCACTGGAACTCATACTGGCCGGGGTAGTAGCTGTGCCCGGCGATCTGGTAGATGGCCGACAGCGTGTGCGCGTTGTGCGTGGCGAACTGCGGGTAGATCGCGTCCGGCACCGACAGCAGCTTGCGCGCGCAGGCGATGTACGACACATCGGTGTAGACCTTGCGCGTATAGACCGGATAGCCTTCCAGCCCTTCCACCTGGGCGCGCTTGATCTCGCTGTCCCAGTAGGCGCCCTTGACCAGGCGGATCATCAGGCGGTGGCGGCTGCGGCGGGCCAGGTCGATCAGGTAGTCGATCACGAACGGGCAGCGCTTCTGGTAGCCCTGCACCACGAAGCCGATGCCGTTCCAGCCGGCCAGCTCGGGCTCGAAGCACAGGCGCTCGAGCAGGTCCAGCGAGATCTCGAGGCGGTCGGCCTCCTCGGCGTCGATATTGATGCCGATGTCATACTGGCGCGCCAGCAGCGTCAGCGACTTCAGGCGCTCGTACAGTTCGCCCACCACGCGCTCGTGCTGCGCGCGGCTGTAGCGGGGGTGCAGCGCCGACAGCTTGATCGAGATGCCCGGGCCTTCATAGATGCCGCGGCCGCGCGAGGCCTGGCCGATGGCGTGGATGGCCTGCTGGTACGAGGCCAGGTAGCGCGCGGCATCGGCCTCGGTCATGGCCGCTTCGCCCAGCATGTCGTACGAATAGCGGAAGCCCTCGGCCTCGTAGCGGCGCGCATTGGCGAGCGCCTCGGAAATGGTCTCACCGGTGACGAACTGCTCGCCCATCAGGCGCATCGCCATGTCCACGCCCTTGCGGATCAGCGGCTCGCCGCCCTTGCCGATGATGCGCGTCAGCGCCTTGGTCAGCCCCGATTCGGTATGGGTGGCGACCAGCTTGCCGGTCAGCAGCAGGCCCCAGGTGGCGGCGTTGACGAACAGCGACGGGCTCTGGCCCAGGTGCGACTGCCAGTTGGCGCCGCTGATCTTGTCGCGGATCAGCGCATCGCGCGTGGCCTTGTCGGGAATGCGCAGCAGCGCCTCGGCCAGGCACATCAGCGCCACGCCTTCCTGCGACGACAGCGAGAATTCCTGGATCAGCCCCTGCACCAGGCCCTCGCGCCCGGTGCCGACCTTCTGCTCGCGCAAGCGCGTCGCCAGTGCCTTGGCCATCTTGATGGCGGCCTCGGCCTGCTGCTGCGGCAGGCGCGCCTGCTCCAGCAGCACCGGCACACAATCGGTTTCCGGGCGGCGATAGGCGGAAGTGATGGCGGCGCGCAGCACCGACTGTGGCTGGATGCTCTGCGCAAATTCCAGGAACGGCTGCGGTGCGCCGTCGCCATGGAGCGCATCGGCGCCGTCGCTGCCCTCGCCCTCGGCCCCGGCCGCGCCGGCTTCGTACGGCAGGTGGCCGCGCTCGATCTGCTCGAGGTAGCAGAAGATGGCCTGCTTGATCAGCCAGTGCGGGGTGCGGTCGATGGATTGGGCGACGCGCTTGAGGCGGTCGCGCGAGGCGTCATCGAGCTTGACGCCAAGGGTGGTGGTGGCCATTGCGGGCAATTCTCCGAAAGACTGGAGCCGCCGCCGGTGCTACCTCGTCCGAGCCGACAGGCAGGGGCGCGCGACCGGCCGCAGCCTGTGAGCTGGCGCGATCTTACTCCCGAAAATCACCAAGGTGCAACCTTGTGCAACCCTATCGAAAACCCTAATCCGCAGGTTGCACTTTTCCTCCATATCGCCCGGTCCGCTAGATCCGCAACGGGTCGATTTCCAACTGCCAGCGCACCCCCTTCACCTCCGTGCCAACCTCTGCGAAAGTCTGTACCCACTCGGCCACAAACCGTTGCAGTACAGGGCGCGCGCTGGCTTCGACCAGCATCTGGGCACGCTCGCGGTTGAACACCCGCACCATCGACATCGGCACCGGATCATGCAGTTGCACCTCCGGCGCCAGGGTCCAGCGTTCGGCATGCCGGCGCGCGGCTTCCAGGAACTGCAGCGCCCGCTCCAGCTGCCCGTGTTCCGCGGTGACCAGCACCTGGAAGCAGAACGGGGGCAACCCGGCCTGGCGCCGCTCGCGCAACTGGCTGGCCGCGAATCCATCATAGTCATGGCGCGTCAGGGCCTGCAATGCCGGGGTATCGGGATAGCGGGTCTGGATCAGCACCTCGCCCGGCAACCCGGCCCGCCCCGCCCTGCCCGCCACCTGCATCAGCGATGCAAACAAATGCTCGGCGGCGCGGAAGTCGTGGCTGAACATGGCCGCGTCCGGATGCACGATGCCGACCAGGGTCACGCGCTGGAAGTCGTGCCCCTTGGCCACCATCTGGGTGCCCACCAGGATGTCGACTTCACCGGCATGGACCTCGTCGAACATGGCCTGTGCGCTGCCCTTGCGGCGCGTGGAATCGGCATCGATACGGGCGATGCGCGCCTGCGGGAAGCGCGCCGCCAAGGCCTCTTCGATGCGCTGCGTGCCACGCCCCAGCGGTGCGATATCGACATTGCCGCAATCCGGGCAGTGGTGCGGCACCGGCGACTCGAGGCCGCAGTGGTGGCAGCGCAGGCGACGTTCGGGCCTGTGCAGCACCAGGTACGCCGAGCAGCGCGGGCAACCCGACAGCCAGCCGCAGCTGTCGCAGGCAATCACCGGCGCATAGCCGCGGCGGTTCAGGAACAGCAGGCTCTGCTCGCCGCGCGCCAGGCGCGCGTCGATGGCCTCCAGCAGCGGCACCGACAGGCCCTCGAACAGGGCGCGCTGGCGCTGGCGCTCGTGGTTCAGGTCGACCAGCCGCACCGCCGGCAGCGCCGCATCGGCCTGGGCGCGCTCGCGCAGCACCAGCTTGCGGTAGGTGCCCTGCCCGGCCCGCCACCAGGTTTCCATCGACGGCGTGGCCGAACCCAGCACCACCGCGATGCCGCGCTGCTTGGCCCGCCACACGGCCAGGTCGCGCGCGGAGTAGCGCAGCCCTTCCTGCTGCTTGTAGGAGGTGTCGTGCTCCTCGTCGACCACGATCAGCGCCAGCGCCGGCAGCGACGCCATCACCGCCATGCGCGTGCCCAGCACGATGCGGGCCTCGCCGCGGTGCGCCGCGAGCCACTGCAGGCTGCGCTCCTGGTCGGCCAGGCCGCTGTGCAGCACCGCCAGCGGCAACTGCGGGAAGCGCGCGGCAATGCGGCTTTGCAGCTGCGGGGTCAGGTTGATTTCCGGCACCAGCATCAGCACCTGGGCCCGCGGGTCGCGCGCCAGCACCGACTGCATCGCATGCAGGTAGACCTCGGTCTTGCCGCTGCCGGTCACGCCGTGCAGCAGGAACGGGGCAAAGCCTTCGGCGTCGGCGATGGCCTGCACCGCGGCGCGCTGCTCGTCATGCAGCGGCGGCGCGGCCGACGGCGGCTGGGTGGGGTCGGTCGGCAACAAGGTGCGCGCGGTGCGGCTGGCCTCGACCAAGCCTGCGGCCTGCCATTCGGCCAGCCGCGACGGTGCCGCGGCACAGAGGGCACGCGCTTCCGCCAGGGGCAGCGGCTCGCCCGTGGCGGCGCGGTCGGCCAGCGCCTGGGCCAGTGCCCGCACGCTGCGGGCGCGGGGCGGCACGGCCGCCAGCAAGGCCTCGGCCTGGTCCGGCAGCACGCGGTATTCGTCGGTGCGGGCGCGCTGCGCCAGGCTGGGCCAGCTTTCGGCCTCGCGCAGGGCGGGCGGCAAGGCCGGCAGCATCACTTCGCCGAGCCGGCGCTGATAGTAGCGCGCGGCAAAGGCTGCCAGCCCGATCCAGTCCGGCTGCAGCGGCGGCAGCCAGTCCAGCCGTTGCGCCACGGGGCGCAACTTGTCCACAGGCACTTCCGAGTCTTGCGCGAATTCGAGCGCGACGCCGACCATGCTGCGGCGGCCAAACGGCACCTCTACCAGGTCCCCGGGCGCGATGTCGGCGATGGCGAGGTAGTCGAAGCAGTCGTCGGCGGGCGTGTCGAGGGCAACCCGTATCACCGGCGGCGACGACAGCGCCACCCGTGCGGCGGCTGGCGCCGTGGACTCCGGAAGGAGGGCGCCGCTATCGGGCAGCATGCACGGCTTGAAGGTGCATCGCCGTGGGGCAAGGCTGGGTCCACTGACAGCCTGCCCGGCCATGGCGGAAGGTGGGTGTGCGGCGCAGCATCAACTTAAAGTAAAACTTCAAATGTGGCCCTAAGTCGATGATAGATGACTGGTTTTCCACTAATTCCACTGCCCCTGTGGATAACTTTGTTGAAAAGTCGCTTTGCCTGGCCCGGAAGCCCCGAGAAACAAGGGATCCACTGGTATCGACCCCTTCTTTGCAAATCTTCCAAAGCCTTAAAAATCAAGGGCTTGCAAACATCCCCCAGATAGGTTAGGGAATAACCCTGTCCTGCACTGCGGCAAACCTATCGGTGTGCATAAGTCAAGGGTCGCCAATCAACTCTGTGCACCTTTTTGGCGGTTCCTGGCGAAAAAGTTAACTTGACACGGTACGGCCGCGCGGCTCGCGCAGCACTGGGTACGGCCGTGGCCGGAACGTTGCAGCGCGGGGCAGCGCCGAACCGGCCGGTCTAGCTGCATACCGCCGCCGTCACTTCCCGGTTGCCCGCAGCTGGCGGCTGTGCCGGTGTACTTCGTCGACAAGCACCGAGACGCTTTCCGGCGGCGTGAATTGCGAAATCCCGTGGCCGAGGTTGAAGACATGGCCGTCGCTGCCGCCGCCGGCGGCATAGCTGTCCAGTACGCCACGCACCTGCTCGCGGATCGCGGCCTCGGGCGCAAACAGGACGGTCGGGTCGATATTGCCCTGCAGTGCCACGCGGCCGCCGGTGCGCCGGCGCGCTTCGGCCAGGTTGACGGTCCAGTCCAGCCCGATGGCATCGGCGCCGGTGTCGGCCAGCGCTTCCAGCCACAGGCCGCCGCCCTTGGTAAAGACGATCGCGGGCACTTGCTGTCCGGCGTGCTCGCGCTTCAGGCCGGACAGCACGCGGCGCATGTACGCCAGCGAGAACGCCTGGTACATGCCGTCGGCGAGCGCTCCGCCCCAGGTGTCGAAAATCATCACCGCCTGCGCGCCAGCCTCGATCTGCGCGTTCAGGTACGCCGTGACCGCCTGCGCATTGATGTCGAGGATGCGGTGCATCAGGTCGGGACGGCCGTACATCATCGCCTTGACCGTGCGGAAGTCGTCCGAGCCGCCGCCCTCGACCATGTAGCAGGCCAGCGTCCAGGGGCTGCCCGAGAAGCCGATCAACGGCACGCGCTGGCGGCCGTCCTGCACCAGCGCGCGGCGGATCTCGCCCACGGCGTCGAACACGTATTGCAGCGATGCCATGTCGGGCACGGCCAGCTTCTGCACGTCGGCTTCGGTGCGCAGCGGATGGGCGAAGCGCGGGCCCTCGCCCTGGGCGAACGACAGGCCCAGGCCCATCGCATCCGGCACCGTCAGGATGTCAGAGAACAGGATGGCCGCGTCGAGCGGATAGCGGTCCAGCGGCTGCAGTGTCACTTCGGTGGCGTAGGCCGGGTTCTTGGCCAGCCCGAGGAAGCTGCCGGCGCGCGCGCGCGTGGCGTTGTACTCGGGCAGGTAGCGGCCTGCCTGGCGCATCAGCCACAGCGGCGTGTATTCGGTCGGCTGGCGGCGCAGCGCGCGCAGGAAGGTATCGTTCTGCAGTGCGGTCATGGTCATCCTCGTAAGACCGCCATTCTAAGGGATGGCCGCACGCGGATGCCGCTCAGGCGTCGTCGATCATCCCCGCGAACGCGGACGCGGCGCGGCGCATCCATTCCCGCGCGCGCTCGGCCTCCGGCTGCAGCCGGGCGAAGCCGTGGGTCATGCCGCTGGCCTCGATGGTGATGACCGGGGCGTCGTGGCGCACCAGAAAGTCGGCATAGGCCAGGCCGTCGTCGCGCAGCACATCGTGCGCCGCCACCATCAGCACGGTGGCCGGCGGCCGCATCGGCGGCGCGGCCATCAGGTGCACGCGCGGATCGGCGTGGGCAGCGCCCTGCGCCAGTGCCTCGGCACCGATGAACTGGGTCCAGAACCACGCCATCTCGTCACGCGTCAGGCCCGGGCCATCGGCGAAGGCGCGATAGCTTTCGGTGCTGAGCACCGGCGCCGCGACCGGATAGATCAGCAGCTGGGCGTCGACCCGCACCGCCTCGCCGGCATTGAGCCGCTGCGCGGCCTGCGCCGCGAGGTGGCCGCCGGCGCTGTCGCCGGCCACCGCGAGGAAATCGGGCGCCAGCCCCAGCGACTGACGCTGGCCGGCCAGCCACACCACGGCTTCGGCGGCATCGTCGCAAGGCGCCGGGAAGGCGTGCTCGGGGGCCAGCCGGTAATCGACACTGGCCACGGCGCACCCGGTATCGGCCGCGAGCAAGGCCGCGACGGTGTGGTGCGTCTGCGTCGAACCAACCACCCAGCCGCCGCCGTGGAAGTACACCAGCAGCCGTGGCGCGGCCACGCCGGCCGGACGGAACAATCGTGCGCCCAGTGTGCGTCCGGCCAGCGCCACTTCGAGCGGCTGCACCACAACGCCCTCCGGATCCGGCCGCAACGAGGCGGCGGCGATCTCGGCGAAGCGGGCGCGCCGCGCCGGGACGTCGGCCGGCGCCGGCTCCGTGGCATAGCGTTCGGCCAGGCGGCGGTAATAGGCGAGCAGTTGCGGATCGATGGCCATGGTCGGCGGCAAAGGCGTAATCAGTAGGGATAAAAGAAACGGCGGGAATCAGGCCCCGCCGAGCTGGCGCGTCAGCTCGATCTTGCTGCAACAGTCCTGCACCGCCAGCAGCCCGGCATCGGCGGCACGACGCACCGCCTCGTCGTTGATGATGCCAAGCTGGAGCCAGACCCCACGCGCGCCGATGGCGATAGCCTCGTCGACCACACCGGGTGTGTCCTCGGCGCGGCGGAAGATATCGACCCATTCGATCGGGGCGCCTGCCGCCGCGGCGGCGTCGGCGGCCTCGCGCAGCGTCGCGTGGCAGGTCTGACCCAAGATGCGTTCGCCAGCGTGGCGCGGATTGACCGGCACGATGCGGAAGCCGTGGCCTTGCAGGAATTCGGCGACCTCATGGCTGGGCCGCTCCGCACGGTCGGACAAGCCGACTACGGCTACGGTCTTCATCGCCAGCATGGCTTGTATGGCTTGCTGCATCTCGGGCGGCATTGCGTCTCCGGGCTGTGGAGGTGAGTGACCAGATGACCGCCGGGCTGCATCGCAACGGCGACGCAACTCCGGCGGCCAGTGAATCGTAACCGCAATTGTCACGCAGGATTTGGTGCGGAAACGAACACTGAAATCACGGATATAAAGATAATCCCGCAACACATGGCGGCGCAAAACGTGACGGCAAGGCGCGAAAATATGCCGATCACGCCAGATTTTAGGCGCTCCGGCTTTCAACTTCTTTCAAACCGATACATTTTGTTACTGCCATGCCGGGGAGTTTCCCCCACAATGCATTGACACACCCGCTGGGCGGGCGTGGCGCCCCGGTAAAAATGGCCGTGCAGACTAAAGGGGCGTGCTGAAGAAAGCCTTTTTGTAGCGTTTCCGGCAGTAACCCGATTTTCCGATCCAGCGTAAAGCTTGCTGGACCGGAGCACCAGGAAGAAGTTGCAGCGCGTGGCCTTTGCGGCCTGTGAGCGGATATTTGGATATCCGATGCGCCTTGCTTGTCGACCTGGACCGAACCCGTTCCTTCGAATTGACCCCTCGAAGGGATTTTCCCGTCCGCGCGGAGCCTCCCCGGCCCGCGCGCTTTTTTTTGTCCAGGCGCGGCCAAAGCATATCGCCGCGCTTACAAAAAAGGCAGCCTCGCGGCTGCCTTTTTTTAAATGTCGCATCGAAAAAACAACAATGCGACAGTCCTGCTCGATGCTTACTTCTTCCGACGCAGACGGGCAATCGCTGCCAGTTGCGCCGCGGCCACGGCCAGTTCGCTCTGGGCGCGGGCCAGGTCGAGGTCGCTGCTCTGGTTCTGCATCAGCTCCTCGGCGGCACGCTTGGCTTCCTGGGCCTTGGCTTCGTCCAGGTCGCCACCGCGGATCGCGGTGTCGGCCAGCACGGTGACGTGCTTGGGCTGCACTTCAAGAATGCCGCCGGCAACGAACACGAACTCTTCGCTGCCGTCTTCCTTCTCGATGCGCACCGCACCCGGCTGGATGCGCGTGATCAGCGGCGTGTGGCCCGGCAGGATGCCCAGCTCACCCGACTCGCCCGGCAGCGCCACGAACTTCGCCTGTCCGGAGAAGATCGACGCTTCCGCGCTGACGACGTCTACAAGAATGGTTGCCATATCTGATCCTTTCTCCACTCACTTCGCTTCCGACGGCAAAAACGCCTTACGCGATTTACCGTCGCCCCCGCGAACGCGGGGGCCCAGTGACTTTGGAACGACGTTCAAAGACGCTGGGTTCCCGCTTTCGCGGGAACGACAAGCAAGGCTTACTGGAGCTTCTTGGCCTTCTCGAAGGCCTCGTCGATCGAGCCGACCATGTAGAACGCCTGCTCGGGCAGGTGATCGCACTCGCCGTCGACCAGCATCTTGAAGCCGCGGATGGTTTCCTTCAGCGGCACGTACTTGCCCGGCGAACCCGTGAACACTTCGGCCACGTGGAACGGCTGCGACAGGAAACGCTGGATCTTACGGGCGCGGTTCACTGCCAGCTTGTCTTCCGGCGACAGTTCGTCCATGCCCAGAATCGCGATGATGTCGCGCAGTTCCTTGTAGCGCTGCAGGGTCTGCTGCACGCGGCGGGCGACTTCGTAGTGCTCAGTGCCGACCACTTGCGGGTCCAGCTGGCGCGAGGTCGAGTCGAGCGGATCGACGGCCGGGTAGATACCCAGCGCGGCGATGTCACGCGACAGCACCACGGTCGAGTCCAGGTGCAGGAAGGTCGTTGCCGGCGACGGGTCGGTCAAGTCATCCGCAGGCACGTACACGGCCTGGATCGACGTGATCGAGCCGGTCTTGGTCGAGGTGATGCGCTCTTGCAGCTTGCCCATTTCCTCGGCCAGCGTCGGCTGGTAGCCCACGGCGGAAGGCATACGGCCCAGCAGTGCCGACACTTCGGTACCGGCCAGGGTGTAGCGGTAGATGTTGTCGACGAAGAACAGGATGTCACGGCCTTCGTCGCGGAAGCGCTCGGCCATGGTCAGGCCGGTCAGCGCCACGCGCAGACGGTTGCCCGGCGGCTCGTTCATCTGGCCGAACACCATGGCCACCTTGTCGAGCACGTTCGAGTCCTTCATTTCGTGGTAGAAGTCGTTCCCTTCACGGGTACGCTCGCCCACGCCGGCGAACACCGACAGACCGCTGTGCTGCTTGGCGATGTTGTTGATGAGCTCCATCATGTTGACGGTCTTGCCCACGCCGGCGCCACCGAACAGGCCCACCTTGCCGCCCTTGGCGAACGGGCAGACCAGGTCGATCACCTTGATGCCGGTTTCGAGCAGGTCAACGGAAGGCGACAGTTCGTCGAACTTCGGTGCCTTCTGGTGGATCGCACGCAGTTCGTCCGAGGCGATCGGGCCGGCTTCGTCGATCGGGCGACCCAGCACGTCCATGATGCGGCCCAGGGTGCCGTGCCCAACCGGCACCGAAATCGGCGCGCCGGTGCTCTTCACCGACATGCCGCGGCGCAGGCCATCCGACGAGCCCAGGGCAATGGTACGCACCACGCCGTCGCCCAGCTGTTGCTGGACTTCGAAGGTCAGGCCCTTCTCGGCGAACGAGGCGTCGCCGGATTCTTCCAGCACGAGCGCGTCGTACACCTTCGGCATTGCGTCGCGGGGGAACTCGATGTCCACCACGGCGCCAATACACTGCACAATATTTCCGATACTCATTTCGTATCTCCGATAGCTTGAATTCGTGACGCCTTAGACCGCAGCTGCGCCGCTGACGATTTCCGACAGTTCCTTGGTAATCGCGGCCTGACGGGTCTTGTTGTAGACCAGTTGCAGTTCGCCGATCACGTTCTTGGCGTTGTCGGACGCAGCCTTCATGGCCACCATGCGCGCCGATTGCTCGGACGCCATGTTCTCGGCCACGGCCTGGTACACCAGCGCCTCGACGTAGCGGACCAGCAGCTCTTCCACGACGGTCTGGGCGTCAGGCTCGTAGATGTAGTCCCACGAGTAGGCGCGCTTTTCTTCTTCGGTCTGCGACAGCTTGTCGGCGGCGAGCGGCAGCAGCTGCTCAACCATCGGTTCCTGCTTCATCGTGTTGATGAACTTGGTGTACGCCACGTACACCGCGTCGACTTCACCATTGGTGAAGGCGTCGAGCTGGACCTTGATCGCGCCGATCAGCTTTTCCAGATGCGGGGTGTCACCGAGGTGCACCACGTGCGAAACCACCTTGGCGCCGATACGGCCCAGGAACTGCATGCCCTTGGTGCCGATGGCGGTGGCTTGCACATCCACGCCACGGCCTTGCAGGGCCTTCAGCTCATTGGTCACCGAGCGCAACACGTTCGTGTTCAGGCCGCCGCACAGCCCCTTGTCGGTCGTGACCACGATCATGCCGACGCGCTTGACTTCGCGCTCCTGCATGAACGGGTGCTTGAACTCGGGGTTGGCTGTAGCCAGGTGCGCCGCAATGTTGCGCACCTTCTCGGCGTAAGGACGGGCGTTGCGCATCCGCTCCTGCGCCTTGCGCATCTTGGACGCGGCGACCATCTCCATCGCCTTGGTGATCTTGCGCGTGTTCTGCACGCTCTTGATCTTGGTTCGAATCTCTTTCGTTCCGGCCATATCTTCCTCTCCATCCGAACCATCGCCGCGCCGGCGTGAGCCAGGCGCGGCGACGATGTCGTGGAATTACGCGGTTAGAACGCGGCGGACTTCTTGAAATCCTCGACAGCGGCACGCAGGGCGGCTTCATCTTCCTTCGAGAGCTGCTTGGTCTCTTCGATGCGGTTGATGAGGTCGGCGTACTTGGTCTTCAGGTGGTCGTGCAGGCCCTTCTCGAACGGCAGGATGTCCTTCACTTCCACGTTGTCGAGGAAGCCGTTGTTGGCGGCGAACAGCGAAGCCGACAGCTGCCACACTTGCAGCGGCTGGTATTGCGGCTGCTTCAGCAGTTCGGTCACGCGGCGGCCGCGCTCCAGCTGCTTGCGGGTGGCATCGTCCAGGTCCGAGGCGAACTGCGCGAACGCAGCCAGTTCACGGTACTGGGCGAGGTCGGTACGGATACCGCCGGACAGGTTCTTCACCACCTTGGTCTGCGCAGCACCACCGACGCGCGACACCGAGATACCGGCGTTGATGGCGGGGCGGATACCGGCGTTGAACAGGTCGGTTTCCAGGAAGATCTGGCCGTCCGTGATCGAGATCACGTTGGTCGGCACGAACGCGGACACGTCGCCGGCCTGCGTTTCGATCACCGGCAGCGCGGTCAGCGAACCGGTCTTGCCCTTGACGGCGCCGTTGGTGAACTTCTCGACGTAGTCGGCGTTCACGCGGGCGGCACGCTCGAGCAGGCGCGAGTGCAGGTAGAACACGTCGCCGGGGTAGGCTTCGCGGCCCGGCGGGCGGCGCAGCAGCAGCGACACCTGGCGGTAGGCCCAGGCTTGCTTGGTCAGGTCGTCATAGACGATCAGCGCGTCTTCGCCGCGGTCGCGGAAGTACTCGCCCATGGTGCAGCCGGCGTAGGCGGCCAGGTACTGCATGGCGGCCGAGTCCGAAGCGGCGGCGGCGACGACGACGGTGTATTCCATCGCGCCGTGCTCTTCCAGCTTGCGCACCACGTTGGCGATCGTCGAAGCCTTCTGGCCGATTGCCACGTACACGCAGAAGACGCCCTTGCCCTTCTGGTTGATGATGGCGTCGACGGCGACGGCGGTCTTGCCGGTCTGGCGGTCGCCAATGATCAGCTCGCGCTGGCCACGGCCGATCGGCACCATCGCGTCGATCGACTTCAGGCCGGTCTGCACCGGCTGGCTCACCGACTGACGCGCGATCACGCCCGGGGCGACCTTCTCGATCACGTCCGTTTCCTTGGCGTTGATCGGGCCCTTGCCATCGATCGGCTGGCCCAGCGTGTTGACCACGCGGCCCAGCAGTTCCTTGCCCACCGGCACTTCCAGAATGCGGCCGGTGCACTTGACCGTGTCGCCTTCGGAAATGTGTTCGTACTCACCCAGCACCACGGCGCCGACCGAGTCGCGCTCCAGGTTCAGCGCGAGGCCGAAGGTGTTGCCGGGGAATTCCAGCATCTCGCCCTGCATCACGCCAGACAGGCCATGCACGCGGCAGATACCATCGGTCACGGAGATCACCGTGCCGGTGTTGCGCACTTCAGCTTCGGCGCCAAGGCCCGAGATGCGGGTCTTGATCAGCTCGCTGATTTCTGAGGGGTTCAGTTGCATCACAATGCTCCTAATTCTTCAATCCGCCGGACGGCCGCTCAGGCGGCGGTCAGCGCGGTTTGCATGGCTGCCAGGCGCGCACGCACGGAGGTGTCGAGCACTTCGTCGCCAACCTTGACGCTGACGCCGCCGATCAGGGACGGGTCCACCGCCACCTGCGCGTACAGCTTGCGGCCGAACTTGCGTTCGAGGGCGGCGACGAGGTCGTTCAGCTGACCATCTTCCAGCGGGAAGGCGCTGGTGATTTCAACGTCGGACGACCCTTCGCGGGCGTTCTTGAGCGCATGGAACTGTTCGGCGATGTCGGGCATCACCGACAGGCGGTTGTTGTCCACCAGCAGTTGCACGAAGCGGCGCGCTTCGTCATTGACCGGGGACTTCAGCACCGACAGGAACAGTTCGGCCAGCTTGGCGCCGGGAACGTTCGGGTCGTCGGCGACCGCCTTCATGTCGGGATTGGCGGCTACCTGCCCCATTTCCGACACCAGCTCGGACCATGCACCCAGGTTGCCTGCGCTCGATTCGCTGGCGACGCGGAACAGCGCCTCAGCGTAGGGACGGGCAATGGTTGCGGTTTCAGCCATGATTAGAGCTCAGCCTTGAGTTGATTGAGCAGGTCGTTGTGGACCTGCGCGTTCACTTCACGCTTGAGGATCTGCTCGGCACCCTTGACGGCCAGCACGGCGACCTGGTCGCGCAGCTCTTCGCGCGCGCGGGTAACCTGCTGTTCGGCTTCGGCCTTGGCCTGGGCAATGATGCGTGCGGCTTCTGCCTGGGCGTTTTGCTTGATCTCGTCGGCCGTCAGCTGGGCGCGCTTCTCGGCGTCAGCGACACGTTGAGCGCCTTCGGTGCGGGCTTCGGCCATGGCCTGGTCCACACGCTTGTTGGCGAGTTCAAGCTCGGCCTTGCCCTTCTCGGCAGCGGCGAGGCCATCGGCGATCTTCTTTGCGCGTTCGTCGAGCGCCTTCACCAGCGGCGGCCAAATGAATTTGGCAACAACCCACCACAGGATGAAGAACACGACCATCTGCGCAAAAAACGTTGCGTTCAGATTCATGGTGTGTTCCTTTCGGTAATCAAACTACAGATAAATGCACAAAAGGCGGCCAGGCTGGTGGCCCGCGCCGCCCGTCAGCATCATGCAGACCGAAAAGAATTACTGGATGACAGCCAGCAGCGGGTTGGCGAACGCGAACAGCATTGCAACACCCACGCCGATCAGGAATGCCGCGTCGATCAGGCCGGCCAGCAGGAACATCTTGGTTTGCAGCGGGTTCATCAGCTCGGGCTGACGTGCGCAGGCTTCGATGTACTTGCCACCCATCAGTGCGATACCCAGGCAGGCGCCGATAGCGCCCAGGCCGATGATGATGCCGATACCGATGGCGGTCAGACCCTGGATGTTGGCGAGAAATGCTTGCATGATGACTCCTTTAATTTAGAGAGACTTAGAACCAAAAAACCAAAAACCAAAAAACCTAAAACCTTGAACCTGCGCTGACCGATGACGATCAGTGGTGATCGTGAGCCTGGCCGATGTACACCAGCGTCAGCATCATGAAAATGAACGCTTGCAGCAGCACGATCAGGATGTGGAAGATCGCCCAGACTGCGCCGGCAACGACGTGGCCGACAAAGCCCAGCGCCGACAGGTCGGCACCGAACGTCCAGATGGAGCCCAGCAGCGCGATCAGCAGGAACACCAGTTCGCCGGCGTACATGTTGCCGAACAACCGCATGCCCAGCGACACGGCCTTGGCCAGGAATTCGATGATGTTCAGGACCAGGTTGAACGGGGCCAGGTACCACTTGGCGCCGAACGGGGCCGAGAACAGCTCGTGCATGAAGCCGCCCGCGCCCTTGATCTTGAAGCTGTAGTAGATCATCAGCACCAGCACGGCGCACGACATGCCCAGCGTGCCGTTCAGGTCGGCCGTGGCCACCGCGCGGTGGTGGGGGATATGGATGTGGAAGATCTCGAGGACCTTGTTCAGGCCGGTGACCCAGTCGACCGGGATCAGGTCGATGGCGTTCATCATGGTGATCCAGCAGAACACCATCAGCGCCAGCGGGGCGATCCACGAACGGTCGCCGTGGATGATGCCCTTGGCCTGGTCGTCGACCATCTCGACGATCATCTCGACGAAGGCCTGGAAGCGGCCCGGCACGCCCGCGGTGACGCGGCGCGCGGCGGCATACAGGAACAGCACGGCGATGGCGCCGCACAGGACCGACCAGAACACCGTGTCATAGTTGATCACGGAGAAATCGACCACCGACGCCTGCTTGCCGCCGACCGAGTTCAAGTTCTGCAAGTGTTCGGCGATATAGCCGGAGGGTGTCAGCACGTGTTCCGCGCTTTGGGTAGCTTCTGCCATTGTCGAATCGAACGGTATATTGCGAAATCTTCGGGCCGCGCGCCGCTGTTCTGTGCAGCGCCCGGTACGCGTCTTGCATCACCTTCGGCGGATTCGCCGGTCACCGCGATGCAAGCGGGTTTCCAACCTTGGCCGTGCCCGGTGTCAGCGCCATGAAATCCGCCGCAGCCGTCACGGAAACTCTTGATATTCCGTCTTGGTGCCACCACTTGCAAAGGAAGCACCGTTTTCAAGCAGCGGTCCTAGCGCAACGCCAAGGCCACTACCCAGTATGTCTTCAGCGCCAGCAGGAACGTGACCAGCATCGGCACCCAGCGCAGATCACGGTACAGCACCACGACCAGCACCAGCAGCGCCACCGTGGCAAAGACCTTGATCGCCTCGCCCAGCACCAGCCCGCCTACCGAAGCGCGATCGCGCGCCAGCCACAGGCGAAACGCGAAGAACGCGCTCGGCACGAAGCACACCATGCCGCCGAACAGCGCCGACCATCCATATGGCCCGGGCTCCTTCGCAAACAGCGCCCAGCACAGTGCCGACAGCAGGGAAACCGCCACCTGCGCCAGGACAACCTTGCCCGGGGTCATGCGCGAAGGACGCAGCGCGCGCTCGCCAAACAGCGTCACCGCCTCGGCATGCGACAGCGGATCGACAGCCTCTTCCTCACGGTCCGCGCCTTCTTTCCAGTCGTCCCAGTCATCTTCCTGACGGGACCCGGCGCCTCGTTGCTGACGGTCTCGCACCACCACCTGCCTGCCTTATCCGGGCCGGAACTTTTCGGCCCGACCAGAATTCAAACCGCACGATTTTAAGGGGAACTACTGATTCGCGTCAATCTGCTTACATTTACCTTGCAGTGCGTTGCGCACAACGGTTGCCATCACGATTGCATGATGGCTGCGCAAAAATTGCGCGGCAATGATGTTTGACGTAATTGGATTGCGCAGTGAACCCTGCGCATGATGGGGGATTACCGGTCCGGCACAAGGTATACCGCGGATCGTCCCGACCAGTGCTGCGTGCGCGCAACAGTCGCCGCAGCAATGGCCGTTAATCGCGCAGTAAATCAGGCAGCCTGCTGCCCTTCGCGCGATTCGCGCAGGCGCGTCAGCACTCCTTCGAGCGCATCGTTGTTGCTGAAGTGGATCGTCAGCTGCCCCTTGCCGCGTGGCGACAGCTTGATCTGCACCGCCAGCCCGAGCGCGTCCGACAACTCCTCTTCCAGCCGCGCGACGTCGCGCACGTTGTTGGTGCCCTTCTGCTTGAGCGACTTCAGGTCGAACGGCTTGAGCGTCGAGGCCACCAGCTTCTCGGTCTCGCGCACCGACAGCCGCTTGTTGACGATCTGGTTGGCCAGCGTGATCTGGTTGGCACCGTCCACCGCCAGCAGCGCGCGCGCGTGGCCCATGTCGAGGTCGCCGGCCATCAGCATGGTCTGCACCGGCGCGGCCAGGTTCAGCAGGCGCAGCAGGTTGGACACCGCGCTGCGCGAGCGGCCCACCGACTCGGCCGCCTGCTCGTGCGTGAAACTGAACTCGCGGATCAGGCGCATGATGCCCTGCGCTTCTTCCAGCGGATTCAGGTCTTCGCGCTGGATGTTCTCGATCAGCGCCATCGCCGCGGCGGCTTCGTCGGCCACGTCCTTGACCAGCACCGGCACCTTGTCCAGCCCGGCCAGTTTAGAGGCGCGGAAGCGCCGCTCGCCGGCAATGATCTCGTAGCGGTCGGGTTCGGCCACGCGTCGCACCAGGATCGGCTGCATCAGCCCCTGCGCGCGGATGCTCGCGGCCAGCTCTTGCAGCGCGCCCTCGTCCATGCGCGTGCGCGGCTGGTACTTGCCCGGCTGCAGCTGGTTCAGGTTCAGCACGGTGGGCGCGCCCTCCTGCTTGACCGACTCGACGATTTCAGCGGGCCCGCCCAACAGCGCTTCCAGGCCGCGGCCCAGGCCCTTCTTCTTTGCAGTGCTCATGCTCTTGCCCTCTCCTTCAGCCCAGCTGCCGGACCCGCGCGATCATCTCGGCGCCGAAGTCCAGGTACGCCTTGGCGCCCTTCGATGACGGATCGAACGCCACGCCCGGCATGCCATAGGACGGTGCCTCGGCCAGCCGCACATTGCGCGGGATCAGGGTCTTGAAGACCTTTTCCCCGAAGTGCGATTCCAGTTGCGCCGACACTTGCTGCTGCAGCGTCACGCGCGGGTCGAACATCACGCGCAGCAGGCCGATCACCTGCAGGTCGCGGTTCAGGTTGGCGTGCACCTGCTTGATGGTATTGACGAGGTCCGACAGCCCTTCCAGCGCAAAATACTCGCACTGCATCGGTACGATTACCCCATGCGCCGCGCACAGGCCGTTCAGCGTCAGCAGCGACAGCGACGGCGGGCAATCGATCAGCACGAAGTCATAGTCGCCGTCGACCTCCGCGATGGCCTGGCGCAGCCGACGCTCGCGCTGGTCCAGTTCGACCAGCTCCACTTCCGCACCGGCGAGTTCGCGGTTGGCCGGCAGCACGTCGTACTTGCCGGTTTCGGAGCGCTGGCGCGCCTGCGCGATGCCGGCCAGGCCGACCAGCACCTGGTACACGCTGGTTTCCAGCGCCTGCTTGTCGATGCCGGAGCCCATCGAGGCATTGCCCTGCGGGTCCAGGTCGACCAGCAGCACGCGCTGGCCCTGCGCCGCCAGGCCAGCGGCAAGGTTCACCGTAGTGGTGGTCTTGCCTACCCCGCCCTTCTGGTTTGCGATCACGAATACCTTGGCCATAAGCTCCTGCGGCTCCTGCTTCAAATCATCCGGCCAGCACGCGGCTGGCAGTTCGCGGCGCGCTTGCGCGGCACCGCGGCGTAGGTCATGCGGGGGTGCCCGCGCGGCGCGACAGCACCACCAGGTGGCGCTCCGCCTCCAGCCCGGGCACGGTCAGCCGCGGCACGGCGTCGACCTGCCATTGCGCCATCAGTCCGGCGGCTTCCATGCGGTCCAGCTCGGCCTGCGGATACACCCCCTTCATCGCGATCAGCTTGCCGCGCGGCGCGAGCAGCTGGCCCGACAGGCTGACAAAATCCGTCAGCTCGGCAAACGCGCGCGAGGTGATCACGGCAAAGCCGTCGGCATCGTCCAGCTTCTCCACCGGGCCCCAATGCGCGGCGGCATTGGACAAGCCCAGCTGGGCGCGGCACTGGGTCAGGAAAGCGGTCTTCTTCTGCACGATGTCGACCATCAGCACCGATACATCCGGACAGGCGATGGCCAGCGGCAGGCCCGGCATGCCGCCACCCGAGCCCACATCGAGCACCCTGCCCCGCGCCGGTGTATCGACTTCGGCGGCACGGGCGGCTTCGGCCAGCGCCGGGACCGCGGCAAGCGAATCCAGCAGGTGATGCGTAAGCATCTCGTCGGGATGGCGGATGGCGGTCAGGTTGTAGACGCCATTCCATTTGCGCAGCAGTGCCAGGTACGCGAACAGCGTGTCGATCCGGGCCGGCGCCAAGGCCAGCCCGATCTCGACCAGGCCCGCTTCAAGGCGACGACGCTGCGTGGCGTCGTCGGTCATGGTGGGTCGCGGTGCGGGCACTCTCAGGCAGCCTCTTCACCGTTGCCGGACGATGCGCCGGCGTCCGCACGGCCGCGCCCCAGCCCCTTCTTCTTCAGGTGTACCAACAGCAGCGAGACCGCCGCCGGCGTCACACCCGAAATGCGCGATGCCTGGCCGAGCGTTTCCGGGCGATGCTGGTTCAGTTTCTGGCTGACTTCAAAACCCAGCCCGCGCACTTCGGTGTAATCCAGCCCTTCCGGCAGGCGCGTCGATTCATTGGCTTCCAGCTTGTCGACTTCGGCCGCCTGGCGGGCGATATAGCCGTGGTACTTGATGCCGATTTCGATCTGCTCGCGGATCTGCTCCGCCAGTATCGGCTCGGCATCCAGCGGGGTCGCGGGCGCATGGCGGCCGCCCTGCAGCGCCATCAGGGCTTCGTAGCTGACTTCCGGGCGACGCAGCAGGTCGGCCAGGCTGTACTCGCGCTCGATCGGCTTGCCCAGCAGCGGCACTGCCTCCTCGGCCGGCAGCATCGCCGGGTTCACCCAGGTGCTCTTCAGGCGTTCTGTTTCACGTGAAACAGCGTCGCGCTTGCGGTTGAACGCATCCCAGCGCGCATCGTCGACCACGCCCAGTTCGCGGCCAACCTCGGTCAGCCGCATGTCGGCGTTGTCTTCCCGCAGACTCAGGCGGAATTCCGCCCGGCTGGTGAACATGCGATACGGCTCAGTCACACCACGCGTGATCAAATCGTCTACCAGAACCCCCAGGTAGGCCTGGTCGCGGCGCGGCGTCCACGGATCGCGCTCACGCACATAGCAACCGGCGTTGATACCAGCCAGCAGGCCCTGCGCTGCCGCTTCTTCATAGCCGGTCGTGCCATTGATCTGCCCGGCGAAGAACAGACCACGGATCGCCTTGCTCTCCAGCGATGCCTTCAGGCCGCGCGGATCGAAGTAGTCGTACTCGATTGCATAGCCGGGACGCAGGATATGGGCGTTCTCCAGGCCGCGGATCGAGTGCACCAGTTCCAGTTGCACGTCGAACGGCAGGCTGGTCGAGATCCCGTTGGGATAGAACTCGTTGGTGGTCAGGCCCTCCGGCTCCAGGAAGATCTGATGGCTTTCCTTGCTGGCAAAGCGATGAATCTTGTCCTCGATGCTGGGGCAGTAACGCGGCCCTACCCCCTCGATCACGCCGGTGTACATCGGCGAGCGGTCCAGCCCGCTGCGAATAATGTCGTGGGTACGGCTGTTGGTATGGGTGATCCAGCACGGCAGTTGCTGCGGGTGCTGTTCAGGCCGGCCCAGGAAGGAGAAAACCGGCACGGGATCGAGATCGCCGGGCTGCTCTTCCATCACCGAAAAATCGATGGTGCGCCCGTCGATGCGCGGCGGCGTGCCGGTCTTCAGGCGGCCTTGCGGCAGCTTCAGGTCCTTCAGGCGTGCCGACAGCGACACCGCAGCAGGGTCGCCGGCGCGGCCGCCGGTGTAGTTATCCAGGCCGACGTGGATCTTGCCGTCCAGGAAGGTACCGGCGGTCAGCACGACCGCGCGCGCACGGAAGGCGATGCCGACCTGCGTCATGGCGCCGACGACACGGTCGCCCTCCACCATCAGGTCGTCGACGGCCTGCTGGAACAGCATCAGGTTCGGCTGGTTCTCCAGGCGCGTGCGGATCGCCTTGCGATACAACACCCGATCCGCCTGGGCCCGCGTGGCACGCACGGCCGGTCCCTTGCTGGAATTCAGGATACGGAACTGGATGCCCGCCTCGTCCGTGGCGGCGGCCATGGCGCCTCCCATGGCGTCCACCTCCTTGACCAGGTGCCCCTTGCCGATGCCCCCGATCGACGGGTTGCAGCTCATCTGCCCAAGCGTCTCGATGTTATGGGTCAGCAGCAGCGTCTGGCAGCCCATGCGGGCCGCGGCAAGGGCGGCTTCAGTGCCGGCATGGCCACCGCCGACGACGATGACATCGAATTCTTTCGGGTAAAGCATGGGACACCTCCTCCGGGAGGCTGGCGGGAAAATTCGGGAATGCGAAATTATAGCGGCATTCGAGTTATCGCTTTCCGACGGACACCATGTTTCACGTGAAACATGGCGCTTACGGTACGCGGCGAGTCGCCTGGAAACGACGTTGTGTTTCACGTGAAACAAAAGGCCGGGCGCAAGGCCCGGCCAGATGTTTCCCGTGGAACAAGCGCCTCAGAGCTGTGAACGGATATAGGCCGCCACTTGCTCCGTCAGCTTACCCAAGTCACGCTGCAGCGACGCGAAGCCGGCATTGCGCTCGCGAGTCACTTCGTCCATGTATAGCGGTCGCCGGATCTCGATCTGCAGGCTGTTGCGCCGCTCCGCCGGACGCCCGATCTGCGCGATCAACTGCACGCCCTTGTAAGGATCGTTGCGCGAGACGGTGTAGCCCATGCCGCGCAGTTCCCGCTCGACCAGATCCACCAGCCCCGGTTCGCAGGTAGTGCCATCGCGATCGCCCAGCACAAAGTCCGCCAGCGGATGCGGGCTGGCGATCTTCAGGCGTTCGTAGGCGTTGTTGGGCATGGAGTGCAGGTTCAGGTGCCAGAGCGCCCCAAAACGCGCGTAAGCACCCTCCACGGCCTCGGCCAGCGCCGCATGGTATGGACGATAGTAACGCTCGATGCGGACCTGCACTTCCGCGACTGACAGCATGCGGTCGTAGATCGGCGTGGCCGCGTCGATCCGGCTCCAGATCAGCCCGTAGCCCAGCTGCGTCTTCGGCCCCGGGGCCAGCGGCGTCGGCCAGGTGCCATCGACCTGCGCTGGGTCGATGTCGTCGACCATACGGTTCGGGTCGATATAGACGCGCGGGAAGGTCGCCGCCAGCAGCGTGCCGCCCGCCGCGGGCACGGCCTGCCACAGCACATCCACATGCGTATCCTCGCCGCCGCGCAGGCGCGCGGCGGGCACCGCGGCGCCAAAGTCAGCCGGGTAGGCGGTCCCGCTATGCGGCGAATCACACACCAGCGGCAGCGCCTCCCCTTCCGGCAAGCGCACGATCACCGGTGGCAGCGCAGCCGCCTGGTTGGTTGCTTCCGCCATGCTTCAGTCCAGCTTGATCTCGGCGGCCTTGGCGACGCGAGCGTAGCGCGCCATGGCCTGCTGGATCTGGGCCTTGAACTGCTCCGGCGTAGTCGGCACCAGGGTGCCGCCGGACTCTTCCACCTTGCGCTTGAACTCAGGGTTCTGCATGGCCTTGTGGATCGCCTGGTTCAGCCTGGCGACGATGGCGGGCGGCGTATTGGCAGGCGCGACAATGCCGAACCACCCGCCCTCACCCATGTCCTTGAAGCCCAGTTCGGCGTAGGTCGGCACGTTGGGCAGCTGCGCGGAGCGCGCCGCGCCCAGCACCGCCAGCGCGCGCAGCCGGCCGGCCTTCACGTGCGGCAGCGTCGACGACAGGTTGTCGGTGATGGCGTTCACCTGCCCTGCCACGGCGTCGTTCAGCGCCAGCCCGGCGCCCTTGTAGGGCACGTGCAGCAGGTCGATCTTGGCCAGCATCATGAAGTTCTCGATGTTGACGTGGCCCAGCGAGCCGGCCCCAGGCGAGGCGAAGCTGTACTTGCCGGGGTTGGCCTTGGCGAGGGCGATGAACTCTTGCATGGTCTTGGCCGGCACGCTCGGGTGCACCGCGAACACGCTGGGGATCGCGACCACGTTGGTGACCGGGGCGAAATCCTTGATCGGGTCGTACTTGAGCTTGGGATAGACGGCAGGATTGGAGCCATGCGTGCTGACCGTGGCCATGCCGATGGTGTAGCCGTCCGGCGTGGCATTGGCGACCTGCTCCATGCCCAGCGAGCCTCCGGCGCCGCCCTTGTTTTCCACGACGATCGACTGCCCCAGCTCACGGCCGGCAAACTCGGCCACCAGGCGCGCCGACAGGTCGGTGGAGCCGCCAGCGGCAAAAGGCACGATCAGCCGGATCGGACGGGTCGGGTAGTTGGCCTGCGCCAGCGCGCCACCGGCAAAGACCAGCGTGGCGGTGGCGACGGTGCCAGTAAGCAGCAGCTGGCGGCGGGACATCCGGGCTCGGATCATGGGGTTGCTCCTGTTGGTGTTTTGTGCATGAACCGGGCGAGTGTCAGCCGTTTACCAGCCGGGCGCAAACGACTATATTGCACCTTTGCATTACCAAAGATCATCCTTGCGCGAGGGGCGGGAAAACCGCCCTGCCCCGCTCTCCGCCCCTCCTTCCGCCATGCGGTTGCATTCCCCTTCGATGTCCGAGCTGCACGCCTTTGCCACCGCGGCGCGGCTTGGCAGCTTTACGCGCGCGGCGGAGGAACTGTGCGTGACGCAGGGAGCGATCAGCCGCGCCATCGCCCGGCTGGAAGCGCATTTCGGCCAGCCGCTGCTGCAACGCAATGCGCACCGGCTGGGACTGACCGACGCCGGCCGGCAACTGCTGGATGCCGTGGCCGAGCCGCTCGCCGCCATCGAACACGCCAGCGCCGCCTTGCGCGCCGGCGACCGCCGCCACCATCTGACCCTGTCGGTGGTGCCCACTCTCGCCAGCGTCTGGCTGGTGCCGCGGCTGCCGGATTTCCACCGTCGCCACCCGGAGATCCGGCTCGACTTCGTCCCCTACCAGCGCGACGAAGACTTGTCCGGCCCCTCGCCCGACGCCGCCATCCTGGCCGGTGAAGCCGGCAAGTGGCCTGGCCTGCAGGCCGACTACGTGGTCGGTCGGGAAATGGTGCCGGTCTGCCACCCGGACCGCGCGCGCGCCCGTCGCGAGGCCGGCCGCTGGCAGTCTCCGGCCGAGTTGCTGGACGAGCCCCTGCTCTACCACACCACCGCGCCGGCGAACTGGCAAAACTGGCTGCAGGCCGCCGGCGTACCCAACGCTGCGCCCCGGTTATCCACAGCGTTCGACCAGGTCTCGATCCTGATCCAGGCGGTGCGTGCCGACATGGGCGTGGCCGTGCTGCAGCGCTGCCTGGTGCGCGAGGAAATTGCGGCGGGACGCGTGGTGGCGCCGTTTGACCTGCCGATTACGCTGCAACGCGGCTATTTTCTGTGCGCGCCCAGGGAGCGGCGCGACCATGCAGCGTTGAATTGCTTTCGCGCATGGCTGCTGGAAACTGCAAGCGCGGATACGGCCAGGGAGAACGCCAAATTATTCAGCGTATGACTAGAGCAACGATGGATAGCAACATCAACATCAATCACACGAATGTTGATCGCCGCGATATTATCACCATGGATGTTTTCGTCGGATTGATTTTCGGCTCCATCCATCCCGCGAATGGAAACAGGCATGGATGCCTATCGTCCCGAGCTGGAAGGTAAAAGCCCCCGTGAAATCTGGTTATCCCCAAAGTTATTCACAAGAGCAATAACAAAGGGCCCGCTGATGCGGACCCCCATTCCTGCGGCGAACACAACGGCCCTTAAGCTGCCTTCTTTGCCAGCCCAAGGTAGGTTTCAATCACCTTCGGGTTCGCCGCCAGTTCGTCGGCCGGACCTTCCATCGCCATGTCGCCGGTCTCGATGACGTAACCGTAGTCCGCCACCTGCAGCGCCGCGCGCGCGTTCTGCTCGATCAGCAACGTGGCCACGCCGGTCTGGCGCAGGTTGCTGATGATATGGAAGATCTCCTTGACGATCAGCGGGGCCAGGCCAAGGCTGGGCTCGTCCAGCATCAGCAACTGCGGCTTGGCCATCAGCGCGCGGCCCACCGCCAGCATCTGGCGCTCGCCGCCGGAGAGCGTGCCGGCGTCCTGGCGCGCGCGCTCGCGCAGGCGCGGGAACAGGTCGTAGACTACGTCCATCTGATCCAGGTAATGCTTGTCGCCGGCGCGCTTGCGGCGGAAGGCGCCCAGCTGCAGGTTGTCCTCCACCGTCATCGAGGCGAACAGCTCTCGCTTTTCCGGCACCAGGCACATGCCGCGCGCGACCCGCCCTTCCACCGGGATGCCGGCCATGTCATGGCCCAGGTAGCTGACCGTGCCGCTGGACGAGCCGGTCACCGGCAGCGCGCCCATGATGGCATTGAGCATGGTCGACTTGCCGGCGCCATTGGGGCCGATCACGGTGACGATGCGGCCGGCCTCGACCTTCAGGTTGGCGCCGTGCACTGCTTCCACCTTGCCGTAGCGGACGTGGAGGTCCTTCACTTCCAGAATCAGGCTCATGTCGCTATCTCTGTCGCTCCGTTACTCCACGCCGCCCAGGTAGGCTTCCAGCACCGCCGGGTTCTTCTGCACCTCGTCGGGCACGCCCTCGGCGATGCGCGAGCCGAATTCCATCACCACCAGCCGGTCGGTGAGGTTCATCACGAAGTCCATGTCGTGCTCGACCAGCAGCACGCTCATGCCTTCGCCGCGCAGCTTGCGCAGCAGTTCGGCCAGCGCCTGCTTCTCCTTGTAGCGCAGGCCCGCGGCAGGCTCGTCGAGCAGCAGCAGGGCCGGGTCGCAGCACAACGCGCGCGCGATTTCCAGGATGCGCTGCTGCCCCAGCGCCAGGCTGCCGGCTTCCATGTACATGCAGTCGGCCAGGCCGACGCGCTCCAGCTGGCGCTTGGCCTCGAACAGCAGCTTTTCTTCCTCAGCCTTGTTCATGCGCAGGATCGCCGCGCAGACGCCGCCCTGCGCGCGGAAGTCGCCGCGCAGATGGGCGCCGATGGCGACGTTCTCGAGCACCGTCATGGTCGGCAGCAGGTGCACATGCTGGAAGGTGCGGCCGATGCCGCGCTTGACGATCTCTCGCGACGGCAGGCCCGAGATCACTTCGCCGCGGTAGCGCACCTCGCCGCCGGACACCGGCAGCACGCCGGTCACCAGGTTGAAAGTAGTGGACTTGCCCGCGCCGTTGGGGCCGATCAGGCCGATGATTTCGCCGGCGCGCACCTGGAAGCTGACATCGTTGACCGCGACCAGCCCGCCGAACTGCTTGCGCGCGGCACGCACGTCCAGGATCAGCTCGCCCGTCTCGGGCTTTTGGCGCACCGCCAGCCCCGCGGCCTGACCCGGCGCCAGCACCGGCGGTCCGGCCGGCACCAGGCGCCGCAGGAACGGCCAGATGCCATCGCGCGCGTACTGCAGCAGCAGCACCAGCAGCACGCCGAAGACGATGATCTCGAAGTTGCCATTGGCGCCGAGCAGCTTGGGCAGCACGCCCTGCAGCACGTCTTTCAGGATGGTCAGGATGCCCGCGCCCAATACTGCGCCCCACACGTGGCCAACGCCGCCGACCACGGCCATGAACAGGTACTCGATGCCATAGTTCAGGCCGAACGGCGTCGGGTTCACCGCGCGCTGCAGGTGTGCGTACAGGAAGCCCGACACGCATGCCAGGATCGCCGCGACCACGAAGATCACCACCTTCATCCACGCGGTGTTCACGCCCATGGCCTCGGCCATCACGCCGCCGCCCTTGAGCGCGCGGATGGCGCGACCCGGACGCGAGTTCAGCAGGTTCTGCATCGCCAGCACCGCCAGCAGCACCACCGCCCAGATCAGGTAGAACATCGAACGCCCGGACTGCAGTTCGATGCCGAAGAACGACAGCACCGGGATACCGTTCAGCCCGTCATACTTGCCCAGGAACTCCAGGTTGCCGAACAGGAAAAACAGCGACAGGCCCCAGGCGATGGTCGCCAGCGGCAGGTAGTGCCCGGACATGCGCATCGTGATCAGCCCGATCACATAGGCCGACGCCATCGTGATCACCAGCCCCACCAGCAACCCGAACCACGGCGACAGCCCGAACTGCGTGGTCAGGTACGCGGTGCTGTAGGCGCCCAGTCCCACGAACGCCGCCTGCCCGAACGAGGTCATGCCGCCCACGCCGGTGAGCAGCACCAACCCGATCGCGACGATGCTGTAGAGCCCGATGTAGTTGCCCAGCGTGATCCAGAACTCCGGCGTCGGCAGCACCGGCAGCAGCGCCAGCACCGCGATCAGCGCCAGCACCAGCACCCGGTTGCGGTTCAGCCGCGCGCGGCTGCCGGCTTCGGCACCGGCCACGCCGGCCTGCTTGTCGGTCAGCATGGTCATGGCTTATTCCTCCTCCTCGACATGCTTGCTCGTCAGCGAGCGCCACAGCAGCACCGGAATGATCAGTGTGAAGACGATGACCTCCTTGAACGCGCTGGCCCAGAAGGACGAATACGATTCCAGCAGGCCCACCAGCAGCGCGCCGAGCGCCGCCACCGGATAGCTCACCAGCCCACCGACGATGGCGCCGACAAAGCCCTTCAGCCCCACCAGGAAGCCCGACTCGTAGTACACCGTGGTCAGCGGCGCGATCAGGATGCCGCACAGCGCGCCCATCGCCGCCGCCAGCGTGAACGACAGGCGCCCCGCCTGCGTGGTGCCGATGCCGACCAGGCGCGCGCCCAGCCGGTTCACCGCGGTCGCACGCAGTGCCTTGCCCTGCAGCGTGCGTTCGAAATAAAAGTACAGCGCGCCGATCAGCAGGGCCGACACCGCCACCACCCACAGGCTCTGCCCGGAGATGCTGAGCGCGCCGACCTCGAAGCGCGCATCCGAGAACGGATTGGTGCGCGAGCCCTCGGCGCCGAACATCACCAGACCCAGGCCGACCAGCGCGAAGTGCACGCCCACCGATACGATCAGCAAGACCAGCGTGCTGGCCTCGGCCAGCGGCTGGTAGGCCAGCCGGTACAGCATCGGCCCGAGCGGGATGATGATCAGCAGCGTCAGCGCGACCTGCGCCAGCATCGGCAGCGGCTGCGCGCCATATTGCTGCACCACCCAGTGCACCGCCAGCGGGAACACCAGGTACTTGCCGGCCAGCACCGCCAGCCTCTGGCCAAGCGTGCGCCGCAGCTCGGCGCTGCGCAGCACGGTGACGGTCTCGTAGAGAAAGGTCAGCACGCCCATCGCCACCAGCAGCCAGCTGGTTTGCGGTGCGTGCCCGGCCTGCATTGCCGCCAGCGTCAGTGCGCCATAGGCAACGAATTCGCCCTGCGGAATGAAGATGACGCGGGTCACCGAGAACACCAGCACCAGCGCCAGCGCCAGCAACGCGTAGATCGCGCCCGAGGTGATGCCGTCCTGCGCCAGGATGGCGGCGATTGATAGGTCCATTGTCTCCCCGTCTTGTTGGAAAACCTGCCTGCATCGAACGGGGTCAGCGGGGCGCCGACGGGCCGACAGGGTGGTGCGCTTCGGGTTACGAAATAGTAAACGGGTTGCGCAATGCGGAAATACAGAGCAACCCTAGGTTGCGCGCGCAGTCACCCGGCCGGCACCAGAACAAAGGGCGCATGGTCAGCCATGCGCCCTGCTTCACTGCGACTCCGGCAGGCCGTGCCGGCCGGCGCCAGACGCGGGGTCAGCCGCTTATTTCAGCCGCTTATTTCAGCAACTTCCACTTGCCGTCGACGATCTGCACCATCACGCGGGCGCGCTGGTCGAACCCGAGGTGGTCGGTGGCGCTCATGTTCATGATGCCGTGCGACACCGGCAGGTTCTTGGTCTGCTCCATGGCATCGCGCAGTGCCTTGCGGAACTCCTTGGTGCCCGGCTGGCCCTTCTTCAGCGCTTCCGGAATGGCGTGCTGCAGGATCAGGCCCGCATCCCAGGCATGGCCGCCGAAGGTCGAAACCTGTCCGCCGAAGGCCTTCTCGTAGGCGGTCTTGTAGGTCAGCGCCGGCTTCTTCACCGGATTGCTGTCGGGCAGTTGCTCGGCCACCAGCAGCGGGCCGGCCGGCAGGAAGGTGCCTTCGCAGTCCTTGCCGCACACGCGCAGGAAGTCGGCATTGGCGACGCCGTGGGTCTGGTAGATCTTGCCCTTGTAGCCGCGCTCCTTGAGCGTCTTGGCCGGCAGCGCCGCGGGCGTGCCCGAGCCGGCGATCAGCACCGCGTCGGCATTGGCGCCCATCATCTTCAGCACCTGCCCGGTGACCGAGGTATCGGTGCGGGCGAAGCGCTCGTTGGCAACCACCTTGATCTTGCGCAGCTCCGCGACCTTGGCGAATTCCTGCGCCCAGCTATCGCCATAGGCATCCGCGAAGCCGATGAACGCCACCGTCTTCACGTTGTTGTTGCTCATGTGCTCGGCAATGGCGGTGGCCATGTGCGAGTCGTTCTGCGGGGTCTTGAAGACCCACGCGCGCTTGGCGTCCATCGGCTCGATGATGCGGGCCGAGGCCGCCATGGTGATCATCGGGGTCTCGTTCTCGGCCACCACGTCGACCATCGCCAGCGAATTGGGCGTGACGGTCGAACCGACCATCACGTCGACCTTGTCTTCGCTGATCAGCTTGCGCGTGTTCTTGACCGCCGTGGTCGTGTCCGAGGCATCGTCCAGCACGATGTACTCGATCTTCTTGCCCGCGATCTCCTTGGGCATCAGCGTGAAGGTGTTCTTTTCCGGAATGCCCAGCGATGCCGCCGGACCGGTGGCCGACACCGTCACCCCGACCTTGACCTGCGCCTGGGCGGCCCCGGCAACCAGGCTGGCCACAGCGATTGCCAGCAGGCTGGCGCGCTTGAAATCCATCTTGTCTCCTTCGGTTCCTGAAACGGAAAGGCATCCGTCCGGCGTCCGCCGGCGGATGCCCCTTTTTTTTTTGGACCCCTCGGGTCAACGCAGGCACATCGCCGGCACCTGCGCTACAACCAGGAGCGACACCGGGCCGCTCCCCATTTCCCGTCCACGCCACTCCCCCGGAAAGGCGCTTCGGCGATTCACCGACCGTGCGGTCGGGAATGCGGATCGAGTCTATCACAGCGCCCTGGCGCGAACAGCGAGGATTAACCCGCATCGCGCGCCCAGCCTGGCTTTGCCGTCAGCGGATGAAGGCGTCCCAGGCGGTCTTCAGGATCAGCGCGCTGACCACCACGATGAATACCTTGCGCACGAAGGCGCTGCCATGGCGCAGCGCCAGCTTGCTGCCCACCTGGCTGCCGGCGACGTTGGCCACCGCCATCACCAGGCCCAGCTGCCACCAGATATGGCCCTTGCTGGCGAGCAGCAGCAGTGCCGCCAGGTTGGTGGCCAGGTTGACCAGCTTGGTCGACGCCGCCGCGTGCAGAAAGTCATAGCCAAACACCCGCACGAACACGATCATCAGGAAGCTGCCGGTGCCCGGCCCGAACACGCCGTCATAGAAGCCCAGCACGGCACCGGCCAGCAGCGCCGCGCCGCGTTCGCCCCAGCCGCTCAGCGTGGGCGCGTGCTCGGCACCCAGGTCCTTCTTGGCAACGGTGTAGACCAGCAGCGCCACCAGCACGAACGGCAGCGCCTTGCGCAGCGGCTCGGCCGGGATCATGGTCAGCGCCCAGGCACCGGCCATCGAGCACGCAAAGGCCGCCACCACGGCCGGCGCGGTCGCGCCCCAGTAAATGCGCACGCTGCGGCCGTAGCGCAGCGCCGCGCTGGCGGTGCCGGCGATCGAACCGACCTTGTTGGTGCCGAGCAGCGTGGCCGGGGCGAGGTTGGGATAGGCCGAGAACAGCGCCGGGATCTGGACCAGCCCGCCGCCGCCGGCGACCGCGTCAATCAGGCCGGCGAGAAAGGCGGCAACCGCCAGGAATGCGAATTCCGTCATTGCAGAAAAGCGAAAAGGGGGAAGGAAAAAGGGAAAGGCAGGAAAGCCGGGACAGCGGCGCCGGCGCACGGCCGGACGCGGCGGATCAGCCCAGTACCTTGGCCGCCGGCACCAGGCTGCGGTGCCACATGCCGTTGACATGCAGGCAGAAGCCGGGCGGCGCGCCGCCGTGGCCGGCTACCAGCCCCGGCGACAGCAGCGCGTGGCGGATGCCGTGCGCGCGTCCCCACTCGGCCAGCGTGGCACAGCAGGCTTCCAGGCAGGCACGGCGGGTGGCCCCGTCAAGTTCAGGCCGTACCCACCACTCGCTGGCGCAGGCCGCAAGGCCCGCCAGCTCGAGGCTGGGCAGCAGGGCCACCGGCAGGCAGGCGAGCGGAGCATCGCCGTCCGGCGCGCCACTGGCCAGCAGGCAGATGCCGCGCCCGGACTGGGCCAGCAGTTCGGCCAGCATCAGCTCCCGTGCGCGCGCGGCGGGCACGGGCAAGGGCTGGATCTGGTCCAGCCAGTCCGACATCCGGGCAGCATCGGCGCGCTGCCCCAGGCGTACCCGGACCTGCGGCGCGACCTGGCCGCCCGCAAGCGGGACAGTTGGGGATGGATCAGGGGGATCGGTGGCGGACATGGGCGGGCAGCAAGGAGCGCCCGCATTGTCGCATGCGTGAGGCCGCCAGGTGATGCCGATGCGGCATGAGTGCCCCAAAACAGGGCGAAAGCGTCACTGGCGGAGGGGGAGCCCCAATGAAAAAAGCGTTGCCGAGGATCACCCGGCAACGCCCTTTATTTATAACGCTGCTACCCGACACCGGGTGCGCGCCTGTCGTCTCCTCGCTTCCGCCTCCATTTAACCTGCGAAAACCGTATATGGAATGTAACGAAGCGGTGCATGGAGGACAAGCTAGAAAAAACCCTAGCCCCAGAATCGGGCATGTCGACCCGCGGTCACTCCTTGCGCCCGGCGTGTCCGCCGAAGCGCGCCAGCAGCTCGCCCATGATGCCACGGCGGAACGTCAGCACGCAGATCACGAAGATCACGCCGGTCACCATCGTCACCGACTCTCCCAGCGTGCCGAACCACGAGATCCCGGTCACCGACGCCAGGAAGTTGCCGATATCGCCCAGCTTGTTCTCGAGCGCGACGATCACGAAGGCGCCGACGATCGGGCCCGACAATGTGCCCAGGCCACCGACCAGCGTCATCAGGATCACCGAGCCCGACATCGACCAGTGCACGTCGGTCAGGGTCTCGAAGCCCAGCACCAGCGCCTTGATCGATCCCGCCAGCCCCGACAGCGCCGCCGACAGCACGAACGCGGTCAGCTTGAAGCGGTCGACGTCATAGCCCAGCGACACCGCGCGCGGCTCGTTCTCCTTGATCGCCTTCAGGATCTGGCCGAACGGCGAATGCACCGTGCGCACGATCAGCGCGAAGGCGGCGACGATGATGGCCAGCGCCACGTAGTACAGCGTCAGGTCATCCGACAACGGCAGCACGCCGAACAGCTTGCCGCGCGGAATGCCCTGCAGCCCGTCCTCGCCGCCGGTGAACGGCGCCTGCAGGCAGATGAAGAACAGCATCTGCGCCAGCGCCAGCGTGATCATCGAGAAGTAGATGCCCTGGCGCCGGATCGCCAGCGAGCCCACCACGTAGCCGATCAGCGCGCCCGTGCCGGTGCCCAGGATCAGGCCGATCTCGGGCGTCACGCCCCACACCTTCATGGCATGGCCGGCAGCGTAACCGGCGCCGCCGAAGAAGGCCGCATGGCCGAACGACAGCAGTCCGGTGTAGCCGATCAGCAGGTTGAAGGCGCATGCAAACAGCGCGAAGCACAGCACCTTGAGCACGAACACCGGATACGCCCCGGCCAGCGGCGCCGCCAGCAATGCCAGCAGCAGCAATCCGTACAACAGTTTCTTCTGCACGCCTTGTCCCTTTCCTGCCTTGCCTGCATTGGCCGCCACGGTGGCTGGCGTCGATGATGTGGAGGGTGCGCTCATCACTTCTCCTTGCCGAACAGCCCGGCCGGGCGCAGCAGCAGCACGATCACCATGATGAAGAACACCACGGTCGACGATGCTTCCGGATAGAACACTTTGGTCAGGCCTTCGATCACGCCCAGCCCTAAGCCGGTCAGGATCGAGCCCATGATCGAACCCATGCCGCCGATCACCACCACCGCGAACACGATGATGATCAGGTTCTGCCCCATCAGCGGCGAGATCTGGATCACCGGCGCGGCCAGCACGCCGGCAAACGCGGCCAGCGCCACGCCGAAGCCGTAGGTCAGCGTCACCATCAGCGGCACGTTGACGCCGAAGGCCTCGACCATCTTGGGGTTCTCGGTGCCGGCGCGCAGGTAGGCGCCCAGCTTGGTCTTCTCGATCACGTACCAGGTGGCGAAGCACACCACCAGCGACGCCACCACCACCCAGGCGCGATAGTTCGGCAGGATCATGAAGCCCAGGTCGGTCGCGCCCTGCAGCGCGTCCGGGGTCTGGTACGGCAGGCCCGACACGCCATAGACCGAGCGGAAGATGCCCTCGATCACCAGCGTGATGCCCAGCGTCAGCAGCAGGCCGTAGATGTGGTCGAGCTTGTAGATCCAGCGCAGCATGGTCTTCTCGATCACCACGCCCAGCGCGGCGACGACCAGCGGCGACAACAGCAGCATGAGCCAGTAGTTCAGCCCGGCGTACTCCATGCCCATCCAGGCCAGCACCGCGCCGAGCATGAAGAGCGCGCCGTGCGCGAAGTTGATGACGTTGAGCAGGCCGAAGATCACCGCCAGGCCCAGGCTCAGCATCGCATAGAAGGCGCCGTTGACCAGCCCCAGCAAGAGCTGGGAAAGCATGGCCGGCAAAGGGATTCCGAAGATGTCCATGGGCATCGATTCTGGTTGTTGGCAGACACCAAGCGGAGCCAACGGTTTTGGGTGCGCCAAAGCCGCCCGAGCTAGCCTGCGCAAGGTGTTCTCCCTCTCCCCTCACGGGGAGAGGGTTGGGGTGAGGGGCGGTTTAGCGAGGAACCACATCAAGCGAAGCCTTCGGTGTATTCGGGCATGGCGGCCCCGGCAAGGCCAACGGTGTCAGCCCACCCGACCTCAGCCTTTGACGCTCAAGCCCTCACCCCTGCCCCTCTTCCGCTCGCGGGAGAGGGGAACAAAACTGCCGGCTCGTTAATCGCCCAAGCCGGCCTTCCTGCTTACTTCTTCAACATGGCGCACTTCGACTCGGCCACCGTGGTGAAGGCCTGGTCGCCCGGGATGGTCGCGACCACCTTCAGGTAATCCCACGGCTTCTTCGACTCGGCCGCGGTCTTCACCTGCATCAGGTACATGTCATGGATGCCACGGCCGTCCTGGCGGATATAGCCCTTGGTGTAGAAGTCGTTGATCTTCATCTTCTTGAGCTCGGCCATGACCTTGTCCGGATCGTCGGTCTTGGCGGCTTCGACGGCCTTCAGGTAGGTGCTGGCCGCCGAGTAGTCCGCGGCCTGCAGGCTGCTCGGCATCTTCTTCATCTTGCCGAAGAAGCGGTTGGCGAACTTGCGGGTGTCGTCGTTCATGTCCCAGTACCAGCTGTCGGTCATCAGCAGGCCTTCGGTGTTCTTCAGCCCGAGGCTGTGCACATCGTTGATGAACATCAGCAGGCCGGCGATCTTCATCGACTTGGTGATGCCGAATTCCTTGGCCGCCTTGATCGCGTTGATGGTGTCGCCGCCGGCGTTGGCCAGGCCCAGGATCTGCGCCTTGGACGACTGCGCCTGCAGCAGGAACGACGAGAAGTCAGACGCCGACAGCGGATGGCGCACCTGCCCCGCCACCGTGCCGCCGTTGGCCTTGACCACCGCGGCGGTGTCGCTTTCGAGCGAGTGGCCGAAGGCGTAGTCGGCGGTCAGGAAAAACCACGACTTGCCGCCCTGCTTGACCACCGCGCTGCCCGTGCCCTTGGCCAGCGCGACCGTGTCATAGGCATAGTGCACCGTGTACGGCGAGCACTCTTCGTTGGTCAGGCGCGCGGTGCCGGCGCCGATGTTGATGTAGACGCGCTTCTTCTCCGAAGCGACCTTGTTCATCGCCAGCGCGGTGCCCGAGTTGGTGCCGCCCAGCAGCATGTCCAGGCCTTGCTGGTCCATCCATTCGCGCGCCTTCGAGGCGGCGATGTCGGCCTTGTTCTGGTGGTCGGCCGAGACGATCTCGATGGGCTTGCCCAGCACCTTGCCGCCGCGGTCCTCGATCGCCATCTTGATGGCTTCGAGGCCGCCGGGGCCGTCGATATCGGCATACAGGCCCGACATGTCGGTGATGTAGCCGATCTTGACGGTGTCGCCCGATACCTGTGCGGCAGCGCCGAAGGACACCGCACCCATGGCAATGGCCGCCATCGCGGCCGCGAGCCGAGTCTTTTTCATTTCCGTGTCTCCTGATTTGCGGCGGCGTGCGCGCCACCCGTTCCTGCCAACAAGCAACCATCGACCCGCATTGCGCGGATCAGACCCCGAGCAATTCATGCAGCACCGGCATCTTGGCCTGCAGCTCGCTGGCCGCGAAGCGTTCGACGATGGTGCCGTGCTCCATCACGTAGAAGCGGTCCGCCAGCGGCGCGGCAAAGCGGAAGTTCTGCTCCACCATCACCACTGTGTACCCCTTCTGCTTGAGCATCCGGATCATGCGCGCCAGCGCCTGCACGATCACCGGTGCCAGCCCTTCCGAGATCTCGTCGAGCAGCAGCAGGTTGGCGCCGGTGCGCAGGATGCGCCCGACCGCCAGCATCTGCTGCTCGCCGCCCGACAGGCGCGTGCCCTGGCTCTGCCGGCGCTCCTTCAGGTTCGGGAACATCTCGTAGATCTCGGCCTCGCTCATGCCGGAGTCCTTGCCTTTCAGCTGCGGCGGCAGCATCAGGTTCTCTTCGCATGAGAGGCTGGAGAAGATGGCGCGCTCTTCCGGGCAATAGCCGATGCCGTAGTGCGCGATCTTGTGCGTGGGCAGGCCGATGGTCTCGTGGCCATTGACCCGGATCGAGCCCTTGCGCGCCCCGGTCAGGCCCATGATCGCGCGCAGCGTGGTGGTGCGCCCGGCGCCGTTGCGGCCCAGCAGCGTGACCACCTCGCCCGGGTTCACGGTCAGGTCGACGCCGTGCAAGATGTGCGATTCGCCGTACCAGGCGTGCAGGCCCTTGATTTCCAGGGCGGGAGTATTGGCTGTGCTCATGGTGTCGTCCCCGGCCTCAGTGCGCGCCCTGCAGTTCCGCGTCGGCGGTGCCCATGTAGGCCTCCATCACCCGCGGGTCCTTCGACACTTCCGCATACGGGCCTTCGGCCAGCACCGCGCCACGCTGCAGCACCGTGATCTTGTCGGCGATCGACGAGACCACGCTCATGTTGTGCTCCACCATCAGGATGGTGCGCCCCGCCGAGACCTGCTTGATCAGCTGCGTGACGCGGTCCACGTCCTCGTGGCCCATGCCCTGCGTGGGTTCGTCGAGCAGCATCAGCTCGGGCTCCATCGCCAGCGTGGTGGCGATCTCCAGCGCGCGCTTGCGACCGTACGGCAGGTTCACCGTGAGCGTATCCGCGAACTCGGTCAGGCCGACCTGCTCGAGCAGCTCCATGGCGCGGGCGTTGAGCACGTCGAGCGATCGCTCGCTGCGCCAGAACTGGTACGCCGTGCCCAGTTGCCGCTGCAGGCCGATGCGCACGTTCTCCATCACCGTCAGGTGCGGGAACACCGCCGAGATCTGGAACGAGCGGATCACGCCGCGCCGCGCGATCTGCGCCGGCTTTTCCCGCGTGATGTCGATGCCGTTGAATAGGATGGTGCCGGTGGTCGGCTCCAGGAACTTGGTGAGCAGGTTGAAGCAAGTGGTCTTGCCCGCGCCGTTGGGGCCGATCAACGCATGGATCGAGCCGCGGCGCACCCGCAAGTTGACGTCGCTCACCGCCGTGAACCCCTTGAACTCCTTGGTGAGGTTCCGCGTTTCCAGGATGGTTTCCTGCTGGTTCATGTCTCCTGCCCGCCCTCTTGCTGTACTGCCGGGGTGATGCCCGGCACTGACAATGGTCCGAACCGGCCTTGTAGGCCCTTACTGCCGCTTGTTCCGTCAGGCTCGCCGTGGTTGCCGGCCATGCCCGCGGGTTTTATCTGTGCGGGGCGGCTCCCGCGCGGGTTGCGGCGGCGGCATGGCATGTGCGGCCGAAGCACCCTGTGAGGCGTCTATTGTGTGCGCCTGTTGCATCGCAAAACATCGGGGTTTGCACTATGAAACATGAACCAAGTGTCAGTTTTTTGGCGGCCGCACAAGCGCCGCAAAGACCACATGATCACCGCCCCGCCGGCGATCATGTGGCGTGGCGCTTCAAGCGCTTGTAGCCGCTGTCACCGGCACCGGACTGGCTTGCGCCAGCGCCTGCGCCGGGCTTGCCACGTCGGTGGCCAGGCCGCGCTGCCGGCGGTCTTCGCGGATCATGTCGCTGGCGCGCTCGGCAATCATGATGGTCGGCGAGTTGGTGTTGCCCGAGGTGATCAGCGGCATCACCGAGGCATCGACCACGCGCAGCCCCTGCACCCCCAGCACGCGCAGCCGATGGTCGACCACCGCCATGGGATCGTCGGCGCGGCCCATCTTGCAGGTGCCCACAGGATGAAAGATGGTGGTGCCGATATTGCCGGCGGCCTCGGCCAGTTCCTCGTCGCTCTGGAAGGCTGGCCCCGGCAGCCATTCCTCGGGCCGGTACGGTGCCAGCGCCGGCGACGCGACAATGCGGCGCGTAAGCCGGATCGAATCGGCGGCGACCTTGCGGTCCTCGTCGGTCGACAGGTAGTTGGGCGCGATCACCGGGGCCTGGCGGAAGTCAGCGCTGCCGGCATGCACGCTGCCGCGCGAGGTCGGGCGCAGGTTGCAGGCGCTGGCGGTAAAGGCGTTGAAGGCGTGGAGCGGATCGCCAAATTTGTCCAGCGACAATGGCTGCACGTGGTACTCGATATTCGGCCGCGACTGCGCCGGATCCGAGCGCGCGAACGCGCCCAGCTGCGATGGCGCCATGCTCATCGGCCCGCTCTGGTTGAAGGCGTACTGCACGCCGATGCAGAACTTGCCCCACAGGCTGGCGGCGCGCGTGTTCAGCGTGCGCACGCCGTTGACCTTGACCACGCTGCGCAGCTGCAGGTGGTCCTGCAGGTTCTCGCCCACGCCCGGCAGCGCGTGGCGCACCGGAATGCCCAGCGCCTGCAGCCGTTCGGCCTGTCCGATGCCGGACAGCTCGAGCAATTGCGGCGTGTTGACCGCGCCGGCGGCGAGGATCACCTCGAGCGTGGCCGCCGCCGCGTGCGCGCCGCCGCCGCCCAGATAGTTGACGCCGGTGCAGCGGCGCCCGTCGAAGCTCAGCCCGCTCACCTGCGCGCCGGTGACGATGGTCAGGTTGGGCCGCTCCGAGGCCCGCCGCAGGAACGCCTTGGCGGTATTCCAGCGGATGCCGCGGCGCTGGTTCACTTCGAAATAGCCGACGCCGAAATTGTCGCCGCGGTTGAAGTCGTCGGTGCGCGGGATGCCCGCCTGCTCGGCGGCGTCGGCAAAGCGCTCCAGGATGTCCCAGCGCAGCCGCTGCCCTTCCACGCGCCATTCGCCGCCGGCGCCGTGGAATTCGCTAGGGCCGCGGTGATGGTCTTCGCTGCGCTTGAACAGCGGCAGCACATTGTCCCAGCGCCAGCCGTCGTCGCCGGTCAGCCGCGCCCACTCGTCATAGTCCTCGCGCTGGCCGCGCATGTAGATCATGCCGTTGATCGACGAGCAGCCGCCCAGCACGCGACCGCGCGGATAACCCAGCGAGCGCCCGTTCAGCCCCGCTTCGGCTTCGGTGCGATAGAGCCAGTCGGTGCGCGGGTTGCCGATGCAGTAGAGATAGCCCACCGGGATGTGGATCCAGTGGTAATCGTCCTTGCCGCCGGCTTCCAGCAGCAGCACGCTGACGTCCGGGTCCTGCGTCAGCCGGTTCGCCAGGACACAGCCGGCCGAACCGGCCCCCACGATGATGTAGTCGAATGTCTCCATGGCGCTTGTTATGGTGATGGTCGGGTTTATTTCGCCACCGGCATGGTGAACTCCGCGCCCTTGGCAATCGAATCAGGCCAGCGCTGCATCACGCTCTTGTAGCGCGTGTAGAAGCGCACGCCCTCTTCGCCATAGGCATGGTGGTCGCCGAACAGCGAGCGCTTCCAGCCGCCGAACGAATGCCACGCCATCGGCACCGGGATCGGCACGTTGATGCCGACCATGCCGACCTGGATCTGCCGCGCGAACGCGCGCGCGATGCCGCCGTCGCTGGTATAGCACGACACGCCGTTGCCGTACTCGTGCGCGTTGATCAGCGCCACCGCCTCGGCAAAGTCATGCACCCGCACCACCGACAGCACCGGGCCGAAGATCTCTTCCTTGTAGATCGTCATCTCCGGCGTCACATGGTCGAACAGCGTGCCGCCGACATAGAAGCCGTTCTCGTGCCCCTCGACGCGGTGGCCGCGGCCATCGGTCACCAGCGTCGCGCCCTCGGCCACACCCTTGGCGATATAGCCTTCGACCTTGGCCTTGTGCGCGCCGGTGACCAGCGGCCCCATCTCGGCATCGGCCTCCATGCCGTTGCGGATCTTCAGCGCGCGCGCGCGTTCGGCCAGGCGCGGCACCAGCTGGTCGGCCACCTCGCCGACCGCCACCGCCACCGAAATCGCCATGCAGCGCTCGCCGGCCGAGCCAAAGGCCGCGCCGATCAGCGCGTCGACGGCCTGGTCCAGGTCCGCGTCGGGCATCACCACCAGGTGGTTCTTGGCCCCGCCCAGGGCCTGCACGCGCTTGCCGTGATTCGTGCCTTCGGTGTAGATGTACTCGGCGATCGGGGTCGAGCCGACGAACGACAGCGCCTGCACGTCCGGATGCGCAAGCAGCGCGTCGACCGCTTCCTTGTCGCCCTGCACCACGTTGAACACGCCGTCGGGCAGGCCGGCCTGGCGCAGCAAATCCGCTATCAGCAGGCTCGGCGACGGATCGCGCTCGGACGGCTTGAGCACGAAGGTATTGCCGCACGCCAGCGCCACCGGGAACATCCACATCGGCACCATCACCGGGAAGTTGAACGGCGTGATGCCGGCCACCACGCCCAGCGGCTGGCGCAGGTTCCAGTTGTCGATGCCGCCGCCGATGTTGTCGGTGAAATCGGTCTTGAGCAGGTTGGGGATGCCGCAGGCGAACTCCACCACCTCGATGCCGCGCGTGACCTCGCCCTTGGCATCCGAGAACACCTTGCCGTGCTCGCGCGTGATCAGCGCGGCGAGGTCGTCGTGATGCTGGTCCAGCAGTTCCTTGAACCTGAACAGGATGCGCGCGCGGCGCAGCGGCGGGGTGTCGGCCCACGCCGGGAAGGCGGCCTTGGCGGCGGCGACGGCATCGGCCACGTCCTGCGCGGTGCCCAGCGCGACGCGCGCGGACACTTCGCCGGTGGCGGGGTTGAATACGTCGGCCAGGCGCTGCGAGGCGCCACGGGTCTGCCGGCCCGCAATGCTGTGGCCGATGATGGCCTGCACCGCGCTGGCCTCTGCAAGGATGTCTTCCACTTCCGCTCCTGAATGCTGGTTCTCCGGGCGCTGCGGCCCGCTCGGTCAGCCCGATCCATCTTTGCGTCCGGTGAAGACGCTGCCGCGCAGCGTCGCGCACCGGCCGCCCCACGTATGCCGTGCGGCACAAGACTCTGGGCCATGGTTGAGCGCAAGCTTGGTGCAGTTGCGCGGCCCCGTCCAATGATTTATCGTCAATCGCAATATAAGCCGCGCAAAATATTGCGGCGCAACACCTTACTGCTTCCGCCCCGTGGACCTCCATCACCTGCGCGCCTTTGTCGCCGTCGCGCGCGAAGGCAACCTGACCCGCGCCGCACAGCGCCTGCACCTGACGCAGCCAGCGGTCAGCCTGCAGCTGAAGGCGCTGCAGTCGGCGTGGCGCATCCGGCTGTTCGAGCGCACCGCGGCGGGCCTGACGCTGACCGCCGATGGCGCCGCGCTGTTGCCGCTGGCCGAGCGCATCCTCGATGGCGTGGGCGACCTGCAGCACACCGTCAACGCCATGCATCACACCGTGCGCGGGCGGCTGGCGATCGGCACCATCCTCGATCCGGAATTCACCCGGCTGGGCCCGATGCTGCGCATGCTGGTCGAGCGCCATCCGCAGATCGGCACCGAGCTGCGCCACGGCATGTCGGGCTGGGTGCTGCAGCAGATACGCAGCGGCGCGCTCGATGTGGGCTTCTACCTTGGCCAGCCATCCGAAGCAGGCTTCCATGCGCTGACACTGACGCCGTTCTCGTATTACGTAGTCGCGCCCAAAGGCTGGAAGGAGCGCACCGCGCTGCGCTCGTGGGCGCAACTGGCGACGCTGCCATGGATCTGGACCCCGCCCGAGTCGGCGCACAACCGGCTGCTGTCGGCGCATTTCGCACAGGCAGGCGTGGATCCGGCCACTGTGCCCAAGGTGGCGCACGTCGACCAGGAAGCGTCGATGCGCGACCTGGTGCGCTCCGGCGTGGGGCTGTCGCTGGTGCGCGATGCGATCGCGCTGCGCGAGTCGCATGCGCACGGCCTGGTGATCGTCGAAGGGGTCTCGGTGCAGACCGAGCTGACGCTGGTCTGCCTGGCCGCGCGCCGCGACGACCCGGTGGTTGCGGCGGTGTTCGGCGTGGCCGAGTCCGTATTCCGTACCTAGCGCTGCGGGCGCTCCAGCCGGCGCTGCAGCCAGCCTGTCAGTGCCGCGAACACTTCGCCGCGCAGCGGCTGCGCTTCATTGAAGATCTCGTGGTAGCCCTGGTCGAACCAGACTTGTTCGCGCAGGTCGGGCGGCGCGCTGTCGAAGAAGGCGCGGCTGCCGGCCGGGTCGACCACGCGATCGGCGCCGCCGACCAGCATCAGCATGGGCGCCTCCAGCAGCGCCGCGTCGGCCTGCGCCTGCGCCATGCCGCGGATAAATCCTTCGAGCACGCCGGCGGTGATGGTGGTCTGCACCAGCGGATCGGCGCGGTAGGCGGCGACCACCGCCGGGTCATGCGACAGGTGCCGCGCATCGATCGGATTGGGCACGCGCAGCCGCGGCGCCAGCGTCAGCAGCACGCGGTGCAGCGCCAGCGCCGGCCGCGACAGCCGCAGTGCCAGGGCCGGCGACGACAGCACCAGCGCGCGCACCGGCCGCACCCGCGCGGTGGCAAAGCGCGCCGCGATCAGCCCGCCCATGCTGTGGCCGAGCAGGATCGGCAATTCATGCCAGCCCGGCACCGCGGCATCGTAGATTTCGGCGAGGTCGTTAAGGTACGCGTCCGGATGGTCCGCGACCATGCGCGCGCCGCCGCTGGCGCCGTGGCCGCGCAGGTCGAAGGCGCGCACGCGCAGCCCCAGGCCGCACAGCAGATCGGCGACATGCTGGTAGCGGCCGGCGTGTTCGGCAAGTCCGTGCACCAGCAGCACCGAGCCGAGCGGTTCGGCAAAGCGTGCCGGGTCGGGTTGCCAGGTGCGGAGCAAGAGTTCGGTGCCGTCGCGCATGCGCTGGCGGCTCTGCACCGGCGCATGGGTCCCCGCCGGGCTCGCGGCGGGCTTGCTGGCAACGCCGGCCAGGGCCGGCTCGTCCGTCATCGGCTGTTCCATTTGCACAGGTCTCCTGCAGGCGCGCGCGGGCCAGGCGCGACGCCAGCGATCGTTGTTGTTATGGAGTCCGCTGCGCCGGCGCGTGCCGGCCCTGCCATGGCTACAACCGGGGCTTGAACCCTCGCTTGACCATCGCCTAGCCGTGGCAGGCCGGCACGTCAGGCTGCGCCATGTCGGCCAGGATCGGGCAGTCCGGCCGGTCGTCGCCACTGCAGTGCTGCGCCAGTTCGCGCAGCGTGTCGCGCATCGCCGCCAGTTCGGCGATGCGCTGCTCCAGGTCGGCCACGTGCCGCAGCGTCAGCGCCTTGACGTCGGCGCTGGCGCGGTCGCGGTCGTGCCACAGCGACAGCAGGTTGCGGATCTCGTCGAGCGAAAATCCCAGATTACGGGCCCGCCGCACGAAGCGCAAGGTATGCACCGCGCGTTCGTCATAGCGGCGGTAGCCGCCTTCGGTGCGCGGCGGCGCCGCCACCAGCCCGATCGATTCATAGTGGCGGATCATCTTGGCCGATACGCCCGAGGCCTGTGCCGCTTCGCCGATATTCATTTTTCGACTCCTTGCGCAGCGGCGGACGCCCCCGCGGCGGCGGTGCCGGCCTGGGCATGCCAGCGGCGCAGCAGCAGCGCATTGCCGACCACGCTGACGCTGGAGAACGCCATCGCCGCGCCCGCCACCACCGGATTGAGCATGCCGGCCGCGGCCAGCGGGATCCCCACCACGTTATAGAAAAAGGCCCAGAACAGGTTCTGGCGGATCTTGAGCACGGTGCGGTGCGAGACCGCCAGCGCATCGGCCACCAGCGCCGGGTCGCCACGCATCAGCGTGATGCCGGCGGCGTGCATGGCGACGTCGGTGCCGGTCGACATGGCAATGCCGACATCGGCCGCGGCCAGCGCCGGCGCATCGTTGATGCCGTCGCCCACCATCGCCACCACCGCGCCATCGCGGCCCAGAGCCTGCACCCGCGCCGCCTTGTCTTCGGGCAGGACTTCGGCCTGCACGTCGTCCAGCCCCAGCGCCTGCGCCACGCGCGCCGCGGCGCCGGCGTTGTCGCCGGTCAGCATCACCGTGCGCACGCCGGCGGCGCGCAGCCTGGCGATCGCCGCCGGCGCGCCCGGCTTGATGGCATCGCCGAACGCAACCAGCCCGGCCACGCGCGGCGGCGTGGTCTGCACCAGCCACGACACGGTGCGGCCTTCCGACTGCAGCTGATCCGCGATCGCGGCCAGCGCGCCGGCCGGCGCGCCCAGCGACACGCGCAGGCGCTCGCTGCCCAGTTGCAGGGCCTGGCCGTCGACCACGCCGGCAATGCCGCGGCCCGGCAGGGCCTGCACGCCGCTGGCCGGTGGCACGGCGATGCCGCGCGCCTGCGCCGCGGCCAGCACGGCCCGCGCCAGCGGATGCTCGCTGCCGGCCTGCAGCGCGGCCAGCAGCGCCAGCAACGCGCTGCCGTCGGCGTCGGCAGGATCGGCCGCATGCAGCGCCACCACTTCGGGCTTGCCCACCGTCAGCGTGCCGGTCTTGTCGAACGCCACCACCCCCACCCGGTGCGCCACTTCCAGCGCCTCGGCGTCCTTGATCAGGATGCCGGCGCGCGCGCCGGCGCCGGTGCCGGCCATGATCGCGGTGGGCGTGGCCAGCCCCAGCGCGCACGGGCAGGCGATCACCAGCACCGCCACGGCATTGAGCAGCGCCGCCTCCCAGTCGCCGGCAAGGAGGCCCCAGCCCAGCACGGTCACCAGCGCAATCGCCAGCACCACCGGCACGAACACCGCGCTGACCCGGTCGACCAGGCGCTGGATCGGCGCCTTGGCCGCCTGCGCGTGCTCGACCATGCGGATGATGCGCGCGAGCACGGTCTCGGCGCCCACCGCCACGGTGCGTGCCACCAGCAGGCCTTCGAAATTGATGGCGCCGCCGGTGATGCGGTCGCCGGGCTGCTTCGGCACCGGCAGGCTTTCGCCGGTCAGCATCGATTCGTCGGCATGGCTGGTGCCTTCGACCACCTCGGCGTCCACCGGGATGCGCTCGCCGGGCCGCACCACGATTTCATCGCCGACGGTCACGGCGGACAGCGGCACGCTCTGCTCGAGGCCGCCGCGCCGCACCCGCGCGGTGTCGGGACGCAACGCCGCCAGCGCGCGGATGGCATCGGCGGTCTGGCGCTTGGCACGCGTTTCCAACCACTTGCCCAGGCGCACCAGCGTGATCACCACCGCCGCGCTCTCGAAGTACAGGTGCGGCATGGCATCGGCTGGCGTGCGCCACATCAGCCACAGCGACAACCCATAGGCGGCCGTGGTGCCCAGCGCCACCAGCAGGTCCATATTGCCCGCGCCGGCGCGCACCGCCTTCCATCCCGCCTTGTAGAAGCGCCAGCCGAACACGAACTGCACCGGCGTGGCCAGCAGCCACTGCACCCACGCCGGCAGCATCCAGTGCACGCCGAACCATTCCAGCACCATCGGCGCCACCAGCGGCAACGACAGCGCCGCCGAGATCGCCACCGGCCAGGGGCCATCCCAGAAGGCGGGACGCGTAGCCTGCCCCGGCTGGCCGGGCCGGGCCCCGGCGCCCGCCTGCGCCGCATCCGCCACCGGTGTCGCACCATAGCCGGCGCGCGCGACCGCGACCGCCAGCGCCGCGGCATCGGTGGCGCCGCGCAGCAGCGTCACGCTGGCGCGCTCGGTCGCCAGGTTGACGGTGGCCTCGACCACGCCCGGCACGGCGCGCAGCGCCTTTTCGACCCGCGCCACGCACGAGGCGCAGGTCATGTCGGCGATATGCAGTGCGATCGTGTCGTGGGGCACGGCGTAGCCGGCGTCGGCCACGGCCCGCGCGGCGGCGGGCAGCACCGCGGCGGACGCCGCGCGCAGCGTGGCGGCCTCGGTGGCCAGGTTGACGGCCACGTCGCGCACACCCGGCACCTTGGCCAGGGCCTTTTCGACGCGTCCGACACAGGAGGCGCAGGTCATGCCTTCGACCGGCAGCCGCCACTCCGGCATGGCGTCGGCGGGCGGGTTGAGGTCCGTGCGGACCGGTTGGGAAGCGAGCACAGCGCTGGAATCTGGCATGGTTCTGAGTCATCCACAGTGTCGATGTCAGCATCATGGACCTTACCATGATTGGAAGGTCAAGCCCTGCTGCAGATGCCGCCGGCGCCACCTCAGCAGCAGAAATTTCCCCTTGCGCTTCCCATCGTGGCAAGGTTCAAACTGTGTCTGTCGCGGCCCGATGCCGCGTTTCCATCCCGTTCAGGAGTGTTCCAACATGATCCAGTTCCAGGTAGAAGGCATGACGTGCAACCACTGCGTCGGCGCCATCACGCGCGCGGTGCTCGCCGTCGACCCCGCCGCGCGCGTCAGCGCGGACGTGCCGGCCCAGTCCGTGCGCGTCGACAGTGCCGCCGACGCGCAGGCGTTGCGCGAGGCGATCGAGGACGCCGGCTATCCGGTCAGGTCGGTGGCCTGAGCCGTCGCCTCGCCAGCAAAAAGGGCGCCCCCGGCGCCCTTTTCTTCAGCCTGCCGTATGCCGCGCTCAGAAGCGGTAGCCCACGTTCAGGTACGTCACCACCGGATCGATCTTGATCTTGGTGTGCGACTGGATCGTCACCGGTCCCGCCTGGGTGGTGAACGACGCCCGGGTCGACAGCGGCACGTAGGACACCGACAGCCCGACGAACCACTTCTCGTTGATGGCATAGTTGGCGCCGATATTGAACACCGGATTCCACGACGGCTTGGCGCTCGCGGTCATGCGCGCGCCCGGCGCGAACTCGTGGTTGACGAAGTTCTGGTTGGTAATGGTCTCGTCGGTGAACCAGGTGTAGTTCACGCCGATGCCGACATAGGGTCGGAATTTGGTCTTGGCGTCGAAGAAGTGGTACTTGACCACCAGCGCCGGGCTCCACTGCTTGACCGAGCCGAGCTTGCCGTACTGGGCGTAGTTGCCGGTGCCCTTGACATCATGCTTCGGCGGAATGCCCGCGACGATCTCGCCGGAGATGTTGTCGGTAAAGTAGTGGGTGAAGGCGAGGCCCAGGGTGTCGGCGGCCTCGATTTCCGCGCCGGTATTCGGCCGGGTGATGCCTACCGGGCGGCCGCTGATGCTGTCCACGGTCAGCGGATCGGCGGAGCTGTTCGGCATCACGCGGAACCAGCCCATGCTGACGATATTGCTGCCCGCGGACTGCGCGTGTGCGGCTCCGGTCAGCGCCATCACGGCGCCCGCGGCCAGCATCTTCTTATAGGTCGATTTCATAATCCTCTTACTCCTCTTTCGGTAACTGCCGCGTGCATTATCCGGCGAGCCCGCGCGGGGTTGTTTCATCAATGACACGGATTCGTAGAGGCGGCCCCCTAAAGGAAGGGTTAACCATGAAAAAATGGGGCGGCAGCGGCTCCCCGGACCACCGTCCGCAGCATCCACGCAACGGTTTATGCCACACGCCGGAAAAAGCCCTCACGTGGAAGCGGTTTTAGGCGCGAGGTGCGCAACAGCGGCCGCGCGCCTGGCCTGCGCGCCATCCGTCAGGGCGTGACGATGGCGAAGTTCGGCTCAGCCTTGTCCATCAGCCCCGCCCACGCCGCCAGCGCCTGCGGGTCGCCCTCGACGCGCGCGCGGCCGGCCTGGGTCTCGGCCTGCAGCGTGGCCTGGCCGGCCAGCACGCCCATCAGCACGGCGCGCGGCATGGTCAGTGTGGCCTGCGGCGCAGCATGCTGCGCGTCGGCCTTGTAGCGGAACACGCCGTTTTCGACGGTCAGCGCGAATCGCTTGCCGGTGTCCGGCTGTACCCAGTTCAGCGCCAGCGTCTTGCCGGCGGCGCGGTCGCCGTTCAGGCTGATCGCCAGGTAGTCCAGGAACATGGTGTCGGTCATCGCGCGCAGCACGTCCGGGCTGCCGGCCCGGCGGCCGGTCCGGGGCGGGCCGCTGCGCAGCTCGGCGGCGCCGCTCAGGTAGGCGTTGCGCCAGGTCGACGATTCCGCCTGGTAGCCGAGCTGCTCCAGCGCATCGGCCTCGAGCTGGCGCGCCGCCTGGTTGGACGGTTCGGCAAAGACCACATGCTTGACCACCTCGGCGACCCAGCGGTACTCGCCGCGCGCGTAGGCGGTGCTGGCCTGCTCCAGCACGCGCGCCGCGCCGCCCATGAATTCGACATAGCGCTTGCCCGCCTCTTCCGGCGGCAGCGGGTTCAGGTTGGCCGGGTTGGCGTCATACCAGCCCAGGTAGCGCTGATACACCGCCTTGGCGTTGTGGCTGACGGTGCCGTAGTAGTCGCGCAGGTGCCACTCGCTCGCAAGCGACGGCGGCAGCTTCACGCGCTCGGCAATCTCGGCCGGCACATAGCCCAGGTTGGCCAGCCGCAGCGACTGGTCGTGGATGTACTTGTAGCCGTCGCGCTGCTTGCCCAGGTAGGTGACGATTTCCTGGCGGCCCCAGGTCGGCCAGTGGTGCTGCGCGAACAGCACCTCGGTGCGGGCGCCGAAGCGGTCGATGGTCTCGTCCAGCGCGCGCCACCACTGGTTGGCGTCGCGCACCTGGGCGCCGCGGATGGTGTAGAGGTTGTGCAGGTTGTGGGTGGCGTCCTCGGCCGCGCACAAGGCCTTCCATTGGGGGAAGTACATCAGCATCTCGGCCGGGGCCTCGGTGCCCGGCGCCATCAGGAACTCGATCGGCACGCCGTCGATGGTGCGGGTCTCGCCGGTCTTGTGGATCAGGTCGGTCGGCGGGATCAGCGTCAGCGTGCCATGCGCGACGGCCTTGCCCAGGCCGGCATCGACCTGGCCGGTGGCCGAGCGCGGCAGGTTGATGCCATACATGTACTGCGCGCGCCGGCTCATGGCGGTGCCGGCGAAGACGTTCTCGCTGACGGCTTCCTCCATGAAGCCATCCGGCGCCAGCACCCTGACCCGTCCGGCCTTGACGTCGTCCTCGCTGATGACGCCCTTGACGCCGCCGAAGTGGTCGCCATGGCTGTGGGTGTAGATCACCGCCACCACCGGCTTCTTCGGCCGGTGCCGGAAGTAAAGCTCGAGGCCGGCGCGCGCGGTTTCCGTCGCGGTCAGCGGGTCGATCACGATCAGTCCGGACTCGCCTTCGATGATGGTCATGTTGGCGATATCGAAGCCGCGCACCTGGTAGATGCGGTCCGTGACCTGGAACAGGCCGTGGTGCAGGTTGAGCCGGGCCTGGCGCCACAGGCTGGGATTGACCGTGGCCGGCGCGGTTTCCGGCTTGAGGAAATCGTAGGGGGCCAGCGCCCACACCACATTGCCTTTGGCGTCGCGGATCTCGGTGGTGTCGAGCGTGCCGATAAAGCCGCGGCGCGCCGCGTCGAAGTCGCGCCGGTCCTCGAACGGCAGCTGCTGCAGCACCGCGGCGTTGGCGCGGGCGGTGGCATCGGTGGCGGGCTTGCCGGCGCCGGGCGCGGCGGTGGCGGCAGCGGCGCTCCCGGCAAGGCTGAAGGTGGCGGCGGCCAGCGCGGTGGCGGCGGCGGCAAAGGCGGTCGGATACGGCATCCTGGTCTCCTGGTTCATGCGCCGGGACGCTGTCGTGCGGCCGGCAACACTCACAACATTGTGCTGAACGTTCAGTACAATTCAAGAGTTTGCTGGCAGACCTCGTCTACTGTCAAATAGAGCCCTGCCGCGGATCCCGCCTGCCGTCGCTGGCCGCGCCCCGCCCCACTTGCCGCCCCCACCCATGCCTTCGATCCGCCAGTCCGCCGAACTCGCCGCTCCCACCCCTTCCGCGCCGGTCGCCAAGAACCGCCGCGGGCTGGAAACCCGCGAACGCGTGCTCGCGGTCACGCGCGGTCTGATCAGCGCGCACGGCTATGCCGAGGTGACGCTCGACCAGATTTCCGCCGAGGCCGGCGTCGCCAAGAGCAGCCTGCTCTGGCATTTCGGCAGCAAGGAGATGCTGCTGGCGGAGGCCGCCACCAGCCTGTTCCGGCAGATCGGCGAAGCGCTGGGCGCCGAACCGCACCAGGGCAGGACCGCGGCACGCCGGCTCGAAAACAGCTTCGACCGGGTCGCCGGCTACCTCACCGCCAATCCCGAAGCCAAGGGCGTGGTGCTGGCGCTGCTTTTCTCAGGCAGCGTGCCGGCCAGCGTGCGCGAGGAAATCCGCCGGAGCTGGGACAGCCACGTGCAAGACCTGGTGGCGGCGCTGTCGGCCCCCGGCCGACCGCTGCCTGCGTCGATGGCGCGCCTGATGATCGCCACCATCCACGGCTGCTACTGCCACTGGTATGCCAGCGACCGCAGCGAACCGATCGCCGCCTTCCTGGCGCCGGCGCGCGAACTGTTCGGCGACTGGCTGCGCGAGCGCGACCGCGAGCGTTGATCAGGCGCGGCTGACGAGCACGCACGCGGCCAGGTCCCACAGCGCATAGCCCACGCTCTTGAACACCAGCGGGCTGCCGGTGCGCGCGCGGATTGCGTCGGCCTGGAGGATCGCACTCTCGAACGGCTGCACCTCGGCCCAGTCGATGCCGGCCTGCAGCAGGTCGCCGGCCTCGTCCTCGATGCCGAACAGGGTATCGGCCAGCAAACGGCCATGGTCCGCGGCGGCATGGCAAAGTGCCGGCGGCAGCTCGCACATGTCCGGCCGGAACGCACCGACCGCGGCGATGAAGTGATGGTCGCGCCAGAGCCCGCTGTTCAGGTCCGGCAGCACCGGGCTGCGGCTGGACGTCACCGTGACCACCATCGACACGCGCGGCAACACCGCCGCGACCGATTCGGCCACCTGCGCTTCCGCCCCCAGCGTGCGTGCATGCGCGGCCAGTGCCTCGGCCTTGTCGCGCGTGCGCGAATGCAGCCACAGCCGGCGCACGCCCAGCCCGGCGACGAACGCCTCCAGGTGCGTCAGCGCCTGCACCCCCGCGCCGACGATCAGCAGCTCGCCGTCCGGGCGCGCGGCAAAGCGCTGCGCCGCCAGCAGCGACACCGCCGCGGTGCGCCGCCCCGTCACGGTGGGACCGTCGAGCATGGCGATGCGCGCGCCGGTATGCGCGTCGGCCACCACCACTTCGCCGAGGATGCTGGGCAAGCCGCGCTGCGGGTTGCCGGGATGCACGGTGATGTTCTTGGTCATCACCAGCTCGCGGTTGCGCGCGGGCATCACCAGCAGCGTGCCCGCGCCCTGCTGCGCATCGCCGACCGGCAGCGCGATGCGCGGCGGCGCCATGGCGCTGCCGTCGCGCAGCTCGGCCAGCATGTCGGCGATGGCTTGCGCCAGTTCGGGATACGGCAGGCGCGCCGCGGTGGCGGCGGCATCGAGGGCAACGAGGGACATGCGCGGGCTCCTGCGGGATATGACGAAGCGCCATTATTGCCCACGGCCAGCGGCGTTGGCCGCGGCGCGGTCCGATCCCTCCGATATGGGCCTCAGCGCCGGGCCGCGGGCGCGGGCGCGCGCACCGAAGCGCCGCGCACTTCGATGCCGATGCGGTCCACCACCTTGCCGGCGGCATCGAGCAGCTCCACCTGGTGCCGGCCCGGCCAGGGCAGCCACGCCACCTCGCCGCCGCGCCCGAGCGGCTTGCCGTCCATGCGCCAGCTGACCGCGCGCGCCGATTGGCCGGCCACGCCCTGCGCATGGAACCACACCCGCTGCGCGGCCGGCGGCATGTCGGGATCGAGCGCGAACACGGTGCCGTCGGCCGGCGTGGCGATCATGGGCGCGCCCGGTCGCGCGGCGGGCGCCGCCACGCTGACGTGCCGGACCGCGGTGCCCGCCAGGAATACTTCATCGCGCGCGGGCTCCAGCCCGTCGTCGAAGCGCAGCGCCACGCGCTCCACGCCGGCAGGCATGGCCGGCGCCTGGCTTGGTTGCGCGCGGTGCAGGACTTCCATCACGTCGTGCCACACCGGGGCCGCGCCCGACACCCCCGACACGTCGCGCATGCTGGCACCGCTGGCGTTGCCGACCCACACGCCCACGGTGTAGTGCTGCGACCAGCCGATGCACCAGTTGTCGCGCATGTCCTTGCTGGTGCCGGTCTTGACCGCGGTCCAGAAGCGCGTGGTGAGCGGGCTGTCGAGGCCGAAGGTGCGGGCGCGGGCGTGGCGGTCGGACAGGATGTCGGCGATCACGTAGCTGGCGCCCGGCTGCATCACGGCCTTTGCCGGCACGGCCGGCGACCCTTGCCGCAACCGGGGCGGCGCGTAGCTGCCGCCATTGGCGAGCGCGCGGTAGGCATTGGTCAGCGCCAGCAGCGACACATCCGCACTGCCCAGCGCCAGGCTGTAGCCGTAGTAGTCGCCCGCCTCGGTCAGCGGCAGCCCCAGCGCCACCAGGCGCTTGTGGAAGCGGTGCGGGGTCACCATCACCAGCGTGCGCACCGCCGGCACGTTCAGCGATGCGGCCAGCGACGCGCGCAGGCTGACCCAGCCGGCATAGCGGTGGTCGTAGTTCTGCGGCACGTAGAGCCCGCCGCCGACCGGCAGGTTCACCGGCCGGTCATCGAGCAGCGAGGCCGCGGTCAGCCGCTTCTCTTCGAGCGCCTGCTCGTACAGGAACGGCTTGAGCGTCGATCCCGCCTGGCGCAGCGCCGCCGCGTGGTCCACCTGCGCGGCGCCGGACAGCGTGCCGGACGAGCCCACGTAGGCCAGCACGTCGCCGCTGGCGTTGTCGATCACCACCACCGCGCCGTCCTCGACATTGCGTCCGGCCAGTTCGCGCAGGTGGCGGTCCAGGCTGGCCATGGCAGCGCGCTGCAGGCGGGCGTCGAGCGTCGACGCGATGCGCGCCGGCATGGCGGCGCCGGCCGGCAGCCGCGCGCGCGTCTCGCCGACCAGGTGCCGCGACAGGTGCGGCGCCAGCTGCCGGAACCCCGCCGCTGGCGCGCCCGCCGCGGCGCGCTGCGCCACCGGGCCGGTGCGCAGCAGCGCCAGTTGCGCAAAGCCTTCCAGGCCGTCGCACTCGCGCGGCAGGCGCATCTCGCGCAGGATGCCGCAGGCGCGGCTGGCCACCTGCGCGGCGCGCGCATTGGGCGCGCGCACCAGCGCCACCGCCAGCGCCGATTCGCGCGCATCGAGCCCCTCCGGGAATTTGCCGAACAGCACCTGCGACATCGCCGACAGGCCCACCAGTTCGCCGCGGAACGGCACCAGGTTCAGGTAAGCCTCGAGGATCTGGTCCTTGCTCCAGCTGCGTTCCAGCACCGCGGCACCGGCGGCCTGCCCGAGCTTCTGCGTCAGGCTGCGCCCCTGCCCCGGCGCGCCCGGCCGGCGCAGGTCCTCGTCGAGCAGTCCGGCCAGCTGCATCGTCAGCGTGGAAGCCCCGCGCGTGCGCGTGTTCCACAGGTTGGCCCAGGCCGCAGCGGCCACGCCGTGCCAGTCGACGCCGCTGTGCGCATAGAAGCGCCGGTCCTCCGACAGCACGATGGCCGTGCGCAGCGCGGGCGAGGTCTCGGCCAGCGCCACCCAGTCGCCGCGGCGGGCGCGGAAGTCGTCGCGCACACGGCCCACCGGCTCGCCGTCGCGGTCCAGCACCACCACGTCGGCGCTGCGCCAGTCGGCGCGCACCTGCGCGAAGGTGGGCAAGGCCGCGGCCGGCGCCGGCCAGGCCAGCGCCGTCGCCATCGCAACCAGGGCCAGGCGCCGCGTCATGGCTGCGTGCGTCCCGATGCCAGCCCGGCCACCAGCAGCACCTGCGCCGCGGCGTAGGTCCACCAGATGCCGAGCTGGAACGATTCGAACGGCACCAGGAAGCGCGCGATGCCGATCATCAGGTCCGACGCGGCAAAGCACAGCGCGCCCAGCGCCGCCAGCGGCGTGGGCAGGCGCGCCACCAGCGCGCTGCACACCATCGCGGCCAGCACGCCCACGTACAGTGTCACCGGCACGGCGAGCGTGCCGAGGTTGGGCCAGAAGCGGCCCAGCATGGTGCCCGCCACGCCGAGCATGGCGCCGCAGGCAATCAGCCGGTGCGGGCGGGTGTCGCCCGCCAGCGGCACCAGCAGGCGCAGGTAGGCCAGGTGCGCCAGCAGGAAGGCGCCGAGCCCGCCGACGAACGAAAACGACAGCGTCGGCAGCGCCAGCAGGAAATCGCCCAGCGCCGAGCACAGCAGCGCCGTGACCAGCCAGCGGCGCTCGCCGGGCACGCGATGGAACCACGCGGCGCGCGCCAGCAGCACCGCCATCGCCGTCTTCCATGCCGGCTGCATGGCGATATGCCCGGTCAGCGGCGCGCCGTCGGGCAGGTCCAGCGCCACCTGCACCAGCAGCGCGCCGTAGATGAGGCCAGCCATTGCGCCCGCGAGCCACCACTCGCGCACGCGCGCCGGCATCATCGCGGAAAGCCAGCTCATGGGCGCGCCCCGACCGCCAGCCGCGCATTGGGCGCCACGCCGAACACGTCCGGCGCGTACATCGCTTCGACCCGCGTGGGCGGCAGCGCGAAGTCGCCGGCGTTGTTCAGCCGCACCGTGTATTCGACCGAGACCTTGCCCTTGGGCAGGTAGCCGAAGTACTCGCGGTAGGCCTGCGGCGTGCGTTCGACATAGGCCGGCCAGGCCGCGCCCTGGCGCCGCTCGCCGCGCGTGGCGATGGCCGAGTCGCGGCCCAGGCCGCTGCCGAGGATGGTGGCGCCGGCGGGTACCGGATCGCTGACCACCACCCAGGTCATGTCGGCCTGCGCATCGATCTCCAGCTTGACGCGATAGACGTCGCCGCGCGACCACTTGCCCGGCACCGCCTGCTCCTGCGCCGTCACGGTGCGCTGGATGCGGTAGCCCGCGGCCAGCGGCGCGGTCACAGGCACCGCGGCCATGGCGCGCACCGTGGCCCAAGGCTGGCCGGCGCCGGCCTGTTCCACCTGCAGCGTGCCGCCCTCGGCACCAGCCGGCCACGGCAGCTCGACGCTGCCCTGCGCCACGCCGTCGCTACGCTGTGCGCGCGCCCAATCGACACTGCCGAAACTGCGCGCGGCGTCGCCGGCATGGCTGATGCTGGCGCGCGTGGTGCCGGCCACCGGGGTCTTCTCGAACGCCTGCGCAAAGCGCGTCACCGCCAGCATGCCCCAGGCATTGGCGGTGGTGGTGCCCCAGGCGCCATGCACCTGGCGTCCCAGCAGCCCGGTGGCCAGTTGCGGCGCGTCGTCCTTCCAGCCCGGCAGTTCCGACGCCAGCGCCAGCAGGCGCGCGGCGTTGACGTCGCCGCCGGCCATCATCCACCACCAGTTGTCGTTGCGCTCGGTGGAGAACGCCAGGCGCGTGCCCTGCACCGTCAGGCGCGAGCGCAGCAGCTGCTGCGCCTCGGCCAGGCGCTGCTCGCGCTGCGGGATGTCCTGCACGCGCGTCAGCAGCAGGGTCCAGTCCAGCAGCGCGGAGGTCGGCCATTGCGCCGGCAGGATCTGGATCGATCCGAGCATGCGCGCCTGCGCGTGGCCGGTGCGCGACAGCGCCTCGAGCGCGGCCAGCTTGCGCACCTCCAGGTACTGCGTGCCGCCTGCCGGCGACCAGCTGTCGCGGCGGATGCGGCCCTCGACGAAGTCGGCCAGGCCGCGCTCCATCTGCGCGCGCTGCGCGTCGGGAATGCGCAGCGCCTGCCCGGCGCGCGCGGCCTCGTCGGTCACCGCCAGCAGGTAGGCGGTCAGCACTTCGCTGCCGTAGTCGCTGTCGCTGTTCAGCGGGAAGTACGAGGCCAGGCCGTTGGCATCGAGGTAGGACGGCAGCTGCGCCATCAGCGCCTCCCAGGCGGCGCCGTCGTTCAGGCCGATGGCTTTCGAGGCGCGCTGCTCCAGGCAGGTGAACGGGTAGTTGCGGAACCACTCGCGCACGCCCGGCATGCCGCCCGCCAGCGACGACTGGAAGTTGACCTGCACCCCGCCGCGCACCTTGCCGGCCGGGTCGGCCAGCGCGCCCGGCGGCGCCTTGACCGGGATCGACAGCGACGGCGCCACCTGTGCCAGCGTGGCCTGCTGCACCGTGACCGGCACCGCCGGCACGATCTGCTGCGACACCTTGATGCGGTCGGAAGCGCCTCCGGCGCCTTGCTCGCTGGCCTGCACTTCCCACATCACGGTGCCGCTGCGCGCGTAGGCCAGCAGCGCGGGCGCGGTCACGTCCCAGCCGATCTCGCGCGCTTCGCCCGCGGGAATCTGCACGGTCTGCGCGGGCAGGCCGGCTTCATTGCCGAGCAGGGTGCCGCGCGCGCTGGCCTGCACCGTCATCGCACGCCTGGTGGTATTGCGCAGCGTGAACATGGCGCGGTAGCGGTCGTCCTCGCGCACCAGCGGCGGCAGGCCGGAGATCACCTGCAGGTCCTGCGTGGCGGCGATGGTGGCGCTGCCGGTGCCGAAGCGGCCCAGGCCCAGGTCCGCCACCGCGACGATGCGGAAGCTGGTGAGCGAATCGTTGAGCGGCACCTCGACGCTGGCCCGGCCCTCGGCATCGAGCTGCACGCGCGGGTTCCACACCAGCAGCGTGTCGAACAGCTCGCGCGTCGGGCTCTTGCCCCCGCCGCCGCCGGCCGGCACCGCCTTGCGACCATAGTGGCGGCGCCCGATGATCTCCATCTGCGCGGTCGAGGTTTCCACGCCGTAGCCGCGCCGCTGCAGCATCGCGTCGAGCAGGTCCCAGCTGGTGTTGGGCATCAGTTCCAGCAGCGCCTGGTCCACCGCGGCGAGCGCCACTTCGCCGTTGGCGGCGGGCTTGCCGTCGGGCAGCCTGACCTGGATCGCCACGCGCGCCTTGCCGCGCACCGGGTAGCTGGTCTTGTCCGGGGTCACCGCGACGTCGAGCCGGTGGCCGGCATTGCCGACGCGGATCTCGGCCAGCCCCAGCCGGAAGGCCGGCTTGGACAGGTCGACCAGCGCGGTCGGCGCCGCATACTCGCGCCCTTCGCTGCGGAACGCGCGCCACCACTCGCCCGGCTGGCGCCAGCCCCAGGTGAAGAACGAATACCACGGCACTTCGTGCAGGCGCCCGCGCAACGCCAGCACCGAGACGTAGACGTTGGGCCCCCACTCCGGCTTCACCTGCACGCGCACGGTCGGATCGCTGCCGTGCAGTTCCACCACCTGGGTCTGGTAGATGCCTTCGCGCTCCACCGCCACCAGCGCGGTGGCGTGGCGGAACGGCATGCGCACCTGGAACACCGCGGTGTCGCCCGGCGCGTAGGACTTCTTCTCCGGCAGCAGGTCGATGCGGTCATGGTTCTCGCCGCCGAACCAGAGCTCGCCCTGGCGCGTGACCCACACCGTGGTGGCGGCCTGCGCGGTGCGGCCATCCTTGTCGCGCGCGTTCGCCACCAGTTCGATCTGGCCGGCCTGCTCCAGCGTCACCTCGCAGCGCGCGCGGCCCTGCGCATCGGTGCGGGTTTCGCACACGGTGCCAAGGTCGCGCGTCTCGGTGCGGTTGTCGTAGCGGTAGAAGCCGCCCACCACGCGCTTGCGCGCCGAGGTGGTGATGCGGGCGCGCGCGTTGATCTTGACCGGCGCGTCCGCCACCGGTTTGCCGTTGACGTCCAGCACCACGCCATGCACCGCCAGCTTCTGCTTCACCGACACCCAGGCGTCGGTGCGGATACCGGCCACCACCGCCGCCGGCCATACCGGCACGCTCTGGCGCAGCGTCTGGATCTCGCCGTTGGGATCGGCAAAGCCGGCCTCGAGCACCAGGTCACGCGGCGCGTCGGTCTTGGGCAGCTTGCGCAGCGTCACGCTGCCATTGCCGTTCTTGTCCAGCGTCAGCGGCAGCTTGTCGGCGACCAGCTGCTGACCGTCGGCACTGGCGTCGCCTTGCTGGTCTTCGTCCATCTCCTCGTCGCCGCCGCTCTCGCGCTGCGCGCGCGGCGGCGTGAACGAGAACTCGTCGTAGCCGGGGAAGCTCACGTACTTGTCGCGCAGCAGCGCGGACACGCGCACCGGCAGCCCGGCCGCGCCGCCGCCGGACAGATAGTGGATCTCGACCCCGACCGGCAGTTCGGCCGGCGCCACCACCGGGCCGGCCTTGCCCGCTACCTGTAGCGTGCCGGCAAGCACCGGCAGGCGGAAGGCCTCGACCCGGAAGCTGCCGCTGGTGTAGCTGCGGGCGCCGCCGTCGTCGTGCGCGCCCTCGCCTTTCTGCGTCTCCAGCACGACCGTATAGACCCCGAGCTTGGCCGCCGCGGGCACCTGGAAGGTGCTTTCCGCGCTGCGCCCGCCGGTCGCGGTCTGGCGCCATTGCAGCGGCAGTTCGTAGCTCTGGCCGCTGCCTTCATGGCGGATGGTCACGCGCGTGGGCAGCGGACGGCTCGCCGGCGGCAAGGCAAAGCCCTGCGCGGTCTCGGCGCGGATCAGGTGCTTCATCGACACGGTTTCGCCGGCGCGCAGCAGGGTGCGGTCGAAGATGGTGTGGGCGCGCACGGTGGGCGTGGCGCTGGTATCGGTCGGCACGTTGAAGCGCCAGCTCTCGATGCCGCGGTTCCAGTCCGACATAACGAAGGCCATGTCGGCCTTGCCGCGTGCCTGCGGGTGCGTCGCGGCGATGCGGGCGGAAACGAAATAGCCCGACAGCCCGTTCTGGTCGCAGGCGCTCTCCGGCGCCGCGGCGAGCCTGGCAAAGCGCGCCACGCCGCTGGCATCGGTACGGCCTTCGCCCAGCAGGCGCCCGCTGCAGTCGCGCACCGCCACCGCGGCGTCGCGCACCGGCTTGCTGTCATCCAGCGTGGTGACCCAGGCCACCCCGCTGCGGCTGCCGTCGTCCTCGTTGCCGGTACTGCGGCCCAGCTTGAAATGCACGCCCAGATTGGTGACCAGCGCCGCGGTGCGCACGTACATCGGCGCGCGCTTGCCCAGCAGCGCCTCGCCCAGCATCGGCGAGGCGATCTCGACCACATGGAAGCCGGGCTCCGGCAACGGGATGCCGACCACCTCGAACGGCCGCGGTGCATCGCCCGACGGCTTCGGCACCGCCAGCTTCTGCACGCCGGAGGCCCGCTCGAGCAGCGACACCGAGCGGGTTTCGATCGACACCGCGTTGCGCGGATTGTTGACGCGGTACGGCGAGCGGCCCGCCAGCACGGCGTCGAGCTCGCCGCGCGTATAGCTGGCCTCGTGCAGGCGGCGCACCAGGCCCAGCCACTGCATCACGGCGGCGTCGTCGTCGACGCGCAGCTTCATTACGGTACCGGCCCGGGCCTGCACGCCGCGCACGGCAAGGTCGGCTTCGACATTGCGCAGCGTCACCGGCAGCAGCGGCGGGTAGTCCTGCGCGGACTTGCCGCGCGGCAGCTCGCCGAAGCGCTCCACCACGCCGAACGGCGCCGCGGCAAACTTGGCCAGCGGCGGCATCGAGGCCGTGGCCACCTTGAGCGGGAACAGGTCCGCATTGGCCAGCGCGCGGCCGCTGTCGTCCTGCAGCTTGCGCGGCACTTCGATGGTGAACTGCGCCTTCTCGGCGAACGGCGCGGCAAAGGTGAGTGCGCTGACGCTGGCGTCGGGGGCCAGGTCGGGGTCGAACTGCGGCGCGCGCGGGCCCGACGGCGTCTTCAGCACCACGCTCTCGGCCAGCTTGCGCGGCACCGGCGCGGAGAACGTCACCGACATCGGCCGCAGCGGCGTGCAAGGTGACTGCGCGTGTTCGCGCTCGCAGCTGAAGCTGGCGGTAAACGGCTCGCGCACGGTGTAGTCGAAGCGGCGTTCCTCGCGCGTGGCAACGCCCGACGGCGTGGCAATGCCCGCGCCCAGCACCAGCTGCACCCGCGCCGCGGCCGGCAACCGCTGCTGGCAGGCGAGCAGGTGCACCGCATCGGGCACCGGCTTGGCCAGGCGATCCCAGCGGATGGCCTCGAGCACGGCCTCGCGCTCCTTGCCGGACAGCAGCCGCACCGGAATGCGCTCGCCCAGCCCCTGCGCCTGGCACCAGGCGTGCTCGCGCACCGAGGCCGCGGTGGCGGCGCCGTTGAAGCGCAGCGCGAAGACCTGGTCTTCCTCGATCTCGCCGCCGGAAGGCCGGCTCGAGACCACGGTCGGGCCGCCGGTCTCGAAGCGGTATTCGGCCTTGCCGGCATAGGCATTGCCGGCCTCGCTGCGCAGGCCGGCGCGCATGCGCACGGTGCAGCGCACCCCTGGCGGCAGGTCGCTGGCGAAGTCGTAAACCCAGTTTCTGGCGTCGATCCAGCGGGCCTGGCCGCTGGTGCTGGCGCCGGTACAGGAAACCGCCGCGGGTGCCGTGGTCTGGACATCGCCCATCGGCACCATGGCTTCGTCGAAGCGGATCGCAACCTGGCGCACCTGCCCCACCGTGCCTTCCGGCGAGAACCGGCTCACCTGCGCGGCCAGCGCGCCGCCGGCCAGGCTGGTCAGCGCGGCCACCAGGGCCACCGCCGCGGATGCCCGCGCCAGGTGCGATTGCCGTAGCGAACTGCCAAAACCCCGATCGGCTCGGGCGACGATTCCCTTCATCCTGCCATCCTCCGTTCCCGCCACGTTTGCGGCACCCGGCGAGGGTGACACGCACGCCACAAGAGCGCAAGGCCGCCGCGCACCGGCCAGGCGCTGCGGCAAGCGTTTCAGCGCAGGTGCGACAGCGGCAGCGGCCCCTCGCACTTGATCGCGGTCAGCACGATGTTCGAACGCACGCTTTCCACGCCGGGCACGCGCATCAGCCGCTTCATGGTGAATTCGGCCAGCGTGGGCAGGTCCGGCACCACCACGCGGATCAGGTAGTCGGCCTCGCCGGCGACGGAATAGCACTCCTGCACCTCTTCCAGCAGCAGGATTTCTTCGCGGAAGCGCTCGATGATGGTGTCGCCGTGATGCGCCAGCTTGACGCTGACAAAGACCACCACGCCCAAACCAAGCGCCTGCGACGACAGGCTGACGCGGTACCCGGTGATGACCCCGTCGGCTTCCAGCCGCGCCAGCCGGCGCCCGACCTGGCTGGGCGACAGGTGCACGCGCTCGGCCAGCTGCTGGTGCGTGGTGCGGCCGTCGGCCTGCAGCGCGCTCAGCAGGGCGAGGTCATACGCATCGAGGGAAACACTATGGGCCGCCATACACAAATCCCGCATATCTCAATCCATGAATGCGCATTATATGCATGATCCATCGAAATCGAGCGGACTATGCGGACAGATTGCGGCTTCCGGCGCCTAAACTACGCAGTAAATCCGCATCCATGCTGGCGCCAACGCAGCCAGCACGCATTCCAGGAGACACCAGCACTATGTCCATCGCCATGGCCACCGAAGCCCCCGGCGCCTTCCAGGGCACCCTGACCGACAAACTCAAGGAACAGTTCGACGCCGGCCTGCTGTCGGGCCAGGAACTGCGCCCGGACTTCACCATCGCCCAGCCGGTGCACCGCTACACCAGCATCGACCACGCCATCTGGCGCAAGCTGTACGAGCGCCAGGCCGAGATGCTGCGCGGCCGCGTCAGCGACGAATTCCTGCAGGGTCTGGCCACGCTGGGCATGGAAAAGGACCGCGTGCCGGATTTCGACCAGCTCAACGAAACCCTGATGCGCGCCACCGGCTGGCAGGTCGTGGCCGTGCCCGGGCTGGTGCCCGACGAGGTCTTCTTCGAGCACCTGGCCAACCGCCGCTTCCCGGCCAGCTGGTGGATGCGCAAGCCCGAGCAGCTCGACTACCTGCAGGAGCCCGACTGCTTCCACGACGTATTCGGCCATGTGCCGCTGCTGATCAACCCGGTCTTTGCCGACTACATGGAGGCCTACGGCAAGGGCGGCCTGAAGGCGGCCGGCCTGGGGGCGCTCGACATGCTGTCGCGCCTGTACTGGTACACGGTCGAGTTTGGCCTGATCCGCACGGAGCAGGGACTGCGCATCTACGGCGCCGGCATCGTCTCGAGCCAGGGGGAATCGATCTACAGCCTGGACTCGGCCAGCCCCAACCGGATCGGCTTCGATGTGCGCCGCATCATGCGCACGCGCTACCGCATCGACACCTTCCAGAAGACCTACTTCGTGATCGACAGCTTTGAGCAGTTGTTCGACGCCACGCGCCCGGATTTCGCGCCGCTGTACGAAGCCCTGCGCGCGCAGCCGACGCTGGGCGCGGGCGACATCGCCGAGGGCGACCTGGTGCTCAACGCCGGCACCCGCGAAGGCTGGGCCGATACCGAAGACATCTGATCCGGCGCGCGCGCGCAAACCCGGGGCGGCCTGCCACACCGCTGCCCCGCCCTGCTCCATTCCCCGCTTTGTGAAACAATGCCGGCATGCCCGCCGCCCCGGCGCGGGCGGGCCGGCTGTCCGCATGGTGCGCATCCGCCGCACTGCGCGGCCTTCGTTTTTTTCAAGAACCAGATCGAGCCCACCATGACCCCTCTGTCCCCGCAAGCCCGTGCCACGCTGCTCGCCGACCTGCCCGGCTGGACCACCGTCGACGACCGCGACGCGATCTTCAAGCGTTTTACCTTCCACGACTTCAACGCCGCCTTCGGCTTCATGACGCGCGTGGCGATCCAGGCCGAGAAGGCCGACCACCACCCGGAATGGTTCAACGTCTACAACCGGGTGGACATCACGCTGTCCACGCACGACGCCAACGGCCTGACCCAGCGCGACATCGACCTGGCCCACTTCATCGAGCGCGCCGCCGACGCGGTGACCAACTGATGGCGCGGCCGCCCTGGCGGGCGGCTGTAGGCCAACCGTAAGGAAGCGCGGGGCGGCGCCTAGTACAATCTGCGGCAGGCCCGCGCCGCCGTGTGGGCCGTGGGCCTCTTGCCCTCTTTGTCTGCCTGCCAGCCATGCCCAACGTCCTTCCCGAGCTGCCGCCATGCGTATCCTGCTGATCGAGGACGACCGCCAGATTGCCAGCGGCGTCGAAGCCGGCCTGTCCCGCGCCGGCCACCAGGTACGCGTCGTCCACGACGGCGTCTATGCCACCGAACACCTGCTGCGCGAGCAGCACGACCTGGTCATCCTCGACCTGGGCCTGCCCGGCATCGACGGCATGACGCTGCTGGCGCGCTACCGCGCCCGCAACCGCACCACCCCGGTCATTATCCTGACCGCGCGCGACGAGCTCGAAGACAAGCTTTCCGGCCTGAACGCGGGCGCCGACGACTACCTGATCAAACCCTTCGCGCTGCCGGAACTGGAAGCGCGCGTGCGCGTGCTGCTGCGCCGCAGCCAGCATGGCGAGGCCGCGCCCGAGCGCGACGTGCGCCTGGGCCGGCTGCGGCTGTCCGGCAACGATCGCCGCATGTTTATCGACGCGCGCCCGCTGGAGCTGTCGCCGCGCGAGTTCGCGGTGCTGGAACTGCTGCTGCAACGCCAGGGCCGCGTGGTCAGCAAGGCCCAGCTGCAGGACCACCTGGCCACCTTTGCCCACCCCGCCGGCGAAGGCGGCGATACCGTCGGCGACACCGCGATCGAGGTCTACGTGCACCGCGTGCGCAAGAAGCTCGAGGACAGCGACGTCGAGATCATGACCGTGCGCGGCTTCGGCTACCTGCTGCAGATCCGCGCCGGACAATGACAGCGCTCCTGCCGCTTGCGCCGCCCGGCGCACGGTCCTGATCCCCGGCGCTGTCCCAGGCCCAAACGGCAATGTGGCCCCGCTCCCGCACCTCCTCCCGAGTCTCCTGGCGCACCGCCTCGCGCATTGCAACGCGCAATGTGCCTCCCGCTTCCGCCGCGGCTGACCCCGGCGGCGCCCCGCCCGCATCGCCGCGCCAGGCCGCCCGCCCCGGCTCCAACATCAGCCTGCGCGTGCACCTGCTGCGCGCACTGGCCACGCCGCTGTTCGCGCTGGTGCTGACCAGCGGCTCGCTGTCTTACTGGCTGGCGGCGCACTACACCACGCAGGTGTTCGACCGCGCGCTGTACGGGGTGGCCAACAATATCGCCCAGCAGATCCGCATCGCCGGCCCGCGGCTGGAACAGGACATCCCGATGATCGCGCAGACGCTGGTCGAGGCCGAGGGCACCGACCGCATCTACTGGCGCATCCACGGTCCTGACGGGCTGATCGGCGGCATGGATACCTGGCTGGGGTACGGCACCGGCCAGACCACGCTGCACGATGCGCGGCTGTTCTACGCCTGGTTCAGCGGACGCCAGGTGCGCGCGGTGCGGCTGCCGGTGATGCTGCCCAGCGCCGCCGTGGACGAGCTTGGCACCAGCGAGGCCGGCAAGCCCGCGCGCGGGCCCATCGTGGTGGAAGTGGCGGAACTGCTGGACCGGCGCGAGACCGCAGCCAACGAGATCCTGCTGTCGGTGTCGGTGCCGCTGATCCTGCTGCTGCTGGTCGGCAGCCTGATCCTGTCGCACGTGCTCAAGGAAGAGCTGGTGCCGCTGCAGATCCTGGCCGACAAGCTCAACCGCCAGACCGCGCGCTCGCTGGCGGCGCTGGACGAAACCCAGGTCCCGGCCGAGGTGGCGCCGCTGATCCGCGGCCTGAACGCGCTGCTGGCGCGGCTGCGCGACGCGCTCGACGCGCAGCGCAAGTTCATTGCCGATGCCGCGCACCAGCTGCGCACGCCGCTGACCGCGGTCAAGCTGCATGCCGACCGGGCGCAGACCGCCGATTCGCTGGAAGTGGCCCGCCATGCGCTGCGCGAGGTGCAGACCGCGGCCGACCGCGCGGTGCGGCTGTCCAACCAGCTGCTGTCGCTGGCGCGGGCCGAGCCGGGGCTGTCGCTGGAACGGCTGGGGCCGGTGGAACACTTCGACCTGGCCGAGCTGGCCTTTGAAATCGGCGCCGAATGGGTGCCGCAGGCGCTGGCGCGCCGTATCGACCTGGGCTTCGAGATCCTGCCAGGCCCCACCTTCACCGGCAGCGCGCCGGCGGTGGTGCGTGGCAACCGGCTGCTGATGCGCGAGGCGCTGTCCAACCTGATCGACAATGCGGTGAAATACGTGCCGTCGGGCGGGCGCATCACGGTGCGCGCCGGCGGCGAGGCCATGGGCCACCGCGGCATGGCGGTGGTGATGGTGGAAGACAACGGCCCCGGCATCCCGCCGCAGCGGCGCGAGGAAGTGTTCAAGCGCTTCTTCCGCGGCGACCGCGCCCCGGAGCCCGGCGGCGGCCGCGCCGACCAGGCGGGCGGGGCCGGCCTGGGGCTGGCCATCGTGCATGAGATCGTGACCCTGCACCACGGCAGCATCCGCATCGAGGACGTGCCGCCAGCGCCGGGCGCTGCGACACAACCTTCCGTCACGGACAGCACGCCCGAGCGGCGCGCGGTGATGCGCTTCGTGATCCGGATCCCGTGCGAGCCGGCAGGGTCGGTGGCCTGAACCCGCGGCCGCGCGGGTAGCGGCCCTTATTTGGCCTTCTTTTTCTTTTCCTTAGGCGCCAGCATGGTGCCGCGGCATTGCGGGCTGCCGCAGCGGCACTCGAATTCCTTCTTCAGCTTGGCGGTATAGCGCGCGTCGATCACCAGGCCGTAGTCATAGAACAGCTCCTCGCCCTGGGCGATATCGCGCAGCGCGTGGATAAAGACGCGGCCCTTCTTTTCGCGAGCCTCGCAGTTGGGCTCGCAGGCGTGGTTGATCCAGCGCGCGCGGTTGCCGCCGTACTTGGCGTCGATGACGCTGCCGTCGTCCAGGCTGAAGTAGAAGGTGTGGTTGGGATCGCTGGGATCGTGCGGATGGCGCTCCAGCGCCTTCTTCCACGAGATGTGCTCGCCCTTGTATTCGATCACGCGCTCGCCCTCGGCAATCGGGGCGATGGCATAGACGCCCTTGCCGTGCACGCCTGACTGGCGCACCTCGATCCGGTCGCTCGCCGTTTTCTTGCTGCCCTCGCCCGCTGCCTTGCGCTTTGCCTTGTCCGCCATTTGCCTTTCCGTGCTTTCGCCTGTTGTGCCTGGGTGGTGGCCGGTGCCGGCCGCCCGGCGCGATCGGGGATGATACCGGGGCGACCGCGACACGTATACGTGGCAACGATACGTGGCAACGCTGACGTGCGTGGCTGCAGCCGGCACGAACGACGTATACCTCCCCTCCCCGCCGTGTCGCCGCACCCGGTATACGCCGCGCCCGTTTACCACCCCGCATGTGGATAACCCCGCCCCGATCTGTGGACAAGCACGCGGATTGGGTGTGGGCTGCCTGGGGCTGGCATGGGGACGCCTCGGGCATAAGTCGGAGGGGGTTCGGCCCACCCCTCATCCATTGGGCGGAGTCTTCCACTTCGGCCAACATTCGATGAGACCACTTCTCGTTTACGTAAACCCTTGAAGGCAAAGATGTTTACGGGGTTTTCCACAGCGGCTGCGGGTGTTTACCTACTACTACTATCTGTATACATGAAAGAAAAAGGTAAACCGAAAGAACGATCCCAGGCCCGCGGCACCGTTCGAAAGGCGACAGGCGTAAACGGCGGGTTTGCGAGAGACTTTCTGTTTGCCCGTTCGGGCGCTGCGTATACCGCCGATGCCGTATACCGGGCAGCGGGACTGCTATCGCGGTATACGCGGATGCCTGCGGATCTCGGTTCGGTGAGATCGAGGGTCCATGCATGCGCCGAATAACGCCGGGCAAGGCCGCCGGAAACTTGCTTCTGGGCATGCACCATAGTGCAGTTGGATGCGTTGCAGCCCGTACAGCGCCTCCTGCCCGTTCAGGAGCTCGAGGGTGCCCAGACCCTCGGAACGGATCTCCGGGCTGTCAGCGGCCTTCTGAAGGCGCCTGGCATGCGGGTATACCGTGCTACACCGGTCGCGGCAGCCAGGTTCCGTGACGTACGGGATTTGCCGCGCATTTGCCGTTTGCGCCGCTATCCCGCCGACGGCGGGCCCCCTTCCAGCGCGTGCGATTTGCCTCCAGCCCCGTACTGGCGCGGCCTTGCGGAAACTGCCAGGTAACAATCTGTTCCCGGTGCGCCTTGTCCGACACGGTATCATGTGGCCCGCGGCGTCTTTGCCGGAGCGGTGCCAGCCTGGCCGCCCGGCTGCGGACGCCTGTGTTTTATCAACTCGATACGGAGTGAAGCATGACGAAAACCGAACTGATCGACGCTATCGCAGCCGGGGTGGACGGTCTGACCAAGGCCAAGGCGGAACAGGCACTGAACGTGACCCTGTCGGCCATCATGGACGCTGTGGCCAAGGGTGACACGCTGAGCCTCATCGGCTTTGGCACGTTCAGCAAGGGCGAGCGTGGCGAGCGCATGGCGCGCAACCCGCGTACCGGTGAAGAAATCAAGGTCGAAGCCGCCAAGACCGTGAAGTTCAAGGCGGGCCAGAAGTTCAAGGACGCTGTCAACCAGTGATCCTGACGGGCTGCACTGCAGAGCCCGGCATTGCCTGACCCCGCCATGCCGCCGCCCCGGTGCCCGAGGGCGCAGGCGCGCGCCAGGCGGGGGACGTTATCCACAGTCGTGAGCTGAATATCCTGCAGTATCCGCCGCATCGCCCGCTCCGCGCCTGGGCGATCGCGCGCCAAGTCTTCCAACAGGCGTCCAGCCTTGGCCAGAACTCGCCATGCCGGGCGCCGTGCCATGTGGGGCCAACATGTTTGCCCGTCCGCAGCGCCGCAGATCTCCACAGCGTTATGCACAACGCTTTCCACAGCCGATTCCACAGCGTTCTCCACAGGCGCGTGCGCCGCTGCGCGCCGCCGGCGCGGCCGCGCTGCTGGCGCTGCTGAGCGCCTGCACCACCGTTATCGAACCGGCCCGGCCGCAAGCGCGGGCGCTGCCGGACACCGAGCGGCCTGTGACGAGCCCGGGCGCCACGCCGCGCGAGCGCATCGTCGAGATCGCCACCAAGGAATGGGCCCGCTGGGGCGGACAGGTGGTGCGGCTGGGCCGCGACGACACCTCTTGCGTGACCTACAGCCCGGTGCCGGCGCCGGAATTGCCTCCCGAGCTGCCGCTGGCGTCCCCGACCGACGCCGCAGCGCCCGCCGTGGCCACCACTGATACCGAGTCCAAGACCAACGGCAACCCGCCGCCGGCAGCCAGCTGCCTGTCGTTTCCGGACGGCACCGGCATGGAGGCCACGCCGCTGGGCTGCACGCTGGCGCGCCGCTACTGGGGCATCGTCGGCGAAACGCCCAGCTGCAGGCAGGTCACGCAGGGCGCCTGGGCCTGGTCGGCGGTCTTTGTGTCATGGGTGTTGCGCAAGGCGGGGCTGGACGAGCGGCAGTTCCTGACCGGCCAGTCGCACTCGATGTACGTGGTCGACGCCCGCGACGGCATCCTGCCCCGCCCCGCGTTCCGTATCGAGCCCGTGCCGGCGATGCCGCGCCCCGGCGACATCATCTGCGCCGGTCGCGGCCGTGACCGCTATCTCGAGGACATCGCCGAGATCGGCTTCGGCACCACGCCGATGCATTGCGACATCGTGGTCGCCGTGGATCCGGCCGCGCGCGTGGTGCGGGCCATCGGCGGCAACGTCCAGCAATCGGTATCGATGGAAGAGATCGAGCTGGGCGATTCGGGTCGGCTCGACGGGATCACCAACTCGCATATGCCGTGGTTGCTGGTGATGCGCAACGACCTGCAGTAAGCCGGTTTATCGATGGGAATTATCGATCCGCGCTTATTTCTTCATTGCTGATAAATCACGTAAATAAACCAGCGATCAATCGAACAACTCCAGCTGCGCGGTATCCCGGTCGCTCGTGCCCACCCCAACCCCCAGCAGCCGCACCGGCAAGCCCCGGCGCGCATGGCCCTCGGCCAGCAGCCGTGCATAGACGCCGCGGTCCGGGGCATGGCCGCGGCATTCCACCGTGGTCTGCCGGAAGTCGGAGAAGCGCAGCTTTACCGTGAGCTTGTCAATGGTGTCGTGCGCCTGGGCGCGCGCGATGCGCGCCTCCAGCATGGCGATCAGCGGTTCCAGCTCGGCCAGGCAGGCCTGCAGGTCGGGCAGGTCGTCGGCATAGGTCTCTTCCACGCTGATCGACTTGCGCTCGCGCTCGGGCGTGACCGCGCGCTCGTCGACGCCGCGGCACAGCTTGTACAGCCGCGCCCCGAACACGCCGAACTCGCGATGCAGGCGGTCCGGCGACCACGGCCGCAGGTCGCCGCAGGTCTCGGCCCCCAGCCGGCGCAGCTTGGCCGCGGTGACCTTGCCCACGCCATGGATGCGCTCGACCGGCAGCGCGGCGACAAAGGCATCGACCGCGGCGGGCCGGACCACGAACAGGCCGTCGGGCTTGTTCCAGTCGCTGGCGATCTTGGCGACGAACTTGCTGGGGCCGACGCCGGCCGATACGGTCACCCCGACTTCCTCGCGCACGCGCTGGCGGATCTCTTCGGCGATGCGGGTGGCGCTGCCGGCATGGTGCGTGCACAGGCTGACATCGAGGTAGGCCTCGTCCAGCGACAGCGGCTCGACCAGCGCGGTGTATTCGCGGTAGATCGCGAAGATGCGGCGCGAGACCTCGCGGTACTTGTCCATCGCGGGGCGCACGATCAGCAGGTCCGGGCAGCGCTTGAGCGCCTGCGCCGACGCCATCGCCGAGCGCACGCCATAGGCACGCGCCTCGTAGTTGCAGGTGGCGATCACCCCGCGCCGGTCTGGCGCGCCGCCCACGGCCATCGGCCGGCCGCGCAGCGACGGGTCGTCGCGCATTTCGACCGAGGCGTAGAAGCAGTCGCAGTCGCAATGGATGATCTTGCGCTGGACCGCGGCAGTGGCGTCAGGCGGGGCGGACATGGGGGCCGGGATGCGGAGCGGCTATCCGCAGATTATCAACGGGATAAATGGCTGATATCGATTTTCAGGTCGTCTCATTGATAGATTGGATGCCAGCGGGCTTCTGCCGCGCATTCATCCACAGTCCTTCGGCCGCATACAAGGCCAGCGACAGCCAGATCAGCGCGTAGCCCACCTGCTTCTGCGCCGGGAACGGCTCGTGCCACAGCCACACGCCCAGCAGCAGTTGCAGGGTCGGACCGGTGTACTGCAGCAGCCCCAGCAGCGACAGCGGAATGCGCCGTGCGCCGGCGGCAAAGAACAGCAGCGGCACCGCCGTCACCGGCCCGGCCAGCAACAGCAGCCACTGCGTACCCGGCGCTGCGTGGGTAAAGCTGTCCTGGCCGGTGGCGAACAGCCAGCCCAGCGCCGCCGCGGCCAGCGGGAACAGCAGCAGCGTTTCCAGCGACAGCCCTTCCAGCGCGCCCAGCGCACCGGTCTTGCGCAGCAGCCCGTAGCCGCCAAAGCTGGCGGCCAGGCCCAGCGCGATCCACGGCAGCTGCCCGGCCGCCACCGTCAGCCAGGCCACGCCAGCGGCCGCCACCGCGATCGCCAGCCATTGCACCCGGCGCAGGCGCTCATGCAGGAACACCACGCCGAGCAGCACGCTGAACAGCGGATTGATGAAATACCCCAGGCTGGCGTCGACCACGCGGTTGGCCGACACCGCCCAGATATACAGGAACCAGTTGGCGCACAGCAGCGCCGCGCTGGCGGCAAACGACAGCAACAGGCGCCGGTCCCTGACCACCTGGCCCAGCCACGCCCACTGGCGGCGCCAGGCCAGGATCAGCCCCAGGAAGACCAGCGACCACACCATCCGGTGCAGCAGGATCTCCATCGGGGCGATGCCGGGAAGCGACTTGATGTAGAGCGGGAGCAGGCCCCAGATGAGGTAGGCCAGCAGGGCGTAGAGAATGCCGAGTTGCATAGGGATTTCCGATCGATGCCGGCGATTCTACCGGGGCCGCGCCATCCCCGCCGGCGCGCCCCGCGTGCGGCCGCCGCCAACAAAAAACCCCATGCTCCCAGGGGAACATGGGGTTTTGCGGCAGGCCCGGTTGCCCGGGCGCCACGCGGCTTACAGCTTGCGCGCGAAGCTGAACTGGGCGTAGCCCTGCTCGGCCACGTTGAACCAGGCCGCCTGGTTGTTGCGGAACACGCGCCAGTCGTCGTAGATCTTCTTGAACGACGGGTTCTTCGCGGTTTCGTCGGCGTAGGACTCCTGGGTCGCCTTGAAGCAGGCCTCCATGATCTCCTTGGAGAACGGGCGCAGCTTGACGCCGTTTTCCAGCAGGCGCGCCAGCGCCTGCGGGTTGACCGTGTCGTACTTGGCCATCATGTTGGTGTGCGCCTCGATGGTGGCGGTTTCAAGCGCGCGCTTGTACAGCGCCGGCAGCTTCTCGAACTCGCTGGCCGAGGCGTAGAACGACAGCTGCGCGCTGCCTTCCCACCAGCCCGGGTAGTAGTAGAACGGCGCCACCTTGTAGAAGCCCAGCTTCTCGTCATCGTACGGGCCCACCCACTCGGCCGCGTCGATGGTGCCCTTCTCCAGCGCGGGGTAGATGTCGCCGCCGGCAATCTGCTGCGGCACCACGCCCAGGCGCGACAGCACCACGCCGGCAAACCCGGCGATGCGGTACTTCAGGCCCTGCAGGTCGGCCACGGTCTTGATTTCCTTGCGGAACCAGCCGCCCATCTGCGCGTTGGTGTTGCCGCCCAGGAAGTTGACGACGTTGTATTCCTTGAAGAACTCGCGCATCAGCTTCATGCCGTTGCCCTGCATCATCCAGGCGTTCTGCTGGCGTGCGGTCAGGCCGAACGGGATGGTGGTGTCAAAGCACAGCGTCGGGTTCTTGCCGAAGTAGTAGTAGCCGGCGGTGTGGCCGATCTGCACGGTATTGTTCTGCACCGCGTCCAGCACCTGCAGGCCGGGCACGATTTCACCGGCGGCAAAGACCTTGATGTTGAATTTGCCGTCGGTCAGCTCCTTGACGCGGGCCGACAGCAGCTCGGCACCGCCATAGATGGTGTCGAGCGACTTGGGAAAGCTCGAGGCCAGGCGCCATTCCACGGCGGGGTTGCTGCCCACTACGGCCGGCGCGGCCGGGCCGCTGGCGGCGGCAGGCGCTGCCTTCTCTTCACCCTTGCCGCACGCGGCCAGTGCCCCGGTGGCAGCCACGGCCGACGCTTTCAACAGAAAGGAACGACGTTCCATCTCCACTTCTCCTCTTATAGATATTGATTCGGATGCGGGCGCACGGCTTGCATGAGGCCGCGCGCCGGACCGTGACGCACCGGCCGCCGGGGTACGGCAGCCTGCGCAGCGCTGTGCCTGTGGCGAACGGGCACGGCGGCGTGCCCCGCATGCCCGGCGCTGGACCCGCGCGCGCGGCCGAGGGCTGTCTTACCCGAAAGAGTAGGGTAGGGACGAAGGTCATTACTGACCTGTCCCCCCCTAGGAACCGTACGTGCGAGTTTCCCCGCATACGGCTCGAGTCTCAACTAAATGCCCCTTCGGACACCGGCTTCACAACAGTTCTACCTTGGTGATGCACTTGCTTGTGACAGTTCGGATGCAGCAGCACGCGATTCCCTAGCGCATCGGAGCCCCCGCGTATGCGAGGTTCGATGTGATGATCTTCCCATCCTGTTTCCTTGGTTATCTTGCACTGACACACTGCGCACAAGCCTTGCTGGGATAGATACAGCTTGATCCACTGCTTCCGGTGCGCCATGTTTTCCAACATTCGCTCCTGTCGCAGCTTTTCGCCGTACCGTTCCTGCGTAGGATCGAAGGGATTGTAGTCCCCCCGAATCTTCTTGTGCCGCCGGATAGTCGTACCCGCAAGCGAATACAGTTCTGTCCAGCCTACACTGCCGTTGCCGCTCACGAACTTGGTTCCAAACACCCAGTTTCGTTCGCCGACGGTCGCAAAGTATTTCCTACGCACCCATTCGACGGACTTATGTGGATGTCGCCGCTTTGCCCACCGTCGCAGAGCATTGAAGATTTCATGCTCCACGCGGGCGAACACCGCTTTCGCCACCACCGGACTGTGATACTGTGCCCAGCCCCGTAGCATCGGGTTTAACAGTCGAATTAAGTCCGACTGCTCCACCGTCTTGTTGGTGCTGATGACCGCCTTTACCTTGCGATAGAACGCTTGCGCGTTTTTCTTGCTTGGCTTTATGAGCAGGGTTCCGGAGTACTTCCGGAAATTCCACCCTAGGAAGTCAAAGCCATCAGTGATGCTGACGATCCGCGTTTTCTCCGTAGACAGCGACAGCCCCCGTACTGCAAGGAACTGTTCTATCCACGGCTTCACTTCGTCCTCTAGGACCTCCGGCGTATCACCGGTGATGACGAAGTCGTCCGCATAACGCACAACGTTCACTTTGAGCCTTTTCGCCTTGGTCGCTCCCAACTTCGTTCTGAGGAACTCGGTGAGTTGCGTTTCCAAGCCGTTCAGCGCCACATTTGCCAGAGTCGGGGAAATGATGCCTCCCTGCGGTGTTCCGGCTTCGGTCGCCTGAAACTGGCCCTGAAATACCACGCCAGCTTTCAACCACTTGCGCAGGATTGCTTTGTCCATGGGGACATTGCTCTCCAGCCAGTCGTGACTGATATGGTCAAAGCATCCTTTGATGTCTGCTTCCAGTACCCATTGAGCCGAGGCCTTCTGAGATAGGGAAACAAACAGCTGGGACATGGCATCCGCGGTGGATCGGTTGGTCCTGAACCCATAGGAGTTCGGATCGCTCGTTCCTTCGGACACCGGTTCCAGCGCCAGCAAATACAGCGCTTGCATGGCTCGGTCCAACATGGTTGGAATGCCCAGAGGGCGCTCCTTCCCATTGGCCTTGGGGATGAAAACCCTCCGTAATGGCAAAGGTCTGTACCCCCGGCGCTTCAACCTCCCAATGGCTTCCCACCGGGCTTCAGGCGTTGTCCACTTTTCGCGATCGACGCCTGCCGTTCGCTTACCTTGGTTCATCGTCACTCGTCGTACCGCCAGTGCTTTGGCGGAGAACGAGCGGGTCAGAGACCGTTGCAGGGCTTTCACCCTACGCCAGTCCCCTTCCTGTGTCGCCTTCGCAATTCGAATCTGCATTTCTCGAACGTTCCGCTCCACGCGGCGCCAATTAATGGCGCCCCAGGTTTGCGGCACGCCGGAGAGCGCAGATTCATCCTTGCGGATCAATGCTTCCATGCTGCTCTCCTATCTTGAGGATCTCCCCCAACATCAAGAGACAGCACGCCCCTTGAGGGACGTGTTGCCCCTCAAGGGATGAAATTTAAACAAGCGAGATCAGTCAGCCGTCCTGCGACGATTGACCAGTTGGAAGTCTGCCCGCTTTCGCGTGGGATGATGTCTCAACCCCTATCCGGACCATTACAGCCCGGCATTCGCTTTTTCCAACCTCCCATACCCGCACAGCCAACAGCGTTCCTTGCGGTTCGCCTGCCTGAGCCAAACTGCGCTCCGGCAGCCATACGGGCTTACCACGTTCCCTGCGCATTACACGACTGGGTTAGGGTCTGCCTTTCCGCCGGTGGTCATCGTGGCGACGTGTCCCAAGGCTTGAGTAGGACAACCGACCACACACCTTTTGGTTAATGCCTAGCAGCAGCTTTGGCATCTCAATCGTTACGACGTTTATCAGCAGTTCACTTACGTTACCCATACCAGTCAGCCTAGCGCCTCAACCCCGTTGCTGCTCGGAGCCTCCACCATCCTGTCTCGCGACCTGATGGCACCCTTTCGGGGGCTACATTGTCAGGAGAGCTTCACACCCCACCGTTACCAGTGACGCATGTCTCCCTAGGCTACTGCTAGTCGCATAGCAGGTTCTCTATCGTGTAACCCTTTCGGGCATATCCGACCGAACCATAATGCACAGAGCTACCGCTCCGGGACCTCACTTACCTACCACTGTGCTCCTATGCAAGCGAGCGCTTGACGGCATCGGTCACTCTTGCGAGCGCTGGCTGCCGTCCCAAAGAACGTAGCGCCGTTCTATCCAGAACGGTTTGAATGCTATGTTGCGGCGATACAACGGAATCTCCGCTGTTTGACCGCATACACCCTCCGTTAGGGGGATGCCTACAGAGAACTCGCCCAAAGGCGAGCGTCCCCGCCCTTGGGCAATGGCTGGAAATCCATCCAGCAAAAAGCAAGCTGCAAGTTGGCCACTGTTCCGGCTTCCTCACAACACATCGGACTCCCCCTAGCTGTTCGGCCGGGTTCGTCTAAGCAAGTAATGGTCGAGATTGGACGGTTCAGGCCGAAGCCCTCCCCTTGTCTCGACAAGGTCGATGCTCCTTACGTTGGAGCTACCCGGACACGAGAATGCGTGTCGCACCAAGCCAGCCGATTATAGCGGTGGCCCTTTCGGCACGGGGCCCCGCGCAAGTGCGGGTTTTCGCTAGTCGATTGCGTCATTTCCGCTGTTTTTCGTATTGTGAGACGCCGCACGGTGTGATGGATTTTGTAACCCGGCTTGCGGTCAAATGGTCTCGGCTGATAAAAAACAGTCCCGCCTCCGGAGCCCTGCCTGCCGGATATCGTGGTTGCCCGCTGAATCGCCCCGTTGCCGTACCAATTGCCTGCTTGTTCTCGTCGACCCCCCCTGAAGCCGCCTGGCGCTTGCGCAGGCCGTCGCGTGCCGCTGCGCCGCGTCGGCTTTGCCGTGCTGGCCGCCTGGGGTCTGGTGGCATGCGCGCAGACCAGCGCTCCGGTGACGAGCGCTGACGAATCCGCGGCAGCCTTGCGGCCGCCGCGCATCGCGCCGCGGCGAGCGGTGCCGGCAACCGTCACTGCGTCAGCGGCGGCACCCGCCCCAGCGCTGGCAGCGGCGACCGCCGAAACCGCGCAACCCCCCGCGCCGGTCACCGCCGAGGATCCGCTCGCCGCGCTGATCGCCGGCGAAGCGGCGCCCGCGGCGGGCGTCACCGTACCCGCTTCGGCGGACACCAGCGTCGCCGCGGCCCTGCCGCCGGTCGAACCCGACATGGTCGGCCCACCCGAACCCCCGGCCCTGCCGCCACCGCCGCTGGTGCTGTTCCCGCCCAGGCTTGGCGAGTTCCAGGCCGAGGCGCGCCCTGCCCCGGCTCAAGGCGCGGCGGACGCCGGCACGCCGTCGGACGCGCCGCCGGTATTGCATTCCCAGCTGCCCGCCGATGACCCGGCGGGCGAGTCCGTGTGGCGCCTGAGCTACAGCGGACGCGCCGCGGTCGAGGATCGCCCGTCCACCATGCGCGCCTGCCCCGGTGGCGCGCTGTCCACCGGCATCGGCAGCGGGCTGGCCTGCCGCAGCGCGGGCGAGGTCCGGATCCGCGAGTCGGTGCTGGACCTCGACGGCGGCGCCCAGGTGATGCTGATCGCGCAGGCGCGCGGCACGGATGCCACCACCGTCAATGGCCGCCCGGCGGCGATCGATCCCTATGCGCTGGTGCCGCAGTTCTATACGGCGGTGAGCGGGCTGGCGGTGCTGGACGGCGCCACCATGTGGGCCGGCCGGCGCGACAACGCGCCGTTCCTGATGTCATCCGGGCTGTTGCCGCCCAATTCGACGGCGATGCGCTTCGGCGTGGACAACGCCAGGCTGATCGGCGATATCGGCCTGAGCTACCAGTACACCGCCCGCGCCGACTCGAACGGCCAGAACCTGCCCAGCTACCACTCGCTGCGCACCGCGCCGATCCCCACCAATGAACAGGGCTCGGTCCAGCTCGGCTTCACGCGGGTGGAAGCCCAGCCGCTGGTGGAAGACTCGGGCGGGGCGTGGTGGGCGTCGGCGCTGCACGAGCAGAAAGGCGTGCTGTTCGGCACCAACCGGCTGGGGGTGCAGTTCGGCTCGGGTTCACGCAACGCCATGACCGGCTATACCGGCATGGGACCGTCGCTGTCGCGCACGCGGGTGGCCGATTCCATCGAATGGAAGAGCCGCTGGGGGCTGAGCGGCGCGGTCGAGCAGAGCCTGCAGTTCGACCGTTCGCCAGTCGGCACGCTGCAATGGACCACCACGCGCCTGCGTCCCGCGTACGTCGCCAGCAGCCAGTTCCGGCTTAACTTCGAGGTGTCGCACGACCAGATCTCGTCCGGCTTCGGCGTCAGCGGCCAGCGCACCGCGCTGACGGTGGCGCCGACGCTGACGCTGGGCAAGTCGGCCGGCAATGCCAACCTGCGCGCTTTCTACACCTACAGCCGCGCCAGCGATGTGGATGGCATCGGCTACACCGCGCCGGCCGACGCATGGGCGTCGCAGCCGAGCGGCTCGATCTTCGGCGTGCAGCTCAATCGGCGCTGGTAGTTGCGCCGCTAGTCACCCTGACCGGAGCCGAGGTCACCGCGGCGGGTTTGCGAAACAGCCAGTGGAACAGCAGCGTGGCCGCCAGCCCGCCGCCGATCTGCGCCAGCATGAAACCCGGCACGTCCTGCGGCCGGATCCCGGTGAAGGTATCGGTCAGCGCGCAGGCCAGCGTCAGCGCGGGATTGGCGAACGAGGTCGACGACGTGAACCAGTAGCCCGCGGTGATATATCCGGCCACCACGAACGGCACCAGCTGCGGGCGGCTGCGCAGCGTGCCGATGCCCACGCCGACCAGGCCGAAGGTGGCCACGAACTCGCTCCACCACATCGACGCGCCGGTGCGGCTCTGCGCCGACCATGCCAGTGCCGGCTCGCCGAACATGGCGTGCGCCGCGAGCACGCCGCAGACGCCGCCCGTCAGCTGCATCAGCACATAGCGCAGGGCGTCGCGCGGCGCCAGCGCGCCCTGCACCAGGGCCGACAGGCTCACCACCGGGTTGAAATGCCCGCCCGAGACCGGCCCGAGCGACACCAGCAAGGCCACCAGCCCGGCGCCGGTGGCGAGCGAGTTAGCCAGCAGCGCGAGCGCGGTATCGCCGGCGGCGAGGCGCTCGGCACGAATGCCCGAGCCGACCACGATCGCCACCAGCAGCGCGGTGCCGAGTCCTTCCGCCACCAGGCGGCGCGCCAGCGTACTCATCGCTGCGCTGCGCCGTCGCAGCGGCGCGAAGCATGGGCGGGAGCAAGGCACGCCCGTGGACTTTTATCAGGACCAGTAGCGGAAACGATGGGGACAGCGCGCAGCAACAAGGTAGACAACGTCGCCTGAGACGACGCCTCGAACGGTGGCAGGTCGTGGCCCCGAGCAGGGCAACGCCGCGGCGCAGCGGCTGCGCGCGCGGTCGCGACAGTGTTCCGCCGCGGCCCGGGCGCGTCAATGCGCGCTGGCGATGTTGTGTGCTGACGCCGGGTTTCGAATCGCGCCGTTCAGCGCCATTCAGCGCAACAGGAAGGCAATATCCTCGACCACGATATTCGCCACCGGGATGCCCTTGCGGCGCTGGAACAGGATGTGCTGCTGCACGCGGCTGCGCTGCTCGGCAAACACAGCCGGATCGATCGGCGTGCCGATGCGCATGTAGTGCTGCACCAGCAGCTTGTAGGCGCGATGGCGCACCTGCATGGCCTCGGCCTCGGCGCGCAGCCTCTTGATCTCCGCCGGGCTGCGGTCGATGGCCTGGTGCAGCTCTTCCACCGTGCGCGCGTGCAGCTCGCGGTAGACGTCGCGCTCGGCTTCCATCTGATGCAGCTCGTCGCGCAGCGCGCGGATCTTGTTCTGCAGCTTCAGCGTCTGCGACACCGCCTGCTGCATCCGCCCCGCCGCCCCCAGCGCCTGGCTGGCCGCCGCCACGGTGCTCTTCCACAAGCCACGCTCGCCGGCCGCGGTCTGCGGCGGCCAGTGCTTGTCCGTCCCGATCAGTGTGTCCATCCAACCCCCGGTAAGAAAGTATCGGCGCGGGGCCGGGGTATCCGCGTTATGGCTGCGCGTTGCAATGCGGCTTGGCCGGCCGGCCCGTCCCGCCTGGTGGCGGTGCGTCAGGGCATCCTAGAGAGACATGGATCGGCTGCCAAGTAGAAGATTTTTACTTCTGGATTGGCTGTTGCGCCGCGTCGGCGACAGCGCGGGCGGCATGGCAGCCACACTGACTGACCGCCCAATGCAAAAAGCCCGGCTGCAAGAGCCGGGCTTTCCTGTTCTGGTGGCCTGGGACGGAATCGAACCGCCGACACAAGGATTTTCAATCCTCTGCTCTACCGACTGAGCTACCGGGCCAAAGAAGCGAAACTATAACTGGTCTTTTTGGGCCAGTCAAGCGTCATGTAGGGCACTGCCTCAGTGTTCGGCCGGCTCTGGCTTGTTGCGGCCCAGCTCGACGCCGAGCTGCTTGAGCTTGCGGTACAGGTGGGTACGCTCCAGGCCGGTCTTCTCGGCCACGCGGGTCATGCTGCCGTGTTCGCGCAGCAGGTGGTATTCGAAATAGGCGCGCTCGAACAGGTCGCGCGCTTCGCGCAGCGGCATGTCGAACGAGAACTGCATCTCGGCTTCGGGCACGCGCGCCGGGTTGCCGTTGGGTGCGGCTTCGGCAGTGGCCTCGGGCGTGGCGGCGGCCGTGCCTGGCTCCGCGGTCGGCGCGGTGGCGGGTGCGGCGGCGGCCGTGGTGGTGCTGCGCGGGCGTTCGATGCCGCGGGCCAGGCCCTGCTCCACCGCGGACAGCAGCTTCTGCAGCGCGATCGGCTTTTCCAGGAAATTGAGCGCGCCGATCTTGGTGGCCTCGACCGCGGTATCGATGGTGGCGTGGCCCGACATCATGATCACGGGCATGGTCAGCTGTCCCTGCGCGGACCACTCCTTGAGCAGCGTGACGCCATCGGTATCGGGCATCCAGATATCGAGCAGCACGAGATCGGGCGTGCCCGCCGCACGGTAATCGCGCGCCTGTTGCGCGTTTTCCGCGAGTTCGACCACATGGCCTTCGTCGCTGAGGATCTCCGAGAGCAGCTCCCGGATTCCCATTTCGTCATCGACTACGAGGATGGTTGCCATACTTCCCCTCTTAACCCCACCGCAGCGTTCCGGGACCGGACGCCAATGTTGACTATGCCAGTTTAACGAACAGGATCGAGATCTGCGCACCGACGATCTCGGCACCTTCCATGCGATTGCGCAGTTCGATGCGCGCGCCGTGTTCGTCAATGATCTTCTTTACCATCGCGAGCCCGAGACCCGTGCCCTTGGCTTTGGTGGTCACATAAGGCTCGAACGCACGGCTCAGGATGCGTGGTGCAAAACCGGGACCATTGTCCGCAATGGTGAGCTTGACGGCCTGCCGGTTCTCGCCGGCAGAATCTTTGTATTCTACAGTCTCGGTGTGCAGAGTGATATGGGGCGCCGCCCTACCGGCCGCGACGTTCTCCGCGGCCGCGTCCTGCGCGTTCTGCAGCAGGTTGTGGATGACCTGGCGCAGCTGCGTCGGATCGCCCTTGATCTCGGGCAGCGCACGGCCCAGCGTCGGATGGATCACCGGGTGCTCGTGCACCGCCGGATCGTCGATGCCGTACAGGTGCAGGACCTCGGCCACCAGGCTGTTGAGCTGCAGCGATTGCAGCACCGCCGGCGGCGTGCGCGCGTAGTCGCGGAAATCATCGACCATGCGCTTCATCGCGGCCACCTGGTTGACGATGGTGGCGGCACCGCGCTTGAGCACGTCGGCATCGGTGCCCTCGAGCTTGGGCGAGAGCTTCATCTGCAGGCGCTCGGCCGAGAGCTGGATCGGCGTGAGCGGATTCTTGATCTCGTGTGCCAGGCGCCGTGCCACCTCGCCCCACGCCACCGAGCGTTGAGCGGAAATCACATCGGAAATATCGTCGAAGACGATCACATAGCCGGGCTCGTCGCGCTCGCCGCCCGGCAGGCGCGCGCCGCGCACCAGCAGCGTCAGCGGCTGCTCTTCGCCCTGCGGCAGCTCGATCTGCTTCTGCCAGTGCTCGGCGCCGCCCAGCACCTCGCTGGTGTTCTGGTCCGAGAAGGCCTGGCGCACGATCTCGCCGAACGGGCCCATGCCGGGGATCTGTTCCATCGGCAGGCCCATCACCGCGCCGAACGGCTGGCGGAAGATGCGCTCGGCGCCAGGGTTGGCGGTAATCAGCACGAAGCGGCGGTCGAACACCAGCACGCCCGCGGTGAGGTTCTGCAGCACGCTTTCGAGGTAGGCCTTCGACTGCTCCAGCGCGGCGCGGTTTTCTTCCACGGCCAGGCGCGCCTCGGCCAGCTGGCGCGTCATCTGGTTGAACTGCTGGGTGAGCATGCCCAGCTCGTCGCGGCTCTTCAGCTCGCGCTTGGGCGACAGATCGCCCTCGGCCACTTCCTTGGTCCCCTGCAGCAGCATCAGCAGCGGGCGCGCCAACTGGCCGCCGAGCAGCAGCGCCAGCATCACCGCGATAAACACCGCCAGGAACAGCGTCAGTGTCAGCGTGCCGATATACATCTTGCGCAGGCCGGTGCGGCCCAGCGCCTTCTCCTGGTATTCCTGGTACGCGCGCTGGACCTCGTCGGCATTGCGCGCGAGCACTGCCGGCACCGGGTGCAGTACCTGCAGGTAGCGCTCTTCGCGCACGGTTTCGCCGACCAGGCCGAAGCCGCTCGACGGCGAATCCTCGGGGCTGCGCTCCACCGACAGGCCCGAGCCGGCCCAGCGCGGCGAGCGGGACAGCGCACGCGGTGCGCTGGCGGCACCGACCGTATCCTGCGCGGGGCCCGGCGCCGCGCCCAGCGGAATGATCACGCGCAGGCGATACAGGTGGCTGCTGTCGACACGCTCGGCAGCCTGCCCGATATCGCTCGACGGATCGGTGCCGCCTTCCACCGCGGCATAGCCACCGGCCAGCCGCGCCTGTTCCGCCAGCACGCCGGAAGGCAGGTCCGGCACCAGCGAGGCATAGTTGCTGGAAGCCGATGCCAGCACGCGGCCACTGCCGGTGAAGATCGCGGCTTCCTGCACGCCGTACTGCTCGCGCAGCCGGTTCAGCTGCAGCGAGGTGGCCACGCCGGACGCGCCGGCCAGCTGTTCGGACATCAGCCGTGCCTTGACCTGCAGGTCGGCCAGCGAGCTGTCGATGGTGGAGCGCCCCAGGTTCAGTCCGGCCTCGAGCGCGGTTTCCACGCGCACGTCGAACCAGGATTCAATACTGCGCGAGACAAACTGCAGCGACACCAGGTAGATCAGCACGCCGGGCAGCACGCCCACCACGCCGAAGAACACCGCGAGCTTGGTCATCAGCCGCGTGCCGAACTTGCCGCGGCGATAGCGCAGCCACAGCGTGACCGCGAGCGCGCCGACGGTCAGCACCAGCAGCGCGCCGATCACCAGGTTCACCTTGAACAGCAGGGTGAAATAGCGATCGAAGAATTCGGTATTGGCCGAGGCGCCGGCCAGCAGGCCCACCAGCACCAGCGCCAGGAACACGATGATGCCGGCCACGACGCGGGACAGCACGCGCCGGAACCGGCTGTCCCACAACGGAGTGCTCATGGCTGGCTCGGGGCCGGCTGCGCCAGCATCGCCGGCGACAACGCGTACGAGACGGCCTGCAGGTACAGGCCACGCCCTTCCATCGGGCCACGCTCATTGGCCGCGGCGGGTGCCGAGGCCGCAGCCGGGGCAGGCATGGCGGGCGAGGCCGGCAACGCAGGCAATGCCGGTGGCGGTGCCGGCGGCTGAGGCTGCGGCGGTGGCGCGGGCGGCGTGCTCAGGTCGGTCGGCACGGTGTAGGTGAAGCGCCGCCAGTCGGACGCCAGGTTCCAGTCGCGCGTGTTGACGGCGTTGATCTGGAACGGCTTGGGCAATTGCGACAGGTCCAGCCGCATGCGCACTTCGGCGTTGTAGGTCTCGCCGGGCTTGACCGCGTTGCGCTCGAACACGCGCCAGCCGCGCACGCGCTGGATAAACTGCAGCGCGCTCTTCAGCCGCGTGAACGGCAGCTGCAGGCCGCCGGTGGAGATGCGGTACTGGCGCGTCAGCGGCTGGTACGACAGGCGCACGCTGCGGGTGGTGTTGACCGGCTTGTCGTCGAACCAGTACCAGCGCGAGCGCGACAGCTGGAAGTCGACCGCGAAATACAGCGAGATGCCCTTGTGCAGCGCGTCCTCGAGCGCGGGCGGCAGGTCGAAGTCGAAGCTGGCGGCAAGCTCGAAGCCGCCGTCCTGGTATTCGACGCGGGCCTCGGTGGCCTCGATGACCTGTGCCTGCGCCGCGCGCGGCAGCCACAGCACGGCGACCAGCGCCAGCAGCAGCGCGAGGGCCCAGCGCGCCACCCGTCGGTGGCGGAGGTCCACTTCAACGCGAAAGCCTGACAGGCGCGGCGTGCTCGGCATCGGATCAGATCAGGCGCGTTTCTGGAAGCGGGCGTAGAAGAAGCCATCGTGATCGGATGGCAGGCTGGTACCGTCGGTGCGGCCGGTGCTGTCAAGGGTGGCCTTGTCACCGTCCGCGCCCGCGGCAAGCGTTGCATGGGTGCCGGGCAGCAGCTGTCCCGGCGCCTGCAATCGTATCGCATCTGCCAGTTGCTCACCAAACCAGCGCGCCTGCTCCTCGCCCTCCGTTGGAAAAATAGAACAGGTGACATAGACCAGGATGCCGCCCGGCTTGAGCAGCGGCCACAGCTGCGAGACGATGCGGCGCTGCTCGGTGATCAGCTTGGCGATATCGGTTTCGCGGCGCAGCCAGCGGATATCGGGATGGCGCCGCACGATGCCCGAGGCCGAGCACGGCACGTCGGCGAGGATGCGGTCGAAGAGTTGCCCGTCCCACCAGTCGGCGGGCCGGCTGGCATCGCCGACCACGATCTTTGCCGACTTGCCAAGGCGCGCCAGGTTCTCGCCGATGCGGGTGGCGCGCTGCGCGTCGCTTTCGACCGCGGTCACTTCGATATCGGCCAGCTCCAGCAAATGTCCGGTCTTGCCGCCGGGCGCCGCGCAGGCATCGAGCACGCGCATGCCGTCGGCCACCTCGAGCAACGGCGCGGCCAGTTGCGCGCCGGCGTCCTGCACCGAGACCGCGCCTTCGGCAAAGCCGGGCAGCTGGTTCACCGGCACCGCGCGCACCAGGCGCACCGCCTGCGGACCGACGACGTGCCCGGCCAGGCCGGCGTTGGCGAGGTCGGTGCGGTACTGCTGCACCGACACGCGCGCGGTGTTGACGCGCACCGTCATCGGCGGGCGCACGTTGGCACTGGCGGCCAGCGCCATCCACTGGTCGGGGTAGGCCTCGCGCAGCATGCGCAGCCACCACGGCGGCAGGTTCCAGCGCGCCTGCTCGTCGCGGTTGACTTCAGCGAGCAGGGCCTTGCGCTCGCGCAGGAAACGGCGCAGCACCGCGTTGACCAGTCCGCGCGCATGCGCGGTCTTGGGTTCGGAGGCGGCCGCGCTGACGGCCTGGTCGACCACCGTGAAGGTGCTGTAGCCCGGACGGCCGGCGTCGGTATCGTGGCGCGCCGGGTCGGCGCCGTCGTGCCGCTCGCGCGGGCCCGGCCCGTGTTCCAGCAACAGCGCCAGCGCTACTGCCAGCAGCGAATCGACCTGCGCGCCGGGCGGCCGCGTCACCAGTCTGGTCACCAGCGCGCGCGCAGTGCCGAACTGGCGCATGGTGCGGTAGGCGATGTCCTGCAGCGCGCCGCGCGTGGCGGCGTCGCGCACTCGGTCGAGCTTCAGTTGTGCGGCGGCGTCTTCGATCGCCTGGGGCAAGGCCGTGCCTTCGCTGACGGCGCGCACCGCGGTGGCGGCACCAAGCATCTGGAAGGCAAGCGAATCGGGAGGCAGGCGCATATCGGTCAGGCGGCGGATCAGGCAGCGGGTAAGGCGTGAATCGGGAAGGCGCGGAGCACGGGCCAAAAAAAGCCCGCCGGTCCACGCGGAACAGCGGGCAGTTTACCTTGTGACGGGGCCGCGCCCCGGATTTCCGGCGCGCTCAGACGGGATAGGTGCCGGTCTGTGCCATCTGCATCAGGCGCGCAATGCGTTCCTCGGTGGCCGGATGGGTCGAGAACAGGTTGGCGATGCCGCCGCCGGACAGCGGGTTCATGATCATCATCTGCGCCGTGGCCGGATGCTCCTCGGCCGCCTGGAACGGGATGCCCTGCGCGTAGCGGTGGATCTTGTCCAGCGCGCTGGCCAGCGCCTGCGGGTCGCCGCTGATCTCGGCGCCGCCGCGGTCGGCTTCGAATTCGCGCGCGCGCGAGATCGCCATCTGGATCAGCGAGGCCGCCAGCGGCGCCAGGATCGCCACCGCAATGCTGGCGATGGGATTGGTGCGGTTGCCGTTCTCGTCGCGCCCGCCGAAGAACATCGCCATATTGGCCAGCGCCGAAATCGCACCGGCCATGGTGGCGGCGATGGTCGAGGTCAGGATGTCGCGGTGGCGCACGTGCGCCAGCTCGTGCGCCATCACGCCGCGCAGCTCGCGCTCGGACAGCACGCGCAGGATGCCGGTGGTGGCGGCCACCGCGGCGTGCTCCGGGTTGCGGCCGGTGGCAAAGGCGTTGGGCGCGTCTTCGTTGATCAGGTAGACGCGCGGCATCGGCAGGCCGGCGCGTTGCGCCAGGTCCTGCACCATGCCGTAGAACTGCGGCGCGCTGCCGGCATCGACTTCCTGCGCGTTGTACATGCGCAAGACCATCTTGTCCGAGAACCAGTAGGAGAAGAAGTTCATGCCGAGCGCGAGCAGCAGCGCCATCATCATGCCGCTGCGTCCGCCGATCATGCCGCCGATGACGATGAACAGCGCCGTGATGGCCGCCATCAGCATGAAGGTCTTGACCCAGTTGAACATTGCGGTGATCTCCGTGAAATCGTGACGCGCCCCGGAAAAGCTGACGCGATGCCCGTTAGATAGGGGCCGATCGCAGAAAATTCAACGGCCGTCCAACGGCCTTTGCAATGTTGCTCAGCCGCAGGCAGGGAGGCGCCGTGCGCGGCACATCAAGCGTCATGTGCGCCAAACGGCTGCCCGATCAAGCCGCCGCTGCGCCGTCGCCTGGCACCACGCAGCGCGTGCCCGGCGGCAGCGGCAAGGCTTGCAGGAACTGCTGCGCCGGCTGGCGGCGGCCGCCCGGCTTCTGCAGTTCGGTGACCTGCAGCGCGCTGCCCGCGCCGCACGCGATCAGGATGCCGGCGGCATCTGCCGCCAGCACCGTGCCGGGCGGATGCGGCAGGCTGCTGGCCGCCGCCAGCGGCACGGCCTGCCAGCACTTGATCACGGTGTCGCCCACCTGCACCGTCGCGCCCGGGAACGGGTTGAAGGCGCGCACCTGGTTGGCCAGTTCGGCGGCCGGGCGGCGCAGGTCCAGCGGGGCTTCGTCCTTGGCGATCTTCTCGGCGTAGGTGACGCCTTGTTCCGGTTGCGGCGTGGCCGGCAGCGGCCGGCCGGCATCCAGTTGCCGCAGCGCCTCGACGATCATGCGTGCGCCGAGCGCGGCCAGGGTGTCGTGCAGCGTGCCGGTGGTGTCGTCCGCGCCGATCGGCACCGCCTCGCGCGTGAGCATGTCGCCGGTGTCCAGGCCTTCGTCCATCTGCATCAGCGTGATGCCGGTCTCGGCGTCGCCTGCCTCGATGGCGCGGTGGATCGGCGCCGCGCCACGCCAGCGCGGCAGCAGCGAGCCATGGATATTCAGGCAGCCGAGCCGAGGCAGCGCCAGCACCTCGGCCGGCAGGATCAGGCCGTAGGCCGCCACCACCATGACATCCGGGGCGACGCCGCTAAGCGTTTCGATGGCCGCTGTGGCTTCTTCGGGATACTTGCCCTGGCGGCGCAGCGAACGCGGCTGCAGCACCGGCGCCAGGCCATGGGTGACGGCGAACTGCTTCACCGGGCTGGCCTGCAGCTGCATGCCGCGGCCGGCGGGCCGATCGGGCTGGGTCAGCACCGCGACCACCGGAAAGCCGGCGGCGTGGATGGCTTCCAGCGCGACGCGCGCAAACTCGGGCGTGCCGGCAAAGGCGACACGCAAGGGGCTGGCTTGGGACATGGCAGTTTCCGTGGCCGGAAATGGCACCGGCCGCTATAGCGGCCGGTATCGTGGTTCTTCGGAAGTCATAAAGATAACAGACCCCGCGCCGCTGCCGCACGCGGGTGGCCGGATTCCGGCGCGCTGTTACATCTTTATTGCCGCCGCGCGGCTTACATGCGGGTGCGTTCGCGCTTCTGCAGCTTGCTCTTGATACGGTTGAGCTTGAGCGGCGACAGGTACTCGACGAAGACCTTGCCGCGCAGGTGGTCGATCTCGTGCTGGATGCAGACTGCCAGCAGGTCGTCGGCATCGAGCTCGAAGCTTTCGCCTTTCTCGTTGAGCGCGCGCACGCGCACGCGGTCAGGGCGCTCGACCCGGTCATAGACCTCAGGTACCGACAGGCAGCCCTCTTCCCACACCTTGCGGTTGTCGCTGGCCCAGACGATCTCCGGGTTGATGAAGACCTGGAGCTGGTCGCGCGTTTCCGAGACGTCGATCACCACCACCTGCTCGTGCACGTTGACCTGGGTCGCTGCCAGGCCGATGCCGGGCGCTTCGTACATGGTTTCCGCCATGTCCTTGACCAGCTGGCGGATGCGGTCGTCCACCGCGGCCACGGGTTTGGCGACGGTGTGCAGGCGGGGATCGGGGTAGGTCAGGATGTCGAGTTTTGCCATGATGCTGGGGCGCAACGCCGGCTGCTGCCGGCAACCAGGCCGCGTTGCGGCGCCGGATGTTTACATGCAGAATCGGGGCGCAAGTACAAAAATTCAAGGCGCGCCGCAACAGGCACGCTCTCCCGGGTCAATCCGGCCGAACCACCGGCCGGTCAGGAAAATGCGCGATCTTACCAAAGAACACCAGGCGGCGTCGGGCCGCAGGCTGCACGCGTCCATCCCCAGATTTCTTGCTTATCCGTTACTGAGTGCCGCGGCCTTCACCGCCGCGCTGCCGACGCTGGCGGCGGACCTGACGGTCACGGCGGCCCAGCAGGCCGAAGCCGAGCGTACCTACCGGCACGGAATTCCCGTGGCCGATCTTGCCGCCAACGCGCCATCGCAATATACGGTGCGCGCCGGCGACACGCTGTGGGGCATCTCGGGCCGCTTCCTGCGCCAGCCGTGGCGCTGGCCCGAGCTATGGGGCATGAACCGGCAGCAGATCCGCAACCCGCACCTGATCTACCCGGGCCAGATCCTGTATCTGATCCAGCGCGACGGACGTGCCTGGCTGTCGACCACGCCGGGCGGCAGCGATACCGTGCGCCTGTCGCCGCAGATGCGCAGCGGCGCCGCCGACAGTGCCGCCATCCTGAGCATCCCGGCCGCCGAGATCGAGCCCTTCCTGATCCGGCCGCTGGTGGTCGACCAGGGCACGCTGGACACCTCGGCGCGCATCGTGGCGGTGTCGGAATCGCGCGTCATTTTGGGCCGCGACGACACCGGCTATGCGCGCGGCATCCCCGCCGAGGCGCCGCAGGGCAGTGACTGGCAGGCCTACCGCCCCCTCACCCCGGTGCGCGATCCCGTGACCCAGGCCGTGCTCGGCTACGAGGCCGAATATGAAGGCAATGTGCGCCTGGCGCGTGGCGCGCAGGGCCCGGACGCGGTCTCGACCATGCAGGTCACGCAGGCCAGGCAGGAGATGGGCGTCGGCACGCTGCTGATGCCGCAGCCAGCGCGCGAAGCCTTGCGCTACGTGCCGCACGCGCCCGATGCCCAGCTCGACGGCCGCGTCGCCAAGGTCTATGGCGGGGTGGAATTCGGTGGTGCCAGGCAGGTGGTGGTGCTCAACCTCGGCAGCCAGGCCGGGGTCGAGCCGGGCCATGTGCTGGCCCTGTCGCGCACCGGCGAAACCGTGACCGACAAGACCGACAGCAACCGCGCCATCCGGCTGCCGGACGAGCGCTACGGGCTGGCCTTTGTCTTCCGCGTGTTCCCCGGCGTCTCGTATGCGCTGGTCACCGACGCTTCCAACGTGATCGCGGTCGGCGACCGCGCCACCTCGCCGCGCTGAGCCGCTCTTGGTGACATCTCCGGCGGCGCCTGTCGGCGCCGCATCCCCTTGCCATGCCGGCGCCGGCGCGCCAGCCGCCATCCGCGATGCCGACGACCTGCAGGCATGGCTGCAACTGGCCTGTGCCCCGGGCGTCGGCCCGGTCGCGGTGCGCCTGCTGCTGGCGGCGTTCGGGCTGCCGCGGCAAGTGTTGTCGCAGAGCGTGACGGCGCTGTCCGCGGTGGTCCCGGTCAAGCTCGCCCGCGCGGTTTTGGCCAGGCCGGGGGCCGGCCTGCCGGCGCTGGTCGAACGCACGCTGGCGTGGCTGCGCACGCCCGGCAACCATCTGCTGACGCTGGCCGATGACGCCTACCCTCGCCGCCTGTTCGATCTGCACGACCCGCCGCCGCTGCTATATATCAGAGGCGATCCTGCGCTGCTGGGCCGCCCCGCGGTGGCCATCGTCGGCGCGCGCAATGCCACCGCGCAGGGCAAGCGCGATGCGCAGGCGTTCGGGCGCGAGCTGTCCGAGTCGGGCCTCACGGTGATCTCCGGCCTGGCGCTGGGTATCGACGCCGCTGCCCATGCCGGCGGGCTGCTCGGTTGCGGCGGCACCGTCGCGGTCACGGGTACCGGAGCCGATCGGGTCTATCCCGCCGACAACCTGGCCCTGGCTCACGAGGTCGCCGAGCGCGGCGCCGTCGTCACCGAATTCCCGCTCGGCATGCAGGGCCTGCCGGCCAACTTCCCGCGCCGCAACCGCATCATCGCGGCGCTGGCGCACGGGGTGCTGGTGGTGGAGGCCGCGGCGCGCTCGGGCTCGCTGATCACCGCGCGGCTGGCCGCGGAACTCGGGCGCGAGGTGTTCGCGGTGCCGGGATCGATCCACGCGCCGCTGTCACAGGGCTGCCACCTGCTGATCCGCCAGGGCGCCAAGCTGGTCGAGCACACCGAGGACGTGCTCGAGGAGATCAACCTGGGGCCAGCCGCACCGGTGCTCGGCCAGCCGTCAGCACAGGCCGTGGCTTCGCCGCCGGCTTCGGATCAGTCTGAATTTGCCGATGCCGCCGACCCCCTGCTGGACGCCCTCGGCTACGATCCGGTTACGCTGGATGCGCTGTGCGAGCGCAGCGGCCAGCCCCCGGACGCCGCCGCGGCACGCCTGCTGGAGCTGGAACTGGCCGGGCATGTCGAGCGTCTACCGGGAAACCTGTTCCGACGCCTTGCGTGAAGGCCGCGCCGGGGCAGCGCGCGCAATACCGATACAATCGCCGCTGTCCGTGTGTCGCGGGCACCTCATGATTCCGATGCCATGACCGTTTACTTTCCTGAGCGTGATGCAGGCGCCATCGCCGAGTGCCTGGCGGCACGGCCGCAGGGCCGCCTGGTGGCCTGCCTGTGCGCGCAGTGGTGCGGCACGTGCCGGGACTACCTGGTGGCGTTGACGGCGCTGGCCGCGCGCCATCCGGACCATTGCTTTGTCTGGATCGATATCGAGACCCATGCGGATGCGCTCGGCGATATCGATATCGAGAATTTCCCGACCGTGCTGGTGCAGCCCGCCGCGGGCGGCGCGCCGCAGTTCTATGGCACCCTGCTGCCGCATATCGAGGTGCTCGAGCGCATGCTCACGCGTGGCGCGGCCATGCCGGCGCCGGCAGAAGAGGTGCCCGAGGTGCTGGACTGGTTGCTTGGCGGGGGGCGCGGCGGCGCTTGAGCGGCGCGCGCGACGGCAGGCGAGCCGCCATCAGGCTGGCTTGCACCGCCGTCGAAACCGCGCTTATTATTGGCGCCTCATAGCCCCCCGGCGTTCTGATTACTACGTTTGCAGTGCAATTAGCGGGTTGCCGGATGCAGCCCGCAAGGACCCTTCCCATGTCAAAAGCCCTCATCATCGCGGAAAAGCCGTCGGTCGCGGCGGATATCGCCCGTGCCCTCGGGGGGTTTACCAAGCACGACGAGTATTTCGAGAGCGACGACTACGTGCTGTCCTCCGCCGTCGGCCACCTGGTCGAGATCGCCGCGCCGGACGAATACGAGGTCAAGCGCGGCAAGTGGAGCTTCGCCAACCTGCCGGTGATCCCGCCGCACTTCGACCTGCGCCCGATCGCCAAGACCGAGTCGCGCCTGAAGGTGCTGAACCGGCTGATCAAGCGCAAGGACGTGACCGCGCTGATCAACGCCTGCGACGCGGGGCGCGAAGGGGAACTGATCTTTCGCCTGATCGCGCAGCAGGCCAAGGCCAAGCAGCCGGTGCGCCGGCTGTGGCTGCAATCGATGACGCCGCAGGCGATCCGCGACGGCTTTGCCGCGCTGCGCGAAGACGAAGACATGCTGCCGCTGGCCGACGCCGCGCGCTGCCGCTCCGAGGCCGACTGGCTGGTCGGCATCAACGGCACGCGTGCCATGACCGCGTTCAACAGCAAGGGCGGCGGCTTCTTCCTGACCACCGTGGGCCGGGTGCAGACGCCGACGCTGTCGATCGTGGTCGAGCGCGAAGAGAAGATCAAGCACTTCGTGCCGCGCGACTACTGGGAAGTGCGCGCCGAGTTCATCGCCGCCGCCGGCCTGTACGAAGGCCGCTGGTTCGATCCCAAGTTCAAGAAGAACGAGTTCGACCCCGAGGCGCGTGATTCGCGGCTGTGGAGCGAGGCCGAGGCCAAGAGCATCGTCGCCGCCTGCCGCGACAAGCCCGGCACCGTCACCGAGGAATCCAAGCCGTCGACGCAGCAGTCGCCGGCGCTGTTCGACCTGACCACGCTGCAGCGCGAGGCCAACTCGCGCTTCGGCTTCTCGGCCAAGAACACGCTCGGCCTGGCGCAGGCCCTGTATGAAAAACACAAGGTCCTGACCTACCCGCGTACCGACGCACGCGCGCTGCCCGAGGACTACATGGACACGGTCAAGCAGACCATGGACATGCTCGCCGACAGTTCGCCCAACTACCTGCCGCATGCCAAGAAGATCCTGGCGCAGGGCTGGGTCAAGCCGAACAAGCGGATCTTCGACAACAGCAAGATCAGCGACCACTTCGCCATCATCCCGACGCTGCAGGCGCCCAAGAACCTGTCGGAGCCGGAGCAGAAGCTGTACGACCTGGTGGTGCGCCGCTTCCTGGCGGTGTTCTTCCCGGCGGCCGAGTTCCAGGTCACCACCCGCATTACCGAAGTCGCCGGCCACCACTTCAAGACCGAAGGCAAGGTGCTGGTCAACCCGGGCTGGCTGGTGATCTACGGCCGCGAAGCGCAGGGCGACAAGGATGCCGCCAACCTGGTGCCGGTGGCCAAGGATGAAAAGGTCAAGACCGACAAGGTCGAGGGCGTCGGCCTGACCACCAAGCCGCCCGCCCGCTACAACGAAGCCACGCTGCTGTCGGCGATGGAAGGCGCCGGCAAGCTGGTCGACGACGACGCGTTGCGCGAAGCCATGGCCGGCAAGGGCCTGGGCACGCCGGCCACGCGCGCGGCCATCATCGAAGGGCTGCTGACCGAGAAATACCTGGTGCGCGAAGGCCGCGAGCTGATTCCGACCGCCAAGGCGTTCCAGCTGATGACGCTGCTGCGCGGCCTGGGCGTGCAGGAACTGACCCAGGCGGAACTGACCGGCGAGTGGGAGCACAAGCTTTCGCAGATCGAGCGCGGCCGTCTCAAGCGCGACGAGTTCATGCGCGAGATCGCGCAGATGACCCAGCAGATCGTCAAGCGCGCCAAGGAATACGACAGCGATACCATCCCCGGCGACTACGCCACGCTGGACACGCCGTGCCCGCAGTGCGGCGGACAGGTCAAGGAGAACTACCGCCGCTTTGCCTGCACCGCGTGCGAATTCTCGATCAGCAAGATCCCGGGCGGCCGCCAGTTCGAGATCGACGAAGTCGAGGAACTGCTGCTGAAGAAGGAGATCGGCCCGCTGCAGGGTTTCCGCAGCAAGATGGGCCGCCCGTTCGCCGCCATCCTCAAGCTGGGCAAGGACGACGAAGGCCATTACAAGATGGAATTCGACTTTGGCCAGAATGACGACGACAACGACGGCGAGCCGGTCGACTTCAGCGGCCAGGAGCCGGTGGGAACGTGCCCGAAGTGCGGCGGCTCGGTGTTCGAGCACGGCATGAAATACGTCTGCGAGAACAGCACCACCAGCCCCAAGAGCTGCGACTTCACTACCGGCAAGATCATCCTGCAGCAGGAAATCAGCCGCGAGCAGATCGGCAAGCTGCTCAACGAAGGCAAGACCGACCTGCTGACCGGCTTCAAGTCGTCGCGCACCGGCCGCAACTTCAAGGCCTTCCTGGTCAAGCAGCCGGACGGCAAGATCGGCTTCGAGTTCGAGGCGCGCGAGCCCAAGGCGGGCGCCAAGACCGCGGCCAAGGCGGCATCGCGGGGCACGGCGGAAGCCGAGGCGCCGGCAACCAAGGCTGCAACCAAGACCGTGGCCAAGACTGCGACCAAGACCGCCGCCACCAAGACCGCCGCGGCCAAGGCGCCGGCGAAGAAGGCCGCGGCAAAGAAGGCACCCGCCAAGACCGCCGCGGCCAAGAAGACGCGCGCAGCCGCGGCCGGCGAGTAAGCCAGCCAGCCACGCAAAAACGCCCGGCATGGCCGGGCGTTTTGCTTGTTGCGGCGCGCGGCGCAGCCGCGGCCGTTCAGGTGCGCACGGCGTGGGCGCCCAGGCTGGCGGCCGGATGGTCATCCTTGCCCCGCACATGCCCTTCTTCCAGCAGGAAGTCGATAAAGGCGCGAACCTTGGTGGGCAGGAACTTGCGGCTCGGATAGACCACGCTGACATCGCGCCGGGGCAACTGGTATTGGGGCAGCACGCGCACCAGCCGGCCCGCGTCGATATTGGGCCGCGCCAGGTAGGACGAGAGCATGGCCACGCCCATATCGGCCAGCGCGGCCTGGTGCGCCAGCTCGGCGTTGCTGCACAGCAGCCCAGGGCGGATCGGCACGGTCACCTCGCCTTCCGGTCCGAGCAGTGTCCATTCGTGCTCGGCGTTGGGCAGGCGCATGGCGATGCAGCGATGGTGGCTCAGTTCATGGGCATGGCGGATGGGCGCATGCGCCGCGACATAGCCGGGCGAGGCGCACAGGATGACTTCGGCCGACAGCAGCGGACGCGCCACCAGGTGCGAGCCCAGACCCAGGTCGGACAGCATCACGGCCACGTCGCGGCCTTCCTCGACGATATCGACATTGCGGTCCGACAGGATCACGTCGAAGACCACCTCCGGGTAGAGCTGCTGGAAGCGCGACAGCAGTTCCGGCAGCAGGTGCAGGCCGAACATCACCGGCGTCACCAGGCGCAGCGTGCCGGACAGCGACTGGCTGCGCGCCGTGACCACGCTCTCGGCTTCCTCGACGTCTTCCAGGATCTGCTGGCAGCGCTGCAGGTAGGTCTCGCCGGCATCGGTCAGCGACAGGCTGCGCGTGGTCCGGTTGAGCAGGCGCGTGCCGAGGTGGCTTTCCAGGTCGGCCACATAGCGCGTGACCACCGCGTTGGACATTTCCAGCTGCTGCGCTGCACGCGCGAAGCTGCCGAGCTCCACCACTTTGGAAAACACACGCATCGACTGCAGGCGATCCATGACATAGTCTCCGGTTTCTTTGCTGAATTCTTACGCAATCAGCTTATTTTATTGTCCGAATCAAAACTAATCATTGTGGATCCTGATATTTATTGATATGAGGGAAATGCCTAATATCTAGCCATCGGATGCCGCAATGCAACATGCCCTTCCCCGGAAGGTGCCGGATCAGGCATCCACGCTACAAGAAAGGCCTGAATCATGAAAACCAACCGTTACACCCTGATCGCTGTCGCCACCGTCGCTGCCGCCCTGTCCGCCGCGCCGGCCTTTGCCAAGAATGGAAAGTTCGACGTCTACACCGACGGCGCCAAGGTGGCCAGCTTCGACGTCTATGCCGACGGCGCCCGGGCCGGCAAGTTCGACCCGTACACGGACGGTGCCAAGGCCGGCAAGTTCGACACCTTCACCGACGGTGCCCGCACCGGCAAGTTCGATACCTTCTCGGAAGGCGCGAAGTACGACACCACGACGGATCGCGCGCCGCTCTGAGCCGGCACGGTCCACCGCTTCAACCTGGTCTCCACAGGTCTTTAGGAGAGCGCCCCGCGTCTCTCCCGCTTTATTGGAGAAGAAGCCCGCACCGTGACCGGTGCGGGCTTCTTTGTTTCAGGCGCCGGCAGATGCGGGCCGAACTCTGGTCGATTATGCCAGATGCCGCAATGCAACAACGGCTGGTGAATACCCGGCGGTGGCGGCGCCAAAGAAAAACGGGCCATGATGGCCCGTTTTGCTGACCCCGCTGCGACTTAATCGTCGTAGTGGTGGCGATGATGGTGCTTGTGCTTCTTGCGCTTGTAATGGCTCTTGTTGTAGTAGCGGCGATCGTCGTCGTACGAGTTGTTGCGCGAGATATTGCCGCCCAGCGCCGCGCCCGCGCCGCCGCCCAGGCCGGCGCCGATCAGGCCGCCGGTGCGCCCGCCCATGGCATTGCCGGCCGCGGTACCCGCACCGCCGCCCAGGGCGCCGCCGATGATGGCGCCGGTGCGCTCGCGACGGTTGGACGTGACCGCGCCACCCGCGCCGCCGCCTACCGCACCGCCGATCACGGCGCCGGTGCTGCCGCCCAGCGCGCCACCGACCGCGGCACCGGCGACACCGCCGAGCGCGCCGCCGAGGGCGTTGTTCATGTCGCCCGCGACGGCCGGCAGCGCGCAGGCCGCCAGGGCAAGGGCAACGGTCAGGTTGCGAACGGGATGGCGAGTCATATGTTTTTTCCTCGAATTGCCATGATGTGTCGCAAGTGTAGATAAGGTGCCGCGGCCTTGCTGTAACCACCTGTAAAGCCCTGTAACCCCCTGCAGAAACGGTATCGGGCCATTACAAAGGCGCGGTGAAAATACAACACTTAATAAAAAGACAGGCGATCATGTGATCGCCTGTCTGCTTTGTCTGCCGCCGAACCAGGGTCGGCGGCATAGCTCAATGTGTCGTTAGCAGCACCTGCCCTGCCCGCCGCCGTAGCGCGCCTCCTGGCGCTCGCGGAAAAACTCCTCGTAGCTCATCGGGGCACGGTCAGGGTGCGTGCTTTCCATATGCGCCACATAGGTCTGGTAGTCGGGCAGGCCGACCATCAGCCGCAGCGACTGCCCGAGGTACCGGCCCATGGTGCCAAGTTGTTCCAGCATGGCGGCTCCTTGTCGATGGGGGTCAGGACTGGGCCGAAGCGGCGCCCGGCAGCGGCTCGAACGGCGTTTCCTTGTCGGTCGGGCGGTTCACGGCGCGGGCCTGCAGCGCGGTCTTGAAGCCGTAGAACACGATCGACAGCACCACCACCATGAACAGCGCGCACAGGCCGGCGTCCAGGTAATCGTTGAAGACGATGCGGTGCATCTGCTCCATCGACTTGGCCGGCGCCAGCACCTTGCCTTCGGCGATGGCGGCGCTGAACTTGGCGGCGTGGGTCAGGAAGCTGACCTTCGGGTCGGCATGGAACAGCTTCTGCCAGCCGGCGGTCAGCGTGCAGATCAGCAGCCAGACCGTGGGTACCAGGGTGACCCAGGCGTACTGGCCGCGCTTCATCTTGACCAGCACGCAGGTGCCCAGCACCAGCGCCACCGCGGCCAGCATCTGGTTGGAGATGCCGAACAGCGGCCACAGCGTGTTGATGCCGCCGAGCGGATCGACCACGCCCTGGTACAGGAAGTAGCCCCAGGCCGCCACCGTCAGCGCGGTCGCGATCAGGTTGGCCGGCAGCGAGTCGGTGCGCTTCATCGACGGCACGAAGCTGCCCAGCAGGTCTTGCAGCATGAAGCGGCCGGCGCGGGTGCCCGCGTCGACGGCGGTCAGGATGAAGAGCGCCTCGAACAGGATGGCGAAGTGGTACCAGAACGCCATCATGGCCTGGCCGCCGACCACCTGGTGCAGGATGTGGGCGATGCCCACGGCCAGCGTCGGTGCGCCGCCGGCGCGCGAGATGATGGTGTTCTCGCCGACGTCCTTGGCGGTCTGCACCAGCACGTCCGGCGTGATCACGAAGCCCCAGGTCGAGACCGCCTGCGCCACTGCTTCCGGCGTGGTGCCGATCACCGCGGCCGGGCTGTTCATGGCGAAGTACACGCCGGGCTCGATCACCGCGGCGGCCACCAGCGCCATGATGGCGACGAAGGACTCGGCCAGCATCGCGCCGTAGCCGATGAAGCGAGCGTGGGTTTCGTTCTCGAGCAGCTTGGGCGTGGTGCCCGACGAGATCAGCGCGTGGAAGCCCGAGACCGCGCCGCAGGCGATGGTGATGAACAGGAACGGGAACAGGTTGCCCGACCACACCGGCCCGCCGCCCGCGGCGAACTGCGTGAAGGCCGGCATCTTCAGTTCCGGCGCGACGATCAGGATGCCCACCGCCAGCGCGATGATGGTGCCGATCTTCAGGAAGGTCGACAGGTAGTCGCGCGGGGCCAGCAGCAGCCACACCGGCAGCACCGCGGCGACAAAGCCGTAGATGATCAGCATCCAGGTCAGCGCCTTGCCGTCGTAGGTGAACAGCGGCGCCAGGGTCGCGCTTTCATGCACGTACTGGCCGCCGATGATGGCCAGCATCAGCAGCACGAAGCCGATCACCGAGACCTCGCCGATGCGGCCCGGGCGGATGTAGCGCGTGTAGATGCCCATGAAGATGGCGATGGGGATGGTCACCGCGACGGTGAAGGTGCCCCACGGCGAGTCCGCCAGCGCCTTCACCACGATCAGCGCCAGCACCGCCAGGATGATGATCATGATCATGAAGCAGCCGAACAGCGCGATCATGCCCGGCACCGTGCCCATCTCGGACTTGACCAGGTCGCCCAGCGAGCGGCCGTCGCGGCGCGTCGAGATGAACAGCACCATGAAGTCCTGCACCGCGCCGGCGAACACCACGCCGGCCAGCAGCCACAGCATGCCGGGCATATAGCCCATCTGCGCGGCCAGCACCGGGCCTACCAGCGGGCCGGCGCCGGCAATCGCGGCGAAGTGGTGGCCGAACAGCACCGCCTTGTTGGTCGGCACGTAGTCCAGGCCATCGTTATGGCGCCACGCGGGCGTCATCCGTTTGGGATCGAGCTGCATCACCTTGTCGGCGATAAAGCGGCTGTAGTACCGATAGGCGATCAGGTAGATGCAGAGCGCGGCCACCACGATCCACAGCGCGCTGACGGCTTCGCCGCGCGCGAGCGCGACGGTGCCGAAGGCAAACGCGCCAAGGATGGCGACGGCCAGCCACACCAGGTGTTCTCCGATGCGATTCATAGTGAAGGGTCTCCTCAGACCGGGATTTGGAAAGCCTGCGGCGGCGAAGGACTGGCAACTGGCAACGGGCGGGTCGGCGGCGGGCGCGCCTGGGGCGGGCAGCGAGGGCAATCCGGCGGTGAGGGGTCTCCTGGGCTGCTGGAATGAATTGCTGCGCGCCCGGTTCGTGTCGTTTCCGGATCTCGTCTTGCAGGCAGGCGATGCACCAGCCGGGTAGGCGGTGCACCAACTGCGTGGACCCGTGCCGCATGTTGGGGCGGCTTGCGCGTCCGGCGTGTAGTATTGACAGCCGCCAAACCCGGCACAAGCGCGTAACTACGCAGCACTTCTGCGTAGTACTACGCAAATCGACGGTGGCATGCCGCCTGCGCGGCATCGGTGTTTACCCCCGCTTCCCCGGTCTTGTATGAAACTCCGCCAGAAAATCCTGTTGCTCGCCGTGGCGCCGCTCGCGGTGGCGATGCTGGGCATCGCGCTGGCGGTGCGCTACCAGGCCACCCAGCTCGCGCAGCATGAGCGCGCGCTGGTCGAGGCCGCCTACCTGCAGAGCAAGGAGACCGAGCTGCGCCATTACGTGGAACTGGCGCAGAGCGCGATCGCGCCGCTGGTGCGCTCCGGCCGCAACGACGAAGCCACGCGCCAGGCGGCGATGGAAGCGCTGGCGCGGCTGGACTATGGCCCCGACGGCTACTTCTTCCTGTACGACCTGCAGGGCCGCAACCTGATGCATCCGCGCCAGCCCGAGCTGGTGGGCCAGGATCTGTGGACACTGCGCGACCCGCAGGGCGCGCCCACCATCCAGCAGCTGATCGCCGCGGCCAGGGGCGGCGGCGGCGCGGTGCGCTACCAGTGGCGCAAGCCCTCGACGCAGCAACTGGCGCCCAAGCTCGGCTACGTGGTGGCAGTGCCCGAATGGGGCTGGATGCTCGGCACCGGCATCTACCTGGATGACGTCGAAAGCACGCTGCGCCAGCTCGACGCGCGCGCCGAGACCGATATCCGCGAGACCATGGCGTGGATCGGCGTGATCGCTGGCATCAGCATCCTGCTGGTGGCTGCCAGCGGTTTGGCGCTGAACGTCAGCGAGCACCGCGAGGCCGACGCCAAGCTGCGCCAGCTGGCGCAGCGCGTGGTGCAGTCGCAGGAAGAAGAGCGCGCGCGGCTGTCGCGCGAGCTGCACGACGGCATCAGCCAGCTGCTGGTCTCGGTCAAGCTGGTGCTGGAAACCGCCGCCAACCGGCTGCGCCTGGCTCCGGCCGACGGCGCGGCGGTCGCGCCGGTGCTGGGGATGGCGCTGAACCGGCTCGACACGGTCTTCAATGAAGTGCGTCGGGTGGCGCGCAACCTGCGGCCGGCGTTGCTCGATGACCTGGGGCTGTACGCCGCGCTGCAGCACCTGGGGCGCGAGATGCAGGGCGGCAGCGGCCTCCAGATCATGGTGACGCAAAGCGGCACCCCACGCGAACTGCCCGACGAGCAGGCCACGGCGCTGTTCCGCATCGCCCAGGAAGCGCTGACCAACGTCGAGCGCCACGCCGGTGCCCGGCGCGTTGCCGTGTCGCTCGCCTTCGATGCCGATGCCACGCGCCTGGCCGTGCGCGACGACGGCCATGGCTTCGACGTCGCGCGCATGCAGGCCGACCCGCAGCGCGGCATCGGCCTGCGCAACCTGCGCGAGCGCATCGCCGCGCTGTGCGGGCAGTTCGACATCCTTTCCGGCCCGGGCGGCACCCAGGTCATCTCCTCGCTGCCGCTGGCCGCCCCGGCGGCCAGCGCGCGCCAGGCCCATTCCGCAGGACCCTCGCAGTCATGATCCAGTTTCTTGCCGAAGCTCGCGAAGAAGATAACGAAGCGCCCGCGCGCGTGCTGCTGATCGACGACCACGCGCTGGTGCGCGACGGCATGCGCATGCACCTGGCGCTGCAGCCGGGGCTGCGCGTGGTGGGCGAAGCCGATGACGGCGAAGCCGCGCTGGCGTGGCTGGAGCGCGCCGGCGCGGCCGAGATGCCGGACCTGGTGATCACCGATATCGGCATGCGCGGCATGGGCGGCATTGCGCTGGCGGCGGCGCTGCACGACCGCTATCCCGAACTGGCGGTGCTGATCGTGTCGATGCACGACAACCTGGAATACGTGCGCCAGGCCGTGCGCGCCGGCGCGCGCGGCTATGTGCTCAAGGACGCCCCGGCCGACGAGCTGATCGCGGCGATCCGCTCGGTGCTGGCGGGACGCGTGTTCTACAGCGCCCGCATCGCGCGCGGCATCGCCGAGCAAAGCCCCGCGGCCGGCCCGCTCGATGCGCTCACGCCGCGCGAGCGCGATATCCTGCGCGGCATCGGCCGCGGCCTGGCCAACAAGGAGATCGCGGCGCAGCTGGGGGTATCGGTGCGCACCGTCGAGACCCACCGGCTCAACCTGAAGCGCAAGCTGGGGATCGAGGGGCGCGCGGGGCTGGTGAAGTATGCGGTGGAGACGCTGGGGGACAGCGAGGGCGGATAAAAAAACGCCCGCCGTTGGACAAGGCGGGCGTTGACTGGCTCAGGACTTCCGACCGCTTAGCCGTCCAGCCGCTTGCCAAGTGCCGCGCGCGTCTGCGCCAGCGCCTGCGGCAGATGGTGCTTCAGTTGCGTGAACAGCTCGTCGTGCAGCGCCAGTTCCTTCTGCCAGGCGTCACGGTCGATCGAGGTCACCTGCTCGAACTGCGCCGGCGAGAACTCGACGCCGTTCCAGTTCAGGTCCTGGTAGCGCGGCGAGGTGCCGAACACATGCTCGGCGCCCTGCCCCCTGCCTTCGACGCGGTCGATCATCCACGACAGCACGCGCATGTTCTCGCCAAAGCCCGGCCACACGAAGTTGCCGTCGGCATCCTTGCGGAACCAGTTTACGCAGTAGATCTTCGGCAGCCTTGCGCCCGCGGCTTCGAGCTTCTTGCCCAGTTCGAGCCAGTGGCCGAAGTAGTCGCTCATGTTATAGCCGCAGAACGGCAGCATGGCGAACGGGTCGCGGCGCACCACGCCTTGCTGGCCGGCGGCCGCCGCGGTGGTTTCCGAGCCCATGGTGGCGGCCATGTAGACGCCTTCGGTCCAGTTACGCGCCTCGGTCACCAGCGGCACCGTGGTCGAGCGGCGGCCACCGAAGATGAACGCATCGATGGGGACGCCGGCCGGGTTGTCCCAGTTGTCGTCGATCGACGGGCATTGCGACGCGGGCGCGGTGAAGCGCGCGTTCGGGTGCGCGGCCTTGGCGCCGGTGGCCCTGGCAATCTCCGGGGTCCAGTCCTTGCCCTGCCAGTCGATCAGGTGCGCGGGCGCTTCCTTGGTCATGCCTTCCCACCACACGTCGCCGTCGTCGGTCAGCGCCACGTTGGTGAAGATGACGTTTTCCTTGAGCGTCGCCATCGCGTTGTAGTTGGTCTTCTCGCTGGTGCCCGGCGCCACGCCGAAGTAGCCGGCTTCCGGGTTGATCGCGTACAGGCGGCCGTCCTTGCCCGGCTTGATCCAGGCGATGTCGTCGCCGATGGTGGTGACCTTCCAGCCCTCGAAACCCTTGGGCGGGATCAGCATGGCGAAGTTGGTCTTGCCGCAGGCCGACGGGAAGGCGGCGGCGACATGGAATTTCTTTCCTTCGGGCGAGGTCACGCCGAGGATCAGCATGTGCTCGGCGAGCCAGCCTTCGTCGCGGCCCATGGTCGAGGCGATCCGCAGCGCGAAGCACTTCTTGCCCAGCAGCGCATTGCCGCCGTAGCCCGAGCCGAACGACCAGATCTCGCGCGTTTCCGGGAAATGGACGATGTACTTGGTCGGATTGCACGGCCACGCCACGTCCTGCTCGCCGGCGGCGAGCGGCTTGCCCACTGTGTGCACACAAGGGACGAAGGCGCCGTCGCTGCCCAGCACCTCGTACACGGCCTTGCCCATGCGGGTCATGATGCGCATGTTGACCGCCACGTACGGCGAATCGGACAGTTCCACGCCGATATGGGCGATCGGCGAACCCAGCGGCCCCATCGAGAACGGCACCACATACAGGGTGCGGCCGCGCATGCAGCCCTCGAACAGGCCGGCCAGGGTCTGGCGCATCTCGGCCGGCGGGGTCCAGTTGTTGGTCGGGCCGGCATCTTCCTGCTTCTCGGAGCAGATGAAAGTACGGTCTTCCACGCGGGCCACGTCCGACGGGTCCGACAGGGCCAGGAAGGAGTTCTTGCGCTTGGCCGGGTTCAGCCGCTTCATGGTGCCGGCGGCGACCATCTGTTCGCACAGGCGGTCATATTCTTCCTGCGAGCCGTCGCACCAGTAGATATTGTCGGGCTTGGTCAGCGCGGCGATTTCCGCGACCCAGGCGATCAGCTTGGGGTGCTTGACCCAGGCCGGCGCATTGACGGCTGCCGTACCTTGCATCGTGGGGTGGTTCATACTGCAAACTCCAGGTTTGTAAAGGGAAGGAAGGGAGGGAATCCTTGCAAAGCCTGGCCGGCGGGTTCTCATGCGTGCCGGGGGCGGAACCGTCACTGCTGCTGTGTCCCTGCAGTGTCCTTGCAGGGGCCGCATCGGGAGCGTCACATCCCGTTACAACTCCGCGGCGGCCCGGTTTGCGCAAAAGGTCGCGGCGGCCACGGCGGCTGCGCTACAGTGGCGCTTCGCCCGCGCAGCGGGGCCTGCAGTTGCCGGCCGGGCTTTGTCCGGAGGCAGCGGCGTGACGGGAGCAACGCTCGACCGACAATCCGCGGCGGCACCGGAGCGGGCAAGGATACCACTGGCGCACCCCCCTGTTTTTTGCTGCGCAACAATTGCCGGCGTCGGCCGGCGTGGGATTTGCGCCGCGCGGCGCCAGGGTTGCGGCACGCCGGTGCAAACGTTTCACAACAATACTGTTGGCCGGCGCGCGCCTCGGTGGGCGCGCGCACCAACTGGCACAACGTCCCGAAGATAACCAGGGTTGCCGATGAAGATTGCCGTACTCGACGATTACCAGGATGCCGTGCGCAAGCTGCCTTGCTTCAGCCTGCTGGAGGGGCACGACGTCAAGGTGTTCAACAACACCGTCAAGGGCGTAGGCCAACTGGCAGCGCGCCTGTCAGACGTGGAAGCCGTGGTGCTGATCCGCGAACGCACCCGCATCACCCGCCAACTGCTTGAAAAACTGCCCAAACTCAAGCTGATCAGCCAGACTGGCCGGGTCGGCGCCGGGCCTGGCAGCCATATCGACCTGGATGCCGCCACCGACCGCGGCGTGGCGGTGCTGGAAGGCGTGGGCTCGCCAGTGGCGCCGGCCGAGCTGACCTGGGCCCTGATCATGGCCGCCCAGCGCCGCATTCCGCAATACGTAGCCAGCCTGAAGCACGGCGCGTGGCAGCAGTCGGGGCTGAAATCGACCACGATGCCGCCCAATTTCGGCCTGGGACAGGTACTGCGCGGCCAGACGCTGGGAATCTGGGGCTACGGCAAGATCGGCCGGCTGCTGGCCGGGTATGGCCGCGCCTTCGGCATGAAGGTGCTGGTCTGGGGCCGCGAGGCATCCCAGCAAGCCGCGCGCGCCGACGGCCTTGACGTGGCGGAATCGAAGGAACAACTGTTCGCCGACAGCGATGTGCTGTCACTGCACCTGCGCCTGAACGACGACACCCGCGGCATCGTCAAGCAGGCCGACCTGACCGCCATGAAGCCGACCGCGCTGTTCGTCAATACCAGCCGCGCCGAGCTGCTCGAAGAGAACGCCCTGGTCACCGCGCTGAACCGGGGCCGCCCGGGCATGGCGGCGATCGATGTCTTCGAATCCGAGCCGATCCTGCAGGGCCACGCGCTGCTGCGCATGGAAAACTGCATCTGCACGCCGCACCTGGGCTACGTGGAGCGCGACAGCTACGAGCTGTATTTCCGCACGGCCTTCCAGAACATTCTGGACGTGCTGGACGGCAAGCACGACTGCATCGTCAATCCCAAGGCGCTGGCGCCGGTGCTGACGCGCTGAGGCGCTTCGGGCGCTCGCCGGTTTTCTCCCCTCTCCCGCAAGCGGGCGAGGGGAGCCTTCCTCGGGCGGTGTTGGCTGCGGCCGGAGCCTGCCTGTCCCTCCGCGAACGCGAATTTCGCGAAACCGCTACACTCGGGACTTCCCTTACCGCCCGGCCTGCCATGGCCCGCGGCAGCCCTGACAACAACAAGGCGCCCTCCGCGCCGATCCCTCTCCCAAGGCCGGCATGGACCCCAGGCTTGTGACGCTCTGCGTCGGCAATTTCGTCATCGGCACCGGTGCGATGATCGTGACCGGCATGTTGAACGACATTGCCGGCGACTTCGGGCTGGGCGCGGCCAGTGCCGGGCAGCTGATCTCGGTGTTCGCGCTGGCCACGTGCGTGGGGGCGCCGCTGTTTGCCACGCTGGGGTCGCGCATCGACCGCCGGCTGCTGCTGGCGGGCTCGCTGCTGGTCTATGGGGTGATGCACGTGGCCGCGGCACTGGCGCCGAGCTTTGCGGCGCTGATGGCGATCCGCTTCCTGACCGCGATCGGGGCGGCCATCTATACGCCGCAGACCGCGGCCACGCTGCCGCTGCTGGTCAATGCACAGACCCGCGGGCGCGCCATCAGCTTCGTGTTCCTTGGCTGGAGCATTGCCAGCGTGGTGGGCGTGCCGCTGGGGACGTGGATTGCCAGCACGCTGGGGTGGCGCGTCAGCATGGCGCTGGTGGGGGTGATGGCGCTGCTGGTGGCGGCGGCGGTGTGGCGCGCGCTGCCGCGCGGGCTGATGGTGCCGCCGGCCGGGCGCGAGGCCTGGAGCGCGGTGCTGCGCCACAAGCCGGTGATGCTGGTGGTGCTGACCACCATGATCTCGTCGGCGGGCATGTTCACGCTGTTTACCTATATCGCGCCGCTGATGCGCGACGTCCATGGCATCAGTGGCGGCGCGCTCAGCCTGATGTTCCTGGCCTACGGTGCCTGCGGGGTGTTCGGCAATGCCATGGCGGCGTCGCGCATGGACCGGGTCACGCCCAGCCGGATCGTGCAGGTGACGCTGCTGACCTCGATCACGGCGATGGTGCTGTGGCCGCTGGCGGGGCTGGGCAGCGTCGCGCTGGTCGCGCTGTTCATGCTGTGGGGCGTGGGCGGCTTTGCCACCAACAGCGCCCAGCAGGCGCGCCTGGTGCTGCTGGCGCCGGCGCGGGCCTCGGTGTCGATCTCGCTGAATTCCTCTTCGATCTACCTGGGCCAGGCCGCCGGGGCCATGGCGGGCGCGGCGATCTATACCCTGGCCGGCCCCGACACGCTGCACTGGGGCGCGGCGGCGCTGATGCTGGCGGCGCTGGCGGTGTCGCAGCGCGCGCGCCTGCTGGGCTGCCGCTGGCAGCCCGCGCAAGCGGCGGCCCGGCAGCTCTGATTCCAGTCTGAAACACGCGCCACGCCCCCCGCCGGCGCCTTGTGAGGAACCGCACCAAGCACTTGTCCACAGCGTTATCCGCCCCGTTATCCTCAGGGATATCCGCAGCTTATCCACATCCCTTTCCACAACCACGAAGCGGGGGCGCACGTGAGCGATTCGAGACCTTGGCCGGGCCTTGCGCGCGTGCTGGCGGTCAGCCTGGGCAAGGCCATCCCGCTGGTGGTGGCGGGCGCGGGTACCGAGGCGGTGGTGCTGTCGGGCATTCGCAAGCATCCGGTCAGCACGCTGCTGCACCCGCTGCGGGTCCAGGTGCAGCAACTTGGCCTGGCGGGCGACGAGCAGGGCGACCTGACTGTCCACGGAGGTCTCGACAAGGCGGTCTACGCCTACCCCTCTGAGCACTACGCCTGGTGGAATGCCCGCCGCCGCGCCTGCGCCCAGCCCGACTCGGGGCCGCCGCTGCCCTACGGCGCGATGGGGGAAAACCTGACGCTGGAGGGCTTGCTGGAGTCCGCGCTATGGATCGGCGACCTGGTGCGGGTCGGCACCGCCCTGCTGCGCGTGGAAGCCCCGCGCCAGCCCTGCTACAAGTTCAACGCCGCGCTGGGGTATCGCCATGCGGTGCGGGACATGGTGCAGAGCGGCTACTCCGGGGTTTATCTCAGCGTGGTGCTGAAGGGCGAAGTGCGTGCCGGCGACGCCGTGATTGTGCAGGCCGGACCACGGGAATTGTCGGTGGACAGCGTAAATCAGTGGCGCCGCGATGGCCGGCGGCAGCTTTTCTGATAATGTTTGTCTAACCATACAAGCGCCCCGCTACACACATCTCCGGCCTCCCCTGTGGCCCGGACGGCGTTTGCCGGCGCCGGGCATTACCAGACCCTTGCACCCCTGTAACGGACTGTAATACGCGGCGCTGGCTCCGGCGGGCGAAGCGCGGTACTAGTAGAGTCTTTGCGCGACACGCACCGGCAGCAATCGGGCACAACATGCCGGGCGGTACACGGGGAGTGGCGCTGAAGACGCGGGGCAGAGGGTCCAAACAATATGAAATCTGACAGGATCGACCAGCCCAAGGGCTTCGTCGACAGCAACTGGAGGGCGGCCGCCGGGACCGGGCGCGGCCGCGTGTCGCCGTGGCTGGCAGTGGTGGTGATACTCGCCGTCGCGGGCATGGGCTGGTTTGCATGGCGTACCTGGCTGGCGCCGAAGCCCGCGCCCAAGCCGCCTGCGGCGGCCGTGGTGTCGACCGCGCCGGTGCAGCAGGGCGACGTGCCGCTGCAGGTCTCGGCCAACGGCAATGTCACGGCGCTGTCGACGGTGGAGGTGCGGCCGCAGGTATCCAGCACCGTGCGCACCGTCCATATCAAGGAAGGTCAGACCGTCAAGCCCGGCGACCTGCTGTTCTCGCTCGATACCCGCATGGACGAGGCCAACCTGGCCAAGGCGCAGGCGCAGTTGCTGCGCGACCAGGCCGACCTGGCCGATGCCCGCCGCGCGCTGGCGCGCAGCCAGGAGCTGCTGCAGCGCAATTTCATTTCGAAGAGCGCGGTCGATACGGCGCAGGCGCGGGCCGACGGCCTTGCCGCCACCGTGCGCGCCGACCAGGCCGCGATCGAGGCCAGCCGCGTGGCGGTCAGCTACGGCGCCATCCGCGCCACCATCAGCGGCCGCACCGGCGCGATCAACGCCTTCCCGGGCTCGCTGGTGCTGCCCAACAGCCCCCAGCCGATGGTCACCATCGCCCAGGTGCAGCCCATTGCCGTCACCTTCAGCCTGCCCGAACGCCAGCTGGCGGCGCTGCGCGAGGCGCTGCGCGCCGGCCCGGTGCAGGTCACCGCGCAGCCCAACGACGGCAACCAGGCGCCCGTGACCGGCCGCATCAGCTTTGTGGATAACACGGTCGATCCGCAGTACGGCACCATCCGCGTCAAGGCCCAGTTCGACAATGACGAGCAGCGGCTGTGGCCCGGCACCTATGCCACCGTCAGCGCCGTGGTGCAGACGCTGAAGGACGCGCTGTCGGTGCCGCCGCAGGCGGTGGTGACGGGCCCCGAGGGCCGCTTCGTCTATGTGGTGCAGCCCGACAGCAAGGTGGCGCGCGTGCCGGTGCGGGTGGTGACCACCACCGCCGCCGCGGCCGTGGTCGAGGGCGTGCAGCCCGGCGCCCGCGTGGTGGTGGAAGGTACGCAGAACCTGCGCCCCGGCGTGCTGGTGCGCGAGGCCGCCGCCCGCGGCGCTTCCGGCGCCGATGCCGCCCGCCCTGCCAGCGCGGGGCACTGAGCCATGACGCTCTCGGAACTCTGCATCCGCCGTCCGGTGATGACGGTGCTGCTGTGCCTGGCGGTGATCGTCACCGGCATCGTGCTGTATCCGACCATCCCGATCGCCGCGCTGCCCAGCTTCAACTCGCCGGTGATCCAGGTCACCGCGACGCTGCCGGGCGCGAGCCCGGAAACCATGGCCGCTTCGGTGGCGACCCAGCTGGAAAAGCAGTTCGCGACCATCCCCGGCGTCTCGGTGATCAGCTCGTCGAACACGCTCGGCAATTCCAGCATCACCATCGAATTCAACAACGACCGCGATATCGACGACGCGGCCGTGGACGTGCAGGCGGCGCTGTTCCGGGCGCAGCGCTCGCTGCCGATCGAGATGACGACGCCGCCGTCGTACCGCAAGGTCAACCCGGCCGACGCGCCGGTGCTGCTGCTGGCGATCAACTCGCCGGCGATGAGCCTGGCGGACCTGAATGCCTTCGGCGACAACCTGATCTCGCCAACGCTGGCGACGCTGCCGGGCGTGGCGCAGGTGCAGATCTTCGGCCAGAAGCGCTTTGCGGTGCGCGTGCGTGCGCACCCCGATGCGCTCGCGGCACGCGGGCTGACGCTGGACGAGCTGGCCATCGCGCTTAACCGCGCCAATGCCAACACCCCGGTGGGCACGCTCGACAGCGCGCGCCAGACCCTGACGATCCAGGCCAACCGGCAGCTGACCAATGCGGATGCCTTCCGCAACATCATCGTCGCCAGCCAGCCCAACGGCGCGCTGGTGCGGCTGTCCGACGTGGCCGAGGTCGAGGACAGCGTCGAGACCATCAAGACCGGCAGCTGGCTCAACAACGAACGCTCGATCGTGCTGGCCGTGCTGCGCCAGCCCGACGCCAACACCGTGGCGGTGGTCGATGCGATCAAGGCCGCCCTGCCCCGCCTGATCGCACAGATGCCGGGTTCGGTCAACGTGGCGGTGGTCAACGACCGCTCCAACTCGATCCGCGAATCGATCCACGACGTGCAGTTCACGCTGGCGCTGACGGTGGCGCTGGTGGTGATGGTGATCTTCCTGTTCCTGCGCCGCGCCGCCGCCACGCTGATACCGACGGTGTCGCTGCCGATCTCGCTGATCGGCACGGTGGCGCTGATGAAGGCGTTCGGCTACAGCCTGGACAACGTCTCGCTGCTGGCGATCACGCTGGCGGTGGGGCTGGTGGTGGACGATGCCATCGTCATGCTCGAGAACATCGTGCGCCATATCGAGGAAGGCGTGCCGCCGCTGAAGGCCGCGCTGGTGGGATCGCGCGAGATGGGCTTCACCATCCTGTCGATCTCGATCTCGCTGGTGGCGGTGTTTATCCCGATCTTCTTCATGCCGGGCGTGATCGGGCTGCTGTTCCACGAATTCGCCGCGGTGGTGTCGCTGTCGATCCTGGTGTCGGCGCTGGTGTCGCTGACGCTGATCCCGATGCTGTGCGCGCGCTTCCTGTCGGCCGAGAACGTGCCGGTGGATGAGTCGCACCACGCCTATGGCGACCACGCGGTGGCGCAGGCCGCGGCGCCGCAGAAGCAGACCCTGGGCATGCGCTCGACGCAGTGGTTCGAGAACCTGTTCGAGTTCACGCTGCACCGTTATGCGCGCGGGCTGGACTGGTGCCTGGCGCACCGGCGTACGGTGCTGGCGGTGGCGGGTTTGACCTTCGTGCTGACCGCGGTGCTGTTCGTCACGATCCCCAAGGGCTTCTTCCCTGAAGAGGACATTGGCCAGATCCGCGTCAACGCCGAAGGACCGCAGGATATTTCCTTCGACGCCATGTCGGAGCGGTTGCGCGACGCGGCCGAGCGCATGCGCGCCAACCCGGCGGTCAAGAGCATCGTGGTCGCCATCGGCGGCGGTCCGTCGCCGGCGATCAACACCGGGCGCATGTTCGTCGAACTGAAGCCGCGCGGCGAGCGCGGCGCCATGCCGAAGGTGATCGAGTCATTGCGGCGCGATGTCGCCGGGGTAGCCGGACTGGCGGTGTATTTCGCGCCGGTGCAGAACCTGCAGCTGGGCGGGCGCCAGAGCAAGAGCCGCTACCAGTACACGCTGCAGAGCGTGAAGGCTGGCCAGCTGCAGGACTATTCCGACCAGCTGATGGCGAAGATGCGCGCCGACAGCCTGTTCCGCGACGTCACCAGCGACTCGCAGCAGTCCGGGCTCGAGGCGCACCTGACCATCGACCGCGACAAGGCCAATGCGCTCGGCGTGCAGATGCAGGACGTGCGCACCGCGCTGTACTCGGCGTTCGGCGAGCGCCAGGTATCGACCATCTACACGCCGATCGACAACTACTACGTGATCCTGCAGGCGGCCGATGTCGACCGCACCGACGAAAGCGCGTTCTCCAAGCTCTATGTGCGCAGCAAGACCGGGCAAATGGTGCCGGTGTCGGCCTTCGCCACCACCGAGCGCCGGGTCGGCCCGATCGCGGTCAACCACCAGGGGCAGCTGCCGTCGGTGACGGTGTCGTTCAACCTGGCCCCGGGCGCGGCGCTGGGGGACGCTTCCGCGCGCATCGACCGCTACAAGCAGGAGATCGCCATGCCGACCTCCATCTTCACCAGCTGGGGCGGCGACGCGGCGGTGTTCCAGTCGTCGCAGGCGACGCAGATCGTGCTGCTGGTGGCGGCCATCGCGGTGATCTACACGCTGCTGGGGGTGCTGTACGAGAGCTACATCCACCCGCTGACCATCCTGGCGGGCCTGCCCTCGGCGGCGGTGGGGGCGTTGCTGACGCTGTACATCTTCAATGTCGAGCTGTCGCTGATCGCGGTGATCGGCGTGCTGATGCTGATCGGCATCGTCAAGAAGAACGCGATCATGATGATCGACTTCGCGCTGGCGGCGCAGCGCGAGCAGGGCATGACCCCGGCCAGGGCCATCCGGCAGGCGTGCCTGCTGCGCTTCCGGCCGATCATGATGACCACCTTCGCCGCGGTGATGGGCGCGCTGCCGCTGGCACTGGGCCTGGGCGCCGGCGCCGAGCTGCGCCAGCCGCTGGGCCTGGCGGTGGTGGGCGGGCTGCTGTTCTCGCAGGTGATCACGCTGTTCATCACGCCGGTGATCTACCTGGCGCTGGACCGGTTCTCGGGCACCGGGCCGCTGCAGATCGATGCGGAAGGCAACAAGCTGCCGGAGAAGGTGCCCCGGGAGACGGTGCGGCAGCACTGAGGGCGAGCGCTGGAACCGCCAGCTATGCGCCCGATTCCGCGAGGATGTCGGCAGGCACGTCCAGCGCTTGCGCCAGCCGGCGCAGCGCGGCCGCACTGCCGGCGCGCGAGCGGTTTTCGATCTGGCTGAGATACGGCTTGCTCAGGCCCGCGGCCTGGGCCAGCGCATCCTGCGTCAGCCGGCGATAGTTGCGCCACGCCTTGACTGGATGATCGCCGGCCAGTTCGGCGTCGAGCACGGCGGCCGGCACGCGCAAGCCGTCGTCCTGTTCCGTGGCGGCGTCAAACAGGATGACGTCGTCGCTCGCTTCGATCAGATGCTTGACGCGATCCCAGACCTCGATGGGCACCACGGCAAACTCGCGACGGCCGTCGCGCTGGATGAATTGGATGTTGGTCATTGGTAGACACTTCCTCGCGGACAGATCGCCACCACAAGGATGACAAGCCGGCCGTCTTCAATCTGGTACAGCACGCGCCAATCGCCCACCCGCAGCCGGTAGCCGGGCCGCCCCGCGAGCCTGGTCGCATTCGGATTGGGGGCGTAGGGATTCGTCGCAAGCGCGTCGATCTTTGCCCGGATCGTTACCGCGACATTCCTCGGCATCGCCTTCAACGCTTGCGCCGCTTGCTTGGTGAATTCGATGGCATGCATGGATGTTAGTAGGTTGCTAACCTCTTTGCAAACAAAGTTTGCAAGCCAGAGGAGTGCTGACCGATCTGTGTATCCAGCCGACAACATGCCGCCGATGTGGTAGAGCCACCACATCCTATGCGTGAACCGCTTTACCGCGCTCGCTGTAAACGATAATAATTCTCGTTAACTAAAACGAGGCGCCAGTTGCGATGGCATTCCGCCGTCAGGTAGCGCCTCCACGCGAGCCAGCCATACGCCCCCGTTTCCAGCCAGCCAGCGTCCGCTTTCATTTGGGGAGAATCCATGAAACGTCGCTGCCTGGCGCGCCTGCGCGCCACCGTCCGGGTCACGCCTGTTGCCGCCGTGTGCGCGGCGCTGTGCGCGCCTGCCATCGCCAACGCCACCACGCTCGCTGCGCTCAATGAGGTCGTGGTCACCGCCACCCGCACCGCAGAGCGCGCCGACGCGGTCGCTTCCACCATCACCACGCGCGATGCGCGCCAGGTCGAGCGGGCACAGCCGGTCGACGAGGCCGGCCTGTTCGCCGACGAGCCCGATATCGACGTGCCGCGCGACCGCCGCCGCTTCGGCGCCGGCAGCATCAATATCCGCGGCATCGAGGACAACCGCGTGCTGCAGATGGTCGACGGCGTGCGGCTTCCGGATTTCTTCAACGGCGGCGGGCCGTCGAACATCTCCAGCTCGACGCGCGATGCGCCAGAGTTCTCGTTCCTGAAGCGCGTCGAAGTGCTGCGCGGGCCGGCGTCGAGCCTGTATGGCTCGGATGCGATCGGCGGCGTGGTGGCGTACGCGACCAAGGATCCGTCGGACCTGATGCAGGGCCGCAAGGTCGGCGGCGAACTGGGGCTCAACTGGAACGGCATCGACAACGGCTTCGGCCAGACCGCGGGGGTGGCCGGCGGCAGCGACACGCTGCAGGGCCTGTTCATGTACGCGAACCGCAACGCGCATGAAATGAAGAACATGGGCAGCGACGATTCCAGCTCGGTCAACCGCACCCGGCCCAACCCGCAGGACGTGCGCACGCAGGCGTGGCTGGGCAAGATCCTGCTCAACGCCAGCCCGGCGCACAAGTTCGGGTTCACCTACGAGCATCGCGACGGCAACACCGACACCGAGCTGCTGCGCCTGTCCACGGCCTTGCCGCGCGTCACCGCCGCCAATGGCAATGAAGACCTGAGCCGCGACCGCGTCAGCCTCGACTACGAGTGGAAGCCGGCCAGCCGCGTGCTCGACCGCCTGGCCGCGCAGGTCTACTACCAGGAGTCCGAGACCACCACGCTGACCAACCAGGTCCGCAGCAACACCAGCACCGGCTGCTCGGCCACCACGCGCGGCACCAGCCTGTGCAACGTCTCGCTGGGCTTCGGCTTCAAGCAGGAGCAGACCGGCTTCAACCTTCAGGGGGACAAGTCGTTTGCCACCGGCGGTGTCGAGCACCGGCTGATCGGCGGCGTGGACTTCATGCGCGTGCGCTCGTCGGAATCGCGCGACGGCACGGTGCGCAACCTGACCACCGGCACCACCACCAAGACGCTGGCCGGCGAGAATTTCCCGATCCACGACTTCCCCACCGGCGAGACCCGCCAGACCGGCCTGTTCGCGCAGGACGAGATGCGCTTCTTCGATGGCCGCTTCACGCTCACGCCCGGGCTGCGCTTCGACCATTACTCGCTCTCGCCCGATGGCGATGACCTGGTCTACAACAATGCCGGCGGCCGCCCGGCGGTCAGCAAGAGCGATTCGCACCTGTCGCCCAAGCTGTCGGCGCTGTGGCAGGCGAGCGACCGCGTCAACCTGTGGGCGCAATACGTGTTCGGCTACCGCGCGCCGAACTACCAGGAAGTCAACGGCAGCTTCCGCAACCCCGTGCAGGGCTATGGCGCCGCTCCTAACGCCAACCTGGACCCGGAAAAGAGCCGCTCGTTCGAGGTCGGCGCGCGTTATACCAGCGACAACGTGCAGACCAGCGTGGCGCTGTTCGACAACCGCTACCGCGACTTCATCGAACAGGTGCAGCTGACCTGCCCGTCCGACCCCGCATGCCTGCCCGGCCTGCGCGCGACCTACCAGTACCGCAACCAGACCAGCGTGCGCATCTACGGCGCCGAGTGGCGCGGCGTGTGGCGCTTCCTGCCGCAATGGCGCATCGACGGCGCGGTGGCGTACGCGCATGGCAACAACGAGCAGACCGGCCAGCCCCTGAACAGCGTCTCGCCGCTGCGCGCCAGCGCCGGGCTGACGTGGGAGCGTGTGCAAGGACAAGGTGCTGCGATCCGCTGGCGCGGCGCGCGCCCTGTCACGCGCACCGACGATTCGTCGTTCACCTACTTCAAGCCCGCCGGCTACGGCGTGGTCGACCTGCAGGCGTGGTGGCGCTTCAACCGCCATGTCAGCCTGGCGCTGTCGGTGAACAACCTGTTCGACAAGAAGTACTGGCTGTGGGGCGACGTGCGCCAGACCGGCGTCTCGGCGACCGAGCCCGGCGTGGACTTCTACACGCAGCCGGGCCGCACCTTCGCCGCCAGCCTGAAGCTGTCGTTCTGAGTCACCCCGGCTCAAGGAGGTAACGCATGTCCTCACAAACCATCACTTCGCGCTGGCTCTGGGCGTTGCTGTGCCTGCTGATGTGGACCGGCGCGGCGCAGGCTGCCGCGCCGCGCATCGCCATCCTGACCAGCTCGCCAGTGCCGGCGGGCAAGTTCGGTCCGCTGCGCGAACTGGCCCAGGCCCAGGGCATGTCGCTGGAGGCGCAGTACCTGGAGCGCATGCCGGCGCAGGAGGTCGCGCCGTTTATCCACAACGCCGACCTGCTGATCGTCGATGCGCCGCGCGACCACATCGTGACCGCGATGCTGCAGCGCCTCGGTCCGCTGTGGCGCGACGCGCGCGTGCCGCGCGTGCTGATCGCCACCGACCGCCATGAGGCGCACGGTGTCGACGACGAGCTCGCCGCCCGGCTGCAGGCGTACTACGTCAACGGCGGCCGCGGCAACTTCGGCGCGATGATGCGCACGATCGCGGCCCGCCAGTTCCACCTGCGCAGCGACGATGGCATCCCGGCGCCCGTGGTGTTTCCCAAGGCCGCCTACTACCACCCCAGGCTGGCCGGCGTGATCACTACCTCGCCGCAGGAAGCGCTGGCGGCCTCCGGCAGCAGCGGCCCGGTGATCGGCATCGCCATCCACCAGGCCTATGTGTCCGGCCTCGACAGCGCCTTCATTGACGACCTGATCGGCCGCCTCGAAGCCCGCCACGCGCGCGTGCTCACGTTCTACGGCCCGGTGATGGATGCGGACGGCATCATGCGCATGGCGATGCCCGGCGGCAAGCGCCTGGTCGACGTGCTGGTCAATGGCCAGATAATGCTGAACCCGCATGGCCGCAAGGCCGAGTTCGAGCAGCTCGACGTGCCGGTGCTGCAGGTCATGCCCTACCGCAAGGGCGACGCACAGGCGTGGCAGGACGACCCGCACGGCATCAGCCTGACCGACACGCCGTTCTATCTGGTGCAGCCCGAACTGGCCGGCGTGATCGATCCCATGCTGGCCGCCGCCACGGCCAAGGGCGACGGCGCCATCGTCGGCCTGCCGGCGCAGCTCGATGCGGTGGCCGACAAGGCACTGGCGCTGGCGCGGCTGCGCCACCTGCCCAACGCCGACAAGCGCGTGGCGATCCTGTACTACAACTATCCCGCCGGCGAGAAGAACCTGTCGGCGTCGTTCCTGAACCTGCCGAAGAGCCTGGCCAGCACGCTGGCGGCGCTGCGCGCGGCGGGCTACACCACCGAGGCCGCCGACGAAGCGCGGCTGCAGCGCGACCTCGGCGCGCTGCTGGCGCCCTTCTATCGCAGCGGCAGGCTGGAGCCCTTGCTCGATGCCGGCCTCGCGGTGTGGATGCCGATGTCGGAATACCGCCGCTGGTACGACGCGCAGCCCGCGCCGTTCCGCGCCGCGGTCGCGCAGCGCTGGGGCAATCCCGAGCAATCGGCGATGGCGACCACGCGCCACGGCGAGGCCGGCTTCGTGATCCCGCGGCTGCAGCTCGGCAACGTCGCGCTGATGCCGGTGCCGCCGCGCGGCGAGCGCAATGAGTCGGACGAGAAGGCGCTCTACCACTCCACCTCCACGCCGCTGAACCACTTCTACATGGCGGCCTACCTGTGGGCGCGCCAGGACCGCGAGGCGCTGGTGCACTACGGCACCCACGGCACGCAGGAATGGACCCCGGGCAAGGAGCGCGGCCTGTCGGTCACCGACCAGCCCTACCTGGTGCTGGGCAACGTGCCGGTGATCTATCCGTATATCGTCGATGACGTCGGCGAAGCGATCCAGGCCAAGCGCCGCGGCCGCGCCGTGATCGTCAGCCACCAGACGCCGCCGTTCCGCCCGGCCGGGCTCCATACCGACCTGGTAGCGCTGCACGCCCAGTTGCACGCGTACCTGCAGCAGGACGAAGGCGCGGTGAAGGACACCATCCGCCAGCAGATCCTGTCGCGCAGCGCGTCGATGCATCTGTTCGAAGACATGGGTTGGAGCGCGGCACGGGCGCGCGCCGACTTCAGCGGCTATCTCGATGCGCTGCACATCCACCTGCATGAACTAGGCGGCGCGCTGCAGCCATATGGCCTGCACACCTTCGGCCAGTCGCAGGATCCGGGGCTGCGGCTCTATACGACCATGGCGATGCTCGGCAAGGACTGGCTCAGGCGCGTGTTCCCCGACGAGCCGGAAGAACTGTTCGCGGTCGACTACGCGCAGCTGGCGCAGACGCCGCCCTATGCGATGGTGCGGCGCTACGTGGCCGAGGGCGCGCCGCTGGAGGAACTGCCTGATGCGCGCCAGCGCGAAGACATGCAGCGCGCGCGGCAGCTCTATGCCAGCCTGGATGCCACGCCGGAAAACGCCGGGCTGCTGACCGCGCTGGCGGGCCGCCACCTGCACTCGGGCACCGGCGGCGATCCGGTGCGCAACCCCGACACCTTGCCGACCGGGCGCAACCTGTACGGCTTCGATCCCTCCAAGGTCCCTAGCCGCGAAGCCTGGAAGGCTGGCCAGGCCGCCGCCGAGGCGATGATCGCCGACTGGCGCAAGCGCCATGGCCGTTATCCCGACAAGCTGGCGTTCTCGCTGTGGAGCGTCGAGACCATGCGCCACCAGGGCATGCTGGAAGCGCAGGCGATGGCGGCCCTGGGCGTGCGGCCGAAGTGGGACGACGGCGGTCGTGTGGTCGGTGTCGAGCCGATTGCCGCCGCGGAACTGGGGCGTCCGCGCGTCGACGTGGTGCTGTCGGCGACGGGTCTCTATCGCGACCACTTTCCCAACCTGATGAAGTGGCTGGCCGAGGCCGTCAAGGTGGCCGCCGCGCAGCCGGAGCCCGGCAACGTGGTCGCCGCCAATACGCGCGCGGTGCGCGAGCGCCTGGCCCGGCTCAAGGTCCCCGCTGATCGCCTGGACGGGCTCGCGGTGACGCGCATCTTTGCCAGCGAATCGGGCAACTACGGCACCGGCCTGAACGATGCGGCGCTGGCGACCGACACCTTCGGCAGCGACCGCCAGGCCGATGCCAAGCTGGCGAGGCTGTATCTGGCGCGCATGCAGTACGCCTACGGCCCGGACGAGCAGCACTGGGGCGAGGCGTTGCCGCAGGTCAACCTGTATGCCGAGAACCTCAAGGGCGTCGACGGCGCGCTGCTGGCGCGCAGTTCCAACCTGTACGGCATGCTGACCACCGACGACCCGTTCCAGTACCTCGGCGGCATCGGCCTGGCGGTGCGCCACCTGACCGGCAAGGCGCCGGAGCTGCTGATCTCCAACCTGCGCGATGCCAGCCAGGCGCGCACAGAGACCGCCGCCGGCTTCCTTGCCAGCGAGCTGCGCACGCGCTACTTCCATCCGGGCTGGATCGAGGGCATGAAGGCCGAGGGCTACAGCGGCGCGCTGAACGTGCTCGACACCGTCAACAACTTCTGGGGCTGGACCGCGGTCTCGCCCGAGATCGTGCGCGACGACCAGTGGACCGAGTTTGCCGAGGTCTATGTCAACGACAAGCACAAGCTCGGCCTCAACGACTGGTTCGAAACGAACGCGCCGCAGGCCCAGGCGCAGGTGATCGAACGCATGCTGGAAGCCGCACGCAAGGGCTACTGGAAGGCCGACAGCAAGCTCTTGCAGACGCTGGCGCAGCGCTATCAGGACCTGGCGCAGCGGCACGACATCGTCAGCCACAACCGCGCGTTCAACCAGTATCGCGAGCAGCAGGCCCGGGCTGCCGCGCCGGGCTATGGCTTGCAGCCGCTCGCTGCGGCGCCGCGTCCGGCGCCGGCGCCGGCGCCAACGCCGCCGCAGCCTGCCGTCGCGGCACCCGCTCCGGCACCCGCTCCGGCACCCGCACCCGCGCCGAACCCGCCGCAGCCCGTGCAAGGCATGGAACTGGTGGAGCGCAAGCCGCCCGCGGCCGAGATCGTGCCGGTGCTGTCGTGGCTGGCCGGCGGCATCGCGCTGGCGGCGGCGATCGCGGGCGGCGCGCTCAGCGCGCGGCGGCGCTTTGCTGCGAGCAGATCCGAGGCATGGCTGCCGCACCGCTGAGTTTCGTTCCGTCATTCCCGCGAAGGCGGGAATCCAGCGTCTTGAAGAGTCACTGGGTCCCCGCCGTCGCGGGGACGACGAGTAGTTCGATTGTGTACTCCCAGACGACTGAGGTCCCATGACACCCACCCTGCTCGAAACCCTGATGTACGACGTCGGCCAGCTGTTCCTGATCCCGACGCTGGCGCTGATCGCGCTGCTGTTTCTCTATGCCTTCTGGGCCCTCGGCGAATTCGCCATGCAGGCCTGGCTGCGCGCGCGCCATCCGGTCGCCAGCGGGCGCGGCTACGTGCTGGTGGCCTGGGCGCGCAGGCACAAGGTGGCCGATGCCGACGCGCTCGACGTCGCCGCGCACCGCCTGCTGGAGCGCCCGCGCATTGCCACGCGCGTGGCGCCGATGCTGGGGCTGGTGGCGACCATGATCCCGATGGGCCCCGCGCTCAAGGGGCTGTCGGGTGGCAACCTGGCCAATGTGGGCGAGAATCTCACCATCGCCTTCTCCGCGGTGATCCTGGCGCTGATCGCGGCCAGCATCACGTTCTGGGTGGTCAACGTGCGCCGGCGCTGGCTGGCCGAGGAACTGGTGTGGCTGGCGCAGTCGCGGCCGCAGTGGGAGGTGGACGAATGAAGTTCCTGGAAGAGAGCGAGGCCGACGACCCGATCCTGTCGGTGGTGAACCTGATCGACGTGTTCCTGGTGGTGATCGCCGCGCTGCTGGTGGCGATCGCGCAGAACCCGGCCAACCCGTTCACCCATGATGACGTCACCATCATCAGGAATCCCGGCAAGCCGAACATGGAGATCGTGTCGCGCCAGGGCGAGAAGGTGGTGCGCTACCAGGCCAGCGGCCAGGTCGGCAGCGGCGACGGCATCAAGGCCGGCGTGGCGTACCGGATGCAGGACGGATCGATGGTGTACGTGCCGGAGCAGCCGCCGCCGCAGGCGTCGGTGCCGGCCACTGAAACGAGATAAGGGAGACCACGTGATCTCATTCCGCTTGTACGCGGCCGCCACGCTGGCCGCTGCCGTTGCCGTGCTGGGCGCCGGCTGTGCGGCTCCGGGGCCGGCGCCATCGGCGCTCAGCGCCGCCTTCGCCGGCAAGCCCTACGTGCTGCTGGGCGAGGTCCACGACAACGCCATCGGCCAGCAGCAGCGGCTGGAGGCGCTGACCCGCGCGATCGAGCAAGGCTGGCGCCCGGCCATCGCCATGGAGCAGTTCGACCGCGAGCGCCAGGCCGACATCGACCGGGCCCGGCGCGAGCGCCCGCGCGATGCCGACTACCTGATCGCGCAGGCCGGCGGGGGCGCGTGGCAGTGGCCGTTGTACAAGCCGGTGGTGGCGCTGGCGCTGCACTATGACTTGCCGCTGGTCGCCGCCAACCTGTCGCGCGCCGATGCGGCCAAGATCGTGCGCGGCGGGCTCGACGGGCTGTTTTCCGCGGACGAGCGGCAGCGCCTTGGCCTGACCGGCGCGTTGCCGCCGGACCTGGTGGCGGCGCAGACCGCGGTGCTCGACCGCGGGCATTGCGGCAATTTCCCCAAGGCGATGCTGCCCGGCATGCTGGCGGCACAGGCCGCGCGCGACGCGGTGATGGCGCAGGCGTTGCGGCCTTATGCGGGTCGCGGCGCGGTGCTGATCGCGGGGAACGGGCATGTGCGGCGCGATGTGGGGGTGCCGCGCTGGCTGGGCGGTGACGCCGGGCAGGCGCTCAGCATCGGCTATGTGGAAAACGCGCCTGACAAGGGGGAGTTCGACATGGCGGTGGTGGTGCCGGCGGTCGGGCGCAAGGATCCTTGCCTGCAGGCGAAGCCGGCGGGGTGAGGTGGTGTTTCAGGGCCGGCGTCTCCACGAAGTGCCGCCCTTCCACCCGTCCACTCTCCTCCATCCACGTAAACCCCACCCCGCTCTCCCCCGATTTGACAGCCTTTTGACAGTTTCCCCCGCCTAGAATCCGCCCCAAGGCCGGAAGTTCCGGCCTGACGTTCACCAAAATCCAAGAACAGTCCCGGCCAGCCCCCGCCGCGCCGGACAGGAGACAAGCCCGGTGCCGCGCTAATGCGCACGCCCCCGGGCGCACATCCCGTCCCGCAACGCCGTGGCCGCCGGAACCCCCGGGTCGGATCGCGGCCGCCATCGACTGGCAAGCGATCACCGGTATTACCAAGGAGACCGCCATGCGCCGTACCTATTTCCGCTTCGCCCATGCCGTGATGGCATCCGCCACCGTTGCCGCCGCTGCCGTGGCCGCACCCGCCTTCGCGATGGACAACGTCAAGGTCATGATCGGCGCCAACCCCGGCGGCGGCTTCGACCAGACCGGCCGCTCGCTGGGCGCGGCGATGATCGCCGCGGGCCAGGCCAAGGCCGCTTCGTACGACAACAAGGGCGGCGCCGGCGGCACCATCGCGCTGACGCAGTTCGTCAACACCGACAAGGGCAATCCCAACGCGCTGATGGTGGTGGGCGCGGTGATGGTCGGCGCGATCGAGACCAACAAGCCGCCGGTCACGCTGAAGAACGCCACGCCGATCGCGCGCCTGTTCGCCGACACCATGGTCATCACCGTGCCGGCCAGCTCGCCGATCAAGTCGGTCAAGGACCTGACCACGCAACTGAAGGCCAACCCCGGCAGCGTCAGCTGGGGCGGCGGCTCCAAGGGCTCGATCGACCATATCCTGGCCGGCCTGGTCGCCAAGGAAAGCGGCGTGGATCCGAAGAAGGTCAACTACGTGCCGTTCCAGGGCGGCGGCGAAGCCTCGGCCTCTATCATGGGCGGGCACGTGACGGTGGGCATCGCCGGCGTGTCGGAGTTCCTGCCCTTTATCAAGAGCGGCAAGATGCGCGCGCTGGCGGTCACGTCCAAGGACCGCGTTGCCGATATCCCGACGCTGAAGGAGCAAGGCGTCAACGTCGAGATCTATAACTGGCGCGGCGTGTACGGCGCGCCGGGCATCACGCCCGAGCAGCGCAAGGCCATGATCGACGCGGTGGTCAAGGCCACCGAGAGCAAGGCCTGGAAGGACACGCTGCAGAAGAACGACTGGACCCCGTTCCTGCTGACCGGGGACGAGTTCGGCAAGTTCGTCGAGAGCGAATCGACCCGCCTGGGCGGCACGCTGCGTGAACTGGGCGTGGCCAAGTAACACTGTGCTGGCGCGCAGGGCTGCAGCGCCCTGCATACCGCCTTGACGCACTCTCTCGCTTTACCTGTCGTGCCTGCCGACGCCACCGGTGATCCCGGCGGCCGGAAACACGGCGCGGGGCCCGGTGTCCACCTGCGATACCGAAGACAACAACACATGTCACTGGGCCCCGCCGCCGCGCGGGCAGCATCCGCCAGCGTCGCGCACGCCCGCCCCCGCGGCCCGGCGACCATGGCCAAGGAGTCTTCATGAAACCCTCGCACCTCGCCATCGGCATCGCCGTGCTGGCGATCTCGCTGTTCTTCTTCCTCGGCCTGTCCGGCATCACCGGCGACGAGGGCTATGCGGGCCTGTCGCCGCGCTTCGTGCCTACGCTGGTGGCGATCGGCCTGGCGGTGTGCGGCGCGCTGCTGACCTGGCAGGGCGTGCGCGGCGGTTTCCGCAACATGCCGGAAGAGGATGCCGAACTGCCCAACGCGCCACACAACTTCGTCGGCTTCGTCTGGGTCGCCGCGGGCCTGGTGCTGAACATGGCGCTGATCGGCACGCTCGGCTTTGTCTTGTCGTCGACGCTGCTGATGGTCTGCGTGGCGCGCGGCTATGGCAGCCGCCGTATCGTGCGCGACGCGATCATCGGGCTGTGCATCACGGTGCCGATGTGGGCGCTGTTCGAATTCCTGCTCGGCATCAACCTGCCGCTGCTGCCCATCGCCGGCTTCTGAGCCCGCTCGTCACGCAAGGAGTCTTCGCATGGATACCCTGAACCAGCTGATGCACGGCTTTGCCGTCGCGATCACGCCGATCAACCTGATGTGGGCCCTGGTGGGCTGCTTCCTCGGCACCGCCATCGGCGTGCTGCCCGGCATCGGCCCCGCGCTGACGGTGGCGATGCTGCTGCCGCTGACCGCCAAGGTCGAGCCCACCGCGGCGCTGATCATGTTCGCCGGCATCTACTACGGCGCGATGTACGGCGGCTCGACCACCTCGATCCTGATGAACACGCCGGGCGAGTCTTCCACCATGGTCACCGCCATGGAAGGCAACCTGATGGCCAAGAACGGCCGCGCCGGCCCGGCGCTGGCGACCGCCGCGATCGGCTCGTTCGTGGCCGGCACCATCGCCACCGTGATGCTGTCGCTGTTCGCGCCGGTGGCCGCCGACGTGGCGCTGCAGTTCGGCCCGGGCGAATACTTCATGATCATGCTGCTGGCCTTCACCACGGTCTCGGCGGTGCTGGGCTCGTCGCTGCTGCGCGGCATGACCGCGCTGTTCCTGGGCCTGGGCATCGGCCTGATCGGCATGGACTCGCTGTCGGGGCAGACCCGCTATTCGATGAACGTGCAGGAGCTGTACGACGGCATCGACATCGTGGTGGTCGCCGTCGGCCTGTTCGCGGTGGGCGAGGCCCTGTTCAACGCCTTCTTCCCGCAGCCGCCCAGCACCTACAACAAGCTCAGCTCGACCCATATGAACCGGTCGGACTGGAAGCGATCGCTGCCGGCGTGGATCCGCGGCACCTTCATCGGCTTTCCGTTCGGGCTGATCCCGGCGGGCGGCGCCGAGATCCCGACCTTCCTGTCGTATGCGACCGAGAAGAAGCTGTCGGACCACAAGGAAGAGTTCGGCAAGGTCGGCGCGATCGAAGGCGTGGCCGGCCCCGAGGCCGCCAACAACTCGGCCGTGACGGCGACGCTGGCACCGCTGCTGACGCTGGGCATCCCCACCTCCAACACCACCGCGATCCTGCTCGCGGCGTTCCAGAACTACAACCTGCAGCCGGGGCCGATGCTGTTCCAGACCTCGGGCGACCTGGTGTGGGGCCTGCTGGCGTCGCTGTATATCGGCAACGTGATGCTGCTGGTGCTGAACCTGCCCGCGATCGGCCTGTGGGTGCGCATGCTGCGCGTGCCGACGCCGCTGCTGTATGGCGGCATCCTGATCTTCGCCGGCCTGGGCGCGTACGGCATCCGCCAGTCGTGGTTCGACCTGCTGCTGCTGTTCGTGATCGGCCTGCTCGGCATGGTGATGCGCCGCTTCGACTTCCCCACCGCGCCGGTGATCGTCGGCATGATCCTCGGGCCGATGGCGGAGAAGCAGCTGCGCAACGCGCTGTCGATCGGCCAGGGCGACTGGAGCCTGTTCCTGCGCCAGCCGATCTCGGCCTCGATCCTGGCGCTGACGGTGGCGGTGGTGGTGATCCCGCGCCTGCTGCGCTGGCACGCCGGGCGCGGCAGCGCGCATGCGCAGGCAGACAACGCCGCGTGATTCGCGTTAGCATGCGATAGTCTCTCCGGGGGCCCGGCGCCATGGCGCGCGGGCCTCTTTGCTTTCCTTCGTCACAACAACAAGCGCCGGCGCCCCGCGCCAGGCCGCTGACCAATGCCGCTTGCCGCCAACCGCTGGCTGTCCGCGCTGCCCACGCTGGCGCTCGGGCTGGCCGCCGCCCTGCTCTGCACTCTCCTGCATACGCCGCTGCCGTGGATGATCGGGCCGCTGCTGGCGGTGGCCGCCGCGCGCATGGCCGGCGCCGACCTGCGCGCCCCGGCGCAGGCGCGCAATGCCGGCCAATGGGTCATCGGTGCCTCGCTTGGGCTGTACTTCACGCCGGACGTGGTGGCGCGGCTGGTGGAATACCTGCCGTACATCGTCGCCGGATCGCTGTTCGCGCTGGCGCTGGGCGCGGGCGGCGCGCTGCTGCTGCGGCGGACCACCGGCGTCGCCTTCAAGACCGCGTTCTTCTCCACCGCGATCGGCGGTGCCTCGGAGATGGCCAACCTGGCCGAGCGCAACGGCGCGCGCATCGACCAGGTGGCGGCCGCGCATTCGCTGCGGGTGCTGATGGTGGTGGTGACGGTGCCGGCGATCTTCCAGTACGGCGGCATCCACGGGCTCGACCCCTATATTCCGGGCCCGCGCGTGGTCAGCGCGCCGGGGCTGGTGGCGCTGGTGGCGATCACGCTGGGTGTGGCTTTGCTGGTGAAGCGGCTGAACATGCCCAACCCGTTCGTGATCGGCACGCTGCTGGCAGCCGCGGTGCTGACCGCCTGCGGCATCGAGCTGTCGGCGATCCCCACCTGGATGAGCCGGGCCGGCCAGCTGCTGATCGGGGTGTCGCTGGGGGTGCGTTTCTCGCGCGAGTTCCTGCATACCGCGCCGCGCTTCCTGTCGGGGGTGGCGCTGTACACCGTGCTGGCGCTGGTGGTGTCGGCGCTGTTCGGCTGGGGGCTGTCGGCGCTGTCGGGCGCGCATCCGGCCACGGTGATCCTGGGCACCACGCCGGGCGGCATCGCCGAGATGTGCATCACCGCCAAGGTGCTGGAGGTCGGGGTGCCGCTGGTGACCGCCTTCCACGTGATCCGGATGGCGTTCGTGGTGCTGGCCACCGGGCCCCTGTATCATTGCCTCAAACATCGCGTCGCGCCGGAGGAGACGGAATAGCGGTCCGCCACAGGATCGCCATGGCGCGGCCAGACAGAACAAGGAGCCTCATGCCCGAAGCCCTGACCCTTGCCGACATCGACGCCACGCTCGAGCGCGTGCTGGCGCCGTGGGTGCGCCAGCTTGGTCTGCGCGCCGAAGCCGTCGATGAGCGCGGCGTGACGCTGCGCCTGCCGTTCAGCGAATCGTTCCGCCATGCGGGCGGCGTGGTCTGCGGCCAGGTGCTGATTTCCGCCGCGGATACCGCCATGATTGTTGCCGTGGCCAGCGCGCTGGGCGCGTTCCGGCCGATGACCACGGTCACCCTGACCACCAACTTCATGCGTCCGGTGATCGACGGCGACGTGCTGGTGCGCGCCAATGTGCTGCGGCTGGGCAAGACCGTGGTGTTCGGCGAGATCGAGCTGACCGGCACCGACGGCAAGCTCGCGGTGCAGGCCACCACCACCTACGCCCTGCTCTGACGCGCTCCGGATCTCCCATGGCTTGCGGTGACGCCAATCCCTTCGACCAGGTCGTCTTTGCCGGCGGCGGCAACCGCTGCTGGTGGCAGGCGGGCTGGTGGGACACGGTCGCGCCGGAACTGCAACTGCGTCCGCGCGTGATCGCCGCGATCTCGGCCGGCGCGGCTACCGCCTGCATGGTCTATGCGCACGACTCGCACCAGACCATGGACTATTACCGGGCGGTGCTGGCCGACAACCGCCGCAACGTCTACTGGGGCAACCTGCTGCGCAACGAGCGCGTGTTCCCGCATTACGGCATCTACCGCACCGCGCTGCTGACCATCTTTGCCGATGGGCGCCTCGCGCACCTGCAGCAGGCGCCCGAGATCCGCATCGGCGTGGCGCATATCCCGCGCTGGAGCGGCCCGCGCCTGGCGGTGGCGGCCGGGCTGCTGGCCTACAACATCGACAAGCACGTGCTCAAGACGCTGCACCCGCGGCTGGGGCGCAAGCTGGGCTTCCGGCCCGAGTTCGTGCGCGCGCAGGACTGCGCCTCGCCCGAGCAGTTGGCCGACCTGCTGCTGCAGTCGGCGTCGACGCCGCCGTTCACGCCCGTGCTGCGCCGCGACGGGCGCCCGGTGCTGGACGGCGGACTGGTCGACAACGTGCCGGTCGACGCGCTCGACGCCGCGCCCGGCAATGTGCTGGTGCTGGTCACGCGGCTGTACCCGCGCCCGCGCCGTTTCGTGCTCGAGCAAGGCGGCCAGCGCCGCCTGTACCTGCAGCCCTCGCAGCGCGTGCCGATCTCGAGCTGGGACTACACCCGGCCCGACGCCATGACGCACGCCTACGAACTCGGCCGCCGCGACGGGGAAACTTTCCTGCGCGAGTGGCCGTCGATCCTGAATACCGAACTGCGGCCCGCTGCCTAGTTTCCGTGTTGCCGGCGCTGGCCTGATGATTGTCGATGCGGCCCGCGTGCCGCGACAGGAGGCATGGATGACCAAACGCCAGACACCGCTTTCCATCGTGCAGGGAACCAGCGCGCCGCGGCGCGCCCGCGGGGTGAGCGCGGCGCCGCCGGTGCAGCAGGTGCCGCGTGCGCGCAGCGGCCGCAGCCGTCGCAACGACAAGTCGCGCGAGGCCGACCTGGTGGTGATCGGCGGCGGCTCGGCCGGCGTGGCGTGCGCGCGGCGCGCGGCCGCGCATGGCGCGCGCGTGATCCTGGTCGAGCGCGACGCGATTGGCGGCACCTGCGTCAACCGCGGCTGCGTGCCCAAGAAAATGCTGTCCTACGGGGCCTCGTGGTCGGCCATCCTGTCGGGCTGCCTGTCCCACACCGGCGGACACGAGGACTGGCGCGATGCCATCGTGCGCGTCAACGCCGAGGTCGCGCGTCTGAACGTGGGCTATACCCAGCGCCTGACCGATTCCGGCGTCGAAGTCCTGCACGGCGAGGCACGCGTCACCGGGCCGGAGGAAGTCTGCGTCGGCGACGAGACCATCCGTGCGCGCCGCATCCTGATCGCCACCGGCGCGCGCCCGCGCACGCTCGAGGTGCCGGGGGGCGACCTGGCCGCAAGCTCCGACGACGTCTTCACCTGGCAGAGCCTGCCCGCGTCAGTCGCCGTCATCGGCGGCGGCTATATCGGCGTGGAACAGGCCTCGATCCTGTCGCGCTACGGCGTGAAGGTAGACCTGATCGTCGCCGGCGAGCGGCTGCTGCCGCATTTCGACCACGACATCGGCGCGGCGCTGGCCGACGCGCTGACCGCGCGCGGCGTGCGGCTGCACCTGAACGCGCGCGTGCACCTGCTGAGCCAGGCCAACGGCGCCGTCGAAGTCTGCTACCAGCCTACCAACGACCCGGCCCGCGCCGGCCAGACCGAGTCCGTGCGCGCGCAGGCTGCGCTGGCGGCGATCGGGCGCGTTTCCAACGTGCAGGGCCTGGGGCTGGAAGCGCTGGGCGTGGACTTCGGCGAGCGGGGCGGCATCCGCGTGGACCGCCAGTTCCGCAGCAGCGTGCGTAGCGTCTATGCGCTGGGCGATGCTATCGACGGCCTGCACCTTACCCCTGTGGCCACCGCGCAGGGGCGCTGGCTGGCTGATCGCCTGTTCGGGCGGCGCGGCGAACGCGCCGATTTCGATTTCGTGCCGACCGCGGTGTTCTGCGAGCCCGCCATCGGTGCGGTGGGATTGACCGAAGCGCAGGCCATCGAGGCTGCCGGCAAGCCCGAGCGTATCCGTACCGTGGTGAAGCGCTTTGTCTCGCTGGAGCATCGCTTTGCCGGCACGCCGCATCAGTCGGTGTTCAAGCTGGTGCTCAATGCGCGCAGCGGGCGCGTGCTGGGGGTGCATCTGATGGATAACGCGGCGCCAGAGGTTGTGCAGGCGCTGGCGGTGGCGTTAAGGCTGGGGGTAAGGGAGTCGCATTTGCAGACGACGGTGCAGGTGCATCCTACGGTGGCGGAGGAGTTGTTTGGATAGTTTCGAAAATTCAGCTCGCTCGAATGGCGTCGCTGTTGGTGACATGCTGTTGGCTGTTGAACCGCGTGGTTCCGCCCTGCTGGGCGGGTCACTTTTTGGCCGAGCGCCGAAAAGTAACCAAAAAGCGCGTTTACTGCCCTGCGGGCGGCATGTCTTATCGTAGTGTGCCTGGGGGTTTTTGTACGGGACTTTGCTTCCTCGCATAGCTAGACTGCCTGCCGCGGTGGTGCACCACGGTGGCAGGGGCGTTGAAGTGCAGGTTGAACGAGCCCAGAGCGCGGAGTGGTCCCTGCTGCGAGTCTTACCGTAGGAACGCCTTCGGCTGCTGCGCCGGCCCTATCGCGGGGCGTGGGCCCTGGCACGGAACGCGTCGCTGCGCTCGCTTGGCGCTCGAACGCGTACGCTGTCGCCGGTTTTCTCCCCTCTCCCGCCTGCGGGAGAGGGGCGGGGGTGAGGGCGGGTGCCTCCACGGAGTCGGATGTCCAGATCCATGGACCCGGTCGTAAACCTAGCTACCTTCCACCGGCAATCTCAACACCGCACGCACCCCAGTCCCCTGCGCCCCTTCCCCCAATTCCACCGTCCCGCCAAACCGCGCCGCCATCTCCCGCGAAATCGCCAGCCCCAGCCCGGAGCCGGGCTCCGCGTTGCCCACGCGCCGGTAGAACCGTGCGAACACCTTCTCGCGTTCCTCGGCCGGAATGCCGGGACCGTCGTCCTCTACCACCAGGCAGGCGTGATCGCCCGAGCGCGTTGCCGACAGCGTGATGCGGCTGCCGCGGGGGGAATACTGGATCGCGTTGTGGACCAGGTTGGCCAGCGCCTCGCGCAGCAGCGCGGCGTCGGCGCGTACCGGCAGCGCCAGCCCTGGCACCGGCTCCCAGCCGAAGTCCTGCTGCTTGCCGCGCGCCAGCGGCAGGTAGTCCAGCGCCACCTGCTCGGCGACGGTGACGGCATCAATGACGTCGATGCCTTCGCCTGGCTCGCTTTGCTGCGCGGCGTCGCCGCGGTGCTGGCGGACCCGCGCCAGCGCCAGCAGCTGGTTGGTCAGGCGCGCGGCCTGTTCCAGCTGCGTGACGATGCCGCCCACGGCTTCGCCGGCGGCGGCGCGCGCGGCGGCGGGGTCGGCGGCAGGGTCGGCGGCAGGGTCGGCGGCGTTGAGCTGGCGCTGGGCATACTCCGCCTGGGTCTTGAGGATGGCCAGCGGGGTGCGCAGCTGGTGTGCGGCATCGGCGATGAACTGCGCCTGCGACTGCGCCATCGCGGCCGAGCGCGATACGTGCAGGTTGACCGCGTCGACCAGTGGCCGCACCTCGGCCGGCACGCGCTCGAACACGAGCGGGGTCAGGTCCTCGGGCGAGCGCGCCTCGACGTCGTCGCGCACGCGCGCCAGCGGGCGCAGCACGTACGTGACCCCGCCCACCAGGATCGCGGCGCTCAGCAGGATCAGCAGCAGGTCGCGCGCGAGCGCGCTGCGCCACACCGAGCCGATCAGCGCGCTGCGCGGCTCGGCGGTCTCGGCCACCTGGATGATCACGCGCATGCGCGCATCGGGCCGGTACACCGGCCGCGCCATCGCGGCGATGCGCACCGCCTCGCCCAGGTATTCGGCGTCGTAGAAGCGCGGCTGGTTGTTGACCAGCGGGCCGCGCGGCAGCGGCAGGTCGCTGTAGCCGGTCACGGTTTCGACCTGGCCGGCGCGCTCGGTCGAGACGCGGTAGAACACGTGGGTCTGCGCCGCGGTCTCGAAGATCTCCATGGCGGCGTCGGGCAGCGTCAGCTGGACGTTGTCGCCGGCCATGCCGATGGCATTGTCGATGGCGCGGATCGAGCCGTAGAGCGAGCGGTCGTAGGCGGTGTTGGCGGCGTCGCGCAGGGTGCCGTAGGTGAGCCAGGTGTCGAGCGCCATCATCGCCGCCAGCGCCGGCAGCAGCAGCAACAGCAATTGCCGGCGCAGGCTGCCGCGGCGCCACAGCAGCACCGGATGCCGCATCTCAGCCCTTCGCCTCCGGCTCCAGCAGGTAGCCGAAGCCGCGCAGCGTGACGATGGTGACCCCGTGCCCGGCCAGCTTCTTGCGCAGCCGGTAGACCAGCACCTCGATCGCATCGGGCGAGACGTCGGCGTCGAGCGAGAACACCTTGTCGAGCAGCTGCGCCTTGGTCAGCGGCTGGCCGCTGCGTGCCAGCAGCGCGCCCAGCAGGGTCGATTCGCGCGGCGTCAGCGCCAGCGGCGCGCCGCCCAGCGTGAAGCTGCGGGTCTCGCCGTCGAATACCAGCGTGCCGCACTGCAGGCGCGGATGCGCGCGCCCGCGGCTGCGGCGGATCAGCGCCAGCAGCCGCGCTTCCAGCTCGGCAATGGCGAAGGGCTTGGGCAGGTAGTCGTCGGCGCCCAGGTTCAGGCCGCGCACGCGCTCGTCCAGGGTGTCCTGCGCGGTCAGGATCAGCACCGGGGTGCGGTCGTCGCGCCCGCGCATGGACTTGAGCACGGCCAGCCCGTCCTTGCCGGGCAGCCGCAGGTCCAGCAGCACGGCGTCGTATTCCTCGGCCTGCAGGCGCGCCTCGGCCTGCAGGCCGTCGGCGACGTGCTCGATCACGAAGCCGCCCTGCTCCAGCGCGCGGGCGACCCAGCGTGCCAGTTCGACTTCATCCTCCACCAGCAGGATGCGCATGCCGGTCTCCTCCTGTGCCGGTTGGTTCTATGTTAGTTGCGGCGCGCACACGCGGGGACAAGGCATGGCAAGCGCCCGCAAAACCGGGGGCAGCACCGATGGAGCGCGCCCGCCGCGGGCGCCTATAATACCCTCGCCCCGCCGGTCCGGCGCGCTCGCCGCTTTCCCCGGCACCACCGGCAGTCCCTCCGTCCCGAGCACCGTGTCGCCGCGTTCGTCCCAGCCGTTCCAACCTTCCCCGCCTTGTCTGACCGACTGCGCTTCGCCCCCTTCGGGACAGCGCCGCCGCCTGCTGGGCGCCGCGCTGCTGGGTGGCGCCGCATGGCCCCTTCATGCCCAGTCAAGGCCGCCCGCGCCGCCGCCGGGATACCCGTCAGGGTATGACGCCACCATTGCCGGCGCGCTGCGCGAAGGCATGGTCACGGTGTACGCGTCGACCGACCTGGAGGTGGCGCGCCCGCTGATTGCCGCGTTCGAGGCGCGCTATCCCGGCATCCGCGTGCATTACCAGGATCTCAACACGGTCCAGCTCAACCAGCGCTTCCTGGCCGAGACCGCGGCGCTGTCCGGCCAGCCGCCGGGGCCGCGGGCCATCTTTGCCGATGTGCTGTGGAGCACCGCCATGGACCTGCAGATCAAGCTGGTCAACGACGGCCACGCGCAGCGCTACGCCTCGCCCGAGCGCGCCGGCCTGCCGGGCTGGGCGGTGTGGCGCGACGAGGCCTGGGGCACCACCTTCGAGCCCGCGGTGATCGTCTACAACCGCCACCACCTGGCCGGCATGCGCCCCCCGCGCAGCCGCAGCGGGCTGGCGCGGCTGCTGCAGGAACACGCGCCGCGCTGGCACGGCAAGGTGGTGACGTATGACGTGGAGCGTTCCGGGGTGGGCTACCTGCTGGCGCAGCAGGACGCGCGCATGGGCAGCGAGTTCTGGTACCTGGCGCAGGCGCTGGGCCGTGCCGGGGTGCAGCTGTCGGCGTCCACCGCGGAGATGATCGAGCGCATCGCCGGCGGCGAGCTGGTGATGGGCTACAACCTGCTGGGGTCCTATGCCCTGTCGCTGATGCAGCGCGGCGCGGCCATCGATGTGATCGCCCCGAGCGACTACACGCTGGTGATGTCGCGCGTGGCCTTTATCGCGCGGCGCGCGCCGCGGCCCAATGCGGCGCGGCTGTGGCTGGACTACCTGCTGTCGCGCGAGGGCCAGGCGTTGCTGGCCAAGTCCACTTCGCAGCTCTATACCATCCGCACCGATACCGACAGCGTGCACACGGCCGCGGCGCTGTCGGAGCGGCTCGGCTACGCGCTCAAGCCGATCAGCGTCGGCCCGGGGCTGCTGGCGGCGCAGGACGCCATGCGCAAGCGCGCGTTCCTGGCGCGCTGGCGCGAGGCCATGCGCGGCTAGCGCGACGCCCGCGCTCGGCAGCAGCGGGACTCAGGGCACCAGGTCGGGGGTATCGAGGCCGCCGTTCGGCGCGCCGGCGCAGGCCTGCCGGCACAGCGTGGACAGCTCCTGGTCCAGCTCGGCCATCGGGCGCGGCACGTAGCCGTGGCGCAGCGCCGGCGAAAACTTCAGGGTATCGATGAAGGCGTCGGACAGGCGCTCGGCATTGGCGTCGAGGTTGAAGTCCTGCGGCGAGAACAGCCAGTGCGCCAGCACCCCGCCCACCGCGGCATGGAAGGCATTGACGGCCAGGTCCAGGTCCAGGTCGGCGGGCAGCTGGCCGCGCTCCACGGCCAGGCGCAGGTGCTCGCGCATCTTGACCAGGCCATCCTGGTGGGACTGGCGCTGGCGCTCGAAGATGGCGCCGTTGTCCTGCACCATTTCGCACTTGTGGAAGATGATCTCGAAGACCCGGCGCCAGCGCGGATTGATCACGGTCTGGCGCATTACATAGGCGCAGATGTCGCGGATGCCGCCGAGCGGGTCTTCCTGGCGCGCCAGCCGCTCCGGCTCGATCAGCGCCTCCACCGGCAGGTGGACGCGGTCGCACATGGCGGCGAACACGTCGCTCTTGTTCTTGAAGTGCCAGTAGATCGCGCCGCGCGTGACCCCGGCCGCCTCGGCAATGTCGGCCAGCGACGGGCGGGCCACGCCGCGGGCGTGGAACACGGCCTCGGCCGCGTCGAGTATCCGGTGGCGCGTTTCGAGCGCCTCTTCCTTGGTGCGTCTGACCATGATTGTCTCTGCTGCCGGCGGCATGTCGCGATCGCGCGATCATGGCCGGTCTGGTTGATTCTCCCTGGTGCGGCTGCCTCGGCAGGCACACCTGCCGGCAGCGTGGCTCCGGTGGGTCGTTGTCATCACATGATGGGCATTGCCACGCTTGCGAGCCGACACGACGGCGCGCATCCTAACCCGGGCCGGCGGTTTGCGCCCTGATCCCGGGGGTAGATTCCACGCATTTCGTACCGATCCGGTCGGGATGGGCGGGGGGGGGCGTGTTGCCGTGGCTTTCCGGTCATGTTTTGCGCCGAAAGCCCCATCGCGACATCAACTTAACATACATGCTTGAATGTATATATAATACGCGCTTGCCCGGCATTCGGCCAGCCGCCCACTGTGACCTACCCAGCACGGCGGGCAATCCTGCCGCAGGCCAGCCGGACAAATTATCCAGTCGTTACATAAAAGCCACCGTTCGTCGCAATCGTCACCGCGACGCCGCGATTTGTGGCTAGCATCACGCTTTTGCCCGCCGCAAAGCCTTGCGGCGCGCCATGTCGTTCCCGTTTGTCCGATGACAGGCCGGGGCGGCACGGCGGATCTCAAATTGCCATCATGGGGTTATCGATGAGGAAGTCCCAACCTATCCGTTGCGTTGCAGCCTACGCACTAGCGGCCCTGTCGGCCGTGGCGCTGTCCGCCTGCGGCGACAAGAAGGCCGAGGGCGGCGCCCCGCCGCCGCCTGAAGTGGGCGTGGTCACCGTGACGCCGTCGTCGGTCGCCGTCGTCAATGAACTGCCGGGCCGCCTCGAAGGCGTGCGCACGGCCGAAGTGCGCGCGCGCGTCGAAGGCATCGTGCTGTCGCGCAACTACACCGAAGGCGGCGAAGTGAAGGCCGGCCAGGTCATGTTCCGCATCGACCCCGCCCCCTACCAGGCCGAGCTGGCCTCGGCCCAGGCCGCGCTGCAGCGCGCCGAAGCCAACGCCGTGTCGGCGCGCCTGAAGGCCGACCGCTACAAGCCGCTGGTGGCGGTCAACGCGGTCAGCAAGCAGGAGTACGACGACGCCGTCGCCGCCGCCGGCCAGGCCAACGCCGACGTGGCGTCGGCCAAGGCGGCGGTGCGCACCGCCCAGATCAACCTGGGCTACACCACCGTGACCGCGCCGATCAGCGGCCGGGCCGGCCGCGCGCTGGTGACCGAAGGCGCGCTGGTGGGCAAGGGCGAGGCGACCAAGCTGGCGCTGGTGGAGCAGGTCGACCCGATGTGGGTCACCTTTACCCAGCCGGCCTCCGAAGTCACGCGCCTGCGCCGCGCCATCGAGTCCGGCGCGGTCAAGGGCGTCAACGGCGGTGCCAACGTGCACCTGTTCGTCGAAGACGGCCGCGAGTATGCGCACACCGGCAAGCTGCTGTTCTCCGACATGACGGTCGACCCGACCACCGGCGCGATCACGCTGCGCGCGCAGTTCCCCAACCCGAACCGCGAACTGCTGTCGGGCACCTTCGTGCGCGTGAAGATCGAGCAGGGCGTGGATGAGAACGCCCTGACCGTGCCGCAGCGCGCGCTGATCCGCGGCGCCCAGGGTGCCAGCGTGATGGTGGTGGGTGCCGACGGCAACGTCGCGGCGGTGCCGGTCAAGGCGCCGCAGGCGATCGGTGACCGCTGGATCGTGACCGAAGGCCTGAAGGGCGGCGAGAAGGTGATCGTCGAGGGCCTGCAGAAGGTCAAGGTCGGCGCGCCGGCCAGGCCGGTGCCGTTCGTGCAGGCGGGCGCCTCGGCGCCGGCCGCCACGCCGACCGCGGCTTCCGCTGCCCCGGCCTCGGCCCCCAAGGCCGAAGCGAAGCAGGAAGCGAAGGCCGAGGGCAAGCAAGGCTGAACACCGCCGGGCCGCGTCGGCTGACGCCAGCCGCCGCGGCACACAGGGCTAGACAAAAAGGGAGCCAGTCTTATGGCCAAGTTTTTTATCGACCGGCCGGTGTTCGCGTGGGTGCTCGCGCTGATCATCGTGCTGGGCGGCATATTGTCGATCCTGCAACTGCCGATCGCGCAATATCCGAACATCGCCCCGCCGACGATCTCGGTCACCGCCACCTATCCGGGTGCGTCGGCCAAGACGCTGGAGGATTCCGTCACTTCGGTGATCGAGCAGGAGCTTAACGGCGCCCCCAACCTGCTCTACTACAGCTCCACCAGCGAGTCGTCCGGCCTGGCCAGCATCACCATCGCCTTTGCGCCGGGCTCGAACGTCGACCTGAACTCGGTCGAGGTGCAGAACCGCCTCAAGCGCGTGGAAGCGCGCCTGCCGGCGGAGGTGCGCCAGCAGGGCGTGCGCGTCGACAAGGCCGGGAACAACTACATGATGTTCCTGACGGTGTCGTCCAAGTCCGGCACGGCCAGCGCGATCCAGCTCGGCAACTACGTCTCGGCGCAGGTGATCGACTCGATCCGGCGCGTGCCCGGCGTGGGCCAGGCCGACCTGTTCGGCACCGAGTACGCCATGCGGATCTGGCTGGACCCGGCCAAGCTGACCGGCTTCAACCTGACCCCGACCGACGTCACGGCCGCGGTCGGCGAGCAGAACATCCAGGTCGCCGTGGGCGAGCTGGGCGGCACGCCGTCGCCCAAGGGCACCGAACTCAATGCCACCGTCACCACCGAAAGCCGGCTGACCACGCCCGAGCAGTTCGGCAACATCCTGCTGCGCACCAACCCGGACGGGTCGTCGGTGCGCATCAAGGACGTCGGCCGCGTGGAACTGGGCGGTGCCGACTACTCGACCCAGGCCCGCACCAACGGCAAGCCGTCGGCGGCCATCGCCATCAAGCTGGCCCCGACCGGCAACGCGCTCGCCACCGCCACCGCGGTGCGCGCCAAGATGGAAGAGCTGTCGAAGAACTTCCCGGGAGACTACGAGTACTCGGTGCCGTACGACACCTCGGCCTTCGTCAAGATCTCGATCGAGGAAGTGATCAAGACCCTGCTCGAAGCCGTGGTGCTGGTGTTCCTGGTGATGTACCTGTTCCTGCAGAACTTCCGCGCCACGCTGATCCCGACGCTGGTGGTGCCGATCGCGCTGCTGGGCACCTTCGGCGCGCTGCTGGCATTCGGCTTCTCGATCAACGTGCTGACCATGTTCGGCATGGTGCTGGCGATCGGTATCCTGGTCGACGATGCCATCGTGGTGGTCGAGAACGTCGAGCGGATCATGAGCGAGGAAGGCCTGTCGCCACGTGAAGCCACACGCAAGGCCATGGGCCAGATCACCGGCGCCATCGTCGGCATCACGCTGGTGCTGACCGCGGTGTTCATCCCGATGGCGTTCTTCTCGGGCTCGGTGGGCAACATCTACCGCCAGTTCTCGCTGTCGCTGATCGCCTCGATGGCGTTCTCGGCGCTGCTGGCGCTGACGCTGACCCCGGCGCTGTGCGCGACCATGCTCAAGCCGGTGGAAGCGGGCCATCACCATGAGAAGAAGGGTTTCTTCGGCTGGTTCAACCGCACCTTCGCCACGGCCTCGACCGGCTACCAGGGCGTGGTCGCGCGCATCCTCAAGCGCACCGGCCGCTACCTGATCATCTACGCGCTGATCATCGCCGGCGTGGTGGTGCTGTTCAAGCGCCTGCCGTCGTCGTTCCTGCCCGATGAAGACCAGGGCTACATGATCACCGTGGTGCAGCTGCCCAACGGCGCGACCCAGGACCGTACCATCGGCGTGCTCAAGCAGATCGAGGACTACTACCTGCAGAAGGAAAGCAAGGTGGTGGACCAGATGATCACGGTGGCGGGCTTCTCCTTCTTCGGCCGCGGCCAGAACGGCGGTATCGCGTTCGTGCGCCTGAAGGACTGGAAGGAACGCACCGGCGAGGGCGAGACCGCGCAGGCGCTGGTCGGCCGTGCCTTCGGCGCGCTCTCGTTCATCAAGGACGCGATCATCTTCCCGCTCAATCCGCCGGCGATTTCCGAGCTGGGCAACTCCTCGGGCTTTGACTTCCGCCTGCAGGACCGCACCGGCCAGGGCCACGCCAAGCTGATGGAAGCGCGCAACATGATGCTCGGCATGGCCGCGCAGAGCCCGGTGCTGATGGGCGTGCGTCCGGAAGGCCAGGAAGACGCGCCGCAGCTGCAGATCGACATCGACCGCGAGAAGGCCAAGGCGCTCGGCGTCTCGGTGGCGAGCATCAACTCGACGCTGTCGATCGCCTTCGGCTCCAACTACGTCAACGACTTCATCTACGAAGGCCGCGTGCGCAAGGTGATCGTGCAGGCCGAAGGCGCCGACCGCCGGCTGCCGGACGACCTGACCAAGCTGCGCGTGCGCAACAGCAACGGCGACATGGTGGCGTTCGCGGCGTTCGCGACCTCGAAGTGGGTGATGGGCTCGCCGCGCCTGGAGCGCTACAACGGCATGCCGGCGGTGAAGCTGGCGGGCCAGGCCGCGCCGGGCCGCAGTACCGGCGAAGCCATGCGCGTGATGGAGGAGAACTTCGCCAAGCTGCCGCCGGGCTTCGGCTTCGAGTGGTCCGGACAGTCGTACGAGGAACGCCTGGCCGGCTCGCAGGAACCGATCCTGTACACGCTGTCGCTGATCATCGTGTTCCTGTGCCTGGCCGCGCTGTATGAAAGCTGGTCGATCCCGTTCTCGGTGCTGCTGGTGGTGCCGCTGGGCGTGCTCGGCGCGCTGCTGGGCGTGACGCTGCGCGGCATGCCCAACGATGTGTACTTCAAGGTGGGCCTGATCGCCACCATCGGCCTGTCGGCGAAGAACGCCATCCTGATCGTGGAATTCGCCAAGGACCTGCAGGCGCAAGGCAAGGGCCTGATCGAAGCCACGCTGGAAGCGGTGCACCTGCGCTTCCGCCCGATCCTGATGACGTCGATGGCGTTCATCCTGGGCGTGCTGCCGCTGGCGATCGCCACCGGCGCGGGCTCGGGCAGCCAGCGCGCCATCGGTACCGGCGTGATGGGCGGGATGATCACGGCCACGGTGCTGGCGATCTTCCTGGTGCCGGTCTTCTTCGTCGTGGTGCGCAAGCGCTTCAAGGGCAGTGCTCGCCAGCGCATGCTGGACCAGAAGTGGCACGACCCCCAAGAGGAAATCTGAACATGACCAAGACTCTGACCACACTGCTGCTGGTGGCCGGCGTTCTGACGGGGTGCACGCTGGCGCCCCACTATGACCGCCCTGCCCCGCCGGTGGCAGACAGCTTCCCGACGGCGCCCGAAGGCTATGCCACGGCCGAGGTGAAGAGCGGCGAAACCCGCCGCGCCGCCGACATCGGCTGGCGCGAGTTCTTCCGCGACCCGCGCCTGCAGGCGCTGATCGCGACCTCGCTGGAAAACAACCGCGACCTGCGCACCGCGGCGCTGCGCATCGAGGAAGCGCGCGCGCTGTACCAGGTGCAGCGCGCCGACCTGCTGCCCACGGTGAACGTCAACGGCGGCTACACCCGGGCCCGCACCACCGCCGCCGAAGCGGCGACGGTGCTCGGGCAGCCGGGCGTGACCGAGGTGTACCAGGTCGGCCTGGGCATCTCGTCGTACGAGCTCGATTTCTTCGGGCGCGTGCGCAGCCTGTCCAATGCCGCGCTGGCGCAGTATTTCGCCACCGAAGAGGCGCGCCGCTCGGCGCATATCTCGCTGGTCTCGGAAGTCGCCAAGGCCTACCTGGCCGAGCGCGCCTACGCCGAGCAGTACGAGCTGGCGCGCGACTCCCTGAAGGCGCGCGAAAGCACCTACGGGCTGGCCAAGCAGCGCTTCGAGGCCGGCGCCACCTCGGCGCTGGACCTGCGCGACAACGAGTCGCTGGTGGCGCAGGCACGCGTCGCCGCGGCGCAGCTGGCACGCCAGCGCGCGCAGGCGCATAACGCGCTCGAAGTGCTGGTGGGCAAGCCCATCGGCACCATCGAGAACCTGCCCGAGCCGATGCGCCTGTCGGACGAGCGCATCATCAGCGATATTCCGCCGGGGCTGCCGTCGGACCTGCTCGAGCAGCGTCCCGACATCCGCCAGGCCGAGCAGCAGCTGCTGTCGGCCAACGCCAATATCGGCGCGGCGCGCGCGGCGTTCTTTCCGCGCGTCACGCTGACCGCCAGCGGCGGCACCATCAGCCCGACGTTCTCCGGGCTGTTCGATGCCGGCACGCGCGCCTGGTCGTTCGCGCCGCAGCTGGTGCTGCCGATCTTCGACTTCGGCCGCAACCTGTCCAACCTGGACCTGGCCAACGTGCGCAAGAACATCCAGATCGCCAACTACGAGAAGACCATCCAGACGGCCTTCGCGGAAGTGGCGGACGCACTGGTGGCGCGCGGCACGCTGGAAGACCAGGTCGCGGGCCAGGAACAGGCGCGCAATGCCGAGGCCGCCCGCTACGAGCTGTCGCGCCTGCGCTTCCGCAGCGGCGTGGCCAGCTACCTGGACGAACTCGATGCGCAGCGCCAGCTGTTCACCGCGGAACAGGCGCTGGTGCAGGCCCGGCAGCTGCGGCTGAACAATGCGATCGATTTGTACCGGTCGCTGGGCGGCGGCTTGCAGGAGAGCAGTGCGGTGGCGCAGCAGGCGCCGGCGCAGCAGGGGACGGCGACGCAGTAAGTCCTTGCCTTAACGGTTGCCTTAACGAAAAACGACGCGCCCTGGCGCGTCGTTTTTTTTCGCGGGTTTGCTCCCCTCTCCCGCTTGCGGGAGAGGGGCCGGGGGAGAGGGCAGGCGCTGGCAATTGCGACGGCCTGCACTTCGTGGAGGTTCCCGCCCTCTCCCCAACCCTCTCCCGCAAGCGGGAGAGGGAGCGCGCCTCAGCAAATGACAGACGCCGCAGCCCTCAAAACTTGTACGAAGCCGCCACAAAAAACACCAGCGGATTCGGCTCCAGCTTGGTCTTCGACGTCGACAGCACCGTGCCGTTGGCCGCCTTGATCGTCATCGTCGAGGTGGTCTTCAGCGGGATGTAGGTGATCGCCGCCGTCAGTCCCCAGTGCTCGTCGAAGTTGTAGGTGCCGCCGATATTGAAGACCGGCGCCCACGACGACGAGGCATCGGCGCTGACCGAGGTCGGCCCCGGAATGCCTGCGCCCGCCGCCAGGATGGCGCCGAGGTTGTTGTTGACCGAGCTGGCGAAGGCCGGGTTGACTTCGATGTTGGTAAAGAAGTTGTACGAGACCCCGAGCCCCAGGAACGGCCGGAAGCGCGTGCCCGGTTCCAGGAAGTGGTACTGCACCATCGCCGCCGGGCTCCACTGGCGCGCCTTGGTGATGATCGGGTTCAGCGCCGGGTCGCCCAGGCTCTGGCGGCCGAGCGCGCCGGCCGGGCCGGGCGGGATCAGCTCGCCATGGCCATAGAGCTTGAACTCGGGCGGGATGCCGCCCACCGCGGTGATGGCGATATGGTCGGTGACGAAGTGGCTGAAGGTCAGCCCCAGCGTATTGGCGTTGGACGACGAGATGCTGCTGCCTGGCGCGGTGAAGGTCGACGGCAGCCCGAGCGGGTAGTTGATCGGCACGTCCAGCAGCGAGGTGGTGAGCGGATCGCTCTGGCCATGGGTCCGGATATGGAACCAGCCGGCCGAGACCACGTTGTCGCCCTTCTTCTGGGCATGGGCAGGCACGGCGATGCTGGCCAGCGCGGCCAGCACCAGCGCGAGCGTCAGATGCAAGGTCTTCATGTTGTATCCCCGGGCAGTGAAGTCACTGGTGATGCATCGATGGAGGGCGCCGGGGCTGCGATGGCCCCGGGCCTGGGCCGGCTTATTGCACGAAGGCGCCGACGGTGAAGTACGGGCCGCTGTCGCGCTGCTCCAGGAAGCCGAACACGCCGCCGGTGAACATCAGCTTGCCGGTCGGCGCCGAGCCGGCGGGCGCCTCGCGGCGCGAGGTGCGGACCACGCCCGGCACCTGCTGCGCGAAGTCCAGCCGGTAGGGGATCGCCAGCGACGCATCGGACGGCCGGAACGGATCCATCATGGTCGCGGCGGCGCCCACCAGCGCCGTCACGCGGTAGTTGAAGTTGCTGTCGACGCCGACGTATTCGCCATTGACCGTGCCCTCGGTGACCGCCACGGCGGGGGCCATCATGCCGATGCCGATCTCGTCGTCGGCGCCCAGGGGCCCATTGGCGAGCGAGTCATTGGCATAGCCCACGCGGATCATGATCGGCACCAGCTGGCCGCGCAGCTTGCCCACGATCAGGTAGGCCTTGCCCAGCGTGCTGCCCAGCGTGGGCGGCTGGCTCTCGGCCTTGTAGCGGGTCGACAGCAGCGCGCCGCTGGGCTGCGGCACGAAGTTGTCGCCCTTGCGCTCGCACGTGCCGGTGGCGTTGTCGCAGACCGTGAACGAGCCGTCGGCGGCGAGCGCCATGCGGTAGTCCTGTGCCACCAATTGGAACTGCTTGGACGGCACCTCGTGGAAGCCGGTGCCGTTGTATTGCCCGGCGATCTTCGCCAGGTCGGTCTCGGTCTGCGCGAAGCCGATGAACTGGAAGTACGGGAAGGTGGTATCGGGCACCGCGCCGGCGCCGAGCACGCCGTTGAACTGGATGCGCGCGCCCGGGATGGTGCCGCCCGCCACGCCTTCGCCGACGAAGAGCTTGGCCGGGCGGGCGGGATCGAGGCTGGCGCCGCTCAGCTCGAACGCGCACTGGTTCAGCTTCTCGGTGGGCAGGCCGGTCTCGGCCTTGAGCGTGCCGCGCATCACGTTCAGGCCGTTGGTGGGATCGCTGCGGGTGGGCTGCACGGTGCCGGTCTGGCGCGGCACCGATGAGTCCAGGAAGGTCACCTGCCAGGTCATGCGGGTGGTGTCGATCTGCACCTTGACCAGCTCGCCCGAGCCGGTGCCGCCGGTGAAGGTGGTGTTGTAGTCCAGCGCGGCCGGACACAGCCGCGTCTGCGCGGCCGCCGGCGTGGCCGGGGCGTCGTCGCCGCCGCCGCCACCGCCGCAGGCGGCAAGCATGGCGGTGGCGGCCGCGGCCAGTGCGCGCGCCGGTACGGTCGATGGGCGCGGCAGGACAATTTGATGGGGCTGCATGGCTTGGTCTCCTCGTTGTTTTCTCTGCGCTGCGATCAGGGTGCCGCGAGCACGCCCACGCGGAAGGTCGAGCTGGTGCCGCCGGTGCCGGACAAATGGCTGAACACGCGGCCGCTGGCGATCAGCGCGCCGGTGGTGCCGCTGTTGTCGGTGGTGGTCACCATGCCCGTCGCGGCCTGCGTGAAATCGAGCTGGAAGCCGCCGGTCTGGTTCATCGTCATCGGGTCGAGCAGGTCCACGCGCGCGCCCTTGATCAGCGACGCGGTGTAGGCAAAGTCGCTGCCCGAGCCGATATAGCCGCCGTCGAGCCGGCCGCTGGCGACGGTGGTGGCAGGCGCCATCAGCGCGAGCCCCGATTCATCGTCGACATTGACCGTCAGCGGCAGCAGCGAGATCTGCGCATAGCCGGTGCGCACCAGCAGCGGCACCAGCGCGCCGTCGAGCTTGCCCACCACCATCAGCCCCTTGGCGCGGCTGGCGTTGTTGCTGGTGATGGCCTGGTTGTGGAACGACGGATAGCGGCGGCTGCCGTCGGCATTGCTGCTTTCGAAGGCGCCGTCGGCGCTGCGCAGCTTCCAGCTGTTGCCGGTGCTGCGGCAGCTGCCGCTTGCCGTGGTGCAGCTGCCGTCGGCGTTGAGCGTCTCGGTGGTCTGCGCGGTGGCGGGCGTGAAATGGCTTTGGGCGGTCAGCGCGCCGCCGGACGGCACCTGGTGGTAGCCCAGCAGGTTGTAGGTGCCGGCCACCCTGCTGAAATCGGTCTCGGTCTGCGCAAACGCCAGCACCGGGTAGAACGGGAAGGTGGTGGCCGGGATCGCGCCGAGTCCGAGCACGCCCGGATAGGAAATGGTGGCACCCGGAATCCCGCCGCCGGCGACACCGTTGCCGAGGAAGATCACCGGCGGTTTGGCGCTGTCGATATTCGCCTGCGAGACGCCGTCCGATGCCGTAGCGGTCTGCAACGCCACCGCGCAGCGGTTCTGCTCGGCGGTGGGCAGCGAGGTCAGGTTGGCGAAGGTGCCGGTGAAGGTCACGCCCGCGCGCGTCGGGCTGACGCTGCCGGGCTGCTTCGGCACCGGCGACTCGATGATTTCCAGCTGGTAGGTGCGCGCCGCGGTATCGAAGCGCAGCCTGACCAGCTCGCCCGCGCCGGAGCCGCCGGTGAAGGTGGTGCCGTAGTCCAGCGCCGCCGGGCACAGCGATCCGGGCGGGCCACCGATGGTGACCGGCCCCTGCGCCGGGCACGTGCCCGTGTCCGCGCATTGCGGCGGCGCCTGCGTGCCGGCGCGCGGCGTGTCCTCGTCGCCGCCGCCACCACCGCAGCCGGCCAGCGCCGCGGCCACGCTCACCCCTGTCACCACCAAAGTGCTGCGCCACAACCTCGACATGGTCATTGCCTGTCTCCTGATTTTCCTGCGACCCCTGTTGCCGGATCGGTGGTCCGGCTCTGCGTCCGGATCCTGTCGTGAGCGGCGACTGTCGCCGCGCGCGGGTTTCAGCGTCAATAGAGCGGCCGTTCCAAACGGGCGCGGCCGCGCGCGGCGCGTGCCGCGTCAGAAGCGATACTCGGGATTGGCCGGGTCGAACGCCGCGGCCTCGAAGGTCTTGCGCACCAGCTTGTCGAACACGATCTTCTCGACCATGTTGCCGTCGGCATCCCACGCGGTTTCCACGCGGATATACGGATGCTTCAGGTCCAGCATCAGCTGCACGCGCTTGGCGTAGTACTGCGGCGCGCCGGCCGGCAAGTCCCAGGTCAGTGCCACCATGCGCACGCCCTGCTCCTGCACGATCTCGGCCTTGCCGTATTTCTCGGACAGCCCGGCGGCGCGCAGCGATTTCGCGTCACGCTCGAGCATCGACAGCACGTACTGGAAGCCCAGGTCGCGCACGGTATGGTTGGACTGCGAACGCGCCAGCGAGCCGTCCAGTGCGATCCACATCGAGGTAAAGCCCAGCACGCCGCCCAGGTGGCCGTACATCTCGTCCTTGCGGCGGGTCTCGTCATACAGGATTTCCTGGCCCGCCTGGGAGCCGCCGGGCAGCCACCTGGCATAGAGCTGGCGCGGCGCATGGCGGTAGCGGATCTGCATCTTGGCGGGCTGTTCCTGCCACTGGCCGTTGAGCCGCTCCTGGCGCGACATCCAGTACTCGTATTCGGGATAGCGGTTCATCTCGGCGCGTGCCCATTTCAGCAGCGCATCGGGCTGCAGCGCCTGGAACACGGCCAGCACCTGCGCGTCGGACAGGCGCGCGAGCTCGCCGCTGGAGACCTGGCGCGAGAACAACGCGGCCTGCTGTGCCGACGGCAGGCCGTCATAGGCCGTGCCGGTGGCGGCGGCAGCGCTGGCCGGCTGGGCCATGGCCACGGGCGGATACGCCAGCGGCGCGGCCAGCAGGCCGATGACGGCGCCGGTGATGGCGGCAAGGCGGCGCAGCGTGTTCGAGGGTCGGTTGGATGGTCGATCGGATGGTCGGATCGGCGGATGGATTGACACGGCAGCTTCCTCCTCAAGACGGGCAAAGCGAACAGGGTCACCGCAGCGCTGGTGGGCGCACGGGGTCCACAGGGCCGCGGCGCGGCCCCGCTGGGTGGATCGACGGTTCAGGTTGCGTGAGCGCGGCGGCGCCATGCCGGCGGTAACCGGCAGTGGCGCGCGCGGCTAGGTCCGGCTGCGCATTCGCATCCAGTCATCCAGCGGGTTGCTGGGAAAGCTCACGGTGTGCTCGCGCGCGCGCACCGGCACGCTGGTCACGGCGGCACGCTTGGTGCCCGCATTGCGCACGGTGCGTGCGCCGGTGCGGGCCTTGCCAAGGGCGGCGGCGGCATGGCTGGCCACCTCGTCCATGGTGGCCGCGATCGCGGCCACGCTGGCATCCGGGTCATCGGCGGGGCTGCCGGCGTGCTGCCCGCCGTGCTGCTGCGCCTCGCCCAGCTCGAACACCGACTGCAGCGCCGAGAGCTGGTCCGCGCCGGGCTGCGCCACGTTGAGCACGGCCTCGACCATCGCGGTGAGCTGGGCCAGCACGTGCGCATCGCTCATCTGCCGGCCTTGCGTGAAGGCGGGCAGCAGGCTGGTCAGTTCCTCGCCGGCGAGCACGCCCGCCAGTGCCTTGAGCGCGAACTGCAGGCGCCAGCCCAGCTCGTGCCGCGGCAGCGCCGGGATGGCGCGCGCGAAGGCATCGAAGAAACGGCCGTACACCGGCGCGTAGTGCTCCAGCAGGTATTGCTTGATAAACGGAGAGGTATCCGAATACACGCGCCCCAGCAGCCGCAGGAACGACGGCCCGCCCACCGACGGGTCGCGCGCCATCTGCAGCGCGGGCACGAACAGCGCGCCCATCACGTGCTCGCAGCGGATGGCGTGGCCGGGCCAGCGCGCTTCGCACGCGTCGAGCAGCGCCAGGCGCCGCGCGTTGAGCGGGTCCAGGCGCCGGCTCAGCACGGCGTGCATCATGATGTCCTTGCTGCGGAAGTGGTAGTTCACGGCGGCCAGGTTGACGATGGCGCGCGAGGTGACCTGCCTGAGGGAGGTGGCTTCGTAGCCGACCTCGGTGAACAGCTTTTCCGTGGCGTCGAGAATCCGGGCCTTGGTGTCTCCTGCCGAGCTTTTGCCGGTCTTCATGGGGGCGCTTCTCTCTTCTGTACCGCGATAAACCCCTGTGCAATTTGCTGCGCTGTTCGCTCCCTGCTCTGGCGGCATACGGATGCTTGAAACAGCTGTACGAAGCCTATCCACGGCTTCGGGCGTTTCACAAGCGCTGAATTGGAATGGACATTCTAAAAACCGGTGTTGTGTGGGCCATCGCACGGCATGGTCCGACGCGCGATGCAGCGGGCATGCTGGCCGCATGCCCGCACAGCCAGACCAGGTCGTGCCGGTCTCGCGCGAATGCATCATGACGTGAGGTTTTGCGCCAGCGCGTCGGCGTTCTGCGCGCTCAGCGCGAACACCGACAATTGCGGATTCGCGCCCACGCTGGTCGGGAACACCGAGCCGTCGAACACCGACAGGTTGGCCAGCTGGTGATGGCGGCCGCGGCTGTCGACCACGCCGCCGCGCGGGTCGTCGCTCATGCCGCAGCCGCCCATCAGGTGCGCGGTGAACAGAGCGCTGCGGAACGGCTTGAGCGGCAGCCGCGCGATGGCTTCGCGCGCTTCGGGCCAGCTGCGGTACTCGGCGGCGTCGAGGTGCGCGGGCCGCACGCGTTCGGCGCCGGCGGCGAACTGCGCCTGCGCCATGCTCAGCCACGCGCGCCGTACGCCGTCCCAGGCATAGTCGGTCATGGCGTAGTCCAGCAGCGGGCTGCCGTCGGAGGCCAGGCGCACCCTGCCGCCCGGGCTTTCCGGCACGAAGCCGTCGCGCAGCAGCGCCAGCATGGCATTGGTATGCGGCAGCTGTGCCATGTCGCGGCGCAGCGCCTCGCCCACGCCGTTGACCACGCCCGCGCTGATGCCGGGGAACATCGGCGGGACCTCCAGCTTGTAGCCCATCGGCCCGGTCGCGCCGTGCTGCCACTGGAAGTGGTCGGAGGCGACCGATTGCGGCGCGCCATAATAAGGATCAATGCGCTCCGGCATCTTGGCGATGCTGATATTCACCGGATGGATAAACGTTCGTATCCCCAGCCGCTGATGCGGGTCCGGTACGCGCGAGCGCAGCAGCAATGCCGGCGTGTTGATGGCGCCGCCGGCGGCGACCACGTGCCGCGCGCGCACGACCACGGCGATCCCGGTGGTCGTATACCCGTCGGCGCCCAGCGCCTCGCCGGTGACCGAGCGCACGCGCTGGCCGTCGTGGTCCAGCGTGCGCACCCGCACGCGGTGCACCAGCGTGGCGCCGCTGGCCAGCGCGGCGGGAATGGTCGACACCAGCATCGATTGCTTGGCGTTGACCGGGCAGCCAAAGCCGCAATAGCCCGAGTTCCAGCAGCCCTTCACGTTGCGCGGGATCACATGCCATTCCCAGCCCAGCGTCTCGCAACCGCGCCTGAGCACGTCGTTGTTGGGGTTGGGCGCCATCGCCCAAGGTGCGATGCCCAGGCGCTCTTCCACTTTCTGGAACCACGGTGCCATCTCGGCCTCGCTGTGGCCGGTGACGGCGTGGTGCGTGGCCCAGTGCGCCAGCGTCTGCGGCGGCGTGCGGAAGCTGGACGACCAGTTGACCGTGGTGCTGCCGCCGACCGCGCGGCCCTGCAGGATGGCAATGGCGCCGTCGGCGGTGGTGCGCGCCGCGGCCTCCTGGTACAGCTCGCGGTAGGCGCGGTTCTCGTCCATGTCGCGGAAGCTGTCCGAGGTGCGCAGCGTGCCTTCTTCCAGCAGCACCACGCGCAGGCCGGCGCGGCTGAGCGCCTCGGCACTGATGCCGCCGCCCGCGCCGCTGCCGACGATGACGACGTCGGCGTCGAGCGTGCGCGGGGCGGTAAAGGTGCCCGCGTCGAGCACTTTCCAGCCGGCGGCGATGCCGGCATCGTAGAGATTGTCGATGGCCATGTCGGGTTCAGGCGTGCAGCGCCCGGTAGATGGCCGCGTCGGGGCCGGGATAGCCGCAGCCGGCCCAGGCGGCCGGCAGCGCGTAGTAGCCGACGCTGCCGAGCTTGACCAGCACCACCGCGCCGGCATTGAGCGTGGCCAGCCGGCTGGCGCGCCAGCGTGCCAGGAAGGCCTGCACCTGCGCCGGCGTGGCGGCGCTCCAGTCCTGGCGGATGCCGGCCAGGGCCCAGCGCAGCGGCGTGCTGGCCAGCAGGTCGAACAGCTTGCGCAGCTCGGCCTGCGCGCCCGCGCCCATGGCGGCGCAAGTGGCGTCGATATTGCGCAGCGCGTCGTGCGCCAGCGCGGCCTGGCGCGGTGGCGGCGCTTCGGCCAGTTCGGTGACGATGGCCGGCAGCAGCGCGCGGAACATCGCCACGTCGTCCGGCCGCAGGAACGACATGCCCGCCTGCGGGGCGGGATCGGCGGACGAGCAGCCGGCCAGCGACGGCACCAGCGCGGTACACGCCAGCGCGGCCGAGAAGCCAATGCCCACCTTGAGGAAGCCGCGTCGCGTCAGCGCGTGCAGCGCATCGGCAGCGGCCGCGTCGCGGCGGTGATGAGGGTTGGGGCGCATCGGGTCTCCTTGCGTCGGTCTCTTGTCTTTGCTCTGCGGTGCGGGCGGGCAGGCCCGCATTGACGCTGTCCGGAGTTTGGATAAAGATCGGTGCCCGGTCTTGATCCCGCATGACAGGTTTTTTGATGCCACGCGCCAACCCGTCCGATGGCGGTGCCGGTGGTATGCAGGCCGGCACCGGGCCTGATCCCGCATCCGGCACCGTCTCGCTTGCTTACCTTCGCGCCGTGCTCGACCACGGCGAGCGCCAGGGCATTGCCCCGGCCGAGCAGCTGCGCGCCGTCGGCGTGCCGCCGGCATTGCTGGACGCGGGGGCGCAGGCGCAGACCGCCACGCGCATTGCCGGCGCGGCTTACCTCGCGCTGCTGGACTGGCTGGAGCAGGCCACCGGCGACGCCGATGTCGGCCTGCGCGCCGGCGCCGCCTTCGCGCCGCGCCACTATGCCGAGATGGGCTACGTGGTACTGACCACGCCAACCGTGCGCGACGCCATCCTGCAGGGCATCCGCTATGAAGTGCTGGCCAACGACATCGGCGGCACCCGCCTGATCGAAACGCCGCAGTCCGCGTGCATGACGTGGCAAGCGCGGCATGGCCCGCTGTCGCGCCATGCGCATGAGCTGCATATGGCCACGTGGGTGGTGTTCGCGCGCTGGCTGATCGGCAGCCAGCATGTGGCGACGCAGGTCGAATTCCCGCACGCCGCGCCCGCGGATACCCGGCTGCATGCCGAGGTGTTCGGCTGTCCCGTGGTCTTCAACGCCGGGCGCCATGCCATGCATATCGACCGAGCCCTGCTGGACCTGCCCTCGCTGCAGGCCGATGCCGGCATGCAGGCGCAGATGACGCGCATCGCCGACACCCAGCTGCAGCAGATCGTTCCTGCGGGCGCCGACGCGCTGGCGCAGGCGCGTGCCTGCATCCGCGCGCGGCTGCCGCAGGGCGAGGTGCCGATCGCCGACGTCGCCGCGCACCTGGGCCTGCCGGTGCGCACGCTGCAGCGGCGCCTGCAGGCGCAGGGCATCAGTTATTCACAGCTTGTGGATAACGTGCGGCAGGCGCTGGCCCGCCAGTACCTTGCCGAACCCGGCCTGAGCCTGGCGCAGTGCGCGATGCGGCTCGGCTATTCCGAACAGAGCGCCTTCACCCATGCGTTCAAGCGCTGGACCGGTGAAACGCCGCAGGGCTGGCGCCGCAAGGGCCGGGCCGCCTAGCGCCCCTTTGTTGCGGCCACGCCTTCGTCATCGGCGAAGCCCTGAAAAAATCCTGCGGTTTCAAACGCACGCAGCCATGTCCCCGTGCAAGGGGCGATGCCGCCTTGTGGCCTCGTTTGATGTGCTCCAGGCGCCGCTGGCACACCGCAAAAATTAGAACCATCCTTCGATTCACGGCATTGACCACCCGCGCCGCGCTTCCTACGATGACATTCATCAATGTCACAATAAACACTGTCGTAAAGGTGAGGAGCGCGCATGAATGCACCCGCGGAGTTGCCGCCGGCGTTGTCGCCGCAGTGGCCACAACAGGCACCCCCTGCCCCCGAGCACACCGACATCGCCATCATCGGCAGCGGCTTTGCCGGCCTGGGCATGGCGATCCGGCTGCGCGAGCGCGGCGAGCGCGATTTCCTGGTGTTCGAGAAGGCCGGCTCCGTCGGCGGCACCTGGCGCGACAACCATTACCCCGGCTGCGCCTGCGATGTGCAGTCGCACCTGTATTCCTTTTCCTTCGCGCCGAACCCGGACTGGTCGCGCATGTTCTCGACCCAGCCGGAAATCCGCGCCTACCTGGAAGACTGCACCGACCGCTTCGGCCTGCGTCCGCACCTGCGCCTGCACCATGAGCTGCGCCACGCGGCCTGGGACGAGGCCGCGCAGCTGTGGCGGCTGCAGATGGCCGACGGCAAGGTGGTGCGGGCGCGCGTGCTGGTGTCGGGCATGGGCGGGCTGAGCCGGCCGGCGTATCCCGACATCCCGGGGCTGGATACATTCGAGGGCGAATGCTTCCACTCGCAGCACTGGAACCACGCTTATGCGCTGGGCGGCAAGCGCGTCGCGGTGATCGGCACCGGTGCCAGCGCGATCCAGTTCGTGCCGCAGATCGCGCCGCAGGTGGCGCAGCTGGACCTGTACCAGCGCACCCCGCCGTGGATCATGCCCAAGCCCGACCGCGAGGTCAGCGCCGCCGAGCGCTGGCTGTTCCGCCGCCTGCCGTTCACGCAGACCCTGGTGCGCACCGGCATCTACTGGATGCTGGAGTCGCGCGTGCTGGGCTTCGTGCTGCATCCGAAGATCATGAAGGTGGTCGAGCGCGTCGCGCGCCGCCACCTGGCCCGGCAGGTACGCGACCCGGCACTGCGCGCGGCACTGACGCCGGACTACACCATCGGCTGCAAGCGCGTGCTGATCTCCAACGACTACTACCCGGCGCTGACGCGCGACAACGTCGACGTGGTCACCACCGGCATCGCGCGCGTAGAGCGCGATGCGGTGGTGCTGCGCGACGGCACGCGCCGGCCGGCGGACTGCATCATCCTCGGCACCGGCTTCCACGCCACCGACCCGCTGCCGCGCGGCGTGATCGCCGGCATCGGCGGCGTCGATTTGGTCGATGCCTGGCGCGACGGCGCGCAGGCCTACCTCGGCACCACGGTCGCGGGCTTTCCCAACCTGTTCTTCGTGGTCGGGCCCAACACCGGCCTGGGCCACAGCTCGATGGTGTTCATGATCGAGTCGCAGGTGGCCTATATCGCCGACGCGCTGCGCCAGATGCGCCGCGACGGCGTGCAGGCGGTGGACGTGCGCGAACCGGTGCAGCGCCGCTTCAACGAACGGCTGCAGGCGCGCCTGGGCCATGCGATCTGGTCGGCCGGCGGCTGCGCCAGCTGGTACATCGACCCGCGCAGCGGCCGCAACACCACGCTGTGGCCGGGCTTTACCTGGCAGTTCCGCCGCGCCACCGCCAGCTTCCGCATGACCGACTACGACCTGTACCCGGTGTGCCGCGCCGTGCCGGACGAGGCCGCGGTGCAGCCGGCGGCCGATATCTCCACTGCCGCGGGTGCGTGACGCACACGCCTGCACGCGCTTTTCCCCTGCTTTCCCTCAGAACAACGACACACACCGGAAGGAGACCGGACATGAAGGAGTTCCGCAACAAGGTTGCCGCGATCACCGGCGCCGGCTCGGGCATCGGCCGCGCACTGGCACTGGCGCTGGCGCGCGAGGGCTGCCAGCTGGCGCTGTCGGACCGCAACGAGGCCGGGCTGGCGCAGACCGCGGCGCAGGCCATGGCCGCCGCACCGCACGCCCGCATCAGCCAGCACACCGTCGACGTGGCCGACCGCGCCGCGGTCTATGCGTGGGCCGCGGCCGCCGCCGACGCGCACGGCCGCATCAACCTGATCTTCAACAACGCCGGCGTGGCGCTGTCCAGCACGGTCGAGGGCATGAGCTACGACGACCTGGAATGGATCATCGGCATCAACTTCTGGGGCGTGGTGTACGGTACCAAGGCCTTCCTGCCCTACCTGAAGGCCAGCGGCGACGGCCACGTGGTCAATACCTCGAGCATCTTCGGCATCTTCGCCCAGCCTGGCATGGGCGCCTACAACGCCAGCAAGTACGCGGTGCGCGGCTTCACCGAATCGCTGCGGCAGGAGCTGGACCTGATGGACTGCGGCGTGTCGGCCACCACCGTGCACCCCGGCGGGATCAAGACCAATATCGCGCAGGCCAGCCGGGTCTCGGCCAGCGTCAACGGCTTCCTGGTGCGCGACGCGCAGCACGGCAAGGACGAGTTCGAGAAATTCTTCATCACCTCGCCCGACAAGGCCGCGCGCGTGATCCTGGAGGGCGTGCGGCGCAACCGCCGGCGCGTGCTGATCGGTCCGGACGCCTACGCCGCCGACGCCATGGCGCGGCTGCTGCCCGCCGCCTACCAGTCGCTGGTGGTGCGCGAGACGCGCCGCAAGCGCGATCTGGGCAACGTGGTGGCGCCCGCACCGGTGGGCCAGGGAGAGCGTCCGTGAGCCGCCTGGCGATGGAAGCGGACGCCGCGCTGCTGGCGCCGCCGGGCACGCTGACGCGCTGGTTCGGGCAGGGCCGCGTGGGCCTGTTCAGCCTGTCGCGCGCGACGCTGGCGCAGCGCCATGCGCTGCCGGCCTCGCGCTGGGTGCGCGTGCTCGATGCGATGGTGCACTACACCGACGAAGGCCCCGCCGACGGCGACACCGTGGTGCTGATCCACGGCTTCGGCGCGTCGCTGCATACGTGGCAGGGCATCGTGCCGGCGCTGGCGCAACACTATCGCGTGCTGCGGCTGGACCTGGCTCCGTTCGGGCTGACCGGGCCGCTGCGCGATGGGCGCGGGCGCATCGAGACCATGGACGTGCACCGCTACCGCGACTTCATCGATGCCTTCCTGGCGGCGCTTCAGGTGCGCCGCGCCAGCGTCATCGGCAACTCGCTGGGCGGGCTGATCGCGTGGGACCTCGCGGTGCGCCGGCCCGGTGCGGTCGACAAGCTGGTGCTGATCGATGCCGCCGGCTTTCCGATGAAGCTGCCGGTCTATATCGACCTGTTCCGCCATGCGCCGGTGCGGTGGTCGGCGCCGTGGCTGCTGCCCGAGTGCATCATCCGCGCCGCCACGCGCGACGTCTATGGCGACGCCGCGCGCGTGCCCGAAGCCACCTTCCGCCGCTACGTGGACTTCTTCTATGCCGAAGGCAGCCGCGAGGCGGTCGGCAAGATGGTGCCGAAGCTGGACTTCGCCCAGCTCGACACCCACCTGCTCGGCAGCGTGCGGGCGCCCACGCTGGTGCTGTGGGGCGAGCGCGACCGCTGGATCCCGCCGGCGCATGCACAGGCCTTCGCCGAGCGCATCCCCGGCGCGCAGCTGCGCCGCTACGCGGGGCTGGGCCACGTGCCGATGGAAGAAGACCCGCAACGCGTGGCCGCAGACCTGCTGCCATTCCTGGACCGCCAATGAATCGCGCCGGCGCCGCGCGCGCCGGCTGTCACCCAAGGAGACCGCCATGATGCCAGTCCGCCGCGACGTGCATCCCCACCTGCCGCCGGAGCGCATCAGCGACTGGCACGAGCGGGGCCGCCACGTCACCCATTTCCTCAACACGCTGTCGATCTTCTTCCCCGCCGGGGAACGTTTCTTCATGGACAGCGTGCGCAACTACCGCGACCAGGTGAAGGACCCCGAGCTGAGCCGCGCCATTGCCGGCTTTATCGGCCAGGAAGCGATGCACACGCGCGAGCACATCCTCTACAACCGGCTGATGGAAGATGCCGGGCTGCCCGCCGCGGCGCTGGACCGCGCGGTGTGGAAGCTGCTGGACCTGCTGCGCAAGATCCTGCCCAGGTCATGGCAGCTGGCGCACACCATCGCGCTGGAGCACTACACCGCGATGCTGGCCGGCGGCGTGCTGAAGGACGTGCGCCACCTGGGCGCGAACTCGCAGGCCGGCTACCGGCAGGTGTGGACCTGGCACGCGCTGGAAGAAACCGAGCACAAGGCGGTCGCCTACGACGTCTGGAACACGGTGATGAAGCCTGGCCCGTACCGCTACTTCGTGCGCACCTTCACCATGCTGACCACCACGGTGACGTTCTGGGCCATGGTGTTCGTGTTCCATATCGCGCTGGTGATGGGCGACAAGGGCTGCCCCAACAAGCTGGGCGGGTTTGGCACCGCACTGCGTTTTTTGTGGGCATCGCCCGGCGCGCTGCCGCGCATGATCCCGGAGTGGCTCAGCTATTTCCGCCCCGGCTTCCATCCCTGGGACGACGACAACCGTGCCGAGCTGGCCCGCATCGATCCGCTGGTGCGGGAGATCGAAGACACCGCGCGCGCCGCCGGCGTCTCCACCCGGGCACCTTCGCTGCGGGGGGCGGCATGACCATCTGGCAGTGCCGCATCTGTGGATTCGTCTATGAAGAAGCGCTTGGCATGCCCGAGCACGGCATCGCGCCCGGCACACCGTGGGGCGCGGTCCCGCCGGAATGGAGCTGCCCGGACTGCGGCATGGCGAAAGCGGATTTCGACATGGTTGCGCTATAGGCGGCAAGGGGTGGATGAGGGCTAAGGCTTGGCGCCCCCGCCCTCGTCATCGTGCAGATGCTCGATGATCGCCGCCACCCGGTCCCCCAGGTACTTGTTGGCCGAGATCTCCAGCGCCCGCATCATCTCGGTCTCGGCCATCACCAGCGCCAGCGGGCGGATGCGCCACAGGATATCGACCAGCCGCGGCACGTCCTGCGGCGGCGGCAGCTTGCCCTCGCCGAAGCGGTCCAGCTCGCGCACCACGGTGGCGACGATCTGGTCCGACACCGCCTGGAAATGCCCGCGTGACTGCGCGATGATCTCCAGCACGTCTTCCAGCGCAAAGCCCGCGTGGGCGATCTCGGCCCCGGCGGCCAGCGCGCGCGGGCTGCGTGCCAGGTAGCCCAGCCCGTCCGGTTCCAGCAGCCCCAGCGAGATCGCCTTGGCCAGCGCTGGGCGCGAGATCGCCCGGCCGAACAGCCGCGCCAGCGCCAGGTAGGAATAGTGGCGCGGGGTCTCGTTGGTCCATGGGCTGCTGATCGCGGTTTCCAGCCCAAGGATGGAGCGCAGGTCATGCCCTTCGACGATGGCCTTGAGCAGTTCGGTGATATTGGCCAGCGTGTAGCCGCGCGCCAGCAGGTGGTGGATCAGCTTGAGCCGTCCCAGGTGCGCCTGCGTGTAGATGCCCACGCGCCCGCGCCGCTGCGGCGGGTCGATCAGGCCGCGGTCCTGGTACGAGCGCACGTTGCGCACCGTGGTGCCGGCCACGCGCGCCAGTTCGTCGATGGTGTATTCCGGGGCAGGCGGCGGTCCGGCTGCGGCGGACCCCGGGCGGGACGGAGGCGAGGGTTGGCGGCGCCGGGTCAGTGTCATGCCGAAAATTCTAACCGAGGAACGCGGCCGCCAAAGTGGCGGCGGGTTTTGCCGATAATGAAGGCCTTGCCCCCAACCCTGACCGCCGTTTCCATGCATATCCGCTGGCTCGAAGACTTCGTCTGCCTGGCCCAGGCCGGCAGCCTCGCGCGCGCCGCCGAGCTGCGCAACGTGACCCCGCCCGCCTTTGGCCGGCGCATGCAGGCACTGGAGGTCTGGGCCGGTGCCCCGCTGATCGACCGCAGCGCCTTCCCGGTGCGGCTGACCGCCGAAGGGCGCCAGTTCCTGGAAGCGGCGCAGAGCGCGCTGCGCACCCTCGACGATACCCGCCTGGCGCTGCGCGCCGCCCACCGCGCCGACGCCAGCACCGTGACCATTGCCACCGGCAAGACGCTCGCGCGCTCGATGGTGCCGGCCTGGCTCGCGGGCCTGCGCGAGGCGCTGCGCCAGGATCCCGCCGCGGCGGGTTTCCGCACGCGCCTGTCGACCTTCCCGATGCACGACGCGCTGGCGATGTTCGCCGAGGGCGATGCCGACTTCCTGCTGTGCTACAGCCCGCCCGACCTGCCGGTGATGCTGGACGACGCGCGCTACCAGTTCCACCTGGCCGGCGTGGAGCGGCTGGTGTGCGTCAGCGCGGCCGACGCGCGCGGCGCGCCGCTGCACCGGCTGGGCACGGGCAAGGTCGCCGGCAAGACCGCGCCCGCGCCGGTGCCGATGATCGCCTACGCCGAGACCCTGACGCTGGGCCGCATGGTCAACCAGGAGATCGCGCGCCGCAAGCTGGCGCCGCGCCTGGACGTGATCGCGGTCAGCGACTTTGCCGAGTCGGTGCACGAGATGGTGCGCCAGCGCATGGGCCTGGCCTGGCTGCCCGCGCGGCTGATTGCCGACGACCTGCGCGACGGCCGGCTGGTGCGCGCCATCGCCGCCGCGCGCGGGCACGACGGTGCTGACGGCGGCGACCTGGCGCTCGACATCCGCCTGTACCGCCCGCGCGCGCCCATGCGGCCGCTGGCCGAGGCCTTCTGGCAGGCGGCGGTGCAGGCGCCCCGCTGAACCGTCCCCCGCGCTGATATTGCCGCCATTGCCGAATCGGCAACCGGGGTTGCCAAAGCCGCACGCCGCGCCGGTCCCGCGCTTCTAACATCGGTCCACAACCATGATTCCGGGACCCCGAGCCAATACCATGAAGACCACCCTGCGCGCGGCCGCTGCCGCACTCTGCCTTGCTGCTTGCGCCGGCGCCGTTTCCACCGCCGCCGCCGCGACCGATGCCTGGCCTGGCAAGCCGATCACGCTGGTGGTGGGCTACACCGCCGGCGGCAGCGTCGACCTGGTGGCCCGCACCATCGCCCCGGAACTGGGCAAGCGCCTGGGCCAGAGCGTGGTGATCGAAAACCTGGGCGGCGCCGGCGGCACCATCGGCGCGTCCAAGGTGGTCAAGGCCGAGGCCGACGGCTACACGCTGCTGATGGGCTCGGGCAGTGAAGTGTCGATCGCCCGCCTGACCAACCCGGCGGTGCGCTACGACGGCGAGAAGGACCTGGCGCCGGTGACCTTTGTCGGCACCCAGCCGATGGTGCTGGTCGGCAAGCCCGGCCTGCCGGCCAAGAACGCCGCCGAGCTGATCGCGCTGGCCAAGGCCCAGCCGGGCAAGCTGGCCTACGCCTCGTCCGGCGTCGGCACCCCGCTGAACCTGGCGGGCGAGCTGATCAAGCAGCAGGGCCAGGTCAATATCACCCATGTGCCCTACAAGGGCGCTTCAGCCATGGCGACCGACCTGCTCGGCGGCCAGATCGACCTGGCGGTGATGGTGCTGTCGTCGGCGCTGCCGCATATCCAGGCCAACCGCGTGCAGGCCTACGGCGTGACCGGCGCCAAGCGCTCGCCGGTGGCGCCGAACGTGCCGGCGCTGGCCGAGACCCCGGCGCTCAAGGGGGTGGACATGGGCGTCTGGTTCGGCCTGATGGGCCCCGCCAAGCTGCCGCAGCCGGTGGTGGCGCGCCTGAACACCGAGATGCAGGCCGTGCTGGCGATGCCGGACGTGAAGAGGAAGCTGGCCGAGGCCGGCGTGGAAGTGGCGCCCGCCAATCCGGCGCAGTTCGGCAGCTTTATCAAGCGCGAGACCGGGCGCTATCGCACCATCGTGCAGACGGCGGGGATCCAGCAGTAAGGGGAATGGCGAGGCGGCGCCACTCCTTGCCGCCGCCTGCACACTCCCTGTCCCTATCACATGACCCGGCAGGCACTGACCTGCCAGGCACCCTGAACGCACCGACTTCATGACCCGCCAGCCCACCGCACCCCTCGAAGCCTACCCCGTCGACGTCGCCTTCCCCGACATCCGCCCCTACGCCGCCGGCAACACCGGCATCCCCTACCTCTACACCTTCGACAGCGGCCAGCCCGGCCCGCATGTGATGGTCAACGCGCTGACCCACGGCAACGAGGTCTGCGGCGCCATCGCCGTCAAGGCGCTGCTGGACCACGGCCTGCGTCCGCGCCGCGGCCGCCTGACGCTGGCCTTTGCCAACGTCGATGCCTACCACCGCTTCGATCCCGCCAGCCCGGATGCCTCGCGCTTCGTCGACCAGGACTTCAACCGGGTCTGGACCGCCAAGGTGCTCGATGACGCCAGGCGCGATTCATCGGAACTGCGCCGCGCACGCGCCATGCGCCCGGTGATCGATACCGTCGACCTGCTGCTGGACCTGCATTCCATGCATGAGAAGAGCCGGCCGCTGATCGTCTCCGGCCCGCTGGACAAGGGCATCGCCCTGTCGCGCGCGCTGGGTGCGCCGGCCGATGTGATCGTCGACGAAGGCCACCCGGAAGGCCGCCGCATGCGCGACTACGATGGCTTCGGCGATGCCGCCAGCCCGCGCAATGCGCTGCTGATCGAATGCGGCCAGCACTGGGAACCGGCCGCCGTGACGGTGGCGCAGGACAGTACCGCGCGCTTCCTGCTGCATGCCGGCATCGTCGACGCAAGCGACCTGCCTGCCGGCTGGCTGCAGCCGCTGACCGCCGCGCAGCGCGTGGTGCGCGTGACCGAGCCGGTGGTGGCCACCAGCATGGAGTTCCGCTTTGCCGGCCCCTACACCGGGCTGGAGACCTTTACCGAGGCCGGGACCGTAATCGGCTGGCGCGACGGCGAGCCGGTGGTGACGCCGTATCCGGATTGCGTGCTGGTGATGCCGTCGCTGCGCCAGTTGCGCCCGGGCGTGACCGTGGTGCGCCTGGGCCGGCTGGAGCGCTGACCCGGGTACGCTGGGCCGGGAGCGGCTGCGCCCGGCAGGATGCGGTGCACAGGCTCATGGCGCGGCCCTCCGGTTGACTGTAGGTGGGGTAAGCGGAAGGGCTAGGCGGCCGGCGCGGGCGCCGTGTCCTCCGGCGGCGGAGGCGGCAGCATGCCGGGGAACAGTTGCTCGACCAGCTCATCGAGCTTGGACGACGGCTGCACGAAGTTGCTCAGGTTCAGCCCGCCGGCGCTGCGGTTGGCGTTGTAGATGGCCTTGCCGACCCGGTCGCCATTGAGAAACACGGTGATGTCGGCGTTGTTCAGGTAGGTCTTCCAGTACCAGGCGCCGCGCGCGGTGTACAGCGCCACCATCGGGCACGATGCGATCGAGGTCTGCGCCTGCAGCACCTTCACCTCGAAATTGCGCCGCCGCAGCGACGACAGGAAGTTCTCGACAAAGTCATTGCCGCTGACCGGGTTCACCACCACGCACAGCAGCGTGCCGTGGGCGCCGTAGTTGCCCAGCGGGCCGCCGCCGGCCGGCAGCTGGAACGCGACAACGGGATCGGTGGGGTCAAGGCGGTCGACCGGCGTCACGGCCTGGTAGGTCGAGCAGCCGGTGAGCAGCAGGCCCACGCAGGCCGTCAGCAGTGCATGGTTCATGGAATGTCCTGGGGGCTGGGCGGCGCGCCACGACAAGGCGCAATGGCCACCGCATACCTTCACACTGTAGGCGCCGGCAGGCCAATCCAATCGGCCGAACAGAAGCGCAAACCGGCCGCTTCTGGCGTGGCGGATGGCGCCTCAGCCGCCCGCGCCGCCCTGCGCCAGCCGGCCCACCAGCACCAGGCAGAGCGCGGCCAGGCACACACCGACCACCGCCACCTGCACGCGCGTCACGGGTTTGCCGCCGAACAGCGTCTGGCTGAGCCAGGCGGGCGAGATCACGCCGATGACGGTCGCCACCATGATCAGGATGGCAAGGACGGACAGCACGGAATGCATGGCGGGTAACTCCGGAATCGACGGGTTCGATCAGTTGGCGCCGCCGCGCAGCAGGCAGTCGCGCAGCAGCGGCATGCCGTCGGCCAGGCCGGCGCCGTTGCACTCCACCGCCACCTTCTGGCCGCGCCGCACCATGGTGGCGCGCGCTTCCACTTCGCACTCGCGCCCGGCCGGTCCGCAGATCTGGCGCGGCAGCAGCAGCGCGCGCACATTGGCGCCGGGGTCGTTGGTGCGGATGTCGACAAAGACCTGCTCGCCCTCGCGGCGGATGCCGCTGGCCACGCCTTCGACGATCAGGTACTGGTCCAGGTAATTGCGATCCGCTTGCGCGGCATTGTCGCGGTACGCCTTCAGCAGCGCATCGGCCTGCAGTTGCGGCAGGCGGTCGGCGGGGCGTTGCGGGTCGATGCTGACCGGGTCCAGCGTGCCGTTGCGCGGCACGCCGCGCACCTCGCTCGCCGGCACCGCGCTGGCCGCGGCCTGCGCATCGGTCGGCGTGTCGGGCACGGCGCCGCCGACATCGTCGCGGCGGTCATTGCCGGCAAACCACAACATGCCAAGGACGGCCACGGCGACGATGGCAACGAGGATCTGCTGGGTGCGGTTCAACATCGGGAAGGTCCTGCGTAGTAAAAGCGGAAGGCGGAGGGCGAAGCGCGCATTATGCGCCCTGCCTGCCGCAAAAGCGCGCGATCGCCAGGCCCAGGGCCAGCGCGACCATCGGGCGGCAGTCGCCCTTGTGCCGAAGGTGACGAGGGTCAGGCGCATGGAAGTAGCAATGGCCTGCCGTCGGGTCAGAAATTTTCCGGTGTGGACTTGTCCGAGTCGTTTTGTAACCGACGCTGTTCGCGTTCGATCTGCTTGATGCTCTTCTCCGGCGTGGGCAGCTTTTCGGGCATGGTGCCGCCAAGGTCCGCGATGGTTTGCCGCACCTTTGCGCCCACCTCATAGTGGGTGTGGTTCGCTTGTTTCTTGCCCTGAACGCTCTCCCGGCGCAGCTTCTCTTCCGTCTGCGTTGCGCGGAACAGGTTAGCGGCCAGTTCCGTGCTGCCCATGTGGTCAAGGATCTTCTGACTCTTCTTCAGGCCTTTGGACGCGTGAATATCCTTGGCACCGAAGCCGCCATAAAGCCCCTTGTAGCCGTGGTCCTGGAATACCGCGTAGTCCATCGCCGTTTCAACGCCAGCGCTCTTGGCTGCAGCAGTCAACGCCTTGTTATGCTCAGTCAACTCTCCGCGCAGCATCAAGCGGCGTCCATCTTCGGAGAGCTTGCGGAAGCGCGACGCCTCAGCCAACTCCTGTCGCCTGGTCTGAAGCGCGAAGTACGTTTGACCGTTGGCAATCACCGGCTTGGACGGGTCGCCGTTTTGCACGATCAGGTAACAGGCGTAGCGCGACAGACGAAAGTCCGCGATAGGCCGCTTCGCGCTCGATCCTATCTGGACCATCTTGGTGGTGTCACCGAAATGGTCAGGGACCTCATGTCCGGATTGGGTACAGGCGATCTTGGCCTTTTCGACTACCTGGACGAAATTGCGCCAATCCTGGTAGTCCAGCAGTGGAGCCAGTTCTCGAGCGAACCAATACTCTTCGCCCGCTGAACCAACCTGCCTGATCCGCTCAAAGGACGGCGCGGATGGGGCTCCATCAATCGTATCGGACATGGCGTAACTCCTCATCGAACCGGCATTGCTGACGAAGCGCCATTGTCTTACGTTTACTGTATGGATGTACAGTGCCGGCGATGGGCAGGCGGTTGCCCATGCCCCGCCTCTTCCTACTTCCCAATACAAAACCGCGTAAAAATCGTCCCCAGCAGATCATCGCTGGTGAACTCGCCGGTAATGCTGTTCAGGTGTTCCTGCGCCAGCCGCAGTTCTTCCGCGAACAGGTCCAGCGCCTGGGCCTGGCGCTGGCTTTGTTCGGCGGCCACGTCCAGGTGCGATTGCGCCTGCCGCAGCGCGGTCAGGTGCCGCTCGCGCGCGAGGAAGGTGCCTTCGTTGCCGGATTGCCAGCCCACCAGCCGGAGCAGTTCGCGGCGCAGCAGTTCGATGCCGGCGCCGGTGCGCGCCGAGATCCAGATCTCGGTCGGGTTGGGGCCGTTGGCGGCGACCACGTGCGGGCGGTTGCCGCCGAACATGACCTCGCCCACCGCGGGGGCCTTGTCGATCTTGTTGACCACGCGCACGATCGGCGCGCCCGGCGGCAGCTGGCCGCTGAGCTTGTCGTCGATGGCGTCGTCGATCTCGGACAGGCCGTGGCGCAGGTAGTCGGTGGCGTCGACCAGGTGCAGCACGATGTCGGCGCGGCGGATGGCGTCCCAGGTGCGTTCGATGCCGATGCGCTCGACTTCGTCGGTGGCTTCCTCGCGCAGGCCGGCGGTGTCGATGATATGCAGCGGGATGCCGTCGATCTGGATGGTCTCGCGCACGCGGTCGCGCGTGGTGCCGGCGATCGGCGTGACGATGGCCAGTTCCGCGCCGGCCAGCGCGTTCAGCAGCGACGACTTGCCCACGTTGGGCTGGCCCGCCAGCACCACCGACAGCCCCTCGCGCAGCAGCGCGCCCTGGCGCGCCTGCGCCAGCACCGCGCCAAGTTCATCGCGGATGGTGGCAAGCTGGCCGCGCGCGTCGGACTGCTCCAGGAAATCGATCTCTTCCTCGGGGAAATCCAGCGTGGCCTCGACCAGCATGCGCAGGTGGATGACCTTGTCCACCAGCTGGCGGATGGCGTTGGAGAACTCGCCCTCCATCGAGCGCGCGGCCGAGCGCGCCGCGGCCTCGGTGCTGGCTTCGATCAGGTCGGCCACGGCCTCGGCCTGGGCCAGGTCGAGCTTGTCGTTAAGGAAGGCGCGGCGCGTGAACTCGCCGGGTTCGGCCAGGCGCAGGCCGATGCCGTCGCCGGCCTGCAGGCAGCGCGTCAGCAGCATCTGCATCACCACCGGGCCGCCGTGGCCCTGCAGCTCCAGCACTTCCTCGCCGGTATAGGAGTTGGGCGCCGGGAAATACAGTGCCAGGCCGTGGTCGATGACCTTGCCGTTGCCATCGAGAAACGGCAGGTAGGTGGCGTGGCGCGGCTTCAGTGCCTGGCCGCAGACGGCGCGCATCACGGGGCCGACATCGGGGCCGGACACGCGCACCACGCCGATGCCGCCGCGGCCGGGCGCGGTGGCGATGGCGGCAATGGGAAGCTGGGGAGCAGTCATGGCGGTATTGTCGCAGATCGGGTGCGGTTGGCGTGGCACGCGCTGGAACACGCTGGAACGCTATGGCGGGCCGCCATGGCTGGCGGGACGGTCAGCTGGCGCCGGGCAACGGCGGCGCCTCGTCCGGCATCGCCTGCATGTCCAGGCACTCGGCCATCAGACGGCGCGCGACGACGCTATCGACCTGCCGGCCCAGGCGGGCCTGCCGCTTGACCAGCTTGGCGTGCAGGCGCCTGGTATAGCGCGCCGGCAGCACCGGCGCCAGTGCTTCGATCACATAGCGCAGACGCTTGCCGGCGATGCGCTGCGCGTGCACCGCGGCGGGATCGCCCTTGCGGGCATGCCGGGCCAGTGCCCGCAGCTGCTTGCGGCCGCGGCGCACGCGCCGGCGCGCAAAGGTGGCCAGGCGGGCGCCGTCGCCGCGGGCGCGGGCGGCGAGTTGCGCCAGGTGCGCAAGGTCGCGATGCAGCGCGGGCAGTGGCCAGTCGCGGTAAGTGGCCAGTGTCGCCAGCATCGCTGCGCGCGCGGTCTCGCGGCGCTGCCGGGCGGTGTCGGCGATGGCGGCCAGTATCGTGTCTTGCGGCTCCAGTTCGCGGGCCGGGCCGATGGTCTCGGCCAGGAACACATCCCAGTCGCGCACCGTGGTGGTGGCGCGGGCCAGCGTGCGCAGGTCGCGCTTCCAGCGGTCGCGCTCCTGCCGCGGCAGGGCCGGGCCCATGGCCCACACGACCGCGCGCGCCCGGCGCAGGGCGATGCGCAACTGGTGCAGGTCTTCCGGGTCGTCGCGGCGCTGCAGCGGGTCCAGGCACGCGTCGATGCGCGCCAGGCTGGCTTGCGCCAGCGCGGCAAAGGCTGCGGCGGGCCGCGCCTTGCGGCGCAGCTTGGGAGACTGGGCGTCGGCGTTCATGGCGGACTGCATGCGGTCAGGCGCGCACGCGAAACGCAGATGCCTTCAGTGTAGGCGACAGCACGCGCTTGGGCGGTATGCGGCGCCAGCGCCGCTTCGGCGGTTGACACGCCCCGTCCTTCAGGCTGGAATGCGCAGATTCGCCAGGACCAGCGCCCTGACCCACGAGGAAACCGCCATGACCACCGAACAGGAACGGCTTCTGCTGCGCGACACCATCGAGGCCGGCTTCCGCCAGGCCGCCTTCGTCAACGACGTCGGCATCGCGCTGGCCGACTGCGGGCCCGGCTGGTGCGAGTCCACGCTAGCCATCACGGCGCGCCACCTGCAGCACGGCGGCATCGTCCACGCGGGCGTGCAGGCCACCATGGCCGACCACACCGCCGGCGCGGCCGCATCCACCATCCTGGAGGCGGGCCAGCACGTGGTCACCGCGGAATTCAAGATCAACCTGCTGCGGGCCGTGCGCAGCGAACGGCTGCGCTGCCGGGCCGACGTGCTCAAGTCCGGCCGCTCCATCATCGTGGTCGAGGCCGACGTGTTTGCCGACGTCCACGGCGAATCCGTGCTGGTCAGCCGGCTCAACGCCACCATGAGCGTGCTGGACCTGGCCTGAGATCCTCTCTCTCCCATCTCGACAAAGGAAGCCACCCATGATCGACCACACCGGTGTCAGCGTCAGCGATTACGAGAAAAGCCGCGCCTTCTACCAGGCCGCGCTGGGCGCCATCGGCTACGTGCTGGACAAGGAGTTCCCGGCCAGCGTCACCGGCAGCACCGATGTCGCCGGCTTCGGCACGCCTGGCCATCCCGATTTCTGGATCCACCGCGGCACGCCCAACCAGCCGCCGGTGCACGTGGCGTTCCGCGTCGACAGCCGCGCGACCGTCGATGCGTTCCATCGCGCGGCACTGGCCGCGGGCGGGCGCGACAACGGCGCACCCGGCCTGCGCGCGCACTACCACCCCGACTACTACGGCGCCTTCGTGCTGGACCCGGACGGCCACAACATCGAGGCGGTCTGCCACAAGCCCGCTTGATGCGGGTTCAGCGGCGGATTCAGCGGCGGGTTCAGCGCGTCGCGACGATAAACAGGCGCGGGAACGGCAGCAGCACCGAGCCGTCCGGCAGCGCCGGGTACGCGTTGGCGATCTCGGTCTGGTAACGGGCCAGGTAGGCGGCACGCTCGGCCTCGTCCAGCGGCTGCAGGAACGGGCGCAGGCCGCTGCCCTTGAACCACTCCACCACCGCGGCCGGGCCACCGGCGAGCGGATGGTGATAGGTGGTCAGCCACACGTCCACGCGCTGGCACAGCGGGCGCAGCAGCTCGTAGTACCAGCGCGCCGGCGCGCGTTCGGCGCGGGCCTTGCTGGCGCCGGCAAGCTTGTCGCCCCACGGGCCTTCTGCCGCCACCCGGCGCATCAGCTGGTGCGCGGGTTCTTCCAGGTTGTCCGGCATCTGCACGGCTAGCGTGCCACCCGGGGAAAGCTTCGACACCAGTTCGGGAAACAAGCGGGCGTGGTCGGGCAGCCACTGCAGCACCGCGTTGGCGAGGATCACGTCGTACGGGCCGGCCTCGTCCCAGGCGCCGATGTCGGCCACGCGGAACTGCACGTCGGGCAGGCGCTTGCGCGCGGCGTCGATCATGTCCTGCGAGCTGTCCAGCCCGGTTACCGAGGCGCCGGCATAGCGCGCCAGCAGCACCTCGGTGGAGTTGCCGGGACCGCAGCCGATATCCACCGCGCTGCGCGCGATCTCGTTGGGAATGGCTGCCACCAGGTCACGGACCGGGCGGGTGCGTTCGTCTTCGAAGGCGACGTATTGGTGGGCGGACCAGCTCATGGGGATCTCCTGATATCGGGCGCAGGTCAGTAGGATACGCCTGCAGTAGCCAACGCAGACCAGCCGTAGCCAACACCGCTTGAACCAGGCTCCCCTCTCCCGCGCGCGTGAGAGAGGAGCAAACCGGTGGCAGGCACAGGCCATCGGTCGGCAAAAAACAAAAAGCCCGGCATCTCTGCCGGGCTTTCCGTCACCGCATCTTGCAACAGGCTCAGCTCTTGGCCACCACGGCCGTCTTGCCCTTGCCCAGCATCCGGTTGATCTGCCACTGCTGCGCGATCGACAGGATGTTGTTCACCACCCAGTACAGCACCAGGCCGGCCGGGAAGAAGAAGAACATCACCGAGAACACCAGCGGCATGATCGTCATCACCTTGGCCTGCACCGGATCCGGCGGGGTCGGGTTCAGCTTGGTCTGCACGAACATCGACACGGCCATCACGATCGGCAGGATGTAGAACGGATCCGGCACCGACAGGTCCTTGATCCAGCCCAGCCACGGCGCGCCGCGCATTTCCACCGACGACAGCAGCACCCAGTACAGCGCGATGAACACCGGGATCTGGATCACGATCGGCAGGCAGCCGCCGAGCGGGTTGACCTTCTCGGTGCGGTACAGGCCCATCATCTCCTGGTTCATCTTCTGCGGGTCGTTCTTGTAACGCTCGCGGATCGCGGTCATGCGCGGCTGCAGGTCCTTCATCTTGCCCATGGACTTGTAGCTTGCCGCCGACAGCGGGAAGAACACCAGCTTGATCAGCACCGTCAGCGCGATGATCGACCAGCCCCAGTTGCCCAGGAAGCCGTGCAGCTTTTCCAGCAGCCAGAACAGCGGCTTGGCCAGGATGGTCAGCCAGCCGTAGTCCTTCACCAGCTCCAGGCCCGGGGCGATCTTCTCGAGCATGTGCTCTTCCTGCGGGCCGGCGAACAGGCGTGCATCGGTGCTCACGCTCGCGCCCGGGGCCAGTTGGCCCAGCGGCTGCTGCACGCCCACGCGGTACAGGTGCGGATCGATCTGCTGCACGTAGAAGCTGCGCTCCTTGCCGGTCTGCGGAATCCACGCCGAGGCAAAGTAGTGCTGCACCATCGCCACCCAGCCGTTATTGGCGGCGGCCGGCACGGTGGCCTTGCCCTTGGCGATGTCTTCGAAGTCGATCTTGTGGTACTTGTCGGCGTCGGTGTAGACCGCCGGACCGGTGAAGGTGCTGTAGAACTGCGACTGCTCGACCTTGCTGCCGTCGCGCGCCAGTTCCAGGTACAGCGTCGGCGAGACCGGCGCGGTGCCCGCGTTGGTGACGTCGAACTTGCTGTCGACCACGTAGCTGCCCTTGCGGAAGGTGTAGGTCTTGACCAGCTTCACGCCGTTCTTCTCGGCGCTCAGCACCACCTGCAGCTGCTCGGCGCCGTCCAGCGTGCGCGGGCCCGGGGCCGCGGTGAACAGCGTGGTGTGGTTGGGCAGGTCGCCGCCGATCAGGCCCGAGCGGGCCATGTAGGTGCGCACGTTGTCGCGCTCGAACAGCACCACCGGCTTGCCGTCCTTCTCATGCTCCTTGAGCAGCTCCAGGCGCGACACGATGCCGCCGGCGGTGTCGATCTCGGCGCGCACCGTGTCGGTGGTCACCACGATCTTCTCGCCGGTGGGCTGGGCCGCGGCCTGCGGCGCGGCGCCCGCGGCCGGGGCGGCTGCGCCCGGCTGGACGTTGGCCTTGGGCACGTCGCCCTGCGCGGCCGCGCCGCTGGCGGCCGGCGCCGAAGCGGCCTGCTGCTGCGTCGTGCTCGGGAAGAACATCGACGCATGGCCGTTGGCGCGCTGCCAGTTGTCGTAGAGCAGCACGAGGGACATCGAGAAGATGACCCAGAGGATGGTGCGTTTGATATCCATGTCTGGCTGTGGTCGGAAAAATCAGGGTCTGGGCAGACGGATTGCCACGGGCGCACGGCCTGTGGCGGCATGGACTGGCGTGTCTGCTTCCGTGCCCGGCACGGGATCATACCCGCCTTGGGCGAAAGGATGGCAGCGGCACAGCCGGCAGGCGGCCATCCAGCTGCCGCGCGCGGCGCCATGATGGACGATGGCGTCGCGGGCGTAGTCGGAACAGGTCGGCAGGAAGCGGCACTGCGAGCCCAGGTAAGGGCTGAGGGCGATCTTGTAGACGCGCAGCAGGGCTAGCAGGATTCGCTTCATGGCGGGGCGGTCAGGCTGGCTGGCCTGGTGGCTGGCTTGGCGAGGGGCTCGCCGGCGGCGCCGCGGTGGGCGGTGCCGGGGGCGAGGCAGGCGGCGCGGGCGGCGGCAGTGGCTTTGCCGCTACGTCGAGCAGGCTGGCGATTTCCGCCGCGCATGCCCTTCGGACCGCCGCGCGCGTGGCAAATTCCACGCGCGGGAACTTCGCTTGCAGGCGCAGCAGCACGTCGCGACCCGCCAGTTGTTCACGGCGCTGGCGGAACAGCTCGCGCGCCATGCGCTTCACCAGGTTGCGCTCGGCGGCGCGCGGCGCGAACTTCTTGCCCACCACCACGCCCAGGCGGCCTTCCGGCCGGTCATTGGGGCGTACATAGAGCACGAAGTGGGTGCTGCGCCGCCGGGGCCGCAAAGCAAAAACGGATGAAAACTCATCCGTCTTTGTAAGCCTCGCGGCTTTGGGGAAGGCATGGGCTGACACGCTGGGTGACACTGGCAAGCGCTGGCAAATAAGACTGCTGGCGCGAAGCGGCGCCCTGCGGCAAGCTGCCGGCCGACCTGAAGCCGGGGCGGTGGGCATTGACGGCCGCGCGGCACGGCTGCGGTACGCTGCAGCCGGCGCCGGGCGCGCCGTCAGGCCGGTCGCCCGGGCCTCAGATGGCCAGGCGCTTGCGGCCCTTGGCGCGACGAGCGTTGATGACGGCACGGCCGCCGCGGGTCTTCATGCGCACGCGGAAACCGTGGGTACGCTTGCGGCGGGTAACGGAAGGTTGGTAGGTACGTTTCATGTTGCACTCTCTGGTTGATCTTGGCTCGCCCGACTCCGGCCGGTGCCGGGGTGCCGTGGCCGCCGCGTATGGTTCGCATGGGGTTGCCGCTTGCGAGGGAACTGCAGCGGCGTGTCCGACGATTCTGGTTCTGTCTTAGCTGCCGGCCGAAGGGCGCGCGCTGCAGGCAGGTAGCCTGTGGGCGCGGACGGCACGGACAGGCCAGACCCGGCGATGCGCATACGTGATCCCCTGCCGCATCGCAGAACCCGCCATTTAAACGATTTTCCGCGACGCTGTCAAGGCAGCAGTCTGTGTGCGACGGCACAATCGCCACACTGCCGCAAGCCCCGTGGTGCGCCATTGTCCACAACAGCCGGTGGGTAACCAATAGTGCCCCGAAGGACACCTCCAGCGCCGCCATCCACAGGCGAAGTCCCTGTTTTGCCTGAGTTTTTGCCCCTTTTTGCCTCCCGGAAACCCGCATGGGAGCAAGGGTTGTGCACATCAATCCACTGCATTTGCACAAGTTGTCCACAGACTTATCCTTTGTGGATAACTCAGGGGCGGGGGTACAATCCGGGTCCAAACACAACACGGGCTGCGTGGCGCAGGCGCAACCCGGGCTCCCACCGCGGCAACGCATGACTTTACGCACGCCAGTGCGGCGAACCGGAAGGCTCGCTGGCGGCTGCATGGCATGCCGCGGCGGCCTCGACCTTGGGAATGGATTCCCAATAGAGCCGAGGCGGCCCGGATCACGCGGCGCATACGCCGCCCGTGGCGTACCCGGGCCGCCGGCAAGGCGGCAACGGGTGCGACTACTTAACAACAAACAATGCAAGATTTCTGGCAGGCGGCAGCCGCGCAACTCGAGCGCGAACTGACGCCGCAACAGTTCAAAACGTGGATCAAGCCGCTGGCGCCCGTTGCGTTCGATGAAGAAACGCATGCGCTGCGGATTGCTGCGCCCAACCGTTTCAAGCTCGACTGGGTCAAGAGTCAGTTTTCGGGGCGCATCACCGCCCTGGCCTGCGAATACTGGGAAGCGCAGGTCAGCGTCCAGTTCGTGCTCGATCCCGCCGCGTCGGGGCGTGCCGCTGCCTACATGCAGCCGGCCCAGCCCGGCATGGGCGCGGGCGGCATGGAGCGCATGGAACATCACGCAGCCCCGGGTACGGGCATGGGTGGCTATCCCGGCGCCCAGCCCGTTCAGCCGATGGGTGGCCAGGCCCCGTTTGCCATGCCTGGCCAGCCGGCGCAGCCCGGCTATGGCGAATACCCGAGCGCGGCCGCGTATGGCCTGGGGCAGCCGCAATACGGCAATCCGGGCAACCCCGGCAACCCGGCCGGCATGCCCTCCGCCGCCCCGCTTCCGGCCGGCGCGCGCCACCAGGGCATGGGCCAGCATCCCGGCCAGCACCACCCGCAGCACAGCGCCGAGCTGGGCGAGATCGACGTGGTCCAGATGGACCCCGCCGAAGCCAGCGCCCGCTCCTATCGCGCGCCGCAGCAGGGCCAGCACCCGCATGCCGCGATGGGCAACGCTGTGCAGATGCCCGGCCACCAGCCCAGCGACACGGTGCATGAGCGCTCGCGCCTGAACCCGATCCTGACCTTCGACAACTTCGTCACTGGCAAGGCCAACCAGCTGGCGCGCGCCGCCGCCATCCAGGTGGCCAACAACCCGGGCAAGTCCTACAACCCGCTGTATCTCTATGGCGGCGTGGGCCTGGGCAAGACCCACCTGATCCACTCCATCGGCAACCACATGCTGATGGAGAACCCGCGCGCGCGCATCCGCTACATCCACGCCGAGCAGTACGTGTCCGACGTGGTCAAGGCCTACCAGCGCAAGGCGTTCGACGAGTTCAAGCGCTACTACCACTCGCTGGACCTGCTGCTGATCGACGATATCCAGTTCTTCTCCGGCAAGAACCGCACGCAGGAAGAGTTCTTCTACGCCTTCGAGGCCCTGATCGCCAACCGGGCGCAGGTGATCATCACCAGCGATACCTACCCCAAGGAGATCACCGGCATCGACGACCGCCTGATCTCGCGCTTCGATTCCGGCCTGACCGTGGCGATCGAGCCGCCCGAGCTGGAAATGCGCGTGGCGATCCTGATGAAGAAGGCCGCCGCCGAGAACGTCAACGTTCCGGAAGAGGTCGCCTTCTTCGTCGCCAAGCACCTGCGGTCCAACGTGCGCGAGCTGGAAGGCGCGCTGCGCAAGATCCTGGCGTTCAGCAACTTCCACGGCAAGGACATCACCATCGAGGTGACGCGCGAAGCGCTGAAGGACCTGCTGACCGTGCAGAACCGCCAGATCTCTGTGGAGAACATCCAGAAGACCTGCGCGGATTTCTACAACATCAAGGTCGCTGACATGTATTCGAAAAAGCGGCCTGCCAATATTGCACGGCCGCGCCAGATCGCGATGTACCTGGCCAAGGAGCTGACGCAGAAGAGCCTGCCGGAGATCGGCGAACTCTTCGGCGGCCGCGACCACACCACCGTGCTGCACGCCGTGCGCAAGATTGCCGACGAACGCAGCAAGGATGCGCAGCTCAACCATGAGCTGCACGTGCTGGAGCAGACGCTCAAGGGCTAAATGCCGAACCGCGCGCCATGGCCGCGAGCGACGGCAAGGGTGCGAACGCAACAACCACCGTCACCGCAGAAGCGCAACGGCAAGGGCGAGCGCAACAACCACCGTCGTCCCCGCGAATGCGGGGATCCAGTGACTTTGTTGTCCCCGTAGGGGACGTTTAAAGACGCTAGGTTTCCGCCTCCGCGGGAACGACGGAGTAGAAGTCAGTTTTGAAGGGCCAGCCCCCGAGGCTGGCATACTGTAGGGTGTGCGTCACGGGATGCCGTGGCGCCTGGGGAATTAACGTCAGCGACGCCGGGGCAAGTGTCCGGAAAGTGGCCACTGATAAGGCTTTGCGGTGAGTCGGGACGGGATGGCAAAAACGATTGGCGCCAGCGTGGCTTTTTGGGCACAGCTGGCCCGCCGGCCGGTCCCGCCCCGCTTCACCGCAGCGGCTTATCCTTGGTACAATGGCACATTAACTCCTTGATTCCTAAGTGAATTTGGAGTTGTTTGCGTTCTGCGGTCGCCGATTACAAACGACGAAGGATAAATTCAATGCAATTGGTCAAAACCTCGCGAGACAACCTGCTGCGTCCGCTGCAAATCGTGAGCGGCATCGTGGAGCGCCGCCACACCCTCCCGATCCTGGCCAACCTGCTGATTCGCAAGTCCGGGTCGAACGTATCCTTCCTGTCGACCGACATCGAAATCCAGATCACCACGCATGCGGAATGCGGCGTCGGCAATGACAGCGTCGCCACCACCGTGGCCGCGCGCAAGCTGCTGGACATCCTGCGCGCCATGCCCGACGGCGACGTCGCCCTGTCGCTCAACGACAAGCGCATGACCGTGCAATCCGGCAAGAGCCGCTTTGCCCTGCAGACGCTGGCCGCCGAAGAATTCCCGACCGTGGCCGAAGCCAGCGAATTTAACGCCAGCGTCAGCCTGCCGCAGAAGACCTTCAAGCACCTGCTGGCGATGGTCCACTTCGCCATGGCGCAGCAGGACATCCGCTACTACCTGAACGGCATGCTGCTGGTGGTGGAAGGCAAGAAGGTCATGGCAGTCGCCACCGACGGCCACCGCCTGGCCTACTGCGGCGTCGAGCTGGAAAACGAAGCGGCTGGTGTCGGCTCGCGCCAGGAAGTCATCATCCCGCGCAAGACCATCCTGGAACTGCAGCGCCTGCTGGAAGACAACGACGATCCGGTCACGGTGCAGCTGGCCGCCAACCAGGTCAAGTTCACGTTCGCCAATATCGAACTGATCTCCAAGCTGGTCGAAGGCAAGTTCCCGGACTTCCAGCGCGTGATCCCCAAGGGCTACAAGAACGCCTTCGCGATCGACCGCGTGCAGCTGCAGCAGGCGCTGCAACGCACCGCGATCCTGACCACCGACAAATTCAAGGGCGTGCGCTGCATCCTCGACACGCACATGCTCAAGATCAGCTCCACCAACGCCGACCAGGAAGAGGCGCAGGAAGAGCTGGAACTCGATTACTCGGGCGACGCGCTCGATATCGGCTTCAACGTGACCTACCTGCTCGACGTGCTTGCCAACCTGAAGACCGAGCAGGTGCAGGTCAGCCTCGGCGACTCGAATTCGAGTGCGCTGATCACCGTGCCGGACGACGACAACTTCAAGTACGTCGTCATGCCGATGCGCATCTGATGACCGGGCCGAAGACATCGACGACCTGACAACCATGGAGCCATGCAAGCCCACGTCGTCCCCGCGAAAGCGGGGACCCAGCGTCTTTAACGACGCTGGATTCCCGCTTTCGCGGGAATGACGGTGGTGGTTTCATGTGGTGCGCATCAGCAAGGACACCAGAACCGGAGCAGCAAACGGCACGCTACGACACCCGGCCCGGCCGGAAGTCCTGGGAATGACCATCCCGCCGCGGGGGCAGGATCGTTACGACGATCCGCCCCTTTTGCCGTTTTTAGTAACCCGCCATGCGGACCCATCGCGCCCCGCCGCCGGCATGCCAGCCATGCCCGCCCGGCCCCGATTCCGCATTCGCCGTAAGTAGGAAAGACATGACCGAACAGCAGAAACCGCAACAGGAAAACACCTACGGAGCCTCCTCGATCCAGATCCTGGAAGGCCTGGAGGCGGTACGCAAGCGCCCGGGCATGTATATCGGCGACACCTCCGACGGCACCGGCCTGCATCACCTCGTGTTCGAGGTGCTGGACAACTCCATCGACGAAGCGCTGGCCGGCTACTGCACCGAGATCCAGGTCACCATCCACAGCGACAACTCGATCTCCATCGTCGACAACGGCCGCGGCATCCCGCCCCTGGTCAAGTTCGACGACAAGCACGAACCCAAGCGCAGCGCGGCGGAGATCGCCATGACCGAGCTGCACGCCGGCGGCAAGTTCAACCAGAACAGCTACAAGGTATCGGGCGGCCTGCACGGCGTGGGCGTGTCGTGCGTGAACGCGCTGTCCAAGTGGCTGCGCCTGACCGTGCGCCGCGACGGCCAGGTCCACCTGATCGAATTCGCCAAGGGCGAAGTGCAGAACCGCATCATCGAGACCGTGCCCGGCCCCGACGGCCAGCCCGTTGAAGTCTCGCCGATGAAGATCACCGGCGCCACCGACAAGCGCGGCACCGAAGTCCACTTCCTGGCCGATGAAGAAATCTTCACCAACGTCGAGTTCCACTACGAGATCCTGTCCAAGCGCATCCGCGAGCTCTCGTTCCTGAACAACGGCGTCCATATCAAGCTGGTCGACCAGCGCACCGGCAAGGAAGAAGACTTTGCCTTCTCCGGCGGCGTGAAGGGCTTTGTCGAGTACATCAACCGCGCCAAGAGCGTGCTGCATCCCAACATCTTCTACGCCAACACCGAAAAAGACGGCATCGGCGTGGAAGTGGCCATGCAGTGGAACGACGGCTACAACGAGCAGGTGCTCTGCTTCACCAACAACATCCCGCAGCGGGATGGCGGCACCCACCTGACCGGCCTGCGCGCCGCGATGACCCGCGTCATCAACAAGTACATCGAAGAAAACGAAGTCGCCAAGAAAGCCAAGGTGGAAACCACCGGCGACGACATGCGCGAAGGCCTGGCCTGCGTGCTGTCCGTGAAGGTGCCCGAGCCCAAGTTCAGCTCGCAGACCAAGGACAAGCTGGTCTCGTCAGAAGTGCGCCTGCCCGTGGAAGAACTGGTCAGCAAGGCCCTGACCGACTTCCTGCTGGAAACGCCCAACGACGCCAAGACCATCTGCGGCAAGATCGTAGACGCCGCCCGCGCCCGCGAAGCCGCCCGCAAGGCCCGCGAAATGACCCGCCGCAAGGGCGTGATGGACGGCATGGGCCTGCCCGGCAAGCTGGCCGACTGCCAGGAAAAAGACCCCGCCCAGTCCGAACTCTTCCTGGTCGAGGGCGACTCCGCAGGCGGCTCCGCCAAGCAGGGCCGCGACCGTAAGTTCCAGGCCATCCTGCCGCTCAAGGGCAAGATCCTGAACGTAGAGCGCGCCCGCTTCGACAAGATGCTGTCCAGCCAGGAAGTGCTGACCCTGATCACCGCGCTGGGCACCGGCATCGGCAAGGACGACTACAACCTGGAAAAGCTGCGCTACCACCGCATCATCATCATGACTGACGCGGACGTGGATGGATCGCACATCCGGACGCTGCTGCTGACGTTCTTCTATCGGCAGATGCCTGACATTATCGAGCGCGGGTATGTGTATATCGCGCAGCCGCCGCTGTACAAGATCAAGCATGGCAAGGAAGAGCGGTATATCAAGGATGATGTTGAGCTCAATGCTTATTTGTTGAAGTTGGCGATGGAGAAGGCGTCGTTGGTGAGGCCGGATGGTAGTGAGATCAGTGGTGATGCGCTGACTGAACTGGCTCGTCAGTACCAATTGACGGAAGGTGTGATTGGGCGCTTGTCGCGGGTTGTGGATACCGACGCGCTGCGTGCGATTGCGGATGGTGTGACGCTGGATCTGGATAGTGCTGCGGCGGCGGAGGCTTCAGCGGTGGCGTTGAAGGCTAAGCTGGCTGAGATGCATGCCAAGACGTTGATTGGTGCTGCGGTGAATGATGATGGCACTGCTGATGTGTATGCCCAGTTTGACGAAAAGACTGACAAGCATCGGCTGATGATTGCGCGGCGTCATCATGGGAACGTGCGGTTGTCGCATTTGGATGCTGATTTTGTTCATGGGGCGGATTACGCTGCGCTCTCCAATGCTGCGAAGACCTTCCAGGGGCTGACGCCGGAAGGGACTAAGGTGCAGCGGGGTGAAGGCGAAAAGCTGCGGGATCAGACCGTGAATGATTTCCACGGGGCTATGCAGTGGTTGCTTGCTGAAGCCGAGCGTGGCGTTTCTCGTCAGCGCTATAAGGGTCTTGGTGAGATGAACCCTGAGCAGCTGTTTGAGACGACGCTCGACGTTACGCAGCGGCGGCTGCTGAAGGTGCAGATCGAGGATGCTATTGCTGCCGACCAAATCTTTACCACGCTGATGGGGGATGAGGTGGAGCCGCGGCGGAACTTTATTGAGAGTAATGCGTTGGTGGCGCGGAATATTGATGTTTGACCGCCAAATTGTAGAAACTGGATTAGCCGGACCACGAGCGCTTTTGCCGGGACTGGAAAACCTGGCTGCCGTGCAGTTTTCGCCGACGGTGAGCCAGGACTGTAGGTCGGTTCGCCCATCACTGGGCGTAGCTCAAGCAGTCGGCGAGGTGGCCGAAGAGACTCCATTCCGTGTCTTCGCCCCCCGCGTTAGCTCACGATCCAAGACCAGCACCTCACTATCCTAGCCCGCAACCGTGTTGCCTGGCGCGCTCGGGCGGAACAGCGCTATGACGTCGAAGATCTCTTTCGTTCATGCATCCCGGATGCCGTCACTTGCGATTCAAGCCTTGTGGCCGAAGCAACCCGGTAGTGGTTTGATCGTTTCGACGACGGCATTCCGGCATGATGGCTGTCGTCGCAAAAGTGACAAGAAGGCGCCCCCAAGGCTGGCCCAGCGCCGAGGTTCGGCGTGCGAGGGAGGGCCGGTGTCTGCAGCCAGAATCGATCACTGAATACGCCAGCCCTCGCTGGCATAGCGCCGCGTCACGAATTCCCACACTTGGCTGACCTTTGCGCTCCACAGCGTATCTGGATAGGGTTCCTGCGGCAAGTCGTTTAACCGCAGCCGGATTTCCGACCACACCACGCCGCGCGTTTCCTGACCGCGCAACCAGTCCACGCCGTCCACCAACTCGTGGAGCTTGGCTAACAGCGTCTTCGCCACGCGTTTTACCTCCGTCTCCTCGGCCTTGGTCAGCTTTGGCTCCGGGGTGGTAAGCAGATCGAAAATCGCCAACTCTTCCTCAGTCAGCCCTTCGCGTGTGGCTCGCTGCTCTTCCGCGGACAGACCGGCGACGAACTCCTTCAGCGCCTCGAAGAATCTTTCCACATCGATCGAGCCGGCATTGTATTCGGCGACCAGTTTTTCCAGCTTCCCGACTAGATCGACGCGAGTAGGGTTGGCCTCGGCCATTTCCTTGACCTTGTCCTCAGCCTCCTCCCGTGCGCGTTCGGCAGCGACCTTAGGGCTGGTCTCGAACAGCTTGGCCAGCTTGTCGAAGTCGATGCCGGAGAGATCGACGCGTCCTTCGGCGCCTGCACCCTCAACGATAGGCGTTAGGATCGCGACGCCTTCCAGTTTCCCGTCGAGCAGTTCGGCGATCTTCGCCTCGATGGCCGATATATCGACCGGCCCCAGCTTGGCCCTCACCGCGTCCGCCAGCATATGGAACACCGCTACCGGCTTGAGATAGGGCGCGGCCCGCTCATCTGGCAGCACCGCCTTGTAGGCCCTCGTAACCGCGCTGGCAAGCTGACCAAACTCTCTGCGCCGCTCGTCAGGTGCAACCAGCATCTCAACTGCCTTGGCAATCAGGCCGAGGCGGGAAAGCGCATCCACCGCCATGATCGCATCAGTGTCGACGCCCAGCGGCCGTGTGAAGCTCCGCGCCTGTTCCAGCGCCTCCTCCAATGCCTTGACCAGGGCTTCCTTGTCCTTGATCGGCGTTTCGTCCTTGTCCGCGCCGCCCGCGCTGCCGGCGTAAATCGCCAGCGCCCTTTGCAGATTGTTGAACACGCCCACGTAATCGACGATCACGCCGCTGGTCTTGCCGGGCGCGTTGCGGTTGGCGCGCGCGATAGTCTGCATCAAAGTGTGGTTCTTCATCGGCTTGTCGAGATAGACAGTGCCGATGCTGGGTACGTCAAAACCAGTAATCCACATCGCGCAGACGAAGACGAGCCGCAGAGGGTCGTTCTTGTCCTTGAACTTCGCCTCCAAGTCTTCCTTCTGCATCCGCTCGCGGTGAGGGAGGATATCGAGACCCTTTTTCTTGAGGTCGCCAATCTCGTTCTGGCTCTGACTGACAACCACGGCCATATCGAGCTCACGCAACCACAACAGCCGCTCGGCAATAGCGGCGCCTTCTGCCTCATGCGCAGAGTTGAGCGCCTTCTCATCCGCCGCGATCAACCGAGCGACCGCCACCTTGACGCGATCATGCATGGAAACCGCTGTTGCCTTGTCGATGGCAACGAACATTGCTTTGCCGCGATAGCCGCGCATGGCGAAGTGCAGCGCTACATCATCGGCCACCTTGTCGAGCCGGTCGGGATTGGTAATGAGCGTGTATTGCCGGCCGAATTCGCGTTGGAGCTTTTTCTCCTGCTCCTCGCTCAGCTCTACCTCATCAAGCAGCTTGTCCAGTTCCTCTTTCAATTCGTCAGCGTCGAGCTGAAGCTCTGGTTTGCGCGATTCATAGTAGAGCGGCACGGTCGCGCCATCGCGGACGGACTGGGCGAAGTCGTAGACCGAGACGTAGTCACCGAACACCTCACGAGTGCGGCTTTCCTCTCCCTGGATCAGCGGCGTGCCGGTGAAGCCGATGAAAGCAGCGTTGGGCAGCGCCGCTCGCATATTCGCTGCGAGCTGGTCATACTGGCTGCGGTGCGCCTCGTCCGTAATCACAATGATGTCGGAACGCTCGGAGAGCACCGGCATCGCCTCCCGATCAGCGGTCGAGAATTTCTGGATCAGAGTGAAGACGTAACGTTCGTTCCCCGCTAGCAATTCCCGCAGATGCGCCCGGCTATCTGCCTGCACCTGTTGCGTATCCTTGGTGAGAGCGCCAACGCTGGCAAATTGCCCGGCGATCTGGTCGTCCAGCTCCGTGCGGTCGGTCACGATCACAAAGGTGTAATTGCCGCCCAGGCGCCGCAGCACCTTTTCGGCAAACATCACCATGGAGAGAGACTTGCCAGATCCCTGCGTGTGCCAGAACACGCCGAGGCGGCCCTTGTTCTGGCTGACATGCTCGACCGCCGCCATCGCGCGGTTAACGCCCAGCACCTGATGGTATTTGCCCACCACCTTGCGGAGACCACCCGTGGCTTCATCGAACAGCAGGAAGTTTTCGACCAGGTCGAGGAATCGCGCTGGCTCGCAAGCGCCTCGCAGCATCGTCTCAAGACTCGGGTCTTCCGGGCCATCCTCATCAAGGCGTTTCCACGGCGCGAAGAAATCGAAATCGGTATGCGAGCCGCCAATCAGCGATTCATGACCGTTTGAAAGGATCACGAAGCTGTTGAAGGGGAATAGCTGCGGGACGGTGTCGCGATAATCTCGCAGGTTTTCGTCGTAGGCATTGAAGATCGGCTTGGAGAGCGCTTTCCATTCGGCATGGAGCAGCGGCAGGCCGTTGACGAAGCCGATGGTGTCAGGACGGCGTTTGTGAAGCAGCCCCTCGATCCAGACCTGACTGGCGACAAGGAAATCATTAGCCGCCACGTCGCGCCAGTCGATCGTACGGACGGTGACGGTATCGCTCTTGCCGTCCTCCGGGCGCTTGACCTCGACACGAACGCCTGCGCGCAGTAGGTGGTACAGCTCGCGATTGGCGGCAATAGGCGACAGCGCGGAACGATCCTGTGTCAACACTTCCTCGGCCTGCTTCAGAGCCTCCGCAGGCAGACCGGGGTTGAGCTTGGCCAGCGCCGCACGCAGCCGCGCGGGTAGCCAAGCCTGATGAAAGCTGGTGCGGCCCGTAGGATTATCCGGCCCCGGCTTTTCCTCCATCAAATTGACGTGCAGCCAGCCCAGTTGCTGTAGCAGCATCAGCGCCGGCTGCTCCACGGCCCCGTCTTCGGAAAACTCACTGGAGAGCGAAGGCAGTAGCATCTCAGGCGGCCTCCAGTTCCCGTTCGACCTCGGTGACTGAAAGCTGGCCGGACATTAGGCGAGGGAGAAGCAGGTCGCGTGCGGCGGCAAGGTTGGCGTTAGACTTCCGCAGTTGGTCGGCCAGCCGAAGCGTTGGCTCGGCGAAGGCCGTATAGCGCGACACCAGATCGCCTGGAGGCAACAGTACCATTGCCCGCTCGAATGTCGCGCCGGTCACGGCAGGATAGGCCGCTCCTTGGGCATTACCGACCAGATAACCCACAAATTCGTCAGTCGTGACCCATTGATAGAGATACGCGAATGTGGCTTCGCGTGCGTCCAACACGGTGAAGCCCGTGGACGCGACAATGTCTGGAGTCGGATCAAGTACCAAAGCGAAAGAGCGCCGATTAGGCCGAACGTTCGACCACAGGATGCTACCATCCCGGACCCGTCGCCGCGCACGCCCCGGAGCATCCGCAAACGACATCCGGTTGATGGCATCGATCCGGCCCGGCGAGACAGAGGCAATGTCGATATAGCCAATCTCAGCAGGTGCGCTAGCGGGCCGCAAAGAGGTGGCGTTAATAGCGGCTACGTTCGCGAGTGTATCGTACGTCCACCCCGCCGGCAGGGGGCCATCGGGAGTGTTTTCGATGGCAACGTCCTCGTGGCCGGGAAAGCGCAGGCGGGTGAACCATTCGGTGAACAGCCTCCGCGCCATCTCCTCTAGCACCGCGATCCGCCTCTGATTGACCTCGATCAGATTGTCATAAGCCCCTAAAATCCCCGCGATCCGGCATTGGGTTTCGAAGCAGTGTTTGGGAATATCGACCGCATAAATACGGGATGGCGATGTATGGCGGACTTTCGCACCGCTAGAAGTTGCCCGAATCTGCTGCCGTACGTTGCGCCAGTTGAGAACATAATAGATGTATCTCAAATTGACAGCGGCCTCAGGCTTCGATGTAATCAAGCCTAATCGCTGATTATGCAGGCATGGCTTCCCGTCAGGCACGAAAGCGGTACTACCTAGTAATCCTTCGCCCTGCTCAGTCATCGCGACTAATAGATCGCCGGGTTTGAGAACGAATGCAGCGGGCACCGGGCCGTCATAATGTTTCTGATCGGCTCTTAGCTTGAAGCCGCCCTCCTCGTAGAAGTTCCCCGGTGTGAGCAGCACGTATGGTCCGTCAGCTTGAAAATGCTGACTGGAAAATGCGAAACCGTGCTTGATTTCGATCAGATCGCCGAGTTTCTCGTAATTCACGCCGACAGCACCTCAGCAACATTCGCCGCGATCGCCGCCTGCAAACGCGTCCCCTCGGCATTCAGTCCTTCCAGCTCCTCCTGCAAAGCCTCCAGCCGCTCGCGGAAATCCTCATCCTCGACATGCTCGCCTGGCGCAACGCCGACATAGCGGCCAGGGTTCAGGCTCCAGTCCTGCGCGGCGATCTCGGCGTGGGTAGCGGCGCGGCACAGGCCGGAAATATCCTTATAGCCCTCATCCCCGAAATGCGCGGTCATCCTCGTGCCGCTGCCCGCTGCCAGTTCTGCCTCCTCGCCGCGCCACAAGCGCACGATATTTCCCAGGAACTCGATCTGGTCAGGCGTGAAGTCGCGATGGGCACGCGTCACCTGCCGGAAGATATGGCGCGCGTCGATAAACAGCACCTGGTCCTCGCGGGGGGTGCCCTTCTTCGCCTTGTCGAGGAACCACAGCGTTACTGGCAGGCTTACAGTGAAAAACATATTGGGCGAGGTGGAGATGATCACACCCACCGCCCCGCTCTCAATCAGCTTGCGTCTCATCTGCCGTTCGGTTCCGCCCGCGTCCGATGCAGAATTGGCCATCACGAAGCCGGCGCGGCCATGCTGGTTGAGCGCGGCATGGAACAGACCGATCCAAAGGTAGTTAGCGTTATTGACGCTGGGTACGCCCAGCGAAAAGCGCGCGTCCACATGCCCTGCCTCATTCACCAAGCGGGCGGTATCCACCTCTTTCTGGTTGAAGGGCGGATTGGCCATTACGAAATCGAACTTGCCCACCATCTCGTGCGGGTCTTCGTAGTAGCTACTGGCAACGCGGATATCGCCAGAAAGACCGTGGACCGCTAGATTGAGCCGGCACAGCTTCTGCGTATCGGCCATCTTCTCCACGCCATAGATACTGATGGCACGCGCGGGGTTTTCATTGTGACGCTTCACGAATTCGGCGGAATGGACGAACATGCCGCCGGAGCCGCAGGCCGGATCGAGGATGCGGCCATGAAAAGGCTCGATCACCTCGACGATCAGCTTCACTATGCTGGAGGGCGTGAAATACTCGCCGCCCTTCTGCATGAAAGCGGAAGCGAACTCGCCCATGAAATATTCGAAGATCAGGCCATAGGCGTCGCCCGCAATCGCGAGCGGTTGCAGTAGCCGCAGCAGCTCACGCAGCACCGAGTTGGGCAGAGAGCCGTAGCCCTGAGGCAGCACACCGGCGAGATCGGGATTGTGCTCGGCGATGGCCTTCATCGCCTCGTTCAACGCCACGGCCAGATTCTCTGTTTCAGGCAGGCCAAGCAGATAGGAAAAGCGAGCATGCGGCGGCAGGAAGATTGCGCCCTTCGCATGGTAATCCGGTGGTGTGGGATTGCCGAGCCGCCCGCCGCGGGGCAGCTCAGAATCAACGACATCGAATCGCGCTTCCATCTGGCGCAGAGCAATTAGCGCCAGTACTGGCTGCGCATACTGATCCGGCCTCAACTCGGTATTGGTCCAAAGCTGGTTCGCCGTGGCGAATAAGCGCCGAGAAAGGTCTTGAAGATCAACTGCCAATGTTTACCTCCGGGTGGTCATACGCTATCCAGTAACCCAATTTCGACTGACGCGCACAGCGATTATATCAATGCCGTGTATATGCGACTGAGTAGCTTCGTTGCATCTGCGCAAGGACACATCTTCTGTCTACAGGGAGAGCACAGATGTTTCGCCTCACTCACGTTGAATACGCTACGGCGGTTCATTTCCAATACAATAGTTATATATCACGAGCTCGCTGAGCATACCTCCGGAAGAACTCAATCAAGGTCGCCGGACCGCGTAACTTGGGGTTAAGTGATTTCCGGAATAGAAAATACCGGCCAGAACCGACGCAGAGCAAGGTATTTTTCCACCTCGCTTGGAGGCAGTGGCAATTCAGGCTTCTCCGGTTTCCCTCCGACGAAGCGCCGGCGATTCAGCTCACGTACTTCGGCGTTGGTGATGCGGGGTATCTCGATTCGGAACGGCGTCGAATCTGCTCTATAATGCGGCAGCATGTGAAAAGCACATCGCTCATGAAACATTCGGTCCTCTTTCCCATAAAATACCCATCCAAGGGTCAACATTTCTGCATCATCCTTGTATGTCATGAAAAAGACTTGCTGACCTATAAGCTGACCATCCGGCGCCACTCCTGCATTTCGCATCGCTAGTGCCGACTTAACTTCATTATTAAGAATTTCATGAAAGACAGCAGGAACCTCTTTCACAGGTAGATTCTTCGCGCCTTGGTATCTTGCGGGAATGCGTTCAGGGCCAACGCGTTCACTGAGTATATCTAGTCGACTTTTCGCGGCTTCTTCCTCGTCCTTTAGGTCGGCATTTATCGATACGAAAAACATTGACCCTGACTTGACCTTGGCGGGCACTAATTCGACGTCTCGCAGCACCGACATTGTAAGGGGGCCATCATAGTCCAGCCATAATATGGTTCGTGAGTCCCAGTTCAGTTTTGGTAAAACAGTCGTGCTATTGCCGAACTGAAGCTCAACATTGCCAAAAGGTCGATTAAAATGAAATCGATCTTTAATCGTTGGATCCGATGTGTCCTCTATGCTGACCATCGAATGAAAACCGCATGTTGAATGAAAGAGGGAAAAGTCAGAAAAATAGACCGAGCCCATTCCCACGTATTGATATTGGTCCAGCGGCTGAAATGCGTGAAGCCGTAAAAGATATTCCACCATCAAACGCCTCTCAACTGCTTTCGCTGGGCGCAGTCGATAATCTATCTTCCGGTAGCTGTTAGCCATCAAGCCCCTCATTCTGCATAAAATATTCGAACGTCTTTTCGCCGACTTCTCTGTTACTGGTCGCGCCGAGGGCTTCCTTAATTAGATTAACATGGTCCGCGGACCTTACATAACTGATTCGCACCGGCTTTGGCGACTGAGGGCGAGGTACGGCGTTGGCTATAAAGCTCTCATTCGCGGAGAGTTCAGCGACTCTTTTCGGCTTGGCGTCATCTATTAAAGCCGTAAGCTGACCTGGCTCGTTATTTTCGTTATCCAAAGAATTCAAAAATCCGATGACCTGCCTTAACGTGCTGGTGATCTCTGAAAAAACTCTGCGATACACCGCCGTTTCTGTGTCCAGACTCGTCTTGGTCGTATTCCATGGAAGCACATCGTGTGCGGCGGAGTCGAAGTAGACATATCCCCTAAATCGCCGGAACTGCCAATGGGGCTTTGGCGTTCTTTCTCCACCGTCAAGCTCGGTGTTCCACCCCGTTTTTTCGGTCTTTTCCGCGCGCTCGATCTGACGGCCATTGCAATATATATACCATCCCGCATCGGTTAAGCTCGGTTCAGAGACTCCCGCGATTATGCGAACAGATACGATTTTTCCATCGATATCAATCTCGCGTGCTTTGAAGATGGGTTGTAGATCCTCGGAGGCTAAGAGATAGGCTTCTTTCGCCAAAATGGGAATCCGATTGACGATAATTTGAAGGCCACGAGTCAAGCTCTCCGCGTGAGCCTGTCGCAGGGTGTTTGACAATCGAGAATGGAAGGCTGCGCTAGCTAGTTCTTGCGCTGCAAACGGATATAGACGGTTTACCGTAATTTCTGTGCCTGCTGCGTGCCCAGTAGCATTGTTGCCTGTTTCCTCAAACTCAAAGCTCCAGGATTCGGGGTTGGCGTCATCACCATTCTCCCAGTCATCGACATCCACTTTGATAGAAAAATTATCATTCGTGGTATTCGATTTGATTGAAAACTCTCTCCCCAACTTAAATAGCGCGCGCTTCATTCCGACGCCAAACTCTCCGACGGTGCCGGGGGTGACGGGGGCATTTGCTGGGCGGCCGAATCGGAAAGCATTCTTTTGTGCCTGATCTATTGTTATTCCGCCTGCGTTATCCTTGATGTGAAAATGATTCCCAGAGAAATCGACCTCAATAACTGTGTTATGTATTGCATCCTGACCAAGGCGGGATCTTGCAGCATCGACGCTGTTATCCACTAACTCCACGATTGCGTCCAGGAGGTTGATATCCTTCACCAGAACTGAGATGAAGAATTTCTTGGTCGGAGCGGCCGATACAATGTTATTTTTCATTGCATTTCACTTTCAAAAAGGCAGCGGAAGACATTTTTAAGCACGCTTTCGGATACTAACGGACTGACGCTATTTCCAATCTGTCGAAAGGCATGCCACTTCGTGTTATCGAACTGAAACCAGTCGGGAAATCCTTGCAGTCGTGCGGCCTCTCTTGGCGTAATTACGCGCGGTCTAAGGTAGTGAATAGGGCGAACTGCTTGAAATGACCCTTTCTCTGGGCCTGTGCCTGCCCGAAGCGTGGGGCAGTATCCTCCCGGATCAAGTTTGACCGATTTGGTTTTGGGGTCCTGTTCCCCGTATTCGAGTTTGGCATATCTAGATTCCAGCTCTGGCGAATGAAGGGTGCCGAGACATCCAGTGACGATACTTTTCTCCTCATATAATTCGAGGGAGTGAGCATCGCCGACTTTTTCGGGAACCCTATTTGTGACCGACTCGAAGAAGTGGCCCACACGTTTTACCGAAACTTTCCTGCGCCCGTTTCGCGGGGAAATTATTGGTGGAACATCGACTGGTAGCCCGTCCAGTGCATGTCGAACAACGGGCGCCTTTTCCAAATCGAGGTGATCCCAAAAATCATCGATGCCGTAGGCTACATCGGCTCGGAATCCAACAATAATGACGCGTTGGCGAACAGTCGGTGCGCCGACTTCGTTGGCTCGAAGCTTTCGTGGGGGAAGCACGCGGTAGATGCCATCGAGTTGACTGAGGGCGAAGTCGAGTATATCTTTGTTGCGTTCTGAGAGCACGCCTGGAACATTCTCCATAACGAACGCTTTTGGTCGAAGCTCCGAAATCAGTCTAAAATAGTGTGTTACTAATTGATTTCTAATATCGGAAGGTTCTTTCTTCCCAATGGAGCTAAACCCTTGGCACGGCGGCCCACCCGTAATAACGTCTATTTGACCTGAAAGCAGACCAGCTTCTTTGTAGATATCCCCGGCACTCGTGGTTGATATGTCAAGAGCAAGATCTTTGCAGTGCGGGAAGTTGGTCTTGTGCGCTTTAAGAGCGCGTTGATCGAAATCAATTCCGGCCATAACATCAAAACCGGCGCGAGCCGCTCCGAGGCTCATGCCTCCGGCCCCGCAAAACAAATCTAAAAGTTGTGGCCTATGCATTTTTTCTTGGCTATAAGGCACTTAAGGCCGCTTCAAAGTTATTTAATTGGGTGCGCTCGATTCAGTCAGCCGCCGCAAGTGTAGAGCGCGAAGCGGCGCAGGCGCCGCCCTAGTATACGGGTGTTGCGCATGTTCTGCGCGGTACATTTGGTAGGGTGCTTAAGTTCGACGGCACAGCTGATGGAGAGCAACATGGCTGATGACCGAAGTCGGGAAAAGCGGCGACTGGCTATGCAGGCCGTGCGCCAGGTTGACACGGCGCCTGAGCTTATCGTTCGCCGTCTTTTACACTCGCTGGGCTACCGCTATCGCCTTCATCGGCGGGATCTGCCTGGGACGCCCGACATCGTCTTCCCAAGCAGAAAAAAAGTCATCTTCGTGCATGGCTGTTTTTGGCACGGGCATGAGTGCCGTAGAGGACAGTTGCCGAAGTCGCGCGTTGAGTACTGGGCCCCCAAGCTTAAAGCCAATCAACTAAGGGACGAGCGAGTGGCGATGGAGTTACGTTGCGCGGGATGGGAGGTATTAGTGGTTTGGCAATGCATGCTCGCCGACGACGAACGCTTACAGGAGCTTCTATGTGACTTCCTAGCAGCGTGACGTCGGCAATGGTTGTGCGGGGCTCCGATGCAAACTAAATTGGCCCGGATCCTTACGCGAAAGTTGCCCCAGCTGATTCACCTCGAATCAAAGCAACCAAAAGAAGCGGCGGGTACGGATCGCTCGCTTCCTTAACCTACTCTTCCGGCGCGATTTTCCCATCCTGCTGCAATTGCGGTTTTCCGCACGCTGACCGCAAGCCAGTACTTCCGAGAATCAATTTATCCCTAGACAGCTCAACGAAGCGACCATGGGTCCCCTGGTATGCATAGGCAGCCCTACTTTCATTCAGCTCATGATGACCCAAATGGACACTTTGAGAGTTTGGTGCATTGTTCCCTGTCGATAGCCGTTGGAAACTGACAGCGTCGCCACACCAATGGTCGACCAGGTTTGACAGCCTGACCAACACACCGGACGAGCCGCGAAGCGGTATGCTCTCGTCTTTCGCCAACGCACGCCCGTACGGGCGGGCCGCGGTGGGGGAGCCTCTGGGCTCGCCGGTTCGTGTGTGCCGGTCTGTCAACCCTGCCCCGTGCTCGCCCACCCGATTGACAGCGGACGGCGAGCCTCCATCTCTTACACACGGAGGTCGCAATGACTAGCACCACCCCGGCTCCCCAAGAGCCCACCCTCGCCCAAAAACAAGCCCAACTAGCCGAAAACCTGGCCAAAGTCGATCGCGCCCAGTTCCGCCGCCGCGCCAAGGCTCCTCCACCGCTACCCAGCAAAGCCGTCACCCTCGAGGACCACATCCTCGAAGTCAGCGACGACCTTCTGCGCGTCAGCGCAGGCTTCCAGTCAGTCCTGACCTTGCTGGACCTGCAGGCCGGCGATATCCCTGACAGCATCGGCCTGCACGCCCTGATTTCGCCGCTCAAGCGGCAGATCGACCGGTGCGCTGATCGCCTGCAGGCGCTTGCGTGACGAGGGAGAGGCCTGCGCAATGCAAGCCTGCAGTAAAACGGCGCGAGCTGGTCTCGCGCCGTTCTGGTTGTGGCCTGTAGGTTGTGCTGCAAGTTGATGTTTCGGTGTCCAGCCAAGCTCAAGCCGCGATCACCGAAACCTACTGAAGGACGCCACCTGCCTCAAGTCACCGCACTCACAAACGCCTCGAACGCCCTAGCCTCCACCGGCCGACAAAAGAAGTGCCCTTGCCCATAATCGCAGCCAGCAGCCACCAGAATGTCCCGCTGCGACTCCGTCTCCACACCCTCCGCAATCACCCGTATGCGCAGTGCATGCGCCATGCTGATAATGGCGTGGCACAACGCCACGTCGTCCGGCCCCCGCGTCAGCGAGCGGATGAAGGACTGGTCGATCTTGATGTAGTCGATGTCCAGGCGCCGCAGGTACGACAAGGACGAGTAGCCGGTGCCGAAGTCGTCGAGTGCAATCTCGATGCCGGCCGCCTGGAAGCGGGAGAGCTGGTCCATGACATCGGCGTTCTGCTCCATCAGCGAGCCTTCGGTGATCTCGATGACCAGGCTGCCCACCGGCACGTTCCTGCGCTCGATCATGCTGGACCAGGACTCGGGCCCGCTCGCAGGGGCGCTGAACTCCACGGGTGATTTGTTGACCGAGATCTGGAAGTCCTTGCCCAGCAGCACCTGCCAGCGCGCAAGCTGGTCCAGCGCTTCCGTCAGCACCCAGCGGCCGATGTCGATGATGAGGCCGGATTCTTCCGCCACGGCAATGAAATCGGCCGGGCGGATCGGCCCGCGCACCGGATGGTCCCAGCGGATCAGGGCCTCGGCCTTGCAGACCTTGCCCGTGCGCAGATCGACAATGGGCTGGTAGTGCAGCGCGAACTGCCCGGACGCCAGCGCCGTGCGCAGGTCCTGCGTGATGCGCAGGCGCTCCCGCTCCACCTGCAGCAGCGCTTGCGAGAAGACCTTCCAGCGATTGCGGCCCTCTGCCTTGGCGGCAAACATCGCCTGGTCGGCGCACACCAGCAGGGCCTCGGCGTTGTCGGCGTCCCTGGGCCAGGTCGCCACGCCGATGCTGGCCGACACCACCACCAGCTCGCCGGCCAGGCGGTAAGGCGCGGCAATCCGCTGCAGGATCGCCTGGGCAATGTCCCCGGCAACGCCGGCATCGCCCACCGCGGGCAGGATCACGGTGAACTCGTCGCCGGCCAGCCGCGCCACGGTATCTGTCGCGCGCACCGATGCCGCAATGCGCCGCGCCGCCTCCAGCAGCAACTGGTCGCCCTGGTCGTGGCCGAGGGTATCGTTCACCTCCTTGAAGCGATCCAGGTCGATGAACAGCAGCGTCACCGCATCCTGCGTGCCGCGCGAACGCCCGATCTCCTGCTCCAGCCGGTCAAAGAACAGGCGGCGGTTGGGCAGGTCCGTGAGCGCATCGAAATTGGCCTGGTGCCGGATGACTTCCTCCGCCTGGCGCTTCTCGGTCATGTCATGGATCAGCGCAACGCGGCAGCGCTCGCCATACGCGTGGGCCAGGTAGGTATCCACGGTCAGGTAGGCGGGAAACTCGCTGCCGTCCTTGCGGCGGATAAAGAGTTCGCCGCTCCATCTGCCCGTGGCTGCCACGGTGGCCCGCAGGCGTTCGACCAGCCCTGCCGCATTGCCTGCCCCGCTGATGCCATAGCCCGGGCGGCCCCGGATCTCCTGGGCGGTATAGCCGGTGGCGGCGGCAAAGGCCGGATTCACGTCGATGATGGTGCCATCGAGCGACGTCACCACCATGGCCTCGCTGCTGGACGAATAGACCAGCGAAGCCAGCCGCATTTCCTCCATATGGCGCCGTCGCTCCGCCATGGAGCGGCGCAGGCTGTAGTACAACAGCGCAAGCAGCAGCGTGGAAGCCATGGCGCCGGCCAGGGCTACGCGGCGATAGACCTCGTAGGGCGCCAGCACCAGGCTGACCGCCTCGCCCACCACGAAATTGAGCCCGAACTCCGGCAAACGGTAATAGCCGAAGACCCGCTCCACGCCTTCGGAGCCCGACACCGCCCGATAACTACCGGTCGGGGGCGACCCGCTGGCGAGGTACGGCCTGTTGCTGACCGCCCTGGCCAGCGTACCCTCCAGCGCCGGCACGCGCGCAAGGACCATGCCGGAAGTCTTGATGACCGACGCCACTTCGCCATCGCGGTCAGTGAAGGTCTGCGCAAAGCTGGCGAACTGCTCCGGACTGACCGAGACCACGATGACCCCGTCGAAGCTGCCCGCGCGCAGGATGGGGCGCGTGAACTGGATCGACCATTTGCGCGAGACCTTGCCCTTCACCGGGTCGCTGATGAACAGCATGTCGCGCCCGCCCGCGTTCTGGTGGACCCGGAAATGCTCGCGCCCGCTCAGGTCGACCTTCTCACTGGGTGCAGGCCCGGCGATGGACGAGTAGATGAGCAGGCCATGCTTGTCGATCACCGACACCTGGAACGACAGGTCCACCACCAGGTTCTGCCGCTCACGCACCATCTCGATGAACCCCGGCTGGCCGGCCAGCCAGCTGGCCCGCAGGTCCAGCAGGAACTCGGACAGCCGCAGGATGCTGGATTTCGAGTACGCGCCGAACGCCTGGGCCTGGGCCTGGGTACGCTTCGCGGCGTCGTGCAGCAAGCGGTCCCGCTCGCTCACGAGCTGAAACGCCGCGAACGCCCATGTTGCAATCAGCCACGCCGCCGCCGCCAGGTTCAACGGGGAAAAGACCGCGCGCAGGCGCTGCAGCGCCTTGTCATAGCGGGTGGTCGGGCGTTCTGGCATCAAATGGGTATCGCAGTGCAGCGAAGTGGATTGACATCCATAGCAGGCTAGTCGAGGTCAGCGAACCCGACAAGCAGGACGCACTTTAGTCCTGTGCTCAGCGGGTGGAGCCGGGTTGGAGTGAGGCGAAAGCGTCACGTCGCGATCATGCTCCGGTCGCGAATGCGATAGGAAAAGGATGTGCGGTACGACATGGACGCAGAAGCCTCAATACTCCCTCAACACCCATCCGCTGATCGCTGCGAAGTACTCGCGAAGCCAGGCGTTATATCGAAGGTAGATCGGCGTTGCAGCCCCGACTCCGGCGACTTTGCCGAAGCCAGCCTTCCCGGCAATCTGCACCGCCCGCCGTATATGGAAGTCGCTGGTCACCACCACAACGGCGTCGGTGGCACCGACGCCCTGCCCCTCCAGCAACCGCCGGCTGAATACCAGGTTCTCCTCGGTACTGGTACTGCGTCCTTCGCGAATCACCCTGTCCGCCGCTATCCCCCATGCAACGAGGTAATCGGCCATGATGTCCGCCTCGACACACTGCAGCCCAAAGTCCTGCCCACCGCTCACAACGACCTTGGCGTCCGGCCACCTTCGCGCCTGCGCCAGTCCCTGATCCAGCCGCGCAATCAACGTTGGCGACGCCTTGCAGTTAGGGGTACCAGATCCAAGAATGATGATCGCCTTTACCGCCGTCTCCGCGGGTACGGAAGCGCCCATGCCGCTGCGGATGCCATAAAAGAACACGCCGACCGTGACCAGCCACGCAGCAAACGCAAGCCATCCAGCACGCCAAAGCCACTGCCGCCGCCGATCCGCCTTCCGCCATCGCGCCACGCCATTCCAGCACAACGCGAGCAGCAGGAACACGGTGCCGATGCACGCCGGCAACGTGATGCCGAAGTTGAACAAGCCCATCCCCATCAGTGCGACGGCATCGCCGAGCAGCACGGCGCCAAACAGCGCCAGGGCAAGGCGTATCCATCGGGTGCTTCGTTTCACTGCGGGGTTCTCAAGGTAGTTGGTTGTTGGATTATCCAACGGCATATTTCAGCTTAGTTACCGACACGAAACTCAGGATAACTTGTCGAGCAACTTGATGAAGTTGCGCTTCGCGCGATAGGTGTCGCGGATCGCTTCCAGCTCTCTGGCAAACTCGGCGCGCTCGCCCAGTTTTGCCCGCAGGCTTCCGATGGCGCGCACGATTTCGAATGCATCGTCATAGCGCGCGTTGCGCGTGCCGCTGTCGGCAGCGACCGGCAGCAGCTGGTGATAGAGGGCAATCGCGTCATGGGGATGCGTTCTGGCGCGGAATTCCGCCATCCGGGGCCACAGTTGCGTCGCCACCGGGCCGCCGATGAAGACGTCCCAGGCTGCATCGCCCTTGTCTTCTGAGAGGAAGAGCTTAACGAGTTCAGCGCGCGTTGGCTTCTCCCAGTCTCGGCGCTTCGATTTTCCGGGCGACTCCTCCTTCTTGACGAGCGCCCACAGATGCGCCAATGCACGCTCCCGGATCGCATCATGCCGATCGATGGCCGTAGCGACCTTCATCAGGGCCGCAAACCTGTCTGCCGTGGGATGCATAGCGAAGCGCCGCCAGGCGAGCGCAGCAGCCTGGTCGGAATCGCCGCGGCGCAGATTCGCGTCGACACAAAAGTCGAGCAGGCGCAGATCGACATGCCTGCTGGGTTCAGCAAGGCCACGCTCGGCCCACGCTAGGCCCTCGTCCGGCCGGCCGTGCTTCATGCAAACTTCTGCGATCTGGAGAAAGCGGTACGGAACCGACAGATCCTTGGAGAGAATCCGGATCAATGCATCAACGTCACCGTCAAGCTCCGCCAGGCTTTGCATGGCGTGCTCGATCCGCATCCGGTCAGCATCGATTGGCTGATACCCTTCCTTGCCGGGAGGCAGCGGCGCGAGAGCTTCCCAAGCCTCGCTCACCAGTTCTCGGTAGCGGTTCAATCCACTCTCGTCCATAGGTTCTGCGTAAGCGGGCAAGACATCGAAGAACGTATCCCGCTCACCTTCCATCTGCAGCCGGAACAGCCGCTCCGCAAGGCTCACAGGGTGGGGGCGGGTCTGCAGGCATGCGTCGAGGTGGACATCTGCCAGCGCCATGATGCCCGGCATCACGCCGCCGCCGGAATCATCGATCTGGTTAAGACTGTTTTCGGCGCCGGCAATTCCCAGTTCAGCAAGTTCGACCACTTGCGCGGCGTGCGGTCCGGCAAGCCTCTGGCGCAATGTATTTGCCAGGGACATCAGGTTGCTGCCATAGTCGTCGGCCTCCCTCCAGTCCAGTGGCCGGGTAATGCGCGTGGCCTGGCGCACGGCGGCTCTCATGCCCGGCAAATCAGACGCCTGCTCCGAGCGCGCGGCGATCAGCAGCTTGTCGCGTAAGCTCCGGTCATGCTCGACGGCTTCCAGCAGCAGTTCCTGCAGCGCGTCCTTGTCCAGCGTCGCCACGTATTCGCGGATCACCTCTCCGTATGTCTTGCGCTTCTTGCGTGGTTTTTTCTCGCGGGTGGGCTCTTCGGGATGGAACACCTCTGCGCCGGAGTTTTCGAGCCAGGCGAGTGCAACGGCTACCGCGTGCTTGCAGAAAATGCCCTGGTCGCCTACTGGACAGTTGCAGTCATGGGCAAGCCGGCCATTGACAGAGACGGCCAGCTCGACGCTGTAGCGGTGCGTTCCGCTTACGGTGGCGCGAACAGCGCCATCCTGTTCCTCGAGGCGGGACACGGCACCGTCATGGAAATAGGCCATGCCGCGCTCGAATGATCCGGTATCGGCCTGCGTCCGGACTGTGGCGAGGGTGAGAATTTCTGTGAGTGTTGCAGGTGCGGACATGGACGGAGGCATCCCATTGAGGGTATGCCGCGACGGACGGTGGATTGATGCGATGATACCTGTCCAGTCGCAACCGATGCGGGCCATGTCGGGACTGACCGATGCGTCACGGATTGCCTGCGCCGGCTCCCTTCCAAATGCCGGCAATCATCAACGCCTGCGCTTCCCCAACCAACTCTGCGATAACGGCGCGCGCCGCCGGGTCTGCCATGCGCGCACGCCGTTGTCCCACCCCATGCTCGATGTCGCGTGATCGAAAAGGCCGCCATTTTGGCGTGCTTTGCCTGCAGGCCGTCGTACACGGAGTGCGGCTCTTCAAGCAAAATCAGGAACGGCCTATTGTCAGTCATCACGGCTTACTCCCCAATGGAGGTGCGTAATGAGCGCATCAGTCGTTCGAGGACCTATCCCATGGAGAGGAAAGCATGCGAATGAGTGCGGAGGAAATCTGTGATGTGATTAATCGCAATCCAGGCTTGCAATTGGAACTAAGATCCATTGCCCAGTGGCAAGCAGGCTGGACTTACGATCTGTCTATCCACAATCTGGTCCGACTGCTGAACCTCGAAGAGACGGCTCGCCGTATTGATATGCGAGAGGCGTCTCTGCTCTTCAATGGCGTAACGCTGGTGTGGTTGGAAAGTGGCAGAATTTATCGACAATGGCCAGCCACTTCCGGCAAGCGTGGATATTCCGGGCCCGAGCATCAGGCAGAACGGAATTTGGGCCCGATTCCGGCCGGTCGCTACAAGGCGCGCCAAGGAAGAATGGAAAGATGGGATGACACCGGCTTCGTAGCGAAGCTCCTGGCGATAGTCAAGCGAGGGCCATTCCCCTCTGGTCCCATCGCATGGGGGCATCACCGTGTCTGGCTCGAGCCCCTTCCAGGGACGCAAACCTACGGTCGGTCCAATTTCTCCATTCACGGCGGCTGGGTGCCCGGATCCATCGGCTGCATCGATTTGACGAATTCGATGGACAGCTTCATCGGTGAGTTTATCTATTATGCAAAGGACATGGATCTTGCGGTCACGTATTGAATGGGTGGCGTCCGGAATGCTCCTCGCGATGATGGTAATCATCGCGATTGATACTTGGCAGGCATGGCATTCACCCCAGCACTATCCGTTTGGCGCCGAGGGGCCTGTGGCAGCTCTTTGGGCGTACCAGTCGCAGCAAAGCTACCTGATTGCATCAGGACTTGCGCTCGCCTCCTGCTGCATCGCGATGATGGGGATCTGGTTGCGCCACGCGCCGAGATGGCTTCGTTGGCTATGTGTTGCACCACTTCTAGCTATGGCGGTGCTTACGGTCTATGAGTGGGTCATCACGTTCGAATGAAAACCCAGCCAATGGCGTAACAGGCCGCGAGGTCCGCGTGGATCGCACCGGCGCTAACGTAACCCAGTCACCGGATGAGCAGCGGGGAAAAGCAAACGGCGCGAGCCAACTGGTCTCGCGCCGTTTGCCTTCACTAACACCCCCCAGCGCCCGCGCCGCCACCAGGTAAGCCACCACCTTCACCGCAACGCCCCAAACGCCCACAGCAAAAACATCGCAAACGTAGCGTTGTGCTGAATGCTCGACGACAACGTCAGCGAGAACCCCAACATCGCCCCACCGAGCCGGAGCGCCCGGAGCTGTCCGGGCGCTGCGAATCCTGCCTTGAGCGCAAGCCGGATCCCTCAAGGCACATGGAAATCGCTGGTCATCACCAGAATCGGATTTTTATTTCCGAGTGCCATCGCTCCGTGCGCGGCAACCTGACGCTTGGCATCTCTGTCATCGCTCCTGCCCCTGCCGCAACGCAGGCGCCACCGCACACGCGACCAATAGCAGCGCAGCCATGATGATCAGTCCATTACGCGTGCTACCGGTCGCTTGTTCGATCAGCCCCATCACCGACGGCCCGATGAATCCCCCAATCAGCCCGCAGGTATTGATCAGCGCCAGCCCGCCCGCCAGCGCTACACCCTTGAGGCGCGACGACGGAAACAGGAACACGATCGACTGCACCACAAAGAACATCAGCGCGGTCAGCGAGAAGCCCACCAGCGCCATCACCGGGCCGGCAAAGGCGGCGATCAGCAGGCCGCCAGCCATCACGGCCAGTCCCAGGCACAGCAGTCGGCGGCCGCGGCCCGGGGTGTTGGCGTGGCGGGGCAGCCAGGCGGCGCCGATGGCGGCAGCGATCCAAGGCAGGGAATTGAGCAGGCCGATCTCCACGGACGTCAGCTTGCCGTAGGTGCCGATGATGCCCGGCAGGAAGAAGATCACCGTGTAGATCGAGATCTGGTGGCAGAAGTAGATGAAGATCGCCAGCCACACCTGCGGGTCGCGCATGGCGCCCAGGAACGAATGGCCGGCCTTGCCGGTGCTGGCATCGGCGGCTTCCGCGGCAAGGCGGCTGCGCACGGCCTGGGCTTGCGCAGGCGTCAGCCATGGCGCGCTGTCCGGTCCGTCGGGCAGCTTCTTCCAGACTACGGCGGCCAGGAACACGGCCGGCAGGCCTTCGAGCACGAACATCCATTGCCAGCCCTTGAAGCCCCAGATGCCGTCCATGGCCAGCAGCGCGCCGCCCAGCGGGCCGCTGACGATGTTGGCGATGCAGACACCCAGCAGGAAGTAGCCCACCGCCCGCGCGCGGTCTTCGCGGCCGAACCAGTAGGTCAGGTAGAGCATCACGCCGGGGAAAAGTCCCGCCTCGGCCGCGCCAAGCAGCACGCGCATGATGTAGAAGGACGTCTCGCCCTGGACAAAGGCCATTGCCGCCGACGGCAGGCCCCACGTCACCATGATGCGCGTGATCCAGAAGCGGGCGCCGACCCGATGCATGATCAGGTTGCTCGGGATTTCCAGGAAGGCGTAGCTGAGGAAGAACAGGCCGGCGCCCAGCCCGTAGGCCGCGGCCGAGATGTTCAGGTCGACCGCGATGTGGGTCTTGGCCAGCGCGATATTGGTGCGGTCCAGGAAGCTGATCACGTACGACAGCACCAGCAAGGGCATGAGCTTGCGGAACAGTAGCGCGGTCAGCGGGCGGTCGGTCGGCGCGGCCAGCGGCGGTGCGCCCGAGGCGGGTACGGTCTGCATGTGCGTAGTCTCCATCGGCCGATACGGCGCGGCGCCCGTGGCGCGGGCTTGCCATTCGGCCTGGTTGATGTCTTCGGTGATCGATGCCTGCCCGGGCCGCGCCATGGCGGCCCGGCGGTTCAGAACGCGGTGCCTGCTGCGCCCTTGAGGTCGAGGATGTCGCGGGCTTCGTCGGGCGTGGCGACGTCGATGTTCAGCGCTTCCAGCACGGTGCGGATGCGCTTGACCTGCTCGGCGCTGGACGCGGCCAGCTGGCCCGGGCCGATCCACAGCGAATCCTCCAGGCCGACGCGCACGTTGGCGCCCATCGCCGCGCCGATGGTGGCCAGCGGGATCTGGTTGCGGCCGGCTCCCAGGATCGACCAGCGGAACTGGTCGCCGAACAGGCGCTGCGCGGTGCGGTGCATGTGCATCAGGTCTTCGGGATCGGGGCCGATGCCGCCCAGGATGCCGAACACCGATTGGATGAACACCGGACCCTTGACCAGCCCACGGTCAAGGAAGTGGCGCAGGTTGTAGAGATGGCTGATGTCATAGCACTCGAACTCGAAGCGCGTGCCGTTGGCATTGCCGATGCGCAGAATGTTCTCGATGTCCTGGTAGGTGTTCTTGAAGATCAGGTTGCGGCTGTTCTCCAGGTGCTCGCGCTCCCAGTCGTGACGGAAATCCTTGAAGCGCTCCAGCATCGGGAACAGGCCGAAGTTCATCGAACCCATGTTCAGCGAAGCCAGCTCCGGCTTGAAGGTGGTGGCCGGCAGCATGCGTTCCTCGACGGTCATGTGCGGGCTGCCGCCGGTGGTGATATTGATCACGGCATCGGTCTCGGCGCGGATCCTGGCAAGGAACGGCCGGAACAGCTCCGGATCCTGCGACGGGCGTCCGTCCTTGGGATCGCGGGCGTGCAGGTGCAGGATGGCGGCGCCGGCGCGTGCCGCGTCGATGGCGGCGGTGGCGATCTCGTCGGCAGTCACCGGCAAATGGGGCGACATGCTGGGCGTGTGGATCGCGCCGGTCGGGGCGCAGGTGATGATGGCTTTTGCTCGCTTGGCCATGGTGGTTCCTTGTCGGTGTTGGTGGTCCGCATCGCGGATAGCCCGCGGTGCAAGGAATGCGAGGGGCGCGCTAGCTGAGCGCCTGGGTCAGTCCGTCGACGACCATTTCCTGCCCGTGCACGCTGGCGGCCTGGTCGCTGCACAGAAAGCGCACCATGTTGGCGATATCGCGCATCGTCACCATGCGTCCCAGCGCCGCCTGCGAGGTGTAGTCGCGCGTCACTTCCTCCAGCGGCTTGCCCAGCGACTCGGCCTTTGCGGCGATCACGGCGCGGATGCGCGGGCCGTCGACCGCCCCGGGCAGCACCGTGTTGACGCGAATGCCATCGGTGCCCAGTTCCAGCGCCAGCGACTTGGTAAAGCCCACCACTGCCCATTTCGAGGCGGAGTAGGCCGAACGGCCCGGCATGCCGAGATGCCCGGCGGCGGAAGACAGGTTGACGATCGACGGCGAGCGACCTTGCCGCAGGCGCGGCACCGCGGCGCGGGCGCACAGGAACTGGCCGGTAATGTTGACGGCCAGCGTGCGTTCCCAGTCGGCCAGCGACAGCGTTTCGACGCCGCCGGTCGGTCCGGCAACGCCGGCATTGTTGACCAGCACGTCAAGGCCGCCAAAAGCCTGGTCCACCGCCTGGAACAGCGCCTCGACGTCGCTTTCCTTCGACACATCGGCCCTGACGGCCACCACGCCCGGCAATTCGGCGCACACGCGTTCCAGTCCGTCGCCGGCCAGGTCGCAGACCGCGACGCGGGCGCCCGCTTCGGCCAGCGCCCGTGCAATTTCCAGCCCGATGCCGCTGGCACCCGCAGTGACCAGCACGCGTTTGCCGGCGAGCGATTCATCCTTCCACATGGTTTCAATCTCCTCAGGGCAGGCCGGTGCCTGCCTTCCGGACGAAGATTAAAACTGTGATCACAGATCAAATATAGAGAATAACCCTATGTGCTATGCTTCGCGGCATGAGCCTGAATGACCTTGTGACGCCTCTCGTCCGCCAGACCCTCAGCCGCGACGTCTACGCGCAGCTGCGCGAGCTGCTGGTCAGCGGCCAGATGATGCCGGGCGAGCAGATTTCCCTGCGCAACATCGCTGCCGCACTGGGCGTCAGCGTCATGCCGGTGCGCGAAGCGGTGCACCGGCTGGTCGCCGAACAGGCCCTCGAACTCACGCCCAACCGCGCGCTACGCGTGCCACGCATGAGCGTCAGCCAGTTCGAGGAAATCACCAAGATCCGGATCGAACTCGAAGGGCTCGCCACCGCGACCGCGGCCGAACGCATCACCGACGAGGAACTGAAGCAGGTGCAGACCCTGCACCGCCGCTTTGCCGAAGAGATGGCCAAGCGCAATCCCGACGGCGCCGATGTCATCGCCGCGAACCAGGCCTTTCACTTTGCCGTCTACGCGGCGGCGCGCATGCCGATCCTGCTGCAGATGATCGAGTCACAGTGGCTGCGCATCGGGCCGATCCTGAACCATGACCTGCGCTCGGGGTCGCGACGGGTGGAGGAACGCGTCGCGGTCAAGCATCACGACAAGCTGGTCGAGGCGCTGCGCAAGCATGACGGTGCGGCGGCTTGTGCGGCGCTGCGCGGGGATATCGAAAGTGCGGCGGTTTATATTGTCTCGGCGGGGGTGCTGGTGAATGCGGAGACGCCTGAGGGGACGGCCGCAGCGCCGATGGCTGTGAAACCCGGTACTAAGGCAGGGCGTGCCGGGGTGAAGGGCTGATCTGCGCCTGCTATGTCGTGTTGTCACACATATCAGCAAGCCTATAAAAATGGCCTGCATCAAAGGTCAGGCTGATATGTTTCGATGTTGCAGTGTCTTCGAGATTCCGTTGAAGTCATCCAACAAAATGTAAGGTTCGATACGGATTAGGAAGCGTCCTATATTCGCCCTAGAGTCCGCTTGTTACTTTCGCCCCAAACTTAGCGCGGCGAATAGCGCTACGGACGTCATGAAGTAACCGCTATGTCTCCGTAGTGACCAGGAACTGAGGCCGCGCCCATTCAGCAAGACGGGAGCGCGGACAGTGGGTCAAGTACGGGCAAGTACGTATCAGAATGTGGCGCCAGGGCGCGCCATAGCCGCATGGCCCTGCATCACGGCTGTGGGTCTCGCCGCCGTGTCAATGGCTGCCACCGCATTGGCTGCCGGTGTCGTCCCAGACGGCGGCACCGCCACCACAGCCACCACCGGCGTCAATGGCCGCATCACCGTCGGCGTCGCTGATCCCATTGGCGGTGTCTCGGCCAATACCTACCGCGAATTCAATGTCCCTCGCGCCGGGGTCGACCTGGACAACAACGCGGCGCGTGCCCGCACCATCCTGAACCAGGTCACAAGCACCAACCCATCGCTGTTGGAGGGACCGCTCTCTGTACTGGGGGCGCGTGCGAACGTCCTGATCAGCAATCCGAACGGCGTCAGCGTCAATGGCCTTGTGGTGCGGAACGTCGGCAATCTCGCCCTTGCTACCGGTCAGGTCAGCTTCAACGATTTCACCACCGCCAATGGCCAGTTGCAGCGCAACCTGGTGCTCAGCACCAGCGAGGGTGCGATCGACATCGGGGCGGAAGGCCTGTCCGGCACGTTGCTGAATCTGGAACTGGTCGCCAGGCACATCCGCGTGGGCGGCACGGTGGAGAACCTGTACGGCGATCCGAACGCACGCGTGCGAGTCGTCGCCGGTGCAAGCCGGGCTGAGATCGACACCAGCTTCTCTCCTACCGACAACCTCACGCCGTGGATCGACTATTCGGCACCTGCCATCAATCCTGGTGGAGGTATCGCGCTCGACATCACCGGTGCGGGCAGCCTCTCTTCCGGCCGGATCGAGATGATGGTGACCGACCAGGGCGCGGGCGTGCGCCACGCCGGTTCCGCCTTTGCGACCGCAGGAGACTTTCTGGTCTCCGGGACCGGGGACCTGCAGTTGGCTTCCGGACGTATCAAGGCGAAACAGGATGTGCTGATCGGCAGCGGCGGCCTAACTGGCGCCGGCGATATCAGCGCTGGCCGTCATCTGCAGATTGATTCGGACCGGGTCAAGCTTGCCGGAAGCATTGCGGCGGGCACGGGCACGGCTGGGGACCTGGTAATCGGGTCCGCGGGCCAGGTGCATGGCCAGCCGCTGCAGTTTACGGATACGACGCTCACCGCCAGCGGTGGCGTTGGTCTCTTCGATGCCGGCACAGGTATTGGCCTTAGCGGTGTCCGGGCAAGCGCAGGAGGCAATGTCCTGATCAAGGCTCCGAGGCTGACAACGGCAGCGGGCATTGCAACCCACGGATGAAAAATGACGGCAGCTAAGTTATGTGTCGGGATGATGACTCTTGGTTGTGTCGCTTGTCTTCATTCGCCGCCGAATTACCCCGGTGCCGGAGGCAATAATCTCGATCCGGCTCAGTATGTAGCGGCAGAGTGCCCGAATTTGAGTGGGCGTTACCAAGGCGTTGGTGAGCTCGTAGAGGGGGATGCATCAGCGCAACAAGCAGCGCGGACATGGAGAATTTCAAACGTATTTCCCTTTCGGGACAATAATCAAGCGCAGGAGGTGCTGGCGGCGTCCCGATCGAGCGATGGCCGGTACGCCGCCCCTGCTTACACACTCGTGACCATGGCAACCCGTATTGCGAAGCTCAATTTACATTTTGAGAACGGGAAATCGATTGAGTATCTTTCCTCCTTTGAAGACAAGGGGAGATTCGTGTGTACTGGTCCATATGGAGTAATTTCTTGGGGAGGGGCGAGCGAAGGTGGGCGATCTGAGTACGGGCCGAATCGCTCCGACTCTGTTGTCACGCTTTATCTGGATCCTTCTGGAAACCTCATTCTTGAACGGGGCATGCAGGTCCATATGCGCCTACGGCTAGGATTGATTCCTACGGGAACAGCCAAGTACTTCGCCATCTATCGATTTAAACGGCTACCGGATTGAGGGTGCCGCTTGTGCCCTTGCTGCACGTCCCTGAGCGACGTAATTTGGACTGCCGATAGCTGGGTATCGGGTATAGGTTTTCACCGCCCGTTTTTCGGGGGATGGTTGAAGCCGAGCCCACTATTCGAAGGATGGCAAATGAATCGAACAGGCGCGTCGCAACATTGTCAATTCAATATGGTATCGGTATCGACTGATTGGCTTTCCGTAACCTGAGCCGGAAGCTAAAGGTACTAAATGAGTCGAGTGAAATTCGTCGTTCTCCTGTTGGTCAGCGCCTGTTCGGGGTGCTTCCACTCTCCCCCCAACTATCCCGGTGGGGGTGGAGAGAACATCGACCCTTCTTACTATGTTGATGCAGCATGCCCCGAATTGACTTGTCAATATGATGGGAGAGGAGAACTACTGGACGGTGATGCGACTGCGCAAGGCTGGGCGAGAACTCGGCGCTTAGACAATGTATTCCCATTTGTGCGTACCGAAGAGGTGTCTGCAATCGACGAGGCTTCTAGGTCTGATGCGGGGCACTTCCAATACCCAAAATACGGACAAGTTTCACGGATCAGTGAGCGCATTTTTCGAAGTAGGTTCACGTACCCCAATGGAAAAGCTGCAGTTCAACGGTTCTTCTTTGAGGACAAGAACCGCTTCGTTTGCACCGGAGCTGAGGGGAAAATAGCCTGGGGTGGGTCGAGCAAGGGTGGTCGTTCCGAGTTCGGACCAAATACGTCCGATTCAATGGCTGTGCTTTACATCGATGATCATGGCGACCTCATCTATGAGAAGTCCACGCAGATTCACACGAATATGTTGTTTGGTGCCATTCCTACTGGAACGGTAAAGCACTTTGCCAAGTATCGATTCAAGCGGATTCGATAAAGGCGGCTTAAACCAAAAGGGTGTTAAAGCGCCAGATAGCAGCGTGTCTGCTGCGTGTTTGGCCTTGCTTAGTCAGTAGGGATAGATTGTTCTGCTTTCCACAACTGGACCACCACTCTAAAGAAGCTGAATGAATGGATTGATAATCAGTGCAGTGGTTCCCTTGATGTGTTGGGGGTGCCTTCATTCGCCGCCAAATTACCCCGGCGCCGGCGGTAACAATATTGATCCGGCCGACTACGCTAGCGTTGCTTGCCCCGACCTGAGTGGCAAGTATGAGGGCAGAGGCGAACTCTTGGATGGGGACGCCACGGCTCAAGGATGGGCCAAGACTAGGCGCATCGACTATGTCTTTCCATTTGCCAGTAATGCAGAGGCGATGAAATTTATGAGCGCTGCAAGATCTGATGCAGGCCGCACCTCGTATCCGACATACGGAGAAGTGACGAGGATCGCCGAGCGGATATTCCAAGTCAGCGTGAACTATGAGAATGGAAAAAGCGCATCACGCACGCTATTGTTCGAAGACAAAAACAGATTCGTATGTACTGGTTCCCATGGGAAGATCATATGGGGAGGCGCTAGCGAAGGTGGCAGATCCGAATTCGGACCGAACACCACGGATTCGATGGCGATGCTCTACCTCGATGACCAAGGAAATCTGGTTTCGGAAGATTCGATGCAGGTTCACATGAGCCTGCGGCTTGGTGGAATTCCAACTGGCACGGCCAAGCACTTTTCAAAATATCGATTCAAACGGTTACCTGAGTGAAATCGTCATTTCCACACCACATTCGGCAATATGGACTTGCTGCTGGATGCTGCCTGGCGCTTGCTGCCTGTGCCCCGATGATTGCAACGGCCCCATCGGCTATCGAGGTCACCCAACCAAGCGCGGCCGCCCGACGCATCCAGATCCTGACCGCTACAACCATCAAACTTGACACTGGCTATTCCCGCACGCTGCCTGAAAAGTCAGTCTGGTCGAAAGCTGGCCGCGTTCCGCAGGGCGATGTCTTCCGGCCTGTCGGCACCATCTTCACCATCGAAGGCCGCCAGGTACACGAAGCCTACCTGGTCATCCATAACCAGACCCTGGTGGGCTTCTATTTGCCCGGGGAACACAACTATTCCCCGCTATCCACCGCAGTACCTTTGAACTTGGGAGAATCAGAATGAAACGGGTCGCACGCATGCTGATCGCTGGACTTGCAGTGTCGTCACTGCTGGCTGGATGCGCTTCGGGTGTAAAACACGCCGACATGGAGGCGTCGATCCCGACGCTGAAGCAGGGTGACGGCCGGGTGTACTTTCTGCGCTCGGCATCAATGTTCGGCGCGGCGATTCAACCGGATCTTCGTCTAAACAATGAGGTGGTCGGCGAGTCGAAGCCCGGCGGTTTCTTCTTTGTGGATCGCCCCGCCGGCAAGTACGTGGCGTCGGCTTCGACCGAAACCGAAAAGACGCTGAGCTTCGTCCTTGACGCCGGCGAGACGAAGTACGTGCGCAGTTCACCGTCGATGGGCTTGATGGTGGGCCGCGTCGTGCTGGAACTGGAGACGCCTGAGAAGGCCAAGGCAGATCTCGCATCGCTGAGCTACACCGGCGACGTAGTCAAGGCGCCGGCGAAGTAAGCGGCGCGGCCGCTCCCCAGGGTCTCCGTCGGGGAGCGTGGGAGGTAAGCGCTTGTGTCAGCGCGGAGCGGCGATATTGGTCGAGGGGCTTCGGATTCTCTCGATTTCGCCTCACGTCAAACAAGCCGCATTCACCACGCCCACCGACAACGAAATCACCCCCATCACCGCCCCCACCCCGCGGTTATCACTTGAGATCGCCTCACTGACACCCCCCAGCGCCCGCGCCGCCACCAGGTAAGCCAGCACCTGCACCGCAAACGCCCCAAACGCCCACAGCAAGAACATCGCAAACGTAGCGTTGTGCTGAATGCTCGACGACAACGTCAGCGAGAACCCCAGCACCGCTCCACCCAGTGACAACGCTGCCGCGATATTGCCCTCGCGGATCAGCGTGAATTCCCGATGCGGCGTGACGCGCGTATAGACCAGCAGGAACAGCCCCAGCATGGCAAAGCCGGTGACGATGTAGATCAGGTAGGCAAGCGCCGGATGCATGGTATTGACCATTGGATGGACTCGTTGTCGGTTGTCAGGGGGATGCGGGATGGCGTTTGGCGCGGGCACTTCAGCCGCCGCCGGAGCGGCCGGAGCTGCCGAAGCGGCTGGTGAAGCCGCCGCGCGATACCACCGGTGCGCGCGATACGGCCGCGGAGCGCATGGTCAGGCCCATGGAGCGCCCGCCGCCGAGTGAGCTGCGGCGTACGGTGGCTTCTTCCACCATGGCGGCGCGCGGGGTGGCGTTGGTGAAGGATTGCGTGGGCGTGCCGTTGCGGTCGTAGACCTGCATCGGGCGCAGCGGGCCCGACGTCATATCGCGCTGGGTCTGGCTGCCGTTGGGGTGGTAGACGGTGCCGCTGGCTGTGTAGTACGGGCCGTACCAGCGTGCGTAGTACGCGCTGCTGCTGTGCGTGGTGCCTGAGCCGGCGGCTTCGCTGGCGGGGGCGTTGAGGCTGGAACTGTAGATGGTGCTGGGGTCGTCGATCGGCACACTTTCGCAGTCGTTGGGCGTGTTCCAGTCGGCCTCGCAGTCTTCCAGCGTGGCGTAACTGGCGCGGCGCACGGTGATGCCCGGATCATCATCGGCGTCGTCGCTGCAGGAGCCGAGCACGGCCACGCCGGCGACCACGGCGCAGGCGCCGACGATCCACAGCGCGGGCGAGCCGCCCTGCTTTTTCTGTTCGGCCTGGTAGGCGGCGATGCGCGGCGACGGGCCGCCGGAGCCGCCCCTTCCGGGCATGTATGGGCTGCCGTACTTGGAGCGCTTGGTGCCCTTCTTCTTGTTGGCCATGGCTTACGCGTGGGTGAAGTAATGGGGGACGAAGAAGCTGGTGTTCTTGGCGATGGGCCCGGATTCTTCGCGCACGCACAGGCCGCTGGGCACGTCGTCGACGATCCAGACGCCCAGCGTGGTGTAGCGCCCGTCAAAGCGCCGCGCCGGTTCGTAGGCCTGGTAGATGAAGCCTTCTTCGCCATACTCGCCGGGGTTGTGGACGCGCTCGCCCTCGGGGGTGAGCAGCGTCACGCTTTCGCCTTCGCGTGACAGGAAGGGCTTTTTCGCGTGCGGCTTGCCGGCGAAGTGGCCGGGGTCGAAGCTGGCTTCGATCAGGTTGGGATGTCCCGGGAACAGGTCCCACAGGATCGGCAGGATGGCCTTGTTGGACAGCACCGCCTTCCACGGCGGCTCGACCCAGCGCACGGGGCTGTGCGCGAGCTGGTCGCGGTAGTCGGAGGTGGCCATCCATTCCCACGGGTAGAGCTTGAACACGACTTCCATCGGCACGTTGTCGGCATCGTAGAAGTTGCCGCGGCCGTCGGTGCCGATCTCCTGCAGGTCGACCAGCTTGACCGCCCAGCCGGCCTGCAGCGCGGTGTCCATCAGGTACTCGGCATTGCAGACGTCTTCCTGGCTGTCGAACATGCACGCAAGGTGCAGCAGGCTGGCGTTGCGGTAGTGGTTGCGCAGCCATTGCCAGCGCGCCACCAGTGCGTCGTGCAGGCTGTTGAACTGGTCGGCCTGCGGCTGCACGGCGTCTTTCCAGTACCACTGCGCGACGGCGGATTCGATCAGCGATGTCGGGGTGTCGGCGTTGAACTCGTACAGCCTGGGCACGCCGTGCGGGTCCAGCGTCATGTCGAAGCGGCCGAACAGCGTGGGCTCGTCGCGGTCCCACGAGGTGCGGATCAGTTGCGCGAAGTCCGCGTCGATCGCCAGGCGCGCGAACAGGTCGTGGTCGATCACATGCTGCACGGCTTCCAGGCAGCGCTGGTTCAGGTCGTACGCGGCGGCATAGAGCGTTTCCACCTCCTGCTTGCTGAAGGCGTAGGCGGCGTCTTCGCGCCAGTAGAAGAAGGTGTTGTCATCGACTTCGCGCGGGACGTTGAACTCGTCCAGCGAATGGAAGTGGAAGCCCACCTTCTCGAGTTCGCGCGGCCAGTTGCGGCGAGGGGTTTGCGGGATGCGTTGCATCAGCAGGCTAGCGTCAGGAGAGCGGGATCGGACCGGACCGTGGCATCGTCCAGCAGAAAGTCGGTGAAGGCGAGCGAGCTGGCGCCGGGCCGGGGCAGCCAGTCGGTGAAGGCGAGGCTCAGCGGCGCCCACCAGTGCGCGGCATCGGCCAGCACCGGGCCGAAGTCGAGCGCATCGGATTCCACCACGCCACGCGACGGATTGGCCAGCATCCACTGCATGCCGGCGACCAGGCTCGAAGCCACCTGCAGGCTGGTGGCGGTGTTGTACGGCGCCAGCGCGCGCGCGCGCTGCACCGACAGGCGCGAGCCATGCCAGACCGCGCCGTGCCGGCTGCTCATCAACAGTACGCCGAGTTCGTCTTCGCCGCACTGGATCTCGTCGCGCAGGATGCGTTCGCCGCGCACGCGCGGGGCGGCGCGGTCGTCCAGCCATTGCATCGAGGCCTGCGTGGCGGTGGTGGGGCGATAGGCGTAGTAGACGGTGGGGCGATACAGCGGCTGGCCGGCGCGGGTGTCGGTCAGGTACTCGGCGATCGAGATCGATTCGTTGTGCGTGATCAGGCAGGCATCGAACGGGCCGTGCACCGGCGACCACGAGCGCACGCGGGTGCGATGGCCCGGCCGGTCCAGCGCGATCGCCACGCCGCTGCCGTAGTCGTGGCGGTAGCCAGCGGGCGGCAAGCGGGGTTCATGGCTGCCCCAGCCGAGTTCGGCGTCCTGCAGGCATTCGGTGATAAAGCCTTCGGCGGACCAGGTGTTGGCGAACTCGCCGTCGCGCGGATAGCCAGGCGCCTGCTGGCTGTCGTATTCGGCGACCTGGATCACGCGCACGTCCAGCGCGCGCGCCAGCGCGGCCCAGCCGGCGCGATCCCGGGGTTCCGGCCGATCCATGCCCGCCTTGCCGGCCAATGCCATCAGCGCGGACTTGACCAGCACCGAGACCAGCCCGGGATTGGCGCCATGCGCGACCAGCGCGGTCGGCAGCGCCTCGCGGCCGCGGGCGAAGGCCAGCATCTCGTGGCGCAGCGCGTAGTTGCTCAGGTGCGAGGCCCGCGGATCGGCGGCGTAGTCCCAGGGCTCGATGCCGGCATCGACATAGAACGCGCCGTGCGCCTGCGCCAGTGCAATCAGGTCGCGGCTGCAGACGGACGGGGCCAGGTTCAGCAGGAAGGCGCCGGGCCGCAGCAGCGGGGCCAGCATGGTTTCGTAGTTGGCCGCGGTGATGGTGGCCTGGATGGCTTGCAGCTTGTGGCGGGCGACCAGTTGCTGGCGCGCGCGGTCCAGCACGCGGTCGACCACGGAGATCGCTGCCCCCGGCCAGGCCCGCTCCAGCAGCGGTAGCACGGCCTGGCCGATGCAGCCAAAACCGACGATGACGATTTGTTCGATCACGCAGACCCTTCCGCCCGAGCAACGGCAAGCGGCGGATCCCCGCACGCGGCATCGGCCGCGCCGGCGCAGGACTGCCCTTGCCTGGCTTTATCAATTCTGATCAGAATCGCTAAATCTAGCGAAGGGCAATACTATCGCCGCGCGCGGCGGCTGCCAACTGCCGGCAGGGTCCCTGGCCGGCGCTTCAGCGCAGCAGGCGCCAGGCCAGCCGCGCCGCCACGCGCGCGCCCAGGTGGTCGCGGTCGTACTGGGGGTTGTACTCCGCCAGGTCGGCCACGCGCAGCTTGCCGCTGCGGCGGACCAGCCGCGCCACTTCCTCGACCACCGGCAACGGCACGCCGTAGGCGGCGGGCGCCGACACGCCCGGCATCACCGCGCCTGGCAGCGCGTCGAGGTCGATGGTGAGGTACACGTGGTCCGCGGCATCGATGCGGGCGGACAACTCCGCCAGCCGTGCTGCCAGGTGGCGTTCCTGCATGTCGACGTCTTCGACGTAGCTGACGCCCAGCGCCTCGGCGCGACCGAACAGCGCCGGCGTGTTGCTGAGGCGGCTGACGCCCAGGCAGACATAGTCGAACGGCTGGCCGCGCCCGGCGCAGGCATGGGCGATCTGGTCGAACGGCGTGCCGGAGCTGGCGGGCCGGCTGGTGCGCAGGTCGAAGTGGGCGTCGATATTGATGATCAGCACGCGACCAGCATCGTCCTGCGCATCCAGGTGCGCACGCAGGCCCTGCCACGTGCCCCACGCCACTTCATGGCCGCCGCCCAGCACCAGCGGAAAGCCGCCACGCGCCAGCACCGCCTGGACGGCGCCGGCCAGCGCCTGCTGGGCCGTTTCCAGCTCGCCGTCGTCGCAGCTGACATTGCCGCCGTCGTACAGCGCCGGCAAGCCGTGCGCCGGCACGTTGGCCAGCGCCTGCCGGATGGCGTCGGGGCCGTGGGCGGCGCCGGGGCGGCCCTGGTTGCGCAGCACGCCGGCATCGCAGCGGAAGCCGAGCAATACCGGCGCGTGCTCCAGCGGCGCGATGTCCGCGGGGTCCAGCGCCTGCACGATGCGGAACAGCCGCGTGGTGTCGCCCTGCTCGCCGTGGTCGATACGGCCCTGCCAGGGGTTTTGCGTCACTGCCATCCTCATGCCCGCGTCAGCACCGCCTGCAGGAAGCCGCGCGTGCGTTCCTGCGTCGGCGCGGAGAAGATCACCGACGGCGGCCCGGCCTCGATGATGCCGCCGCCGTCCATGACCACGACCACATCGGCCACTTCGCGGGCAAAGCCCATTTCATGGGTGACCACGACCATGGTCATGCCTTCGGCGGCCAGCACCTTCATCACCTGCAGCACTTCGCCCACCAACTCGGGGTCCAGCGCGGAGGTTGGTTCGTCGAACAGCATCACGCGCGGCTCCATCGCCAGCGCGCGGGCGATGGCCACGCGCTGCTTCTGGCCGCCGGACAGGCTGGCCGGCATGGCGTGGGCCTTGTGTGCCAGGCCGACTTTCTCGAGCAGGCTCATTGCCTTGCGCTCGGCGTCGTCGCGCGAGACGCCGCGCAGCATGCGCGGTCCCACCGTGACGTTGTGCAGCACCGACAGGTGCGGGAACAGGTTGAACGACTGGAACACCATGCCCACTTCGGTGCGCAGCTGGTTCAGCCCCTGCTCGTCGATCAACTGGCCGTCGGTCACCAGGCGCTTGCCAACGATGTCGATGGTGCCGGCCTCGGGCTGCTCCAGCCCGTTGCAACAGCGCAGGAAGGTGCTCTTGCCGGAGCCGCTGGGGCCGATCACCACCACCACCTGCGACGGTTCCACGTCGAAATCGATGCCGCGCAGCACCGCGTGGCTGCCGAACGATTTGCCCAGGTTGCGGATCCGGATGATTGCGGAATCGCTCATTGCACCATGCCTCCCATGCGCAGCCGTTGTTCGGCGCGGCGCAGGATCAGCCCGGCCGCGCTCGTCAGGATCAGATACACCAGCGCGATCGCCAGGTAGACCTCCAGCGACCGGTACGACACGCTGATGATCTTCTGGCCCTCGTGCATCAGGTCGGCGATGGTCAGCAGCGACACCAGCGCCGAGTTCTTGATCAGCGCGATGAACTCGTTGCCCAGCGGCGGGATCATCCGCACGATGGCCTGCGGCAGGATGATTGCGCGCATGGCCTGGCCGGACGACATGCCGATCGAGCGCGCGGCTTCCATCTGGCCCTTGTCGACGGACTGGATCGCGCCGCGCACGATCTCCGAGACATAGGCGCCGGAATAGATGCCCAGCCCGATCACGCCGCACACAAAGGCCGGCAGCAGGATGTTGAACTGCGGCAGCCCGAAGAACAGCAGGAACAGCTGCACCAGCAGCGGCGTGCCGCGGATAAAGGTTACATAGGCGGTGCAGATGCCGTAGATGACGCGGCGCCTGGGGTCCAGCCGGCCGATGCCGACCAGCAGGCCCATCACGCAGCCCAGCACCAGCGCGCAGGCCGTCACCTGCACGGTGATGACGGCGCCGTGCAGGATGTCAGGCCACCCGGCGAAGACGGGAGAAAAATCCAGTTCCATAATGTCGGTCCGCGTGGCTTACTTGGCGGCCGCGCCGAACCACTTCTGGGTCAGCTTGGCGTAGGTGCCGTCGGCCTTGAGCTTGGCCAGTGCGGCATTCAGCGCGCGGGTCAGCTCGGGCGTGTCCTTGCGCACGGCCATGCCGTACTCCTCGGTGGTCAGCTGCTGTTCCACCACGCGCAGGCCGCCGCGGGTCCTGACGTACTGCATCGCGGCCGGCTTGCCGGTCACGGCGGCATCGGCGCGGCCGATCTCGACCAGGTTGAACATTTCCTGGTTCTTCTCGACTTCCACGCGCTGCACCTGCGGATAGGTGTCGCGCAGGAAGCTGACCGACTTGGTCCCCACCTGCACGCTGACCTTCTTGCCGTTCAGGTCTTCCGGCTTGTTGATGGTGGCGTTGCCGCTCTTGACCAGCGCCACCAGGCCGCCGGTGTAGTAGGGCTCGGTAAAGTCCACCACCTTGCGGCGCTCCGGGGTGATGTAGATGCCGGATACGGCCATGTCGAAGCGGCGCGAGACCAGGCCCGGGATCAGGCCCTTGAAGTCGATGTTGGTCCATTCCACCTGCTTGCCCATGGTCTTGGCCATGGCCTCGACCAGCTCGACGTCAAAGCCGGTGCGCTTGCCGTTCTCGATGAATTCCATCGGCGGGAAGGTGGCGTCGGTGGCCACGCGCAGCACGTTGCTGTCCTGCGCGTGCGCGGCGGCGCCGAAGGTCAGTCCGGCCACGGCCGAGAGGGCGGCGATCAGGCATTTGCGACGAAGGTTCATGGGGGTCTCCTTTTTTCCGGGAACGGGAAATCTGCCGTCGCGCGGGTCTGCGGACGGTGCGGTAAAGATTGCCTGGCTGTTTTCAGTAAGACTGCAGCCGTGCGGAAATCCGCATGGCTGCCGCCAAGGTCATGTCGATCAGCGCGCTTTCGCGCCCTTGCCGGCGTGTGGCCGGCACCATCAGCGTGATCGAGCCCAGCGCGTCGGCCTTGGCCCGCCGCGAGAACAGCGGCGCGCTCACGCCCCACACGCCGGGGTCCACTTCGCCCTCGCTGACGGCATAGCCGGTGGCGCGGATCGCAGCGAGTTCCGCCAGCAGCTTTTCCGCTTCCGCCGGCTCGCACTGGGCCCGTACCACGCGCTCGCGCGCGTCGTCGCGCATGAAGGCCAGCAGCGACTTGGCCGACGCGCCCGCGCGCAGCGGCACGCCGCGGCCCTTCTCGAACGAGCAGCGCAGCGACTGGCGGCTCTCCACCATCTCCAGGCACACCGCGTGGTCCTTGACCGCGACGACCAGGCCGACGCTTTCATCCGACTGCTGCGCCAGCAGCCGCATATCGGGCACCGCTTCACGGGCCAGGTGCGAGGCCATGTCGAAACCGAGCGCCAGCTGCAGGCTGATCGGGCCCGGCGCGTATTCGCCGTCGGACTCGAGCACGAAGCCCCAGCGCTTGAGCAGCATCAGCTGGCGGTAGAGCGTGCTCTTGGGCAGGCCGGTCCTGGTTACCAGCTCGCGCACCGTGATCGGTGATCCGTGCTGCGCCAGCGCGGCCAGCACGAAAAGCACGCGATCGGCGCCGCCGGCGGGCTGGGCGGATTCGACGGAGGCGGGAGCCGCCGGCTCCGGGGCGGTGGTTGGGTCGACTGCATTCAACATGGGGCCCAAGAATAGGACCGGATTCCCGGAAATCAAAACCGCCAGTCCCGGAAAATGGGAATGCGTGCCTAGGGATAACCCTTGGTGGATCGCAATTTGATGGGTGGGGTGCGCGCGGCGCCGCTTCGCGGTAGTCAGTAAATCCCGGGCAGCATCCGCCAGGTACGCGCGCAATAGGACGCATACGCGTCGCCGAACTGGTCGCGCAGCAGCGCTTCTTCCGCCCGGATGCGTGCCAGCAGCGGCGGCACCATCAGCAACGTCAGCAGCACCCCCACGCCGGAGCGGAAGGCCAGCACCCATCCCAGCGAACTGACCAGGAAGCCGAGGTAGCTGGGATGCCGGATCACGCCGTAGATGCCGGTGGTCACCAGCGTGTGCCCGGGCTGGATCGCCACCAGCCCGCTGAAGCGATTGCCCAGCACGAACACCGGCCACAGCCGAAGCACGCCGCCGCCGGCGAACATGGCCACGCCGGCCCAGCGCATGGTGTCGCCGTCGATCGTCCAGACGCCGAGGCGGTCGGTAAAGGGTGGCAGGTAGGCCGCCAGCAGCCCCAGCACGCCGAACACGGCCAGTACCCAGCGGTTGCCGCGGTCCTCGCGCATGCCGCTGCTGATGTTGCCGCCGGAAAAGACTGCCGCAATGGCGAGAGCAAAAAGGACCAGCGTCAGCGCGACGCGAGCCGGGTGGGCAAAGAACGGCCCCGGGCCGCCCCAGCCGGCAATGGCGATGGCCAGGTAGGCAAGCGTGCCGGCCAGCGTGGCCATGGTCAGGCCGGGAGTCGGGCGCATGGGAAACCTCCGTGGCGACGGTAGATGCACAAGCGGAAGGGTAAGCCCGGGGCGGCGCGCATGTCGAGGGCGGCCGGCTCGTGCTTAAATCAGCGTTTAGCGCCCGCCGGATACCTGCGCGCAGCGAAACACTATCGCCACATCCCCATGCCGCTGATCGATATCAAGAACCTCCAGCAAGCCGCCTACGACTTCGGCGAAGCCCGTCACTGGGGCAAGTACCACAGCCCCAAGAACCTCGCGATGGCACTGAGCGTCGAGGTCTCCGAACTGGTCGAGATCTTCCAGTGGCAGACCGAGGACGAATCGCGCGCCATCATGTCCACGGCCAAGCGCGAGCATGTGGAGCAGGAGCTTGCGGATATCACCATCTACCTGACCCAGCTGGTAACGGCGCTCGGCGTGGATTTGGACGCCGCGGTGCGGGCGAAGATGGAAATCAATGCGAAGAAGTATCCGGTGCCGGAGTGAATCGCACAGGCGGGTGCGATTACGCCAATGACCAATTGGGATCGGCGATCAGCCGTGCCACCCACCCCGCCACATACATCCCCACGCCAAAAACCACATGCGTCACCAGGCTATGCACCCGCGCGACATTCGGCCGTGGCGTGCGGCTGGCCGCAATGCCAGCGCCCATTGCGGGCTGCAGCAGCAGGAAAGGCGCGGCGACGCTGGCGATGCCGACGATCAGGGCCGGTGCCAGCGTAGGCTGGCGTGCCCAGTCCAGGCCCCATAACGCCAGCAGTATCCCCGCGAACGCGATGCCGGTCAGGTAATGCGCGATCCAGCCGATGGCCTGCTCGCCGCGCACCGGTGGCGTTGCGGCGATGGGTTGATGGTGGACACGTCCACGCGGGAGCCAGGCAAGCCAGCGGCCGACCAGGCCATAGTTCAGCGCAGGCACGCCGAGCAGACGTTTGCGCAGGATGGCCCAGGCATCCATGACCAGCGTGGCGCCGGTGCCGATGACCGCGGCATGGAGCAGCATGGCAGTGGTGTGATCAGGCATGGTTGGTGTCCCGGCAATTGAGCGAAACAGCCGCGGTCGCGCGCGCCGTGATGGTCCAGCACGCCGCGGTGTAGCGCACGGTGTCGCCATGCACGTAGGGCTCGAACGCGGCGCGCACGGTTGTGGCGACGCGCTCGCGCGTGGTGGCGTCCGCCCCTTGCAGTGCCAGCCCGACCGGGCCGAGACGCGACAGGTAGCTGGCCAGCGCCGACTCCGGCAGCGTGCAGGTCACGTCGGTCGGTCGGATGGCGATATCGCCCCAGCCGCTCGCTTGCAGGATCGTCGACACGCGTTCGCGGTCGCCGAAGGCAAACTGGCCCGGCGCGCCGGGCTGCCGTGGCGGCAGGTTCGGCAGCAGCGGGGCGGCGGCGCGCTCGGCGGTGGTCATGAAGGGGTTCTCGGCGGCGCTGCGCCAGGCGATGCAGTGCAGCGTGGCGTCCGACGTCGCGGCCCAGCGCAGGTTGGCGAACGCGCGCACCGGGTCGCTGAAGAACATCACGCCCAGGCGCGACACGATCATGTCGAAGCTCGCCGGCGCGAAGGCGTGCTCCTGCGCATCGGCGTGGATAAAGCTTGCGTTGATGCCCTCGCGTTGCGCGCGGGACTGCGCGGCGGCGAGCATCGGCGCGGAAATGTCGATGCCGGTGCAATGGCCTTTCTCACCCAGGCGCCGCGCCAGCGCCAGCGTGGTGCTGCCGGTGCCGCAGCCGACATCGAGGATGCGTTGCGCCGCGGCGTTGCCGGCGGCCTGGACCAGCTGCTCTTCCAGTGGCCGGAACATGTCGTCCAGCAGGCCCTGGTGCTCCACCCACGCCTGGCCGGAGGCGCCGTTCCACAGTGCGGCCTGCTCGCCGCCGTTGCTGCTGGTTTGCCGTTGTTCACCCATGGTCGTATCCCCTCGCGTGGCTGGAAGCTACACTGTGCCAGTTCAAGTCGACTTGAGGTCAAGCGGTGACAAGCCTGGATATTGCGGAAGTGGCCCGGCAGGCCGGTGTGCCGGCATCGACGCTGCGCTATTACGAGGAAAAGGGCCTGATCGCATCGATCGGCCGGCGCGGGATGCGGCGCGTATTCGATGCGGAGGTGCTGGAGCGGCTGGCGCTGATCGCGCTGGGGCGGGCGGCCGGCTTCTCGCTGGACGACATCGCGCGGATGTTTTCGCCGCAGGGCCAGCCGCGCATCGACCGGCAGATGCTGGCCGCCAAGGCGGACGAACTGGACCGGACCATCCGCAAGCTGACGGCGATGCGCGACGGGCTGCGGCATGCGGCGGTGTGTCCGGCGCCCAGCCATATGGAGTGCGCGACCTTCCGGAGGATCGTGAAGGCCGCGGGCACCGGGGCGATCGGCGGGCGGCGCGAGCGGGCGCCCGTGCCGCCGGGCAAATCGCGATGACGACCGGGAATCTCAGCCCAGCCTGAACTGCCCCACCGCCCCCGCAAGGCTCCCGGCCTGCGTCTGCAGCGCCGCGGCCGCCGCAGTCGACTGTTCCACCAGCGCCGCGTTCTGCTGCACCATCTGGTCCAGCTGGCTCACCGCCATATTCACCTCTTGAATGCCACGCGTCTGTTCCATCGTCGCGTGAGTGATCTCGTTGATAATCCCGGTCACTTTCGAGACGTTGCTGACGATCTCGCCCATGGTGTCCCCGGCGCGGCGGACCTGCTCGGAGCCCGAGGCGACGCTGCCCACGGTGGTTTCGATCAGGGTCTTGATCTCGCGCGCGGCCTGGGCGCTGCGCTGGGCCAGCGCGCGCACCTCGCCGGCAACCACGGCGAAGCCCCGGCCCTGGTCGCCGGCACGCGCGGCTTCGACGGCGGCGTTCAGCGCGAGGATGTTGGTCTGGAAGGCGATGCCCTCGATCACGCCGATGATGTCCGACACCTTGACCGACGCGGTCTCGATCTGCCCCATGGTGCTGATCACTTCGCCGATCACCACGCCGCCGTCGCCGGCCACGCGCGAGGCGGCGGCGACGGATTCGTTGGCATGCTGCGCCGAACTGGCCGATTGGCCGACGGTGGCGGTGATCTCTTCCATCGACGCGGCGGTCTGCTGCAGGCTGGCGGCGGCGGATTCGGTGCGGCGCGACAGGTCCATGTTGCCCGCGGCGATTTCATCGGCGGCGGCCCGCACCGATTCGCTGGCGTCGCGGATCTGGCGCATGATGGTGCAGAGCTTGTCGGCGAAGGTGTTGAAGGCGCGCGCGATCTGCGCGACCTCGTCGTTGCCGTGCGCGGGCAGGCGCTGGGTCAGGTCGCCGTCGCCGGAGCCGATCGCGTCCATGGCGTCGCGCACGGTGGACAGCCCGCGCAGCGACATCGTCGCCACGCCCCACACCACCGCCGAAGACACGCCGACGATCAGCACCAGCGCGATCACCGACGCGATCAGCACGGAGCGCATGCCGGCGGTGGCCTCGGCCTGGTCCAGCGCGACGATGACCAGCCAGTCGGTGCCGGGGATGGCGCGTGCGCCGAGCAGCTTGGTGCTGCCGTGCACCTCGACTTGCAGCGGCGTCTTCGCACCGGCCAGCGTGGCGAGCTTGTCGGCGCTCAGCGCCGGCACGAGTTCCGTGACCGGCTTGAGCGTGAGCTTGTCGTCGGTGTGGGCGACGATGTCGCCGTTCTGCGCCACCAGCATGCCGAAGCTGGCCGGCGACGGATGGATGGCCTTGACGTTGGCGATCACGGTATCCATCGCGACATCGCCGGAGACCACTGCCTGCACGGCGCCGTCGCGCATCACCGGCGCGGCGAACGCCACCACCAGCTTGCCGGTGCCGGCATCGACGTAAGGCGGCGTGACCACGGGTTTGCCGGCCGCCGCGGCCTGCCGGTACCACGGGCGGCCGGTAGGGTCGTAGCCGGGCGGGATGCCTTGCGGGTTGGAAAACTTCGCGGTCTTGTCGGCGTAGCCGACGTAGACGTTGGTGAAGCCCCCGGCCTGCGCGATCTGCCTGAGCGCAGCATCGGGTTCGGGCTGCAGCACGGCGTCCTGCAGCGACTCGATCATTCGGCTGTGCGAGGCCACCCAGTCGGCGATGGCGCTGGCATGGCCGCTTTGCACCGCGGCCAGGCTGCCGTCGATGGCGTCTTCATTATGGCGGTTGGCAACGAACTGGTTCAGTGCCGTGTTGATGGCGAGGGCGGCGACCACGATGGCGACGCACAGGGCCACGATCCGCGCGCGGATGGTAGTGAACATCAAGGGGGGATCCTTCGTAAGGAATCGTTGGGGGCGTTTGCAGGAATCTGCAGGGTGGGATTTCCACCCCCGCTGTATACGGAGCGCGACCGGCTGGACTTGAGCAATGTGATGCATTTGCTTGCGATCGCTGGAGTTGACCAAACAATGCAGCGAGATGGTTGCGATCGCTCAAGACCTCCTGATCGGTCATGCAGACAATGGGCCGGGACTTTTTCACAACGTATTACAAAGATTTACACCGCTTGTGCGAACCGCCACATATGCTGCGATCAACCCACAAACAATAAACGGAGAAATTACTGTGTCATTCCTTGTCAAGACTTCTGCACCGTTGCGCCTGCTTGCCCTGAGCAGCGTCCTTGCGCTGGCTGCCTGCGGCGGTGGCGGCGGCGACGATGGCCCGGGCCGCGGCACGCTGCAGGTATCGATGACCGATGCGCCGGCCTGCGGTTTCAGCAATGTGTTCGTGACCGTGAACAAGGTGCGCGTGCACAGCAGCGCCAGTGCCGAGGCCAGCGCGGGGGGCTGGGTCGATATCGACGTCGTGCCGGCGCGCAAGATCGACCTGCTGTCGCTGACCAACGGCGTGATGACGGTGCTGGGCCAGACCGCACTGCCGGCCGGCAACTACCAGCAGGTGCGCCTGGTGCTGGATGCCAACCGCGGTGGCGGTGCCTCGGCCCTGGCCAATTCCGTGGTCCCCGTCGGCGGCGTCGAGCAGCCGCTCGAGACGCCCAGCGCGGTCCAGTCGGGCATCAAGATCAATCGTCCGTTCACGGTGGCGCGCGACACGCTGACCGACCTGGTGCTGGACTTCGACGCCTGCAAGTCGGTGGTGACGCGCGGCAATGGCACCTATGGCCTGAAGCCGGTGGTGACCGCGATCCCGATGACCGTCAGCGGCGAAGTCAACGGCGTGGTGGCCGCGGCCCCCGGTGCGCGCGTCTATGCCGAGCGCAATGGCGTGGTGGTGAAGTCGACCGTGGCGGATGCCAACGGCAGCTTCCGCCTGTCGCCGATCGAGCAAAGCAGCACGGCCGGTCCGGTCGACGTGGTGGTGGTGCCGGGTGCGGCCAACGCCAAGGCGGCGGGCATCGTGCGCGGCGTGCCGGTGGTGGTGGGTACGCCCACGGCGATCTCGACCGCCGCGGCGCCGATGACGCTGCCGGCATCGACCTATCGCCGCGTCTCGGGCGCGGTGGCGCCGGCCTCGGCCGAAGCCACGCTGCGCGCGCTGCAGCTGGTCAATGGCGGTACCTTTGAAATCGCCGCGACCGCGGCCGCCAGCGATACCGGCGCCTACAGCCTGTTCGCGACCGAACCCGCGCTGCCGGTGGCCGCGCCGGTGATCGGCACCTACCAGGCCGCGCTGCCGATCCCGCTGTCGCCGGATGGCGCCGCGGCAGGCAAGTACAGCATCCAGGCCACCAGCGCCGCGGGTGCCGTGCAGACGCAGCCCGCGGACGTCAATATCGCGGACGTGCTGCTCAATTTCTCGTTCTGAACCCGGGGGATCGGGGAGCGGGCCGGAAGGGGGCATTGCCCTCTTCCGGTTTTTTTATGGGCGATGGATTTGGCCGCATCGCCACGGCGGCGTTACCGCATCGCGCGGTTTCCCGCTAGACTGCCAGTCTCGCGTCTCGGGAGACCGCGCCATGCCAGCACGCACCGCGGCGAAGGCCGCAGCAAAGCCTGCCGCAACCTCTGCGCCCCCGTCCAGGGCCCCGTCCAAAACCCCGTCGACCTCGCCATCGCGCAAGGCCGCCGCGTCGGCCGGGCTGGTGCGCGTCGGCATCGGCGGCTGGAACTACGCGCCGTGGCGCGACAACTTCTATCCCGCCAAATTGCCGCAGTCGCGCGAACTGGCCTACGCCAGCCGGCATCTCAGCGCGATCGAGATCAACAGCACCTATCACGGCACGCAGAAGCGCACCTCGTTTGCCAAGTGGCGCGACGAAACCCCGGATGACTTCGTCTTTGCGGTGAAGGCCTCGCGCTTTGCCACCAACCGCCGCGTGCTGGCGGAGTCCGGCGAGTCGATCGCGCGCTTTATCGACAGCGGCATTGCCGAGCTGGGCCGCAAGCTGGGGCCGGTGGTGTGGCAGTTCGCGCCGACCAAGCAGTTCGACGCGGAAGATTTCGAGGCCTTCCTGCAACTGCTGCCGGCCTCTGTCGAAGGCGTGACACTGCGCCACGTGCTGGAGGTGCGGCACGACAGTTTCAGGTCGCCGGACTACCTAAAGCTCGCGCGCAAGTACAAGGCCGCCACGGTCTTCACCGATGCGCAGAAATTCCCGTCGATGGCGGACCTGACCGCGGATTTTGTCTACGCGCGACTGATGGAAAGCAGCGCAAAGCTGAACACCGGCTATGGCCCGAAGGCGCTCGACGAGTGGGCCGCCCGCGCGCAGTCATGGGCGCAGGGCGCGCAGCCAGACGACCTGCCGCTGCTCGAAGAGCGCAAGCCCGCGGCACGCAGGCGCGAAGTCTTTATCTTCTTCATCAACGGTGCCAAGGAACGCGCGCCGGCCGCCGCGCAGGCGTTGCTGGAGCGGCTGGGCTGGGCGCCGCCCGCTGACGCGGATGCCTGACCCAGGCTCGCTATAATCCCGCATGAACTCTACCCCCGCCCAGCCGCCAGCCGGCCCCGCTTTCTCCACCCTGCCCTTGTCGCCCGCCATGCTCGCCACCCTGGCGCAGCTCGGCTATGACGAAATGACGCCGATCCAGGCGGCCAGCCTGCCGATCACATTGGCCGGCCATGACCTGGTGGCGCAGGCCAAGACCGGCAGCGGCAAGACCGCGGCGTTCGGGCTGGCGCTGCTGCACCGGCTCGATCCGCGCCGCTTCGACGTGCAGTCCATGGTGCTGTGCCCCACGCGCGAGCTGGCCGACCAGGTCACGCAGGAAATCCGCCGCCTGGCGCGCGCCGAAGAGAACGTCAAGGTGCTGACGCTGTGCGGCGGCGCGCCGATGCGCCCGCAGGTCGACAGCCTGATCCATGGCGCGCATATCGTGGTCGGCACGCCGGGCCGCATCCTGGACCATATCGATCGCGGCAGCCTGGATCTGTCGGCCATCAACACGCTGGTGCTGGACGAGGCCGACCGCATGCTCGACATGGGCTTCTTCGACGATATCGCCTATGTGGCGAGCCGCTGCCCCAGGGATCGGCAGACGCTGCTGTTTTCGGCGACCTACCCGCCCGGCATCGACAAGCTCAGCCACCGCTTCCTGCGCAGCCCGCAGTCGCTCAAGCTGGAGGCCACGCATGACAACAGCACCATCCGCCAGCGCTTCTACGAGGTGGAGGAAAGCGAGCGCCTGAACGCGGTGGGGCGGCTGCTGGACCACTTCCGCCCGGCCAGCACGCTGGCGTTCTGCAATACCAAGGCGCGCTGCCGCGACCTGGTGGAACTGCTGCGCGCGCAGGGCTACCAGGCGCTGGCGCTGCATGGCGAACTGGAGCAGCGCGAGCGCGACCAGGTGCTGGTGCAATTTGCCAACCGCAGCTGCTCGGTGCTGGTGGCCACCGACGTGGCGGCGCGCGGGCTCGATATCGCCCAGCTCGAGGCAGTGATCAATGTCGAGATCACGCCCGACCCGGAAGTCCACGTGCACCGCATCGGCCGCACCGGCCGTGCCGACCAGGAGGGCTGGGCCTTCAGCCTGGTCAGCATGGACGAGATGGGGCGCGTGGGCAACCTGGAGCAGCACCACGGCGGCGAGTTCGAATGGCACCCGCTGGCCGAGCTGACGCCGGCGAGCACCGAGCGCTTGCTGCCGCCGATGGTGACGCTGCAGATGCTGGGCGGGCGCAAGGAGAAGATCCGCCCGGGCGATATCCTGGGCGCGCTGACCGGCGAGGCCGGCTTTGCCAAGGAGCAGATCGGCAAGATCAACGTGCTGGAAATGTCCACCTATATCGCCGTGGAACGCAGCATCGGCCGCGAGGCGGTGAAGCGGCTCAACGCCGGCAAGGTCAAGGGCAAAAAGGTGAAGGTGCGGATGCTGACGGAGTAATGCGCGCGCCCGGTAGTGGGAGCGCCACACCCTTGCTTACAAAGATTAGCGTAAGTCACCCTGTAAGCCCGCGCGATCCTTTGCTACTCTGGTTCCATTGGCAGCAAGCCAGGTAGCGCCAGCCGCATGTTTTCTCGACGGAAAAGGAGTTGGTGATGAAAACCGCACGCCAGGTTCTGGAGTCCAAGCCGAGTCAGGCCATCTACAGCATTCCGCCCACGGCGTCCGTCTACGCCGCGCTGCAGCTGATGGCCGAGAAAGGCATCGGTGCGCTGCTGGTCATCGAGCATGGCGAGATCAAGGGCATCATCAGCGAGCGTGATTACGCGCGCAAGGTGATCCTGATGCAGCGCACCTCGCGCGAGACGCTGGTGCGCGACATCATGACCACCGCGGTCATCTACGTCAGCGCCAACCAGACCACCGACGAATGCATGGCGCTGATGACCCGGCACCGGCTGCGCCACCTGCCGGTGATGCAGGGCGACGAGCTGATCGGCATGCTGTCGATCGGCGACCTGGTCAAGGACATCATCTCCGAGCAGCAGTTCATCATCGAACAGCTGGAGCATTACATCACTGGCGGCGGTCGCTAGCGTTTGCATCCGCCTGAAGCAGGGCCGCCTTGCTGCGGCCTGCCTTGTTCCTTGCTTTCACGGCAAGGCAGCAGCGCCGCGCGCGGTCCTGCAGTCCATCCCGATCCTCCGCCAGCACGATATTCGTTGGCCGCATATAATTATGCGTTCGCTGAATTAGGCCACCCGCTCCGGCATCACGCCCCCCTCGCGCGGTTCCCGGCCGAGATTCCCTGCCTTTGACGTTGCTTTCGCCGCACATCGATGCGGCCTTGTGCTTGCCCATGTCTTCGCCCGCCTCCGCCGGTCCCGCCGCGTCCGCTGTCTCGTCCTCGCCCAACCTCGCATCCGCCCTGCCCGCGCATGACCATCGCGCGGTGATGCGCGTGATCGGCGGCATCGTGCTGTGCATCCTGCTGGCCGCGCTCGACCAGACCGTGGTGATCCCGGCGGTGCCGGCGATTGCCAATGACCTGAACGGCTTCGGCCACCTGTCGTGGATCGTCACGGCGTACCTGATCGTGTCGACGGTGACGACGCCGCTGTACGGCAAGCTGTCCGACAGCTTCGGGCGGCGGCGCCTGCTGATGGTGGCGATTACGCTGTTCATCGGCGCTTCGGTGGCGTGCGCGCTGGCGCAGACGCTGGGGCAGCTGATCCTGTTCCGCGCGCTGCAGGGCGTGGGCGGCGGCGGGCTGATGTCGCTGGCGCAGGCCGCCATCGCCGACGTGGTGGCGCCGCGGCAGCGCGGGCGCTACCAGGGCTACCTGGCCACGGTGTGGGCGGTGGCGTCGATCGCCGGGCCGCTGGTGGGCGGCTGGGTCTCGGACCACATGTCGTGGCGCTGGCTGTTCTGGGTCAACGTGCCGCTGGGCCTGCTGGCGATGTTCATGTGCTACCGCGGCCTGGCCATGCTGCCCGCGCGCGGCGGGCGTGCGCGCGTCGACTGGCTGGGCGCGCTGCTGCTGGCGGTGGCCATCGTCGCCTTCCTGCTGGCGATGAGCTGGGGCGGCGATGTCTACGACTGGCTCTCGCCCGAACTGGGCGCCCTGCTGCTGGCCGCCGTCGCGGCCGTGCTGCTGCTGACCTGGCAGGAGCGCCGCGCGGCCGACCCGATGCTGCCGCCGCGCCTGTTCGCCAATCGTGCCTATGTGCTGGGCGTGGCCGCGTCGGCGCTGGCCGCGCTCGACATCTTCCTGTGCATCTTCGCCCTGCCCCTGCACTTCCAGCTGGTGCGCGGCGCCGATGCGTCGACCTCCGGCCTGCTGGTGATGCCGTTCCTGCTGGCGACGGTGGCGGGCAACTTTATCGTGGCGTGGCTGGCGCCGCGCGTGGGCCGCCTGCGCGGCATCCTGAGCGCGGGCTATGTCGCCGGTGCGCTGGGCCTGATCGTGCTGGCGCTGGTGACCCCGGCGGTGCCGCTGGCCGTGGTGCTGGCGGCGATGACGCTGGCGGGCGTGGGCCTGGGCATCACCATGGTGGCAACGCTGATGAGCGTGCAGAACGCGCTGGAGCGCCGCGATACCGGCGCCGGCACCGGCGCGCTGCTGGTGCTGCGCTCGCTCGGCAGCGCGCTGGGCGGCGCGCTGGCCGGCACGCTGCTGACGCTGGAATTCCGCCAGGCGCTGGCGGCCACGGGGGTCACGCAAGCGCTGGACCTGGGCGCGCTGCGCCACGGCAGCGAGGCCTTCGCGCAGCTGTCGCCATCGGTGCGCGCGGTGCTGGCCGGCGGCGTCGAATCCGGCTTCCACCTGATCTTCGCGGTGGGTGCCGCGGCGGCGGTGCTGGCCTTGCTGATCGTGCGCCGCATGCCGGACGTGGAGCTGCGCAGCAGCGTCACCGAGCACGCCGCCACGCTGGCGATGGACTGACGCGCGGCCGCCTCCGGCTGCCCGCCATCGGCGTAGACTACGCGTACCCGAACCAGCGAGCCGACCACCGGAGCCCCGTTGTCATGAGCCGTCGCCCCCCGCCTTTGCGCCTGTCCGTTCCCCTGGCTGCCGCCCTTGCCGTGGCAGCCGCCAGCGCAGCCCTGTTGCCGGCGCCGTTGCGCGCTGCCGACAAGCCCGCCGTCCCCGTCGCCGCTAGCAGCTGCCCGGCATCGCTCAACTTCACCTTCCCACGCCTGCAGGACGATGCGCCACAGAACCTGTGCCAGTACGCTGGCAAGGTGGTGCTGGTGGTCAATACCGCGAGCTATTGCGGTTTCACGCCGCAGTACGAAGGGCTGGAGGCGCTGTACGCCAAGTACAACGCGCGCGGGCTGGTGGTGCTGGGTTTTCCGTCCAATGACTTCTCGCAGGAGCCGGGCTCGCAGAAGGAGATCGCGGACTTCTGCTACAACACCTACGGCGTCAAGTTCCCGATGCTGGGCAAATCGCATGTGCGCGGCAGCGACGCCAACCCGATGTACGCGCTGCTGGCAAAGCAGACCGGCACTACGCCGAAATGGAATTTCTACAAGTACCTGATCGGCCGCGACGGCAAGGTGGTGGCCAGCTACGGCAGCCGCACCACGCCGGACGACAAGGAACTGGTGGCGAAGATCGAATCGCTGCTCGCGGCGCCGCGCTGAGCAGCGATCCTCGGTGCGGCTGGGCTCAGTCGCGCACCAGCCCTTCGGCTCGCATTGCTTCCTGCACCGCGGGCCGCGCGCCCACGCGCGACAGGTATTGCTGCAGCGCCGGGTAGTCGTTCAGCGGCAGCCTGAGGATGCGGGCCCAGCCGACGATGGTGAAGCAGTACGCATCGGCCACCGTGAAGGTGTCGCCCGTCAGGTACTGGCGGGTTTGCAGGTGCTGGTCGAGTTCGGCAAAGCGGCGCTGCAGCTTGGCCTTGCACTCGTCCTGCGTGCTTTGCGCGGTTTCCTTGTGCCACAGCCACGGGCTGAAGACCTTGTGCAATTCCGTCGACACCAGCGTGATCCAGCCGGTGGCGTCAAGGCGCTCGCGGGTGCCGGCCGCGGGCAGCAGCGCGCGTTCGGGTACGAGGTCGGCAATGTACTGCAGCAGCGACGCCACCTCGGTATGGCGCGAGCCGTCGTCCAGCTGCAGCAGCGGCACGTAGCCGCGCGGGTTGATGGTGTAGTAGTCGTCGGTGCCGTGTTCCGGCACGGCCAGCTTGTGGGTGTGCAGGTCGACTTTGGCCAGCGTGACCGGCAGGCCGGCTTCGCGCAGGGCGATATGGACGGCCATCGAGCAGACGCCCGGTGTGTAATAGAGCTTCATCGCGATCCTGTAGTGGTTGCCTGGCCGCCACGCCATGCGGCGACCGTGGAGGCAGTCTAGGATCGGGGCCCTTATGCAGCAATGCGCGTCCGTGCGGACGCGCATTGCAGATCTGCACAGGGCCGACTGAGGTCCCGGCTTACTCGACTTCCCGGAACAGGCGGCCCCAGCCGCGCAGCTCGCGCGTATCCACGCCGCACAGGCGCAGCGACTTCCATACCACCGTGGAGATGGTGTCGTACAGCGGGATGCCGGTCTCGGCTTCCAGTTCTTCGGCCAGGTGCGCGGCGCGCAGGTTGGTGCAGAAGGTGGTGATGGCCTGCGGCTGGTGCTGCGCCAGCCCGCGCACCATCTCGCGGATGGTGTCTTCCTCGACCTCGGCGAAGCTGTAGTTCACGTGCAGGTCCAGGTGGCTCTCGGCCACGCAATGGAAGCCGCTGCGCTCATAGTTGGCGATGATGCGCTGCTGCACGTCATCGAGGTATGGCGTGGCCAGGCCGAAGTTGCGCGCGCCGGTCTTTTCCAGGATCTCGTTGAGCGCCAGCACCGAGGTCGTGGCCGGGATGCCGGTAGCTTCGGTGATCTGCCTGCACAGCGCTTCGTCCTTGTCGAAGCCGAGCCAGCCGGAAGAGGTGCCGTTCCAGGCGATGACGTCGACACGCGCGTCGGCCAGCAGGCTGGCGGCGGCCAGGATCTTGTCGAGGTTGAACTGGCCCAGGGCCTGGTCGCGCAGCGAGATCTCGGTGACGGTGAAGCGCGAGAAATGCGCGCTGACATGGGGCAGGCCGGCGACCATCGCGCTGGTGATGGGTTCGAGCGCGGTGTTGGAAGACGGCGTCAGCATGCCGAGTCGGATTTGCTTGGTCATTTTGCTCTTGTCTCAGGAGTGAGTGCGGGCGCCGGGACGTTGCCGGCGCCTGTCGCGGGATTTCTTGTGTTGGCGGAGCTCGGTGATCCGACGGGTCTTCAGACCGGGATCTTAGTCTCGTAGTCGATCGCGGTGGAAGCCAGCAGCAGGCCCACGCCGGCCGCGGCAAAGAACATCAGCGCCAGGAAGTACGAGCCGGTGAACTGCACGATCATGCCGACGATGATCGGCACCGAGATGCCGCCGATATTGCCGCCCAGGTTCATCACGCCACCCAGGAAGCCGACCTTGTTGCGCGTGCCCAGCATCGACGGCACGCACCAGAACAGGCCGCACCAGCGCAGGAAGAACAGCGTGGACGACAGCAGCACGACCACCACCAGCGGGTCGGTGACATAGGCCACCGAGAAGATCGACGCCGTCGCCACCACCGCGGCGATGCCGAACAGCGTGCGCATCACCACGTTGGGCCGGCCGCCGGCTTCCTTCCATTTGTCGGCGATCCAGCCGCCGATCAGTTCGCCGACGAAGCCGCTGAAGAAGATGATGAAGCTGGCGCCGCCCATCTGCTTGATGTCGAAGCCGTGCACCTTGTTCAGGTAGTTGGGCATCCAGGTCAGCAGCCCGTAGAACACGGTGTTGAAGCACATCCAGCCGATCGCCATGCACCACACCGAGCGGTACTTGAAGAAGTCGAGGGAGCGGCCCGACAGGTTGGCCGGCTCGGCGCGGTGTTCATTGGCCAGGGCGTCCTCGATGTAGCGGGCTTCCAGTTCGTTGACGCCGCGGTGCTCGCGCGGGGAATTGCGCACGTAGTACCAGGCCAGCACGCCGGCCAGTACCGTACCCACGCCGGCGACGATAAAGGCCAGCCGCCACGAGTCCAGCGCGGCGATCAGCCAGGTGATGATGATCGCGCCCAGGGCCGCGCCCAGCGGGGCGCCGCCGTCCAGCAGGGTGGCGCCGCGGCCGCGCTCGTTCTGCGTCATCCAGATCGCGTTGAGCTTGCCGCCGGCCGGGTAGATCGGCGCCTCGGCCGCGCCCAGGCCCAGGCGTGTCAGCAGCAGCTGCGTGGCGTTGGTGGTGAAGGCCGCCACGGCCTGGGCAATGCCCCAGAACACGGTGGCACACGCAATCACGATGCGCGGCTTGTACTTGTCGGCCAGCATGCCGCCCGGTACCTGCATCAGCGCGTAGGTCCAGAAGAAGGAGCTGAGGATCAGGCCCTGCATGGTGGGGCTGAGGTCGAACTCCTTGGCGATCAGCGGCATAGCCACCGACAGCGAGGCGCGATCGATGTAGTTGATCGCGATGAGAAACAGCATCATCAAGAAAATCTTCCAGCGCACCGAGGTCCTGGCCTCGGTCATCACTGTTGCCCGCGTTGTCGTCTGCATGACGGCGTCTCCTGTTTTCGTCCTTTGGTTGAGGCAGTTCTGATGGGGTGTCGCGCAACAGGCCGGAGTATAGGATACGTAATCTGTAATTACAACGCGCCTAACTCATTGATTTTACGATGTTGCGGATGCACAATTTCGGGGTGTGGTAGCCTTGCTGTGGTGCATTTCCCCAATTTGGTGACGTCTGTGACACAAACGCTTTCCCCTTCCGCGCGCCTGCGCACGCTCGGCATGTCGGCCGAGATCGCCGCGCGGCTGCGCACCATGATCGAAGAGGGCGAACTGCCGCCCGGCGCGCGCATCGACGAACGGGCCTTCTGCGAGACCTTCGATGTCTCGAAGACACCGCTGCGCGAGGCGCTGAAAGTGCTGGTGTCCGAGGGACTGGTGCTGCACCGGCAGTACATCGGCTACCGGGTGGCGCCGCTGGACCTGGAAGAACTGCGCGCCACCTTCGAAACCCTGCACGGGCTGGAGGCGCTGGCGGGCGAGCTGGCGGCGCAGCGGCTGGGCGCGGCGGCGATGGCCAAGCTGGAGCGGCGCCACCAGGCCATGATCGATGCCCACACGGCCGGCCGGCGCACCGACTATTTCCGCATCAACCAGGAGATCCACCAGCTCATCATCGACGGCGCCGCCAACCCGGTGCTGGCCGGCGTCTACGCCACGCTGATGAGCAAGGTGCACCGCGCCCGCGGCGCCGCCAACGCCGATACCCTGCGCTGGCAGGAGTCGCACGAGGAACACGAGGCCATCATGGCCGCGCTGCGCGAACCCGGCCGGCCGCGGCTGGCGCAGGTGCTGCGCAGCCATTCGGAGAACACCGCGCGGGAAGTGCTGACCGTGGTGGCGCAGACGCTGGCCGAAGGCAATGCGCGCAACGGCGCGCTCAAGCAATCTGCCTGAACCCCTTCCAAGAACACACACCACCCAACGACGACGATGAAACTGGTTCGAGTAGGCAACCCCGGCGCGGAGCGCCCCGGCATGATCGATGAGGCAGGCCGCGTGCGCGATCTTTCCGCCGTGATCCACGATGTCGATGCGGCGCAGTTGGCGCCGGCCGCGCTGCAGTCGCTGGCCCAGGTCGATCCGCACACCCTGCCGGTCATCGAAGGCGCGCGCTTTGGCGTGCCCTGGACCGGTATCGGCAAGATCGTGGCGATCGGCCTGAACTATGCCGACCACGCCGCCGAAGCCGGCATGCCGCTGCCGGCCGAGCCGATCGTATTCCTGAAGGCCAACAGCTCGCTCAATGGTCCCAACGATGCGGTGATGCTGCCGTTCGGCTCGCACAAGACCGACTGGGAAGTGGAGCTGGGCGTGATCATCGGCACTACTGCGCGCAATGTTTCGCGCGAGCAGGCGCTGGAGCATGTGGCCGGCTACTGCGTGGTCAACGATGTCTCCGAGCGCGAGTTCCAGATCGAGCGCGGCGGCACCTGGGACAAGGGCAAGGGCTGCGACACCTTCTGCCCGGCCGGCCCGTGGCTGGTGACCCGCGACGAAGTGCCGGACCCGCAGGCGCTGGGCCTGTGGCTGGAGGTCAACGGCGAGCGCGTGCAGCAGGGCACCACCGCGACCATGGTGTTCGACGTGGCCACGCTGGTCAGCTATGTCAGCCGCTTCATGACGCTGCTGCCAGGCGACCTGATCGCGACCGGCACCCCGCCCGGCGTGGGCATGGGCTTCAAGCCGCCGCGCTTCCTGAAAGCCGGCGACACCATGCGCCTGGGCGTGGATAAGCTGGGCGAGCAGGTGCAGCCGGTGGTGGCGTACGGCGAGCGCTGAAGGGGACTGCCGAAAGGGTTCCCCAGCGATACGCTTTCATACAAAGCGTTGGGTTTCCACACAAAGCGTACGATTAGGGCAACAGATCTGGCGCAGAAAGCGGCCCGATTACATGGTTTTACAGGAAATACCGGGCCTGACGTTTCGCTCGCCTTTTCTGCGTGAAATACTGGTTATACAGGTTTCGCCAGAGAGCAAAACGTCATGTCTGAGCACGCCCCCGAAATCGAGTCTTACCTCGGCGCCACCCTCCAGTCCCCCGCGTCACCGCTGAAGCATCGATACTGCGCGCTGGCCGATACCCTCGACAGCCGCGCCGAACTCGAAGCGATCCGGCGCAATATCCACCAGCACCCCGAACTGGCCTTCGACGAGGTCCGCACGGCCGGCCTGGTCGCCACCTTGCTGGAAGGCTGGGGCTACGCGGTCACGCGCGGTGTGGGCGGGACCGGGGTGGTGGGGACCTTGCGCTGCGGCGAAAGTGGCCACAGCGTGGGCATCCGCGCCGACATGGACGCGCTGCCGATCCACGAGCGCACCGCGCTGCCGTACGCCAGCGTCAACGCGGGCCGCATGCACGCCTGCGGCCACGATGGCCACACCGCGATCCTGCTCGGCGCGGCCAGGCAACTGGCGCGCACGCGCAATTTCAACGGCACCGTGCACCTGATCTTCCAGCCGGCCGAGGAAATCGGCGCCGGCGGCGGTGCCGAGCGCATGCTGGCCGACGGGCTGTTCGAGCGCTTTCCGTGCGATGCCATCTTCGGCCTGCATAACCATCCAGGCGTGGAGCAAGGCACATTCCTGTTCCGTTCCGGTCCGTTCATGGCGGCGTGCGACACCGTCACCATCACCATCCGCGGCAAGGGCGGCCACGCCGCGCGACCGCACCAGTCGGTCGATCCGATCCTGGTGGCAGGCAGCCTGGTGATGGCGCTGCAGTCGGTGGTGTCGCGCTATGTCGATCCGAACGAGACCGCCGTGGTGACGATCGGCACGCTGCACGCCGGCCACGCCCCCAACGTGATCCCCGACCATGCGCGCATGGAACTCAGCGTGCGCTCGTTCAGCCCCGACGTGCGCGCCGCGCTGGAGCACCGCATCCGCCAGCTTGCCACGGCGCATGCCGAAGGCTACGGCGCGGTGGCAGAGATCGATTACGTGCGCGGCTACCCGGTGCTGGTCAACAGCGAGCGCGAGACCGAGTTCGCGCGGCAGGTGGCCGAGGAACTGGTCGGCCCCGGCAAGGTAGTGGACCAGGCCGCGCGCATTGCCGGCAGCGAGGACTTTGCCTACTTCCTGCAACAGCGCCCCGGCTGCTTCGTGCGGCTGGGCAACGGCGCCAACCAGCCGCTGCTGCACAACGCCGGCTATGACTTCAACGACGACAACCTGACCGTCGGCGCGGCCTACTGGACCCGGCTGGTGGAGCGCTACCTGGGCAACTGAGCGCGGCTTCCTCGCTCCAGGGCCTCAACGGAAGAACGCGCTCGGCGGCACGCCGAACTGCCGCCGGAACATGGTCGCGAACGCGCTCGGGCTGTCGTAGCCCAGGTCCAGCGCCACATCCACCACCTTGCTGCCGGCCGCCAGCTTTTCCAGTGCGGCCAGCAGGCGCGCCTGCTGGCGCCATTGGCCGAAGGTCATGCCGGTTTCGCGTGCAAAGCGGCGCTGGATGGTTTTGGGATCCAGTCCCAGCCGCATGCCCCAGTCCGCCAGGGTCAGCGCGGTGTCGGGCGCCTCGGCGATGGCCTCGCAGATCTGCCGCAGGCTGGCATCGGCCGGGCGCGGCAGGTGCAGCGGCAGCGACGGCACCAGCATCACTTCATCGAGCAGCAGCCGCATCAGGCGCGCATCGCGCGTGTCGGGCGCGTAGGGCAAGGCGATCTCCACCGCGGCCAGGATCAGCTCGCGCAGCAGCGGCGAGATGCCCAGCACCGTGCAGCGCTGCGGCAGGTCGGGCGCTGCATCGGGGCGGATATAGGCGGTGCGCATCTGCACCCGCCCGACCATGCGGATCCAGTGCGTGGTGCCGCCCGGCATCCACATGCCGCGCGTGGGCGGCACGATCCACTGGCCTTCGGCGGTGGCCACCACCATCACCCCATGCACGGCGTGAATCAGCTGCGCATGCGGATGCTGGTGCCGCTGGGTCACGTGCCCCGGCAGGTAGTCGGCCGCCATCGCCGTGACCGGCAGCGGGCTGCGGTCGAAGCGGACATAGGCCGGCGCATCGGCGTAGGTATCGCCCAGCGCCAGCGTCTCGGGGGTGGGATCGGGCAACGGCTGCCGCGAGCGGGGGCCGGCGGAGGCCGAGGCGGAACGGGGGCGGGAGGCGCGCGCCATGTCCTTTTCTCCAAGGTTGCGGACCTATTCTCGCAGGACAGGCGCCGGCACGCCAGCTAGCATCGGTGCTCAGATCCTTCCCGGCCGGCGCCCCCGCTGGCCGCTTTCCGTTTGTCGAGAGCCGCCAATGAGCACAACCATCGACTCCGCGCCGGCTGGCGCAGCCCCCGCGACCCCCTCGCTTGCTCCGTCCCCGCAGGCGGAACGCACCGGCTTCCGCGTGCTGTCCGCGATCAGCTTCGCCCACTTTCTCAACGACATGATCCAGTCGTTGATCCTGGCGATCTATCCGATGCTGAAGGGCGGCTTCAACCTCAGCTTCACCCAGATCGGGCTGCTGACCATGACCTACCAGGTCACCGCGTCGCTGCTGCAGCCGGTGGTGGGGCTGTACACCGACAAGCATCCCAAGCCGCATTCGCTGGCCGTGGCGATGGCCTTTACGCTGGCCGGCCTGCTGCTGCTGTCAGTGGCGCCCAGCTATGGCGTGCTGCTGGTGGCCGCGGCGCTGGTCGGCACGGGTTCGTCGATCTTCCACCCGGAGTCGTCGCGCGTGGCGCGCATGGCGTCGGGCGGGCAGCACGGGCTGGCGCAGTCGATCTTCCAGGTCGGGGGCAACGGCGGCAGCGCCATGGGCCCGCTGCTGGCGGCGTTGATCGTGCACCAGCAGGCCAGCCTGGCGTGGTTCTCGCTGGCGGCGCTGGTGGGCATCGTGGTGCTGTGGCGCATCGGCGGCTGGTACGCGCGCCAGTTGGCGCAGGGCGCGCGCAAGCGCAAGGCCCCTGGCGCCTCGGCCAGCCCGGTGGCGACGCGCGTGGTGGTGCGGGCCATGGTGGTGCTGATGGTGCTGGTGTTCTCCAAGTACTTCTACATGGCCAGCCTGACCTCGTACTACACCTTCTACCTGATGGAGCGCTTCGCGCTGGCGCGCCAGGACGCGCAGCTGCACCTGTTCCTGTTCCTGTTCGCGGTCGCCGCCGGCACCATCCTGGGCGGCCCGATCGGCGACCGCATCGGCCGCAAGCGCGTGATCTGGGCCTCGATCCTGGGCGTGGCGCCGTTCACGCTGCTGCTGCCGCACGTGGGCCTGTTCTGGACCACGGTGCTGACCTTCATCATCGGCTTTATCCTGGCCTCGGCGTTCTCGGCGATCCTGGTGTTCGCGCAGGAGCTGATCCCGGGCAAGGTCGGCATGGTCTCGGGGCTGTTCTTCGGCTTTGCCTTCGGCATGGGCGGCATCGGCGCCGCGGTGCTGGGCGGCATGGCCGATACGCACGGCATCCGTGCGGTGTACGAGTACTGCGCCTACCTGCCGCTGCTGGGGCTGCTGACGGTATTCCTGCCGGACCTGCGCGAACGCCCGCAGCGCGCTTGAAGCGCAGCTCAGTCGACTAATTCAGTCGCCCGACTTGCCTTCGCCGCCATCGCCCGATGGCGGCTCGAACATGCGCAGCCAGCGGCGCAGCAGCGCGGCCAGCTGCGCGCGCTCCGTCGCGGTCAGCCCTTCCAGCAGGCGGTGCTCGTTGGCCACGTGCAGCTCCACCGCGTGGTCGACGCGCTCGCGGCCGGCGTCGGTCAGCGCCACCAGCAGTCCGCGCCGGTCTTCCGGATTGGGCTCGCGCCGTACCAGCCCGGCCCGCTCGAGGTGGTCGAGCCGGTTGGTCATGGTGCCCGACGTGATCATCAGCGAACCGATCAGCGCGCCCGGCGACAGCGCATAGGGCGGCCCGGCACGCCGCAGCGTCGCCAGCACATCGAACTCCCACGGCTGCAGCCCGGTCGCGCCCAGCGCGGCCTCGATCGCCCGGCCGGTATGGCGATTGAGCCGGCCCAGCCGCCCCAGGATGCCCATCGGCGAGGCATCGAGATCGGGCCGTTCGCGCGCCCATTGGGCGAGGATGCCGTCGACATGGTCGGGCGCGTCTTCGGGTTTGCGGCGGGCGGTCATCAGGGCAGGGGATACAGGTGCAAGGGTGAGCGAAGTATCTTGACATCAACCGATCGCCTTCGTAAAGTGATTTATCTTGACATCAAGAATATCGACATGAAGGCGAACAGCGTTTCGACGACTGCGGCGGCCGGTGTGGGGTTGCGGGATATCCTGCTGACCGGCCTGGCCCCCGCGATCTGGGGCAGCACGTATCTGGTGACGAGTCAGTGGCTGCCGCCTGGGCAGCCCTTGCTTTCCGGCGTGATCCGGGCGCTGCCGGCCGGCCTGGCGATGCTCGCCATCGGCCGGCAACTGCCGCAGGGCGGGTGGTGGTGGCGCGCGGCGGTACTGGGCGTGCTCAATATCGGCTTCTTCCAGGCGATGCTGTTCATCGCCGCCTACCGCCTGCCGGGCGGCGTGGCGGCCACGGTCGGGGCGATCCAGCCGCTGATCGTGGTGGTGCTGGCGTGGGCCTGGCTGGGCGCGCGGCCGCGCCCCGCCGCGTGGATGGCCGGCGCGGGCGGGCTGCTCGGCGTGGCGCTGCTGGTGCTCGGACCGGCCGCCCGGCTGGATGCCGTCGGCGTCGCTGCGGCGGCTGCGGGAGCGGTGTCGATGGCGGTGGGCACGGTGCTGACGCGGCACTGGCGGCCGCCGGTCTCGCCGCTGGTGCTGACGGCATGGCAGTTGTGCGCAGGCGGGCTGTTCCTGCTGCCGTTCGCGCTGGTGCTGGAACCGCTGCCGGGTCATTTCACGCTGGTCAACTGGCTGGGCTACGCGTGGCTCAGCATCGTCGGCGCCGGTTTCAGCTACGCGCTGTGGTTTCGCGGGGTAGGGCGCATGGCGCCGGCGGCGGTGGCGGCGCTGGGCCTGCTCAGTCCGGTCAGCGCCACCGTGCTCGGCTTCCTGGTGCTGGGGCAGGCACTGACCGCGGTGCAGGCGGCCGGCGCGCTGCTGGTGCTGGGCAGCGTGTGGCTTGGCCAGCGCGCGGCGGCGCCAGCCACGGTGGCGCGCACGCAGGCGGCCTGATGTCATCCGCGAAGGGTGCTGCTGTCGCGCGGAATTTTGCGGCATCATGGCGGGCACTCAAGACAGACCTGCCCCGTTTCCGCCGACGCCGCCGACGATGCCAGCCGCCCCAGACCCTTCCGCCCCCGCCACGCCGCCCTGCGAGCGCTGCCTGGCGCTGGCCGACGATCCGCGCCGGCGCGAGCCGCCCGCCTGCCTTGCGCTGCGCGGCACGGCCCCGGTAGTCACCCAGAGTGCCGCCGGAGTGCCGTACAGCATGTTGTCGTTCTGCTGCCGCGACTGCGGCACGGGCTGGCGGCTCTATGATCGCGCCAACGAGCTGTTCGTCTCGTGGGTGCCGGAGCGGCCGCTGGAGCGCTGAACGCGCCGCATGATCGGCTAAGATAGCGGCTGTTCCGCGCCGCGCCGGCCCGTTGCCGCCGCGCGGCCGCTTCCGTCGAATCTCTCCCGCTTTCCCATCATGGCCTTCCCCTTCCGCCCGTCGCTGCTGGCCGCAGCGTGCGTCTTCGCTGGCACCGCACTGACCCACGTTACGGCCGCCGCGGCCGACGCCTATCCCAGCCGCCCGATCCGCCTGATCGTCGCCTATCCCACCGGCGGCATCAGCGACACCGTCGCGCGCGCGCTCGGCGAGCGCCTGTCGGCGCAGATGGGCAACTCGGTGGTGGTCGAGAACAAGGCCGGCGCGGGCGGCAGCATCGGCATCGATGCGGTGGCCAAGGCAGCGCCGGACGGCTACACGCTCGGCTTCGCCGCCACCAGCCCGCTGACGCTGAATCCGTATGTCGGCCGCGTCAACTACGATCCGCAGAAGGACGTGGCGCCGGTGATGAGCGTGATGTACTCGCCGGTGCTGGTGGTCGCGACTTCCGCGTTCAGCGGCAAGAGCTTTGCCGACGTGGTCGGCCAGGCCAGCACCAAACCGGGTTCGGTACGCTGGGCCACGTCGGGCCTGGGCACGGTCGGCCATGTGGTGCTGGAACAGGTCAAGCAGAAATCGAAGGCCGACATCGTGCTGATCCCGTACAAGGGCGCGGGCCAGCAGATGAACGATGCGCTCGGCGGCCAGTTCGAGGTGATGAGCACCAACGCCAGCCCGGTGCTGAGCCAGCATATGCAGGCGGGCCGCCTGCGCGCGCTGGCGGTGGGCGCGCCCAAGCGCCTGGAGAGCCTGCCCGCCGTGCCGACGCTGGCCGAGCTGGGCTACCCCAAGGCCAACCTGACCTCCACCTTCGGTGTGTTCGCGCCGGGCAAGACTCCCGCGGCCATCATCAACCGGCTGAACGCCGAGCTGAACAAGGCGCTGGCCGAGCCGGAAGTGCATGAGCGCCTGCTCAAGGGCGGCGAAGTGCCGACCGGCGGCACGCCGGCGCAGTTTGCCAAGGCCATCCGCGAAGAATCCGCGGAGAACGCCCGCATCGTCAGGGAAGCCGGCATCAAGGCTGACTGAATCACCCAGCCCGGCGTGCCGGCGCCGCAGAAGCGCTAGGCCGCATCGAGCCGGCTGCCCAGCCCGTACACCGACGACAGCCGCACGCCGTTGTGCGGCCACAGCGCCAGCTTGGTGCGCACGCGCGACAGGTGGCTGTCCACCGTGCGCGAAGCGGCGTCCATGTGGTAGCGCCAGACCTGGTCGACCATGGTCTGGCGCAGCACCAGCGAGCCCAGGTTGCGGAACAGCAGCACCGCCAGGTCGAATTCCTTCGGAGCCAGCAGCACCGGCTTGCCCTGCACCCACACCTGCCGCTCGGCGGTGGCAAAGCGGAACGGCCCGTGTTCCAGGTCGCAATCCGCGCTCGCCGGCCGCGCGCGGCGCAGCAGCGCCAGCACGCGCGCGGCCAGTTCCGCGGTGCGCAGCGGCTTGGGCACGTAGCTGTCCGCGCCCTGCGCCAGGCAGGCCGCGACAAAGCCTTCTTCGTTAGAGGTTCCGGTCAGCATCACCGGCATCTCGGGGCCCAGCATGCGGCGCACCCACGCCAGTACTTCCAATGCCGGCAGGCCCGGCGTATCGCAATCCAGCATCAGCAGGTCGAACGATCTGCCGCGCAGCGCGCCGATCACGGCGCGCCCGCTGAGGTAGCGCGTGCACTGGTGGCCGTTCAGGCGCAGGGTCTGTTCGATGCTGACGGCGAGGGTGGGGTCCGCCTGCAGCGCGGCGATCTTCACGGACGTGGCTCCTGTGCGCGGACGCACCGCAGTGCGCCGCCGGGATGGACACAGCTCGACAAACAGGTTGTGCGGGCACGGGTCGCACCGCAGCGAAGCCCATGGTAGGAGCGGCCCGCTGAGGCGAGAAGTAAAAGATTGTTGAAAGGCGAGATTGAGCGCTTTCCTATTCGGGCGGGCCGCTACACCGGATTAAATGTCCCGCTGATGGCCAGCTACGTCGGAGGCAACATGGGAAAGAAAACGGCACCGCGCATTGCATCGCTCGAGGACGCGCCCGCGGATGCGGCGCTGATCCGCCAGGTCGTCGCCAGCGCGGGATTCGAATGCGTCAGCTTCAGCGAAAGCCGGCGCCTGCTGCTGGCGCTGCGCGACGCCGGCTTCGACCTGCTGCTGCTGGACTGGCAGATGCCGGACCTGTCCGGGCGCGAGGTGCTGGCCTGGGTGCGCACCCACCTGGACCGGCGCATCCCGGTCATGTTCCTGAGCTGCCGCGATGCCGAGCACGACATCGTCAGCGCGCTCGCCGCGGGCGCCGATGACTACATGGTCAAGCCGATCCGTCCGGCCGAGCTGGCCGCACGCATCGAATGCCTGCTGCGGCGCGCGTATCCCGCGCAGGCGTCGCCGCACGCGCCGCTGCGATTGGGCGACTACGCCTTCGACTGCGCGTTGCGCCGGGTCACCTGCAACGGGCAGCCGATCGGCCTGACGCCCAAGGAGTTCGATCTTGCGGTGCTGCTGTTCCGCCACGAGGGACGCATCGTCACGCGCGACCACATCACCGCCGCGGTCTGGGGCCGCGAGATCTCGCCGATGTCGCGCACCATCGATACCCACGTGTCGCGCGTGCGCAGCAAGCTCGGGCTGCAGGCCGGGCGCGGCATGCGGCTGACCCCGGTCTATACGCACGGGTACCGGCTTGAGCGCCTGGCACACGCCGAGCGGGCCGCCGCATGACGGCGCGCCCGCTGCGCCTTGCGCTGCTTGCCGCGGCGTGGTGTCTGGGCGGCTGCTGGCTGGCGCGACGCAGCCGCAGCGGAGCTGCGGTGCAGGCGCCGGCAGGCGGCTGCGACGTGCGCGATCCGGCCGCCGTGCACGACATGCTGCTGCATGCGCTGGGCCACGACCTGCGCGAGCCCAATGCCTCGCTGCTGGCGTGGCTGGCGCTGCGCCAGACCCGGTCGCAGGCCGATGCGGCGCTGCTGGCGCAGGTGGACGGCCATGCGCGCCGCTCGCTGCGCCATATCGACGACCTGAACCGGCTGCTGCGCGAAACGCGGCATGCCTATCGGATGCGGCGGCTCGCCATGGACACTTTGCTCGATGAAGCGCTCGACCGGGTCTGGACCGAGGCCGGCGCGGCCGGCATCCGGCTCGAACGCCCGGCCGGGCGCCTGCCGCGCATCGGCGGCGACGCGGGGATGCTCGCCGGCACGCTGCAATGGCTGCTGGCGAGCGCCATCGCGGCGGCGGCGCATGGCACGGCCTTGCGCACCGCGTGCCGCGGCCATGCCGGCGGCGTGGCGCTGTCGATCGTGTTCCAGCCCGCCGATGACGCAGCCGCATCGCAACTGGCCCGGCCCGGACCGGCGCTGCTGTGCGCGCAGCGCGTGGTGGCGCGCCATGGCGGTCTGCTGGTGCCGCTGCAGCCGATGCAGGGCGAAGCCGCGCAGGCCGGCTGGTACCTGTGGCTGCGGCGCCGGCCGCGCCCATGAAAAAAGGCACCCGAAGGTGCCTTTTGCCAGTGACTGCCAATCAGGTATCGATCAGAAGATGTGGCGGATACCGACGGCAGCGCCGGTCTGGTTGTTACGGCCAGGCATTTCGGTGATGGTGCCGCCCGAAACCTTGTTGAAGTCAACCGTGCCGTAGACCTGGGTGCGCTTGGACAGCGAGTACTCGGCCAGCAGCACGCCGGTGTAGCGGCGGCCGTTGTTGTCGTTCACGCCGTTGACGTTTTCGACGTAGTCGCCGTAGAACACGCCGGTCAGGGCCAGCGCCGGGGTGGCCTGGTAGGTCACGCCGATGTAGCCGATGGTGTCCTTGCGCGGGTTGGCTGCAGCGTTGCCGCCAGCCGGGATCGGGTTCAGCGTGGCGCCGCCCGTGAAGTTCAGCGAGGCATCCACCGAACCGGTGCGGTCCTTGCCGCCGATGTAACCCAGGAACACCTTGGCCGGCCCGATCGAGTACTTACCGGCAGCGCCCCACATCTGCTGCTTCTCGCCGGTGAGATTACGCACTTCCTGGTACACGCCGCCGATGCCGAACGGACCGAAGGTGTACGCGGCGCGAGCGCCCCAGTACTGGTTCTGGCTCATGCTGCCAGCCTGCTCACCGAAGCCGTAGCTGGCGCCGACGTCCAGGCCGCCGAACTTGCCGCCGTAGCTGACGACGTTGTCGTTACGGAAGTTGGTCAGGAAGAACGGCCAGGCGTTGTTGGTGTAGTTGCCGATGGTCAGCGGATCGTAGTCGCCGAAGAAGTTAAAGCCTTCGGTGTACTGGCGGCCCAGCTTGATCGTGCCGAAGTCACCGCTCAGGCCCACGTAGGCCTGACGACCGAACAGGCGGCCATTCTGGTTGGCGCGGCCGGTGTCCGGATCAAAGCCATTTTCCAGCTGGAAGATCGCCTTCAGGTTGTTGCCCAGGGCTTCGCTGCCCTTGATGCCCCAGCGGCTGTTGGTGACGGCGCCGTTGGTCAGTTCCCACGAGTTGTCATTGTTGGCGTTCGCGTTCGTCTGGAAGCGGATGCTCTGGTCGACGATGCCGTACAGGGTGACGGAGGATTGTGCGAAAGCCGAACCTGCCAACAGGCTGCCGGCTGCGAGGACGATGGCCGATTTCTTCATGGTGCTCCTTTTCTGTCTTGTACTGTGCCCTTCGCCGGATCACGGCGGGGATAAGGTCTACGTTTCCTGTAAACGCCGCGAAAATTTAACAAAACGTAAGGAACAAGGACACAAAACTCCGTGGAGCCGCGCTTTCAAGCAGGAAATTGGTGCAATTCCGTTGTCTGGCCGCTACAGAATTCTGCATTTGGGGCCTGCGGCAGCGCTGTGGAGAAGCCTCGGCGGCGCGCTGGCACGGCGGCGGGGCGTTGGAGCGGAAGTGGGGAAGGAGGAGGAAAAAGGGGGAAGAAAGAAGGAAGGGGCGGGGCGACGAGCCCCGCATGGACCCGGCGCTGCCGGGTCCCGTGCTCAGTGCTGCGGGATCTCGATCTTGACCTCGAGCACCTCGAGGTTGTCCTGGCGTTCCAGGCTGACGCGCAGGTCCTGGTCGCCGATCTTGACGTACTTGGAGATCACCGCCACCAGCTCGCGCTGCAGCGCGGGCAGGTAGTCGGCGGGGGCGGAATGGCCGGTGCGCTCGTGCGCCAGGATGATCTGCAGCCGCTCCTTCGCGACCGACGCGGACTTCTTCTTCTCTCCCAGCAGGAAGGAAAGGATCGACATGGGGTGAGCCCTCCTTGACCGTTACTTGTTGCCGAAGATGCGCGAGAACAGCCCCGGCTTCTGGTAGTCGGTGAAACGCATCGGCTTGTCCTTGCCGAGGAAGCGGTCCACCACGTCGCCATAGGCGTCGGCCACGTCGCTGCCTTCCAGGTGGATGGCGGGCGTGCCCTGGTTGGAGGCGTGCAGCACCGCTTCCGATTCCGGCACCACGCCGATCAGCTTGATGCGCAGGATTTCCTGGATGTCGGTCAGCGACAGCATCTCGCCGCCATGCACGCGCTTGGGGTTGTAGCGGGTGATCAGCAGGTGTTCCTTGATCGGGTCGCCGCCCTCGCTGGCGCGCTTGGTCTTGGACGACAGGATGCCGAGGATGCGGTCCGAATCGCGCACCGACGACACTTCCGGGTTGGTGACGATCAGGGCCTCATCGGCAAAGTACATCGCCATCAGCGCGCCTGACTCGATGCCGGCGGGCGAATCGCAGACGATGTACTCGAAGTCCATCTCGATCAGGCCGTTGATGACCTTCTCCACGCCTTCCTTGGTCAGCGCGTCCTTGTCACGCGTCTGCGAGGCCGGCAGGATGAACAGGTTCTCGCACTTCTTGTCCTTGATCAGCGCCTGGCGCAGGTTGGCTTCGCCCTGCACCACGTTGATCAGGTCATACACCACGCGGCGTTCGCAACCCATGATCAGGTCGAGGTTGCGCAGGCCGACGTCGAAGTCGATCACGGCAGTCTTGTGGCCGCGCAGGGCCAGGCCGGCGGCAAAGCTGGCGCTGGTGGTGGTCTTGCCGACGCCTCCCTTGCCGGAGGTCACAACGATGATTTTTGCCATGGCTCTTTGGTCCAGTAATAAGTTGAAGCTTGCGCTCTCTGTGATCCGGTCCCGATGAGCGCCGCGGTTACTTGAGCCGCAGCGCTTCGAGGATCAGTTTTTCATCGGCCAGGCGCACCTGGGCGGTCTTGCCGTGCACATCGGCCGGAAGCGTCTGCTCCGCGGTCCGGTAGATGCCGGCGATGGAAATCAGTTCGGGCTCCATGCACGTGCTGAAGATGCGCGCGGCGGTGTTGCCCTTGACCCCCGCCAGCGCACGGCCGCGCAGCGGGGCATAGATATGGATGTTGCCTTCGGCGATGACCTCGGCACCGTAGCTGACCACGTCCATGATGACCACGTCGCCATGCGCGTAGACCTGCTGGCCGGAGCGCAGCGGCTTGTCGATCAGTAGGGTCTGGGTCTGGCGCACGGCCGCGGCGACGGCGGCGTCGGTGGCTGCCTGGGCCGCGGCACGGGCGCCTTCTTCACGCGCCGCCTGTTCGGCGGCGGCCTGTTCCGCCGCGGCAGCGGCCTTGGCCTCGGCGGCACGCTCGGCGGCGCCGTTGCGGCGGGCCTGGCTGTCGAGCAGCGGCAGGCCGAAGCGCTCGGCCCACTCGCGCTGGCCGGCACGGGCCACCACGCCGATGGCGCGGGCCTTGAGCGTGGCCAGCGTGTCGATCACGGTGCCGAGCGCGACTTCGCTGTCATCGTCGAGCGCGCGCAGGTCCAGCGCGATCACGTCATTGGAGAAGAAGTCGGGGGTGGCTTCGAAGCGGGTGAGGAGGTCATCCCGCAGCGCAGCCATGTCGGCGGTCTGGAGGGCGAGAAGGAGGGCGTCGACGTTGCCACTGCGCAGCTCGAAGCGTGGCGTTTTCTTCTGGGACATAGCCGGGTGACCGTGGAAATGCCACATTCTAACGTCGTATCTGTCGCGAACTGTAACAATTGGATCGATATGTACCGCAGGTGGCGCGTGGGCTCCATGCGCGAGCCGGTGGCGCGGCGCAAGTGTGGCCGGCGCGGCTTGCGCGGCCTCGGCATCGCGCGGCGCGGGCATCGTGCAAAGCCTTGTTACGATTGCGCCATCTGATCAGCGGAGTTTCCATGGGCGCCATCGTCAATTGCGTGGCCTACCGGCAGGGCAAGCGGCTCGGCACGGTAGGCATGGAGGAAATCCCGGCGGTGCTGGCGGTGCCCGGCACCTTCGTCTGGCTGGGCCTGCACGAGCCAGACCTGGCGCTGCTGCGGCAGGCGCAGCAGGCCTTCGGCCTGCACGACCTCGCGGTTGAAGACGCGACCAACGCGCACCAGCGTCCCAAGCTCGAGGCCTACGGCGATTCCGTGTTCGTGGTGCTCAACACCGCGCAGCTGGTGCAGGACGAAGTCGTGGTCGGCGAGACCCACCTGTTCGTCGGCCCCAACTACGTGGTCTCGGTCCGCCATGGGGCCAGCAGCACCTATACGCCGGTGCGCGAGCGCTGCGAACACGACCCGCACGGCCTGGCCAACGGGCCTGGCTATGTGCTGTACGCGCTGATGGACTTCGTCGTCGACCACTACCTGCCCATCGTCACGCGCCTGGAGGACAACTTCGAGGCGCTCGAGCAGGGCATCTTTCGCGACGAGTTCGACCGCGCCGCGATCGAGCGCCTGTACCAGGTCAAGCGCCAGGTGCTGCGCCTGCGCAATGCGGTCAGTCCGGTCGAAGACATGTGCGGCCAGCTGATCCGGCTGCACGAACAACTGGTGCCGAAGGAGCTGCGCGCCTATTTCCGCGATATCGAAGACCACGCCAGCCGGCTGGTGCGCACGCTCGACGTGGTGCGCGAAATGCTGACCACCGCGGTGCAGGTCAACCTGGCGCTGGTGACCGTCGGGCAGAACGAAGTGGTCAAGCGGCTGGCCGGCTGGGGCGCGATCCTGGCAATCCCGACGGTGGTGTTCAGCCTGTACGGCATGAATTTCGATTTCATGCCTGAGCTCAAAGTCCACTACGCGTACCCGGCCGTTATCGGTGTGACCGCGGTGGCCTGCGGCGCGTTGTGGCGGCGGCTGCACCGCGCGGGGTGGATCTGAGCCAGCGCTCGAGTTATTTGTGCGAAGAATTATGCTGTCTGAAATCTCAGCTATTTGATTATTCGTGTAGATAATCGGTCGCTACCGGGCACCTCGGCGTACTCCTACACTGAAGCACAGAAGGCCTCGCGCCGGAGTCCGCCATGTCGAAAGCCCGTTTCCCGCATGCCGCCGTGCTGGCCGGCGCGTTTTGCGCGTGGCTGGTGTTGCCACCCGCCGCCGCGGCACCGCAGCCGCCCGCGCCGGCGCAGGCGCAGACCCGCGACGCTGTCGCGGCCTACGAGTCGGGCCGCTTCGACCAGGCTCTGCAGGGTTTCTCCGCCGCCGCGCGCCAGGGCAACCGCCTCGCGCAATTCAACTACGCGATGATGCTGCTGCGCGGCGAGGGCACCGCCGCGCAGCCGCAAGAAGCGCTGGTGTGGCTGCGCAAGGCAGCCGACAACGGCATGACCCATGCGCAATACACCTGGGGCGACCTGTACGAGCGCGGCGAGCTGGTGCCGAAATCGCTGGAAGAGGCGAACCGCTGGTATGAGCGCGCGGCACAGGGCGGCCACGTGCAGGCGCAGATGGAACTGGCGACGAACTACTTCACCGGCCGCGGCGTGCCGCGCGACTACGCGCAGGCGTTTGCGTGGTACCAGCGCGCGGCAAGCGCGGGGGATGGCGGTGCGCAGTACATCGTCGGCAGTTTCTACGAGCGCGGCGAGCCGGGCGTGGTCGAAAAGGATATCGAGCAGGCGAAGATCTGGTACGCGCGCTCCGCGGCACACGGGGATCCGGGGGCGCTGGCGAAGCTGAGGTCTTTGCTGGAGGAGACGGTGCGGGGGAGGGCGGGGATGTGACGGGCGTGTCGGTGTACGCAACGCCTTAGTGGACCGTGGGCGTGCTCCCTCTCCCGCAAGCGGGAGAGGCGAGCAAACCACCCGGCGAGTGACTGCACTCAGCCCAGCTTCTTCCTCAGCAGTTCATTCACCTGCGCCGGATTGGCCTTGCCCTTGGTCGCCTTCATCGCCTGTCCGACCAGCGCGTTGAATGCCTTTTCCTTGCCCGAGCGGAATTCCTCGACCGACTTGGCATTGGCCGCCAGCACGTCGTCGATGATCTTCTCCAGCTCGCCGCTGTCGGACATCTGCTTCAGGCCCTTGGCGGCGATGATGGCATCGGCATCGCCGCCGTGCTCGCCTGCCCACATCGCCGGGAACACGTCCTTCTTGGCGGTGTTGTTCGAGACCGTGCCGTCGGCGATGCGCGCCAGCAGCCTGGCCAGCTGCGCCGGCGTGACCGGGGCGGCATCGATGGCGATGCCTTCGCGGTTCAGCTGCGAGGCCACGTCGCCCATCAGCCAGTTGGCGGCGGGCTTGGCGTTGGCGGCGCCGGCATCGGCGAGCATGGCCTCGTAGTAGGCAGCGAATGCCTTGGTTGCGGTCAGCGTGGTCGCGTCATACGCCGACAGGCCGTATTGCGAGACAAAGCGCGCCTGCATCGCGGCCGGCAGCTCCGGCAGTTCGCCGCGCACGCGTTCGATCCAGCCGGCGTCGATCTCCAGCGGCATCAGGTCCGGGTCGGGGAAGTAGCGGTAGTCGTGTGCATCTTCCTTGGTGCGCATGGCGCGGGTTTCGCCGGTGTCCGGATCGAACAGCACGGTGGCCTGCTGGATCTTGCGGCCGTCCTCGATCTCGGCGATCTGCCACTGCACTTCGTATTCGATGGCCTGCTGCAGGAAGCGGAACGAGTTCAGGTTCTTGATCTCGCGGCGCGTGCCGAATTCCTTCTGGCCGAGCGGGCGCACCGAGACGTTGGCGTCGCAGCGGAAGCTGCCTTCCTGCATGTTGCCGTCGCAGATGCCCAGCCACACCACCAGCGAGTGCAGTGCCTTGGCGTAGGCCACCGCTTCGGCGGCGCTGCGCATGTCGGGCTCGGTGACGATTTCCAGCAGCGGCGTGCCGGCACGGTTCAGGTCGATGCCGGTCATGCCGGCAAAGTCCTCGTGCAGCGACTTGCCCGCGTCTTCTTCCAGGTGCGCGCGCGTCAGGTTGACGGTCTTTTCGTAGGACTCGCCCTGCTTGCCCTCGACCTGGATGGTGATGGTGCCGCCCTGCACCACCGGGATCTCATACTGGCTGATCTGGTAGCCCTTGGGCAGGTCGGGGTAGAAGTAGTTCTTGCGCGCAAAGACGCTGCGCGGCGCGATGGTGGCGCCGATCGCCAGGCCGAACTGGATCGCGCGCTCGACCGCGCCCTGGTTCAGCACCGGCAGCACGCCCGGCAGCGCCAGGTCCACCGGCGATGCCTGCGTGTTGGCCTCGGCGCCGAAGGCGGTGGAGGTGCCGGAAAAAATCTTGGAGGCCGTCGACAGCTGCGCGTGCGTTTCGAGGCCGATCACCACTTCCCATTGCATGGCGGTATTCCTGTTCGGTTCTTTCGGTGTTGTCTGTTGCGGGGGAGCGGCAGCGCTGCCCCGGTGTTCTGTCTGGTTATGGCGTGGTCGTCAGGGGTCGGGGCTGGCCAGCCAGGAGTCGAGCTGGGCCAGCGCGGCCACGCGCGCTACCGCGTCGCCGCCGACGGTGACGCTCTGGCTCTTGCGCATGGCGGCGGCAGGCACGTCGGTGCGCCGATGCAGCTCGCTGGTGCCGTCGAAGCCGTGATAGGCGCCGGGGTAGATCTCCAGCCGGAAGCGCGCGCCCGGCTGGCGCGCCTGTACCGCGCTCTGCAGCATGGCGCAGCGGGTCGCCGGGGTCCAGTCGTCGGCGCCGCCGATCATCAGCAGCAGCGGCGAGCGCAGGCGGAAGCTGTGCTGCTGCACCGCGCGCTTGCAGCCCGGATAGAACGCCACCGCGCGCTCGACCGGCGGCGTGCCGGCCGGCCACGGGCGGCTGGCGTCGACGGTGGCCAGCACCGCCTGCGCGCCGTTCGACCAGCCCAGCAGCACGATGCGCGACGCGTCCACGGCGGGTTGCTGCGCCACCCAGCGCAGCGCGGCGAGCGCGTCGGCGCGGCGGGTGCGGTCGTCGATGGCGCGGTTGTCGATGGGCTCGGCGCAAATGCCGTGCGGCCTGCCGCGCGCGCTGAAGCTGTCGGGCATCAGCACCGCGTAGCCGCGTTCGGTGAGCCAATGCGCGTATTCGCGGTAGCGTTGCTGCAGCAGCGCGGCAACATCGGCGGTGTCGGTGCCCGCTGCCGTCGCGGTTGTCCCTGCGGTGCCGTCACGCGCGGCGCGCTGCGCCAGCAGGCCGCCGCAGCCGTGCAGCGCCACCACCACCGGCAGCGCGCGCGGCGTGGCGCCTTCGCGCGGCAGGAACCAGTAGGCGCTCAGCGCCGGCGTGGCGGCATCGCCGCGCAGCTGGACCCGCTGCGCGGGCACGGGCGCGACTGCAGTTCTGGCGGCTGCCGACGAGGCGGGCGCGGCCCGGCTCACGGCGTTTGGCGCCAGCACGCCCGCCGGCGTCAGCGGTGCCGGCGCGTCCAGTGCGGGTGCCGTCAGGTCCGGCGTATGCGCCGCGGCGCAGGCCAGCCACGTGCCAAAGCCCAGCGCCACCGCGGCGCGCAGCCACGCGCCCGCCGGACGGGCGGCGCGCGGCGCGTGTTGCGGGGGGAGGTGGGCGTGGACCATGGCCGGCTGCTGTGGCTTCGGTGGCGACTGTGGCTTCAGCGCGTGCGGGCGCAGGCGCCGGTGCCCGGCTCGAACATCACGGGCCAGGCCTCTTCATAGATGCCCGGGGTGCAGCGCTGCTGGCAATTGGCGTGCGCCAGCGTGACGCGGCGCGGGTCTTGCCACACCATCAGCTTGCAGCCGCTGCCGTCGTTGGCGCGCAGCTCGATATGCGGCTTCTTCTGGACCTGGCGGAATTCGGCCAGGTTGAAGCTGCACGAGCCGCGCTTGCCGACCCACAGCTTCCACGACAGCTGCTGCACGCTGTTGTCCGCAATGCGCAGCTGCGCGTCTTCGCGGAAGCCGTCTTCCTCGGTGCGGCGGCAGTCGCCGGCCAGGTCGATGTCGCGGCTGGCGATCGGCGTGGGCTTGCCGATGATCGGCAGCTGGATGCAGCCGGCCACCAGCGCGGTCAGCGCCGCGGCGGCGAGCAGGCGGAGCAGGGCGCGGGTCATGGTCAGGCCTTGGCGGGGCGGCGCAGGTGCCAGTCGGTCGCCTGCTGGAACGCATGGGCGGCCTGCAGCAGGCGCGCCTCGTCGAAGTAGTTGCCGATCAGCTGCAGGCCGACGGGCATGTTGCCCTCGCCGAAGCCGCACGGCACGCTCATGCCGGGCAGGCCGGCCAGGCTGGTCGACAGCGTGAAGATGTCGGCCAGGTACATCTGCACCGGGTCCGAGGTCTTCTCGCCCAGCTTCCACGCCACCGTCGGCGCCACCGGGCCCATGATCACGTCGCACTGGGCGAAGGCGCGCTGGAAGTCGTCGGCGATGATGCGGCGGATCTTCTGTGCCTGCAGGTAGTAGGCGTCGTAGTAGCCGTGCGACAGCACGTAGGTGCCGACCATGATGCGGCGCTTGACCTCGGCGCCGAAGCCTTCGGCGCGGGTCTTCTTGTACATGTCGAGCAGGTCGCGGTACTCGGCGGCGCGGTGGCCGTAGCGCACGCCGTCGAAGCGCGACAGGTTGGACGAGGCCTCGGCCGGCGCGATCACGTAGTACACCGGGATCGACAGCTCGGTCTTGGGCAGCGACACTTCGACCAGCGTCGCGCCCAGCTTCTCGTACTCGGCCAGCGCCGCGCGCACGGCCTGCTCGACGTCGGCCGCCAGGCCCTTGCCGAAGTACTCCCTGGGCAGGCCGATGCGCAGGCCCGCCAGCGGGCGCTCGGCGCTGGCGCCGGCGCGCGGCTGGCCCAGCAGGCGGGTGTAGTCCTCGTCCACGCCGCCCTGCGCGGGCGGGATGCTGGTCGAGTCCTTCGGGTCGAAGCCGGCCATGGCGTTGAGCAGCAGCGCGCAGTCCTCGGCGGTGTGGGCCATCGGGCCGCCCTGGTCCAGCGACGAGGCAAAGGCGATCATGCCGTAGCGCGACACGCGGCCGTAGGTCGGCTTGATGCCGGTGATGCCCGAGAACGATGCCGGCTGGCGGATCGAGCCGCCGGTGTCGGTGCCGGTGGCGGCCGGTGCCAGGCCGGCGGCGACGGCCGCGGCCGAGCCGCCCGACGAGCCGCCGGGCACGCGGCTGGCGTCCCACGGGTTGCGTACCGGGCCGAAATGCGAATTCTCGTTGGACGAGCCCATCGCGAATTCGTCCATATTGGTCTTGCCCAGCGTGACCATGCCGGCGGCGGCCATGCGCTCGACCACGGTGGCGTCGAACGGGCTTTCATAGTTGCCCAGCATCTTCGAGCCGGCGGTGGCGCGCCAGCCGCGCGTGACGAACACATCCTTGTGCGCGACCGGCACGCCGGTCAGCGGCGCGGCCTCGCCGCGCGCGCGGCGTGCGTCGGCGGCGCGCGCCTGGGCCAGGGTCAGCTCGGCATCGACGTGGATAAAGGCGTTGAGCGCGGCGGCCTGCTCGATGCGGGCCAGGTACTCGCGCGCGAGTTCCTCGGCGGAGACGGTGCGCGCGGCCAGGGCGTCGGCAAGCTGGCGCAGGGAGGTCACGGAATCAGCGGAAAAGGGCATGACAGTCGGTTGGCATCAGGGGTGTTGTACTGGCGGGCGGACCGTGGCGCGGTTGGCGGCACGGCCCGGGCAACGGTCATTCGATGACCTTGGGCACCAGGTACAGGCCGTTTTCGGTGGCCGGCGCGGGGCGCTGGTAGTCGGCGCGGCGGTCGGCTTCGGTGACCACGTCCTCGCGCAGGCGCTGGACCATGTCGCGCACCGCCGACAGCGGATGCGCCAGCGGCTCGATGCCGGTGGTGTCGACCGCCTGCATCTGCTCGACCAGCGAGAAAAAGTTGTTCAGCTGCGCAAGCGTCTGGGCGGCTTCGTCATCGCTGGTTTCGATGCGGGCGAGGTGGGCAATGCGCTTGACGTCGGATAGGTCGAGGGCCATGGCGTGGTGGGTCGATGCTCGGATGCTCGGATACTGGGATACGAAGGGGCGGCGCGGGCTGCGCCGGCTGGCTCACGGGGCCGCTGCGTCGTGTGGCCCGGAGCTTGGCCGCAGGGCACGCCGCAGTCGTCAGAATTGCAGGTATTTTCAGGCTGTAAACGCCCGAAGCCGCCAGAATTATAAGGTATCATTGCGAGTTACCGACCTTTGGCAACGCCTACGCCACATGGCCTGCGGCCGGCGCTTCCGCGCCCGGTGTCCGAAGGCGCCCGAAGGGCAAACCTGGGTCCTCTGATTAGGCCTTGCCGCCGGTCCTCGCGTGCTGCGCGACAACCAGCATGATGCGCCGGCGCCTGCACATTTCCGCGAACTTTTCTGCGGGGTCTAATCAAAGGTTCCCGTAGGGCCGGCGCGCGCGGTGCGCCGGCGGTACCGATCCCATTCCGATCCGGCCGGACAGCCTCCGGCCCGGGCGGCGGGCGGAGCGGGAAGCCGAGAACCATTCCGTATTCAACGCAACACAACCCATTTCGTGGCCGGGCCGCTCGCGGCGCCGGCCGCTTCGCCTACCCGCGAACCCCATCACAGACAGGATTCCTGATGTTCGGATTTCTCCGCAGCTATTTCTCCAACGACCTGGCGATCGACCTCGGCACCGCCAACACGCTGATCTACATGCGCGACAAGGGCATCGTGCTGGACGAGCCCTCGGTCGTTGCGATCCGCCAGGAAGGCGGCCCCAACGCCAAGAAGACCATCACGGCGGTGGGCAAGGAAGCCAAGCAGATGCTGGGCAAGGTGCCGGGCAACATCGAGGCGATCCGCCCGATGAAGGACGGCGTGATCGCCGACTTCACCGTGACCGAGCAGATGCTCAAGCAATTCATCAAGATGGTGCATGACAGCAAGCTGCTGCGCCCGAGCCCGCGCATCATCATCTGCGTGCCGTGCGGCTCGACCCAGGTCGAGCGCCGCGCCATCCGCGAATCGGCGCTGGGCGCCGGCGCCAGCCAGGTGTACCTGATCGAGGAGCCGATGTCGGCTGCGATCGGCGCCGGCCTGCCGGTGTCGGAGCCGTCGGGCTCGATGGTTGTGGACATCGGCGGTGGCACCACCGAGGTCGGCATCATCTCGCTGGGCGGCATGGTCTACAAGGGTTCGGTGCGCGTCGGCGGCGACAAGTTCGACGAGGCCATCGTCAACTACATCCGCCGCAACTACGGCATGCTGATCGGCGAACAGACCGCCGAGGCCATCAAGAAGGAAATCGGCTCGGCCTTCCCGGGCTCCGAAGTCCGCGAGATGGAAGTCAAGGGCCGCAACCTGTCCGAAGGCATCCCGCGCGCCTTCACGGTGTCGTCCAATGAAATCCTGGAAGCCCTGACCGATCCGCTGAACCAGATCGTGTCCGCGGTGAAGATCGCGCTGGAACAGACCCCGCCCGAACTGGGTGCCGACATCGCCGAGCGCGGCATGATGCTGACTGGCGGCGGCGCGCTGCTGCGCGACCTGGACCGCCTGCTGGCCGAGGAAACCGGCTTGCCGGTGCTGGTCGCCGAAGACCCGCTCACCTGCGTGGTGCGCGGCTCCGGCATGGCGCTGGAACGCATGGACAAGCTGGGCAGCATCTTCTCCTACGAGTAAGAAGGACGCTCACGTGGCGATGCGCGGCCTGCCGGATCGACCGATCATGGCGGCGTCGCGGCGCCTCATCCGCCGGGGCCGGGCCCTGGCAGCTCCCGCCGCCCGACCGTGCCGCGCCTGTCCCCGCCAGGGGCCGGGGCGCGGCACGGCGGGCGGCGGGGCGTTTCCGCGTGGCCTCCGGCCTTTGTTCGGGTAAATGGATTACTCCCCTCCGCCGCTCTTCAAGCAAGGCACCTCGGCCGTCGCCAGGCTGGTCCTGTACGTGGGCATCGCGCTGGCGCTGCTGGTGGTCGATGCCCGTTTCGACGCGCTGCGCGTGGGCCGGCAGGTTGCGGCCACCGTGCTGATGCCGGTCGAGCGCCTGGTGCTGGCGCCGCGCGACGCGCTGCGCACCATGTTCGACTATGCGCAGTCGTCGGCGATGCTCGCCACCGAGAACCGCGAGCTGCGCCAGAACGCGGTGCAGCAGGCCCAGGCCTCGGTGCGCCAGGCGCAGCTCGAGGCCGAGAACCACCAGCTGCGCAAGCTGCTGGGGCTGGCGCAGCAGTCGGCCACGCCGGTAACCGCGGCCGAGATCCTGTATGACGCGCGCGACCCGTACAGCCAGCGCATCGTCATCGACAAGGGCAGCCAGCACGGCCTGCGCGCCGGCTATCCGGTGATCGACGAGCGCGGCGTGGTCGGGCAGGTGACGCGGGTGTCGCCGTTCCAGTCCGAGGTGACGCTGCTGACCGACAAGGACCAGGCGATTCCGGTGCAGGTGGTGCGCAACGGCCTGCGCAGCGTGGCCTTCGGCGGCGCGCGCGCGGGCCACCTGGACCTGCGCTTCATGGCCGCCGCCGCCGACCTGCAGCAGGGCGACCTGCTGGTGACCTCGGGCCTGGACGGCACCTATCCGCCGGGCCTGCCGGTGGCGAAGATCGTGCAGATCGAGCGCAAGGCCGATACCGCGTTCTCGCGCGTCTATTGCGAGCCGGTGGCCGGCGTGCGCGCGCACCGCCAGCTGCTGGTGGTGCGCTACGACGCCAACATCCCGGCGCGCGAAGCGGTCGAGGCCCGGCCGGAAGCGCCGGTCAAGGGCGCCAAGTCCGCCGCGGCGCGCGCCGCCGCCGACAGCGCCGCGGCCGGCAAGGCGCCGCCCGCCAAGGAGGCACCACGGTGACCAATCCCCAATACCTGCTGCGGCCGGTCAACCCGGCCTTTATCGCCTTCAGCTTCGTGCTGGCGTTCCTGTTCAACCTGATGCCGTGGGGCACCACGCTGTGGATCCCGGACATGGTGGCGCTGGTGCTGGTGTTCTGGAACATCCACCAGCCGCGCAAGGTAGGCATGGGCGTGGCCTTCCTGCTCGGCCTGCTGATGGACGTGCACGATGCCCGGCTGCTGGGCGAGCATGCGCTGGCGTACACGCTGCTGGCCTATTTCGCCATCACCATCCACCGCCGCGTGCTGTGGTTCACGGTCTATACCCAGGCGCTGCACGTGCTGCCGCTGCTGTTTATCGCCCACGCGGTGCCGGTGCTGATCCGGCTGGCGATGGGCGCGCCGCTGCCGGGCTGGCCGCTGCTGCTGGCGCCGGCGATCGAGGCGCTGCTGTGGCCGCTGGCCACCAGCCTGCTGCTGGCGCCGCAGCGCCGCTCGACCGATGTCGACGAGACCCGGCCGATCTGACGCCGCCGCCGCCATCGCCCGCCACCGTCCACCCCCGATTTCTCCAGGCCACGCAGTACCATGACCGAAATCCGCAACGTCGAACTGGAAATCGGCCGCTTCCGCATCCGCGTGGCGGCCGCGGCGCTGTTTACGGTGATCTGCTTCGGCCTGCTGTTCTCGCGCTTCCTGTGGCTGCAGTGGTACAAGCATGACCAGTACTCGGCCAAGGCCGAGGACAACCGCATCTCGGTGGCGCCGATCGAGCCCAACCGCGGCATCATCATGGACCGCAACGGCATCGTGCTGGCGCGCAACTATTCGGCGTATACGCTGGAGATCACCCCGTCCAAGCTGACCGATACGCTCGACAACACCATCGAGAGCCTGTCCGGCCTGGTCGAGATCCAGCCGCGCGACCGGCGCCGCTTCAAGCGGCTGATGGAGGAGTCGCGCAGCTTCGAAAGCCTGCCGATCCGCAGCCAGCTGACCGATGCCGAGGTGGCGCGCTTCTCCGCGCAGCGCTTCCGCTTCCCCGGCGTCGACGTGCGCGCGCGGCTGTTCCGCCAGTACCCGCTGGGCGAGTCGGCCTCGCACGTGGTTGGCTACCTGGGCCGGATCTCGCAGCGCGACCAGGAGCGCATCGAGGCCATGGACGAGGCCAACGATGCCGACGGCGCCAAGTACGATCCGCGCAAGGATGCCGACAACTACAAGGGCACCAACTACATCGGCAAGATCGGCCTGGAGCAGAGCTACGAGAGCGAGCTGCACGGGCTGACCGGCTTCGAGGAAGTGGAAGTCAGCGCCGGCGGGCGCCCGATCCGCACGCTGTCGACCTCGCCCGCCACGCCCGGCAACAACCTGATCCTGTCGCTCGACATCCGCCTGCAGCAGCTGGCCGAGGCGCTCTATGGCAACCGCCGCGGCGCGCTGGTGGCGATCGAGCCGTCCACCGGCGACATCCTGGCGTTCGTCTCCAAGCCGACCTTCGACCCCAACCTGTTCGTCGAGGGCATCGACACCAATACCTGGAACGAGCTCAACGGCTCGCCCGACAAGCCGCTGCTGAACCGCCCCCTGCGGGGCACCTATCCGCCGGGCTCGACCTACAAGCCGTTCATGGCGCTGGCCGCGCTGACCACCGGCAAGCGCACCGCCGCGTGGGGCATGTCCGACCCCGGCTACTTCACGCTCGGCAACCACACCTTCCGCGACGACAAGCCGGGCGGCCACGGCTGGGTCGACATGCACAGCTCGATCGTGCATTCGTGCGACACCTATTACTACGCGCTGGCGCGCGACATGGGCGTCAACGGCATCCACGACTTCATGAAGCCGCTGGGCTTCGGCCAGATCACCGGCATCGATATCGAGGGTGAAAGCCGCGGCATCCTGCCGTCGACCGAATGGAAGCGCCGCGCCTACCGCAAGCCCGAGCAGCAGAAGTGGTACGAGGGCGAGACCATTTCGCTGGGCATCGGCCAGGGCTACAACAGCTTCACCATCCTGCAGCTGGCGCAGGCCACCTCGGTGATCGTCAACGACGGCAAGGTGATGAAGCCGCACCTGGTCAAGGCCATCGAGGACGCGGTCACGCGCAAGCGCACGCTGACCGTGCCCAAGGAAAGCTACACCATCCCGTTCAAGCAGGCCGACATCAACGTGATCAAGCGCGCCATGGTGGCGGTGACGCACTCGGGCACGGCCGCGCGCGTGTTTGCCGGCGCCGCCTACGAATCCGCCGGCAAGACCGGCACGGCGCAGACCTACAGCCTGTCCAAGGGCGAGAAGTACAACCACCACGCGCTCGCGGAGCACAAGCGCGACCACTCGCTGTACACGGCCTTCGCGCCGGCCGACAACCCCAAGATCGCGATCGCGCTGATCGTCGAGAACGCCGGCTTCGGCGCCGCGGTGGCCGCGCCGATCGCGCGCAAGGTGATGGACTACTACCTGACCGGCAAGTGGCCCGCCGAACTGGAGGCGATCGCGCCGCCCGCCGGCGAGCGCGTGGCCGGCCGCGCGCCGGTGGATACCCCGAGCGTGTTCACCACCGGCCAGACCGCCAGCATTGCCAGTGCCACGGTGATGTCCAGCGGCGGCGCACCGGCCAGCGGCGCTGACGCGAGCGCGGTGGCGGCGGCCTCGGCCGCGCAGGTGCCGACGCCGGAGGCGATCGCCGCGATGCTGGACCCGGACGCCATCGCCCCGGCCTCGGCGGTGCAGACGCTGGACCAGCGCATGCTGCAGGCGCTGGGCCACAGCAAGCCGCAGACCCCCGCGCCGGCCTCGGCCGCGGCCGTGCCGGCCAAGGCGCCCGCACCCAAACCACGCGTCAGGCCCGTCGCTGCCAAGGCAGCCAGCGGTGCCGACGCCTCTCGCTGAAGGAGACGCGCATGGATCGACGCCGCGTCATGTCCCTGGTCAAGACCGCGCTGACCGGTTTTGACAAGCCGCTCTCGCTGATCGTGTTTCTGCTGTTCGCCACCGGCATCGTGGCGCTGTATTCGGCTGCCATCGACATGCCGGGCCGGGTCGAGGACCAGCTGCGCAACATCCTGCTGTCGTACGTGGTGATGTTCGTGATCGCCTACCTGCCGACGCAGACGCTGATGCGCGTGGCGGTGCCGATCTATACGGTAGGCGTGGCGCTGCTGATCGCGGTGGCCATGTTCGGGCTGATCCGCAAGGGCGCGCGCCGCTGGCTCTATGTCGGCATGGTGATCCAGCCGTCCGAGATCATGAAGATCTCGATGCCGCTGATGCTGGCGTGGTACTTCCAGAAGCGCGAAGGCGTGATCCGCTGGTTCGACTTCATCGTGGCGCTGGGGCTGCTGCTGATCCCGGTGGGCCTGATCGCCAAGCAGCCCGACCTGGGCACGGCGCTGCTGGTGATGGCCGCGGGCCTGTACGTGATCTACTTCGCCGGGCTGTCGTGGAAGCTGATCCTGCCGCTGATGGGCATCCTGGTGGTCGCCATCACGCTGCTGATCACGTTCCAGAACGACATGTGCGCGCCGGGCGTGAACTGGCCGGTGCTGCACGACTACCAGCAGCACCGCGTCTGCACGCTGCTGGACCCGACCAGCGATCCGCTCGGCAAGGGTTTCCACACGATCCAGTCGATCATCGCGATCGGCTCGGGCGGGGTCGAAGGCAAGGGCTGGCTCAAGGGGACGCAGACCCACCTGGAGTTCATTCCGGAAAAGCACACCGACTTCATCTTCGCCGTGTACTCGGAAGAGTTTGGCCTGATCGGCAACGCGGTGCTGCTGGTGCTGTACCTGCTGCTGATCTTCCGCGGGCTCTTTATCGCGGCCAATGCGCCGACGCTGTTCTCGCGGCTGCTGGCGGGATCGATCACGCTGATCTTCTTCACCTATGCCTTCGTCAACATGGGCATGGTCAGCGGCATCCTGCCGGTGGTGGGCGTGCCGCTGCCGCTGCTCAGCTACGGCGGCACCGCGCTGGTGACGCTGGGCGCGGGCATCGGCATCTTGATGAGCATTTCGCGGCAGAAGCGGCTGATCCAGACGTAGCGGGGGCACGCCGGTGGTTTGCTCCCTCTCCCGCTTGCGGGAGAGGGAGCCTGCCAGCGCGGCGCGACCGCCTTCGCCGTGCGCTTGGCGCCCCCTTTGCTAAACTGCCACCCACTTTACCTCTACCGGTCCACGCCCCATGAACGCCCAAGACGTTGCCGCCTACCTGCAGAGCCATCCCGAGTTCTTCGAAGAACATGCCGAGCTGCTGGCCGCGGTGCAGCTGACCAGCCCGCACAGCCATCGCGCCGTGTCGCTGCAGGAGCGCCAGATGGAAATCCTGCGCGAGAAGAACAAGGGCCTGGAGCTGCGCCTGGCGGACCTGGTCCGCCATGGCCACGAGAACGACCGCACCCAGCAGCGCCTGCACGACTGGCAATTGCGCCTGCTGGCCGAGGCCGATTCGCATGCGCTGCCGTATGCGGTGCAGGACGGCCTGCGGCAGGTGTTCGACGTGCCGGCGGTCGCGCTCAGGCTGTGGGATGTCGCCGAACAGTACGCGCACATGGAAGTGGCGCAGGGCGCCAGCGAAGATCTGCGCATCTTTGCCGAAGGCCTGCGTGCGCCGTACTGCGGCAGCAACAGCGGCTTCGAGGCGGCCAGCCTGCTGGAGCGCGACGATATCACCTCGCTGGCGATGGTGACGCTGCGCGTGCCGCTGCGCGCCGGCGAGGCCGAGGCCGGCGCCGACGTGCGTGGCGCGGCCTTTGGCCTGCTGGTGCTGGGCTCGCCCGATCCGCGCCGCTTCCACGACGGCATGGGCACCGCCTACCTGTCGCAGATCGGCGAGGTCGCGGGCGCCGCGCTGAAGCGGCTGCGCGACTGAAGCCGCGGCTCTCGGCATGACGCCATGACTGCACGCCGGCCGCCGCGCGACGCGGTCGCGCCGTCCGCTCCCGCCGGCGGCGAAGCGCCGCCGCCGGACCCGCTGGTCACGCGCTATCTCGACTGGCTGCGCGGCAGCCGCAAGCTGGCCGAGCACACGCTGTCGGGCTATGCGCGCGAACTGCGCGTGCTGCAGGCGCACGCGGCGCAGCATGCGCCGGGCGTCGCGCTGCTGGCGCTGCAGACCCACCATATCCGCAATTTCGCCGCACGGCTGCATGCCGCCGGACTGGTCGGCACCAGTATCGGGCGCGCGCTGTCGGCATGGCGCGGCTTCTATCTCTGGGCGGCGCGCCATGGCCATGGCGTGAGCGTGAATCCGGTCGATGGCGTGCGCGCGCCGCGCTCGCGGCACGCGCTGCCCAAGGCGCTGTCGGTCGAGCACGCGGTGGCGCTGGTGGCGCACCCTGCCGGCACCGACGCCGAGGCGCTGCGCGACCAGGCGGTCTACGAACTGTTCTACTCGAGCGGGCTGCGGCTGTCCGAGCTGGTGCAGCTGGACCTGCGCTATGCCGATGCCGACGGCTACCGCTCGAGCGGCTGGCTCGACCTGGCCGGCGCCGAGGTCACCGTGACCGGCAAGGGCTCGCGCCGGCGCTCGGTGCCGGTCGGCAGCAAGGCCCTCGCCGCGCTGCAGGCGTGGCTGGCGGTGCGCGACGGCTTGCTGCGCCCAGGCGCCGCGCCCGAGGACGCCCATGCCCTGTTCCTCGGTCCGCGCGGACGGCGCCTGTCGATGCGCACCGTGCAGCTGCGGCTCAAGCAGCAGGCGCTGCGCGCCGGGGTGCCGGCCGACGTGCATCCGCACATGCTGCGGCATTCCTTCGCCACGCACATGCTGCAGTCTTCCGGCGACCTGCGCGCGGTGCAGGAGATGCTGGGCCATGCCAGCATCTCGACCACGCAGGTCTACACCGCGCTGGATTTCCAGCACCTGGCCAAGGTCTACGACAAGGCCCACCCGCGTGCCGGCCGCGCGCGCGCAAAGCCGGGAGCCGATGCCGCTGCCAGCGCGGCGCACGTCGACGACACCCCGGAAGACTGACTCACTCCCACTGCGCCAGCACCTCGCGGAAGCGCTCGATCTCGGGCAGCAGCCAGCCGCGGAAGGCCTGCACCTTGGGCAGGTTCAGCGAGCCCGGCGCGCACACAAAGTACAGCAGCCACGGGCACGGGATGCTGACGTCGAACAGCCGCACCACGCGCCCGGAAAGCAGGTCGTTGCAGGCCAGCGAAGAGCGGATCAGGGCAATGCCCTGGCCCTCCGAGGCGGCCTGCAGCAGCAGCGACGAATCTTCCAGCAGCAGGCCCTTGCGCGGCTCGGGCCAGTCCAGCCCGGCGGCCTCGAACCACGGCTTCCACGGATCGCCCTCGCCGCGCAGCAGCGGCATGCCGGCCATGTCCTGCGGCCGTTCGGGCAGCCGCCCGCCATTGAAGGCGGGGCTGCAGACCGGGAAGAAGACGTCGTCGAGCAGCCGCTCAACGTACAGGCCGGGATAGTCGCCGCTGCCCATGCGCAGCGCGATATCGACTTCTTCGTGGGCAAAGTTGACCAGCGTGTTGGACGACAGCAGTTCGACATCCAGTTCCGGGTGGCGCTCGATAAAGCTGCCGATGCGCGGCGTTAGCCAGCGTGCGGCAAACGACGGCATGGTGCTGATGGTCAGGCGCTTGTCGCGGTTGCCGGCCTGCAGCGCGCGCGTGGCATCGGCGATCTGCAGCAGCGCGTCGCGCACGCGCTCGGCATAGAGCCGGCCCGCCGGCGTCAGCGCCACGCGCTTGCCGTGGCGCTCGAACAGCGGCATGCCCAGTTCGTCTTCGAGCGCGCGGATCTGGTGGCTGACCGCGCCGTGGGTGACGAACAGCTCCGTGGCGGCGCGCGAAAAGCTCTCGTGCCGCGCCGCGGCCTCGAACGCGCGCAGCGCGGTCAGCGCCGGCAGGCGCGGCAGTTCGCGGTGCCAGCCGCGCGGCAGGTCTTTCTCCCAGGCGCTTTTCCAGGCCATGGCCGCCTCCAGACGATCGGTGGTTATGTGAGATTGGCTAACAAGAACAAACAAAATATATCGTTTTGATAGTGGTCGGGCAATCACTAATATTCCATCACCGGCCCCCGCTTTCCATACGTCTTCACGGCGATATTCGCAGGATTTAACTGGCCTGGTCCCCTTGCCGGGCCAGTTCCTGCGGCGCGCCGCGAATCCGTGCTGCGTCTGGCGTATCCCCGCCAGGGCCGGCTGAACGGAGAACCACCATGAAAACCGTGCTCACAACGACCGAGTTCACCCTGAATCCTGGCGAAGTCACCACGCTGTCAGTGCACGCCGCGCAACGCCTGCACATTGCAGAGGCCCGCGGTACCGACGTATGGCTGACCCGCGAGAACGATTCGGAGGACTACTGGCTGCGTTGTGGCGGCAGCCTGCTGCTGCGCCCGGGCGACGAGGTGGTGCTCAGCATCGACCCGCGCGCCTTGCATCCGGTGCGGCTGGCGCTGATCGCCGAGGCCCGCCGCCCGGCGCTGGCGCTGGCCGACCTGCCGCACCTGGTGTACCGCAGCCTGCGCCGGCTGGTTCGAGGCACGGAGTGGACGCCTAACCAGGACCGGGTCACCGCTTCCTGAAGCGGAGCCGGGCGGGGCAACGTCCGCATCGCACCGGGACCGGGGCCATCTGCGCCTGGTCTGGTCGCGTGACGCATCGGACGGTTGCCCGCCTCGGGCACGCTGAATGGGCCAGGTCGGGGCCGGCGCAAGCCGGCCCTTTTCGTTACACTCTCGCCATGCATCCGATTCAAGTCATCGAACGCGGCCGCGAGGACTATCAGCCGTGTTTCGACGCGATGCGCGCCTTCACCGCCGCACGCACCCCCGAGACGCCCGACCAGGTCTGGCTGGTCGAGCATCCGCCGGTCTACACGCTGGGCCAGGCGGGCGACCCCGCGCACCTGCTGGCCCCGGACGAGCGGATTCCGGTGGTGCAGATCGATCGTGGCGGGCAGATCACTTATCACGGCCCGGGGCAGGTGGTGGCCTACCTGCTGCTGGACCTGCGGCGCCGCCGGCTGATGGTGCGCGAGCTGGTGCACGGCATCGAGCAGGCCGTGCTGGACACGCTCGCGGCGTATAATCTCGCAGCCGAACGCAAGCCCGGCGCCCCCGGCATCTACCTGTCCGGCGGGCCGCACCAGGGCGCCAAGATTGCCGCGCTCGGCCTCAAGATCCGCAACGGCTGCAGCTACCACGGCGTCAGCCTCAACGTGCAGATGGACCTGTCGCCGTTCCTGCGCATCAATCCCTGCGGCTATGCCGGGCTGGAAACAGTCGACATGGCCAGCGCGGGCGCCACCTGCCCGGTGGCGGATGCCGATGGCGCCCCGGTGCCCGTGACCGCGGCAACACAACCCGAGATCGCACAGCGCCTGGCGGCTGCATTGTGCGAGGTGCTGGCAGCGCACGAAGCTCGCGTGCTGGCGGCTGAAGAAATTGCCGCCCCGGCCCTGGCCTCCTAGTCAAAAGCGAAATGCACGCCGTGCGCGTGCGGAGAAATGTATGAGCGACGCACTGATCGCCACTTCCAGCGAAGCCCCGCAGTCCCCCGCGGAGCAGTACGACCCGACCCGCAAGCAGAAGTCGGCCGACAAGACCGCGCGCATCCCCATCAAGATCGTGCCGGCCGAGAAGCTCAAGAAGCCGGACTGGATCCGCGTGAAGGCCGCCACCGGCAATTCGCGTTTCTATGAGATCAAGGACATCCTGCGCGCCAACAACCTGGTGACGGTGTGCGAGGAAGCCAGCTGCCCCAATATCGGCGAATGCTTCGGCAAGGGCACGGCCACCTTCATGATCATGGGCGACAAATGCACGCGCCGCTGCCCGTTCTGCGACGTCGGCCACGGCCGCCCGGACCCGCTCGACGTGAACGAGCCCGGCAACCTGGCCCGCACCATCGCCCAGCTCAAGCTGAACTACGTGGTCATCACCAGCGTCGACCGCGACGACCTGCGCGACGGCGGCGCGCAGCACTATGTCGACTGCATCTCGCAGACGCGCGAGCTGTCGCCCGATACCCGCATCGAAGTGCTGGTGCCCGACTTCCGCGGCCGTCTGGACAAGGCGCTGGACATCCTGCAGGCGTGCCCGCCCGACGTGATGAACCACAACATGGAAACCGTGCCGCGCCTGTACAAGCAGGCCCGCCCGGGCGCCGACTACGCGCACTCGCTCAAGCTGCTGCAGGAGTTCAAGCGCCGCAATCCCAACGTCCCGACCAAGTCCGGCCTGATGGTCGGCCTGGGCGAGACCGACGAGGAAATCCTGGAAGTCATGCGCGACATGCGCGCGCACGACATCGACATGCTCACCATCGGCCAGTACCTGGCGCCGTCGAACCACCACCTGCCGGTGCTGCGCTACGTGCATCCCGACACCTTCAAGATGTTTGAGGACGAGGCCTACAAGATGGGCTTCACCCACGCTGCCGTGGGGGCGATGGTGCGCAGTTCCTACCATGCTGACCAGCAGGCGCATCAGGCGGGGTTTGCCTGAAGCGATTGGTTAGCAAATGGAATATGAAAAGCGGCCGGGGGATTCCCCGGCCGCTTTTGGTTTGGTGCGTGCACGCCTTTGAGAGGCCACTGGCCATCGTCGATTCAATCTGACTCGTTCAGCATCGTCTCGTAGTCCCGGCCGCCATAGAACAAACCGATGATGGAAACCTTGTCGGTGTCCACGGCGAACGCGATGACGGCGCGCTTTTTGTAATGGGTAATCCGCAGCCCTGGCCGCACGTCATCGCGCAGGGTGCCGCGATGAGGAAAGGTACTGAGCGACTCGCAATATTCCACGATCGCGTCGGTGTACCGCGCCGCGATATAGGGCGAGGCTGCTTCGGCGACATAGTCGTACAGGTCCTCAAGCTGCTCCACAAACTCCGGCGCGAAGACGACCGGATAGGTTCTCATCGGCCTTTGGCTTTACCAGCCTGTTTGGCAGCCAGACGAGCACGAACGTCATCTGCGGTCACGGCACGGGACGGATCCGCCTGAAGCGCATCATAGGCAGGGCCCACTTGCTGCAGCAACCACGCGTCCACGGCCCGGTCCCGCGCCAGCAGCGCGCGCAAGCCATCGCGAATGACCTCGCTTTCACTGGCGTATTCACCCGACCGCACCTTGTCCTTGACCGCCTGAGCCATCTCGGTCGGCAGCGTGACGCTCAATTGTTGAGTAGTTCGCATGACGATCTCCCGTCGATAGGATTTAATCCTACTCCTGTCGATGCATGCCGTCCAACGCAGGACTCCCTAGGGTCAACCCCGACTGTCCCCGCCCGATCCATTTCGATATGATGAATTCATCGATAAATTATCGATGAAATACAAAGACGCCACATTCCGGCTTGTCTGCCTACACTGGGTAGCAAGTGCGCTACCGGGACTCTCATGAACTGCACCGTCCACCGACTTGCCGAGCAGGCGCTCCTGTACAGCGTCGCGCCGCCCGCCTCGCTGGCCGTCCAGCGTCGCATCTGGGCCATGGCCGCGCGGGCCGCGGATTGGCGCGGCGTGGTCGACGTGGTGCCGGGCATGAACAACCTGACCGTGATCTTCGACGACAGTGCCGACGCGGACGCGCTGGAGCGCAACCTGAAGCTGGCATGGGCCTCGGGCGAGGCGCGCAATGCCACCGGCAAGCTGGTCGAGATCCCGGTCCGCTACGGCGGCGAGCATGGCCCGGATCTGGGCGACGTTGCCGCACATACCGGCCTCACGCCGCAGGAAGTGGTGCGCCGCCATGCGGCGGGCGAGTACGTGGTCTATTTCCTCGGCTTCCAGCCCGGCTTCGCCTACATGGGCGGGCTGGCGCCGGAGCTGGCGACGCCGCGGCGGCGCGAGCCGCGGGTGGCGGTGCCGGCCGGGTCGGTTGGCATCGGCGGCGAGCAGACCGGCATCTATCCGGCGGTGCTGCCGGGCGGCTGGCAGCTGATCGGGCGCACCGACGCCGAACTCTTCGTGGCGGACCGCGATCCGCCGTCCCTGTTCGCGCCCGGCGATACCGTGCGCTTTGTCGCCGAGGAAATCATCGCGTGATCGAGATCCTTCGTCCCGGCGCGCTGGCCTCGGTGCAGGACCTGGGCCGTACCGGCTTCCGCCGTTTTGGCGTGGGCCGCTGCGGCGCCATGGACATGCTGGCGGTCGAAGTCGGCAATCGCCTGCTCGGCAATGCGCCCGGCTGCGCCGCCATTGAATTCACGCTGGGACGCGCCGCGGTGCGCTTTCATGCCGATATGCGCGTGGCGCTGGCTGGCGCCGAATGCGGCGCCAATCTTGACGGCATGCCGGTTTGGTCGTGGCACGCGTTCGACGCGCACAAGGGCGAGACCCTGACGCTGCCGTCGACGCGCGGCGGCACGCGCGTGTACCTGTGCGTGGCGGGCGGGATTGCGGTCGAGCCGGTGATGGGCTCGCGCAGCACCGATTTGAAGTCCGGTTTCGGCGGGCTGGGCGGACGCGCGCTGCAGGAAGGCGACCGCCTGCCCGCGGGACGCCCGGGCCTGGCCGCAGAGACCGACTGGATCGGCGTGCAGGCGCCGGCGTGGGCGCTGCCCGCCGCGGTCGAAGGCAAGGCCACGGCGATCCGCATGCTGCCGGGGCCGGAATACGACGATTTTGACGCGGCCGCGCAGGCCGCGCTGTGGCAGGCCGACTGGACCGTCACGCCCAACAGCAACCGCATGGGCCTGCGCCTCGCCGGCCCGGTGCTGGCGCGGCGCCCCGAGCGCAGCGCCGACCTGCTCTCGCACGGGGTGATGCCGGGCGTGATGCAGGTGCCGCCGGCGGGCCAGCCGATCGCGCTGATGGCCGATGCGCAGACCACCGGCGGCTATCCCAAGATCGGCGTGGTGATCGAAGCGGATTTATGGCGGCTGGCGCAGGTGCCGCTGGGCGCGCCGGTGCGCTTCGTGCAGGTGTCGCTGGCGCAGGCGCAGGCGGCGCAGGATGAGCTGGCACGCTACCTGCGGCAGATCGAGCAGGCGCTGCAGTGGCAGGGCGATGGCATGCCGATTGCCGCGCGGCGGCGTACCCGTACGCGAGCGGCAGCATAAGGAGGGCGCCCGGGCGCCGCACAGGAGAATGGCAATGCAGATCGATTTGAACGCGGATCTTGGCGAAGGCTGTGGCAATGACGAGGCGCTGCTGGCGCTGATCAGCTCGGCCAATATCGCCTGCGGCTGGCACGCGGGCGACGCCGCCACCATGGTGCAGACGGTGCAGTGGGCGCTGGCGCACGGCGTGGCGATCGGCGCGCACCCGAGCTACCCGGACCGCGAGAACTTCGGCCGCACCGAGATGCAGCGCGACCCGGAGCACGTCTACGCCGACGTGCTGTACCAGATCGGCGCGCTCGCCGCGATCGTGCGCGCGCAGGGCGGCGTGCTGCACCACGTCAAGCCGCATGGCGCGCTGTACAACCAGGCCGTGCGCGACCCGGCGCTGGCGCGCGCGATCGTGCGCGCGGTGCGCGACTTCGACGCCGACCTGGTTTTCTTCGGCCTGGCCGGCAGCCAGATGATCGACGTGGCCCGGGAGGCCGGCCTGCGCGTCAAGCAGGAGGTCTTTGCCGACCGCGGCTACAACCCCGACGGCACGCTGGTCAAGCGCGGCACGCCCGGCGCGCTGCATGAGGACGAGGAAGTTGCCCTGGACCAGACCCTGACCATGGTGCGCGAGCAGCGCGTGCGCGCCATCGACGGCAGCTGGGTACCGATTCAGGCCGAAACCGTGTGTCTGCACGGCGACGGCGCCCACGCGCTGGCCTTCGCGCGCCGCATCCGGGAACGGCTGGGCGCTGAAGGCATCGCGATCCGCGCCGGCGACTGAGCGCGGTTCCGCGCCTTCACGCCGGCATTTCCCCCACGCGGCCTGCCCCGTCACGCGTCACGACGGCTGCTGTCCGCGCGCCTTCGTTATCTTCGTTTGGTGTTTCCATGGAACAGGCAGTCAATCTCTGGCCCCTAGTCGGGGTCGGCGTCATCGTCGTCGGCTTCGTGCTGCGCTTCAATCCCATGCTGGTAGTGGTGCTCGCCGCGCTGGCCACCGGCTGGCCGCGCCGATGCCGCTGATGCAGATCTTCTCCGCGATCGGCACCGCCTTCGTCAAGGCGCGCAACCTGCCGCTGATCATCCTGCTGCCGCTGGCCGTGATCGGCCTGCTGGAGCGCCACGGGCTGCGCGAGCATGCGCAGGCGTGGATCGCGCGCATCGCCTCGGCCACGGTCGGGCGCCTGCTGATCGTCTACCTGGGCGTGCGCGAGCTGACCGCGGCGATCGGCCTGACCAGCCTGGGCGGCCATCCGCAGATGGTGCGCCCGCTGCTCGCGCCGATGGCCGAGGGTGCGGCCGAGAACCGCTTCGGCCACCTGCCCGAGCCGGTGCGCCAGCGCGTGCTGGCCTTCTGCGCCGCCACCGACAACGTCGGCCTGTTTTTCGGCGAGGACATCTTCGTGGCGTTCGGCGCGATCGCGCTGATGCATACCTTCCTGCTGTCGTCGAACATCGAGGTCGAGCCGCTGCATATCGCCGTGTGGGGCATCCCTACCGCGATCTGCGCCTTCCTGATCCACGCCGTGCGGCTCAAGCGCCTGGACGGCTGGCTCGAGCGCGAACTGGGCGGCAGCGCCGCCCCCACCGCCATGCCTGCGCCGAGCGCCGAGTAAGGAGCGCGCCATGATTGTCTCGATCGAATACCTCTACTGGCTCGCCGGCCTAGTGCTTGCCATCACCGCGCTGATGACCTTCACCGACCGCGCCCATCCGCGCCGCCTCAGCACCGGCCTGTTCTGGCTGCTGTACGCGATCGTGTTCCTGGTCGGCGACCGGCTGCCACCGGCAGTGGTCGGCATCGTCGCGGTGGTGATGGCGCTGATCGCCGGCTTCGGCGGCGTCGGCCACGGCAAGCACGAGAGCCTGCCCGAGGCCGAGCGCCGCGCCAGCGCGAGCCGGCTCGGCAACAAGCTGTTCATTCCGGCGCTGCTGATCCCGCTGGTGACCGTGATCGGCACCATGCTGTTCAAGGATGTCCGGATCGGTGGCGTGCCGCTGCTCGATCCCAAGAACGTGACCTTCGTCTCGCTCGGGATCGGCTGCCTGATCTCACTGGCGGTGGTGTGCTGGCTTACGCGCGACACCGTGACGCAGGGCCTGCGCGAATCGCGCCGGCTGACCGAGTCGCTGGGCTGGGCGCTGGTGCTGCCGCAGATGCTGGCGATGCTGGGGCTGGTGTTTGCCGACGCGGGCGTGGGCAAGGCCGTGGCGCACCTGACCACCGCCTACATCAACCTGGACTACAAGCTGGTGGCGGTGGCGGTCTATTGCGTCGGCATGGCACTGTTCACGGTGATCATGGGCAATGGCTTCGCCGCCTTCCCGGTGATGACCGGCGGTGTCGGCGTGCCCATCCTGGTCGGCATGTTCGGCGGCAATCCGGCGGTGATGGCAGCGATCGGCATGTTCTCGGGCTATTGCGGTACGCTGATGACGCCGATGGCGGCCAATTTCAATATCGTGCCGGCGGCGCTGCTGGAACTCGACGACAAGAACGCCGTGATCCGCGCCCAGGTGCCGACCGCGCTGGCGATCCTCGCGGCCAATATCGTGCTGCTGTACTGGCTGATGTAAGCGCAGGAGCCTCCGCCATGCCTACCGTGCTGCTGACCGGCTTCGAGCCGTTCGAGGACGAACCCATCAACCCATCGTGGGAGGCCGTGCGCGCCCTCGACGGCGAACGCGTCGGCGACGCGGTGATCGTCGCGCGCCAGCTGCCTTGCGTGTTCGGCGCGGCGCTCGATGCGATCGCCGAACTGCTCGACGCGCTGCGGCCGACCCTGGTGATCGCCGTCGGCCAGGCCGGCGGGCGCGCCGAGATGTCGGTCGAGCGCGTGGCGATCAATGTCGACGATGCGCGCATCGCCGACAACGCCGGCGCGCAGCCGATCGACACCGCCATCGCCGCCGACGGCCCGGCCGCCTACTTTGCCACGCTGCCGATCAAGGCGATGGTGCGCGACATGCGCGCGGCCGGCGTGCCGGCGTCGGTATCGCAGACTGCCGGCACCTTCGTCTGCAACCATGTGTTCTACGGGCTGATGCACCGGCTGGCGCGGCAGCCGGCCGGCGCGGTGCGCGGCGGCTTTATCCACATTCCGTATTTGCCCGAGCAGGCGGCGCGGCATCCGGGCCAGCCGTGCCTGGCGCACGAGACCCTGGTGAAGGGCCTGCGCACCGCGGTGGCGACGGCGCTGTCGACCCGCGCCGATGTGCGCGAACAGGGCGGGCAACTGCACTAAGACCCGGCGCGCACGTCCGCGCCGGCTTACTCCCGCAGGTTGGCCGCTGCCGCCTCACGGCGCGCCGCGGCTTTCTTCATCGCATGGCGGCGCAGGCTGACCTGCTCGAAGCGCCAGATCACATAGCAGAACGCCAGGAACGGCCACAGCCAGCCGAGCCACTGCGCCAGGCTGTTGAAGTGGATGAAGCGGCCCATGCGCCAGCCCTGCTCGGAGATCCACGCGTAGGGGTTTGACGGCAGCACGTTGGTCAGCGCCACCAGCACGATCAGCGCCGCCATCGCCAGCACCGCGCGCAGCCAGCGCGGCAGGTACAGCAGCAGCGCCAGCACCAGCGAGCTGGTCAGCAGCGCGAAGCGCCCGCCTTCGGACAGCCAGACGAAGGCGCTTTCGGTCGGGAACTGCAGCTCGGCCGCGGTCGCCTTGAGCAGCAGCGCCGCCGCCAGCAGCCCCGCCAGGATGCGCAGCATCGGCGCGCTGCGGCGCATCGCCAGCGAGGCGAACAGGCCGGTGCCGACCCAGCTGCTGGCAGTCACCAGCGATTCCAGCAACTGCTGGCTCTGCATGTCCTCGGGCCGCAGGCCGATATGGTCCTGCCACGCCTCCAGCTGCGGGAACACCATCTGCAGCACCTGCATCGGCCAGGATTCCGGATCGGTCAGCCATTCGCGCACGATGCCGCCCATGCCGAACAGGTGCTCCTGCGGAAACACCTGCGCGAACGGCCACAGCAGCAGCAGGATGATGGCAAAGCTGGCATGGGGCTCGAACCAGGCATGGCGCAGCCGCGTCAGGCGCCCGTCGTCGATCAGCGCGCGCGTGAACGGCGCCGCCACGGCGCCGCCGAGCAGCGCCCCCAGCGCATTGGTGATCAGGTCGATGTTGGACGAGATCCGGCTCGGCAGCCAGGTCTGGAAGGCCTCCATGCACGCCGACAGCAGGGCGCCGGCGACCAGCGCCACCAGGGTAGCGCGCCCGCCCGACACGCGCGGATGCAGCGACAGCACCACCAGCGCGCCGAACGGGAAATACCCCAGCACGTTGGTCAGCAGGTCGAAGTCGGTGATGTAGCGCGGCTTGGGCGCGCTGACAAAGGCAAAGGGCGAGATGCCGTTGTCGATCCAGCCCGAGAACGGGTACAGGCTGGCATAGATCACCAGCAGCGTGAAGCAGAGCAGCCCCACGCGCGCCAGCGGCGAGTGCTGCGGCGCGGTGGCGGATGGTGCTGGCATAGCCGCCGGCGGCGGCGCGGAGAGCGGCGGGGGAGCCGGCTCCATGGCAAATCTCCTGTTGCTTTACTTTAGCTGCAGCGTGCCGATCCAGTCGAGCAGCGCGGCAATCACGGCATCGCTGGCTTCGGCCAGCGCTTTGACGCCGCCGGCGCCGTCGGCGCTGGGCGCGGGCCGGCGCGCCTCGAAGGTCTGCTGGCCGAGCATGCCGTGCCGGTACACCGTGGCGCGCAGCCGCACCACGCCCTCGCTGGTGGTGGCGCTGTCGAACACCTGGTCGAACTCGAGCAGGTCAACCTTCAGCGCCGGCACGCTGCCGTCGCCGGACCAGCCCAGCGTGCCGCGCGCGGCCACGGCCTCGCGCAGGCGCTCGTCGAACAGGCGCGTGGGCGACATCACCCAGCGCTGCGTGGCATAGGCCTGCAGGCGCTGCGCCTGGGCGTACTGGAGCCGGTAGAACAGCGCATTGCCTTCCAGCCAGTTGGGCCCGTCGGTTTGCGCCACGCGCAGTTTGGGCAGCGGCGCGAGGGCAGGGTTCCCGGCGGCGGGTGCCGCCGGGGCAGCAACGGCCGGGCCCAGGTCATAGGTGATGGTGGGCTCGCCGCGCGTCAGCGCGCAGCCCGACAGCGCCAGGCCGGCGCAGAAAATCAGCAGGGCCGCGCGCAGGCGGGCGGTTGCGGAGCGCAGCAAGCGTGGCATCTCGGTCGCAGGGTTCACGGCGGATTCTCGCGGTTGGCGTTTGGCGTGATCGAAGGGGCGGGGGCTTTGTCGGATGCCGACGCTACGGGGCCGCGCTGAAGCCCGGCTCGCCCGGCCCTGGCGTGGGCGCGGGCGCGCCGAACAGCACGCTGCTCGGGCTCTCGTTGAACTGGCCGGCGGCGCGCTCGAAGCTGCGCGCGGTCTGGCGCGCGTCGCGGGCCAGGCCATTGAGCTGCGGCAGGGTCTCTTCGCTGAAGGTGCCAGCGGCCGACTGCACCGACGCGGCCGCGCCCTGCAGGTCGCGCCCGACGCTGTCGACGGTGCGCATCACGGTGCCGTTGGGGTTGGCCAGTTCCTGCGTCAGGCGCCGGGTCGATTCCAGCGTCGCGTTCAGGTTCTCGGCCACTTTCGGCAGGCGCTGCGCGGCCGGCGTGAGCGAATCGGACAGGCGCGAATAATCTTCGGCGGTCTTGCGCACCGAGCGGATCGCCGCCATCAGCTCGTCGCGGTTGGCGCCGCGGAACATGTCGTTGAGCGAGCCCATCAGGGTCTCGGCCTGGGTCAGCAGCGAATCGCCGCGCTTTTCCAGTTCCTCGAAGAAGCCGGGCCGCATGGCGATGCGCGCCACCGCCCGCGGCGAGGTCGGCAGCGGCGGCGAGGCGCCGGCGCCATCGTGCGCGGCGGAGTCATCGAGCTGCACGTAGGCGATCCCGGTCACGCCCTGGAAGCCCAGCGTGGCGTAGGTGGTGCGCGTGATCGGCGTTTCGCGGTTGACGTTGACGCGCACGATGATCTGGCCCGGCACCTGCGGGTCGAACTTGATCGACTCGACCTTGCCCACCGCCAGCCCGCGGTACTTGACGTCGGCCTGCGGGCCCAGGCCGTTGACGGTGGAGCGGGTGATCAGGTCGTACGGCACGCGCACCGCATGGTCGCTGCTGAACCAGAAGATCGCGAACAGCACCAGCACGGCCAGGCCGATGGTGAACACGCCGGCAAGGAAGGCGTTGGACTTGTTTTCCATCATGCTTCTCCAGGGGGCGGCGCCGCGGGCTGCCCGGGCCGGGGCAGCGCCTGCAGGGCGCGCTGGGCGCGCTCGCCCAGGAAATACTCGCGGATGAAGGGGTGCTCCACCTTCACCACTTGCGGGATCGGCGCGGCCGCGATCACCTTGTGGTCGGCCAGCACCGCGACGCGGTCGGACAGCGCCACCAGCGTGTCGAGGTCGTGCGTGATCATCACCACGGTCAGGCCCAGCTCGCGGCGCAGCTCGCGAATCAGCGCGACATAGTCGTCGGACGCCATCGGGTCCAGGCCGGCAGTGGGTTCGTCCAGGAACAGCAGCTCGGGTTCCAGCGACAGCGCACGGGCCAGCGCCACGCGCTTGATCATGCCGCCAGACAGGTCCGACGGCATCTTGTCGGCATCGCGCGCCGACAGCCCCACCAGCTGCAGCTTGAGCAGCGCCGCCTGGCAGATCAGGTTGTCGGGCAGCGCGCGCAGCTCGCGCAGCGGCAGCGCGATATTGTCGATCACCGACAGCGCCGAGAACAGCGCGCCGCGCTGGAACTGCAGGCCCCAGCGGCTGCGCAGCGCCTGCAGCTGGGCCGGGCGCAGCCGCGACGGATCCTCGCCGAATACCTTGATGGTGCCCGCGGTGGGACGCTCCAGCCCGACGATCTGGCGCAGCAGCACGGTCTTGCCGCTGCCCGAGCCGCCGACGATCGACAGCACCTCGCCGCGGTAGACGTCGAGGTCCACATGGTCGTGCACCACCGCCTTGCCGAAGCGCTTGACCAGGCCGCGCACCTCGATCACCGGGGTGCGCTCCGGCGCGGGCTGCGGCGGGCCTGGCTGGGTCGTGTTCGCTGGTGCCGCGTTCACAGGCCCACGTCCTTGAACAGGATGGCGAAGACCGCGTCGGCCAGGATCACGATGGTGATCGCGGTCACCACCGAGGCGGTGGTGCCTTCGCCCAGGCTCTGGGTGTTGGGCTTGATGCGCAGCCCGAAATGGCACGCGGTCAGCGCGATCAGGATGCCGAACACCACGCCCTTGCCCAGCCCCAGCCACAGGTTGGCCACCGGCACCGCATCGGGCAGCTCGCGCAGGAAGAAGGTGGCGCTGATGCCCAGCTGCATGCGCGCGGCCAGCATGCCGCCGGCCAGCGCCATCACGTCGGTCCACGCCACCAGCAGCGGCATGGCGATGGCCAGCGCGATCACGCGCGGCATGATCAGCCGGAAGCCGTGCGAGATGCCCATCACGCGCATCGCGTCCAGCTCCTCGGTCACGCGCATCACGCCGATCTGCGCGGTGATGGCAGAGCCCGAGCGCCCCGCGATCAGGATCGCGGCGAGCACCGGCCCCAGTTCGCGGATCACCGCCATGCCCAGGATATTGACGATGAAGGTGCTGGCGCCGAAGGTGCGCAACTGGTTGGCCGACAGGTACGACAGCACGATGCCGATCAGGAAGCCGACCAGCGCCGTGATCCCCAGCGCCTTGTAGCCGACGTTGTAGATATTGGCCGAGATCTCGCGCCACGGGCCGCGCTGCGGCATGCGCGCGAAGCGCAGCAGGTCGAACGCCAGCTGGCCCAGCATGGTGATGCCGTTGCCCAGCTGCGCGCCGAACGACAGCACGTTGGCGCCGAACAGCGTGACCGGGTTGAAGCGGTCCACCATGTGCTTTTTCCAGCCCTCGTCGTGCACCGCGGCAATGCGCTCGAACACGCGGCGCTGGCCCTCGCTGGCCTCGAGCCGTTGCGGCAGCGCGCCGTTCCAGGCCTGCCACAGCAGTTGCCCGCCGATATGGTCAAGGCGCTCGACGCCGGCCAGCGACCATTGCGCGTTATCCGAGGCCTGCGCCAGCTCGTGGAGCTGCGCGCGCAGCTGCCGCGCCTGGCGGCAGCCGGCCAGCGCGAGCGCGGTCCAGTCGCCACGCAGCTGTACGCTGACGGTTCCGTGCCCGCGCGTGATCTGGAAGTCTGGCGTCGTCTGGCGTTCCAAGGGCAAGCGATGTGATGGCCGAGTCTCGATTCTAAGCCACGCGCCCGGCTGGCGCGACCGCGCCGTGCCCCGGGGGCATGCCCGGCAGCGCGGCGCGGCTACAATGCGGCATCTGCCGCAGCCCCGGGTTTCGATCCGGATCCTGCCTGTGCCGACCGCGACCCCGCCCATCCCCATCCATTGCCGCGCATGTCCGCCGTTCCTCCGAATCCGCCCGATCCTTCCACTGCCACGTCGTGGCGCATCGATGAAGGCGCGCTGCGCGCCATGCTGTCGCCCGCGCTGCGCGACTGGACCGTGGAACTGGTCGAGGAAACCGGCTCGACCAATGCCGACCTGACCGCGCAGTGCCGCCAGGCGTCGTGGTCCGACGCCGGCACGCTGCGCCTGGCCTATCGCCAGACCGCCGGGCGCGGACGCCAGGGCCGGCCGTGGCAGGGGCAGGCCGGCATGACTTTCTCGGTGGCGCTGCCGCTGGCGCTGGCGCCGGCGCAGCTGAGCGGCCTGAGCCTGGCGGTGGGCCTGGCGCTGGCCGAGGCCCTGGGCGACGTGGCCCCGGCGCTGGGCGCGCGGGTGGGCCTGAAATGGCCCAATGACCTGCAGATCGACGGCCGCAAGCTGGCCGGCATCCTGATCGAATCGGTGCCGGCGGGCCCGCAGCGGGTCTGGGCGGTGATCGGTATCGGCCTGAACCTGGTGCGCGATGCGCAGATGGAAGCCGCGCTGGGGCGCGAACTGGCGGGCGTAGCCGAGGCCATGCCGGGCTTCGATGCCGGGCGCGATGCGCCGCGCCTGCTGGCGGCGGTGCTGGAGCGGCTGGCGGCGATGCGCACGGACTTCCTCGCGCATGGCTTCGGGCCGATGGCACGGCGCTGGTCCGCCGCCGATGCCTACCGCGACCAGCCGGTGCGGCTGCTGCACGACGGCCAGGTGATCGCCGAAGGCATGGCGCGCGGCGTCGACGAGGCCGGCCACCTGCTGCTGGAAACCCCCGCCGGGCTGGAGCGCATCGCCAGCGGCGAGCTGTCGCTGCGGCCCGCCCCGGGCCAGGAAGGTGGCGCATGAACGCGCCGCGCCTGCTGGTCGATATCGGCAATACCCGGCTCAAATGGGCGTGGTGCGACGCCGGTGCTGCGCTGCCTGCGACCGCAGGCAGCGCTGCGCTGCCGACGCCGTGGCAGCACGCCGGCGCGGTCGCGCATGCCGACGACGGCGCGCTGCGAACCCTGGCCACCGAACTGCGCGCACTGTGCGCCAGCGGGCCGATGCCGTCGGTGTGGATCAGCAACGTGGCCGGGCCGGTGATTGCCACCGCCGTCGATGCCGCGCTGGCCGACGCCTTCGGCGGCTGCGCGCCGGTGCAATGGGTACGCAGCGCCGCCGCGCATGGCGACCTTGCCAACGGCTATCGCGAACCGACCCAATTGGGCGTCGACCGCTGGGTCGGCGCCATCGGCGCGCACCGCTGGCTGCCGCGCGAAACATTGCTGGTGGTCACCGCCGGTACCGCCACCACGCTCGATATCGTCACCGTCACAGAGGCTGGCCACGCGCGCTTCGAAGGCGGGCTGATCCTGCCGGGGCTGGCGCTGATGCTGGGCACGCTGGCGCGCAATACCGCGCAGCTGCCGGCGCTGGATGTGGGCGAGGCCGGCAGCGTGGCGGGCGCGCAGCGGCGCTGGGCCGACAACACCCACGACGCCATTGCCGCCGGCTGCCTGGCGGCGCAGGCCGGCGCCATCGAGCGCACCTGGCGCGCGCTGGGCGCGCGCGGCGACGCGTCGCGTCCGCCGCGCTGCCTGCTGTCCGGCGGGGCCCGCGGCGCACTGGCCGGGGCGCTCGCGGTGCCGTTCGAGATGCACGATAATCTGGTGCTGCTCGGCCTGCATGCGATGGCCATGGCCGATGCGTGACGACGCTAAGTCCCCACCTCCATCCGATTCCCCATGATCACCCGCTCCCTGCGCATCGCATTGCTGTTGCTGCTGTTCGCCAACGCCGTGCTGCTGGCCGCGGTGCTGGGCGCGTTCGGCGCGCAGCCGCTGTCGGGCTGGTTCGAATCGCCGCGCGAACCGCACCGGCTGGAGCAGCAGGTGCGGGGCGAGCGCATGCGCCTGCAACCGCCGCCGGTCACGCCGGCCTCGGCGCCGGGCGCTTAGTGCGGGCCAAATAATGCAGGCGCGGCGGCTCAGCCGGCCTGGCGCACCTTGGTCAGCAGCTTGGTGGTCGAGCGGTCGTGCAGGAAGGGGATGGCATAGGCCTGGCCACCCCAGCTGCGCACCAGCCGGGTTTCTTCGAGCGTATCGATATCGTAGTCGCCGCCCTTGACGTAGATGTCGGGGCGCACCAGGCGGATCAGCTCCACCGGGGTCTGTTCGCGGAACATCGCCACCAGGTCGACCGACGCCAGCGCGGCCAGCAGCGCCATGCGGTCCGACTCATGGTTGAGCGGGCGGTCGTCGCCCTTGCCCAGCATCCTCACCGAGGCATCGCTGTTGACGCCGACCACCAGGCTCGCGCCCAGCGCGCGCGCCTGCGCCAGGTAGGTGGCATGACCGCGATGCAGGATGTCGAAGACGCCGTTGGTAAACACCAGCGGGCGCGGCAGCGCGGCGATGCGCGCGGCCAGCGCGGCGGTGTCGTCGGCGGGAGTCAGCTTGGATTCGAAGGCGGGTACGGACATGGATCGGGACATGGGATAGGTGGAGGCCGGCACCGTGGCGCAGCCGGCGCGCTTGCCCGAATGGTACCCGTTCTTGCGCGCCGCCCTGGCTGGCGCCATCGCGTGACGGCACTGGCCCGCGGTCCGGCAGCGATGTAGTAACCGGCTACTACCTGCGCGGCGGCTGGCGCGCTTATCATCCGCGGCACCGTATTTCCGGGAACAGGAAAACGGCGTTGCACCCTAGCCGCGAGGGCCGGACGATCCGGCGCGCCGCGGGCCGCATTTGTCGGGAATGCGTGAAGGTAAAACAGCAAGAAAAAAAAGTGCCCCGCTTCGGCGGGGCATTTTCTTGTCCGGACCGGGCCGCTCAGGCTTGCGCGGGGCGGGCCGCGCCGGCGCCTTGCAGGCTGGCGTTCAGCTCCTTGCGGTAGCGGTTCAGGTCCTGCACGCTTTCAAAGGTACGTTCGAACAGCAGCGACATGTTGTGCAGGATCCGTTCGATGACCTTCTTCTCCCAGCCTTCGTCGAAGCGGATCTGCTCGTCGAGCCATTTCTCGAGCCAGTCGGGGTCCGGCAGGCGCGACTGCACCGTGTCGTTGGGGAACAGCGCCTTGTTGACGTGCAGGTTGGTCGGGTGCAGCGGCTTCTCGGTGCGGCGCGCCGAGGCCATCAGCACGCCGATCTTGGCGAAGGCCGCGCGCGCGCTGTCGCCGAACTGCGCCAGGTACTTCTTCATGTAGCGCAGGTAGGCGCCGCCGTGGCGGGCTTCGTCCTGCGACAGGGTGCGGTAGATATGCTTGATCACCGGCTCGGTGTGCCATTCGGCGGCACGGCGGTACCAGTGGTTCAGGCGGATCTCGCCGCAGAAATGCAGCATCAGCGTTTCCAGCGGCGGCGCCGGGTCGAACTCGAAGCGCACCGCGTGCAGTTCTTCCTCGGTCGGCACCAGGTCCGGGCGGAAGCGGCGCAGGTACTCCATCAGCACCAGCGAATGCTTCTGTTCCTCGAAGAACCAGATGCTCATGAACGCCGAAAAGTCAGAGTCGTGGCGGTTGTCGCGCAGGAACATCTCGGTCGCGGGCAGGGCGGACCATTCCGTGATCGCATTCATGCGAATGGTCTTGGCCTGGTCGTCCGTCAGCATGCTGGCGTCGAAGGTCTCCCAGGGGATGTCCTTGTCCATGTGCCAGCGGACGGCTTCCAACGATTTGAACAGTTCGGGGTAGAGCATGGTAAGCCTTTGAAATTACGGGCAGATTCTACCAGATGCGAATTATTCTCTTCTCTCCTTTTTTAGGCCGGAGCGGGGCAAATATGCAACGCCCGGCGGGGTTCGCAGGCGCCTTCTGCATTTTTCCGGGCGATCAGCGCCGCGGCGGCGCGTCAAAGTGCCAGCGCGGGCGCCTCTGCGACCGTCATGTGACGGCGGCAACTCAGGGAGAGACTGCCTGCTCGGCCGCGTGGTCGTCCGTGCCGGGCGCGGCTGGCGCTGTGCCCGGCACGATGCCGTAAAGGAAGGCTGCCAGCTCGTCGGCCTGGGCTTCGGCGTCGCGCTCGCCCAGCGCGATCAGCGCCTGCGTGAAGGCCGGCTCGAACAGCAGGTAGCTGGCGAATGCGGCGCCGCGCGCCTCGGTGCCGCCCAGCGGCGCCAGCAGCGCGCGCACGGTGCGCGGCAACTGCTTCTGGTGCTCGGCGGCGATGGCCTCGATCGGCTCGCTGGGCGCCACCGTCATCACCTGCACCGGGCGCCAGCCCTCGCGGTCGCCGGCCACCTCGGGCATGCGCGCCAGCAGCCGGTTGATATGCAGCAGCCGCTCCAGGTCGGTGTTCAGCCCGTCGAGGAAGATGCTGGCCAGCGCCTGTCCGCCCACCTGCGCCAGCGACGGATAGCCGCCGCCCGGCATGGTGTCGAACCAGCCCGAGCGCTGGCGCGAGGCCGCGCCGATCGCCAGGATGCGCGACGCGCCCAGGTGGATCGCCGGCGACAGCGGCGACATCTGGCGCATGGTGCCGTCGCCGAACCACTCGTGGTGCCCATCGAGTTCCAGCGGCATGGCCGGGAACAGGAACGGGATCGATGACGAGGCCAGCAGGTGGTCCACCGTGATCTGCGCCGGCACCGCGATGCGCTGGCTGCGGTGCCACGGATGGATGCGGTGGTGCGACTGGTAGAAGGTCACGTGGCGCCCGGTGCTGTACGACAGCGCCGTGACCGCGAACGCCTGCAGCGCGCCGCTGTCGAGGCTGGCCTGCACCCGCGCGGGCTCGAACAGCTCGCCCAGCATGCTGCCCAGCGGCGTGTTGTCGAACAGCGCGCGCGGCGCGCGCCGCTGCGTGGCCCAGCCCAGCGCCAGCGTCGACAGCCAGCGCGCCCCCGACACGCCCACGCGCAGCACATCGGTGCGGTAGACCTCGTCGGCATGGATGCTGTGCCAGAGCGCGCCCAGGCTCTGCGCGGCGGCTTCGAAGTCGCCGGCATGGATGGCCAGCCCCGCGCCGTTGATGGCCCCGGCCGAGGTGCCGGCGAGGATGCCGAACGGCAGCGCGGCCTGCGCCTTGCCATGGCGCGCGGCGATGCGCGCCACGCCGTTGAGCACGCCGGCCTGGTAGGCGGCGCGCGCGCCGCCGCCCATCAGGATCAGCGCGGTGGCGGCGGGGTTGGGCGTGGAAGCGGGCGCCGCCGGGGGCAGCGGCAGGGAATCGCGATGCATGGGTGGATGGTGGCGCCGGGCGGCGGCAGGCTCAGTTGGTGACGCTGCCGCCGGCGCCGTTGGTGCTGCCGTTGCCGTTGCCGCTGCCGTTGCTACCACGGCCACTCTCGGCCTCCCGCGCCGGCATGGTCTTGGCCGGCTTCTTGGCAGCCGCTTTCTTCGCCGGCGCCTGCTTTGCCGGTGCCTTCTTCGCCGGTGTCTTCTTCGCGGCAGGGCTGGCGGTACCCGCCGAAGCCGTCTTGCCGGCTGCCGCGGTCTTCGCTTTCTCTGCGCCGGACTGGGTGGTGCCGGCTGGCGTGGCGGCGCCGGCGGCGCCAAAGCCGCCAATGCCGAACGGCACCATGCTGGCCGCCGCGGCGCTGCTGGCAATCTGGTTGAACTGCTGTTGCAGCATGTCCCACCACAGCGCGGCATTGGGCGCCGGAGCGGCATCGGCGTCGCCGGCGGCCGCCTGCGACGGCTCGGCGGCAGGCGGCTCGGGGTGCGCGGCGCTGCCCGTGTCCGCGCTGGTACCGGCGCCGGTATCCGCGCCGGTGCGTTGCGGCGCCTCGGCGCTGGGGGCGTTGGCGGCGCGCGCGACGTTTTCCATCGCCGATTGCATGGCCTCGGGCGACAGCGCGTTGCCGAAGGTCTGCAGCGCCACCAGCGTGGCGCGCTGCACTTCCAGTCCCTGGATGGTGGTGCGCAGCAGGTTGGTATTGAGCTGCAGCCAGCTTTCCACCGCCTTCAGGTCGGCGATGCGCTTGTCGAGGTCTTCCAGGTCCATCGGCGGCGTCATCGCCTGCAGGCCGGGCATCAGGCTGGCGGGGATGCCCGCGCCGCCCCATAGCCGGCGCATGAAGTCGAAGCCGTTGGTGAAATCGGGAATCTGTCCGAACATGGTCGCGCGCTCCGTGTGCGGCGCAGCCCGGTGCCCGGACCTCCGGGAGCGCGGCTGCGTCGTCGTTACCTGAACTGAGGCGGCCGCTTTTCGCGCAGGCTCGCCATGCCTTCGTGCACGTCGGGGCCGGCAAAACCCATGAATTCGAGCGCCAGCGAGGTATCGAAAGCGGGGCCGGCCATGCGCAGCCAGTTGTTGAGGGCGTACTTGGTCCAGCGGATCGCGCTCTGCGACCCCGCCGCCAGCCGGTTGGCCACCTCGAAGGCGCGCGCCACCAGTTCGTCCTCATCCACCGCCAGCGAGACCAGGCCGATCCGCTCGGCTTCTTCGCCGCTGACCGACTCGCACAGCATCAGATAGTACTTGGCCTTGGCCATTCCGCACAGCAGCGGCCACACGATCGCGGCATGGTCGCCCGCGGCCACGCCCAGCCGGGTATGGCCGTCGACGATGCGCGCGGTCTTCGCCGCGATCGAGATATCGGCCAGCAGGCCCGCCACCAGCCCGGCGCCGACGGCCGGGCCGTGCATCGCCGAGACCACCGGCTTGTCGCAGTTGATGACGTTGTAGACCAGGTCGCGCGCCTCGTGCCAGACGCGGGTGCGGGTGTCGAAGTCGTTGGCCATGTCCTCGACCAGCGCCAGGTCGCCGCCGGCGGAGAAGCCCTTGCCTTCGCCGCGGATCAGCGCCACGCGCACCTCGGGGTCGGCGGAGACGTCGCGCCAGATCTCGGCCAGCTCGCGGTGCATGTTGGCGTCGGCGGTGGCCAGCTTCTGGTTGGCCGACTGGGCCGCGCCCATGACGATTTCCAGGATCGGGCCGTGGCGGCGCAGGGTCAGCGCGCGATAGCGCTCGTAGCGCGGGGACAGGGCGGCGGTGTCAGCGGAGGAAGCGTTCATGGGGGCCTTTTCAGTGGACGCCAGGGCGGGCGCCGGAAGCAGGTTAATTTACCAACCGATCGGTCGGTTAATTATATGCAAATCCGGCGCGCGGTTGCGCCCCCGGCCCGCCGGTCCTCAGGCGGCGGCCACCAGCTGGTCGATCGCGCCGAATACCGAATGACCCTGCGCGTCGAACATCTCGATCTTGACCGCGTCGCCGAACTTCATGAATTCGGTCACCGGCTTGCCTTCGTCGATGGTCTCGAGCATGCGCTTCTCGGCGATGCAGCAGTACCCCTTCTTGCGGTCGACATTGGAGATCGTGCCCGAGCCGACGATGCTGCCGGCGCGCACGTTGCGGGTCTTGCAGATATGCGCGATCAGCTGGCCGAAGTCGAACACCATGTCGGTGCCGCAGTCGGGCTGGCCCACCTTCTTGCTGTTCCAGTGCACCGTCATCGGCAGGTGCACCTTGCGCTCGCGCCAGGCCTCGCCCAGTTCGTCGGGGGTCACCGCCACCGGCGAGAACGCCGTCGCCGGTTTGCTCTGGAGGAAGCCGAAGCCCTTGCCCAGTTCGGCCGGGATCAGGTTGCGCAGCGAGACGTCGTTGGCAAGCATCACCAGCCGGATGGCCTCGCCGGCCTGCTCCGGGGTGGCGCCCATCCTCACGTCGCCGGTGATCACCGCCACCTCGGCCTCGAAGTCGATGCCGAAGGCCTCGCTGGCGCAGACGATGTCGTCATGCGGGCCCAGGAAATCGTCGGAGCCGCCCTGGTACATCAGCGGGTCGGTCCAGAACTCGGGCGGCATCTCGGCGCCGCGCGCCTTGCGCACCAGCTCGACGTGGTTGACGTAGGCCGAGCCGTCGGCCCACTGGTAGGCGCGCGGCAGCGGCGCCATGCAGTCCTTCGGCGCGAACGGGAACGGATGCCGTGCGCGGCCGCCGTTGAGCGCGTCGTACAGGTCCTGCAGCTGCGGTGCGTAGAACTGCCAGTCGTCGAGCACGGTCTGCAGCTTGCCGGCGATGTCGGTGGCGAAGTGCGCGGTCTTCAGGTCGCGCGACACGACCACCAGCTGGCCGTCGCGCGAACCGTCCTTCAGGGTTGCGAGTTTCATGGGATGCGGTAGGGATCGAGGGCGCCTGCCGGGCAGGCGCGGTGGGCGCTAGTATGGGCGCTAGTCTAACGCGGCGCGCGCGCCGCTCAGTCGACCGTGATGCCCTTGGCCTTGATCAGCTTGCCCCAGCGCTCGGCCTCGGCGCGTGCATAGCTGGCGAATTCCTCGGGCGTGCTCGAGACCGCTTCGACGCCCACGCCTTCCAGCTTCTTCTGCACCTCGGGCGTCTTCAGCGCCTTGACCAGCTCGGCGTTCAGCCGCGCGACCACGGCCTTGGGCGTGCCGGCCGGCGCCACCATGCCTTGCCAGGCGTAGGCCTCGAAGCCGGCCACGCCGCCTTCGGCGACGGTCGGCACACTCGGCAGCACGGAGAGGCGCCTGGGCGTGGCCACGCCCAGCGCGCGCAGCTTGCCGGCCTGAACGTTCTGCTGGCCCGAGGCCAGGTCCAGGAACATCAGGTCGACCTGGCCCGCGAGCAGGTCCTGCACCGCGGGCGCGGCGCCCTTGTAGGGCACGTGCGTCATCTTGACCCGGGTCTGGTCCATGAACAGTTCCATCGCCAGATGGTGCGGGCTGCCGGCGCCCGGCGAGGCAAAATTGACCTTGCCCGGATTCTTCTGCGCATAGTCGATCGCTTCCTTGAGCGTGCGCGCGGGGAAGTTCGGGTTGGCTACCAGCACCAGCGGGAAGCGCGCCAGCTGGCCGATATGGACGAAGTCCTTGTCGGCGTTGTACGGCAGCTTCTTGTACAGCGACGGATTGGCGGCCAGCGTGGCGGTATCGGCGGTCAGCACGGTGTAGCCGTCGGGCCTGGCATGCGCCACCGCATCGGCGCCGACGATGGTGGCGGCGCCGGGCCGGTTGTCGATCACCACCTGCTTGCCCAGCGCCGGCGAGATCGCCTGGGCCACGGTGCGCGCGACCACATCGGTGCCGCCGCCGGCGGGGTAGGGCACCACCCAGCGGATCGGCTGCGACGGCCAGCTGTCGGCGCGCGCGGGTGCGCTCGCGGTGCACAGCAGGGCCAGCAGGGGAACGGCGCCGAGGGCGGCAAGGACGGGGCGGAAGTAGCCAGGGGGGCGCATCGGTGGTCTCCATGGTAAAACGGGGCCCGGCTCGGCGGGCGGCACGTGCGCCGCGCCGGACAGGTCTGTGGCGAAGAAAGTCTACCGAGCGCTTAAAAATTGGTAAATCGATTTCGCTATAGTAAATTTACCTAGGATTTTTCCCTCCCCCAGCCAGCAAGCACAGGCCCTGCCACCCGCATGTCAGAGATCGAAGAAGAAGACGCCAAGCTGCGTTCCGGCATCCAGTCCATCGAGGTGGGCTTCAGGCTGCTGCAGGCGCTCGCGGCATCGCCGCGCGCGATGATGCTGCGCGACCTGGCCGCCGCAGCAGACATGAACCCCGCCAAGGCCCATCGCTATCTGGTCAGCTTCATGCGGCTGGGCGCGGTGGCGCAGGACCCCGTCAGCGGGCGCTATGACCTGGGGCCGTTCGCGCTGCAGCTGGGGCTGGCCGGGCTGAACCGTCTCGACCCGGTCAAGAAGGCGCGGCCGATCCTGTCGCAGCTGCGCGACGAGCTGGACCTGACCGCCGGCATCGCGGTGTGGGGCAACCACGGTCCCACGGTGGTGCACTGGGAGGAATCCAGCCACCCGGTCACGGTCAGCCTGCGCCTGGGTGACGTGATGCCGATGCTCAACTCCGCCACCGGCCGGCTCTACGGTGCCTATCTGCCGCGCAAGCAGACCCTGCCGCTGATCGAGCGCGAGCTGGGCGCGCGCGGCCATGACGGCGTGCCCGACATGCCGCGCACGCTGGCCGACTACGATGCGATCTGCGCCGAGGTGCGCGCGCACGGCGCCGCGCGCACGCTCGGCGGCGTGCTGCCGGGCATCAATGCGTTCTCGATGCCGGTGTTCGACGCCAACGGCCATCTCGCCATGGGGCTGATCGTGCTGGGCGCGCAGAGCATATTCGATGCAGAATGGGGCGGTACGATGGATCGCCGTGTACGCGCCATCGCCCAACAGCTCTCATCGGAACTCGGCTACCTTGGTGCCGCCACGCCGGCCGGACAAACCGGCCCCGCCTGAACCTGACGCCCGGCGCGGCGCGGATTCCCGCGTCTGGCGCCGGCGCCGCTGGATCTTTGTGATTGCGCTGGTGCTGCTGGTCCACCTGCTGGCGGTGGTGGGCCTGGTGCGCATGCCCGGGCCGCTGATCCCGGTCGATGTCAGCGATACCCCCACGCTGGAAGCCGTGCTGCTGCCGCCGCCGGCGCCGCCAGCCCCACCCAAGCCAAGACCGATCGCGCGCGCGCCGCGCCCGCAGCCCAAGCCCGCGGCACCGCAGCCTGAACCGGAAGTTCCCGCACCCGAGCCGGCGCCACCGCTCGCCACCAGCCCGCAGGGCGCTACCGAGATGGCCGCCGGCAGCGGCGGCGAAGGCAGCGCGGCCGCGCCCGCAGCCGCCGCCGCGCCGGCCCCGTCCGGCGGCCCGCAGGGCGGTGTCAACGGCGTGCGCTACAGCGCGCCCCCATCGGCGACCATGCATTACGCCAGCTTCGTCAACGGCGTGCAGAACCCGGACGGCCTGATCCGCTGGGAGCAGGACGGCGGCCGCTACCGCCTGGCGGTCGAGACCCGGGTGCTGTGGTTCCGCTTTGCCTTCCAGAGCAGCGGCGCGCTGGCCGAGCAGGGGCTGTTGCCGGAACGCTACGAGGAGCGCCGCCGCAACAAGGTCGAGGCCTCGCGCATCGACACCGCGGCCGGCACCGTGGCCTTTGCCTCGGGCGCGCAGGCGCCGTTTCCGCCCGGCGCCCAGGACCGCTTCAGCGTCTTCCTGCAACTGGTGGGGCTGGTGCGCGGCAATCCCCAGCGCTATGCCACGCCCGGTGTGACCGAAGCGTTCCAGGTGGCCGACACCCGGGATGTGGAGCCGATGCAAGTGCAGTATGTTGGAGAGGTCGAGGTCGACACCGGCCAGGGCGTGGTGCGCGCCAAGCACTTTGTGCGGCTGCCGCGCCGCGCCAACGACCGGCGCCGCGTCGAGGTCTGGCTGGCGCAGTCGCTGGGCTGGATGCCGGTGCGGTTGCGCCAGACCGAGCCCGACGGCACCCAGATCGACCTGGTGTACCGCGGCAGGGAAGGACCGTAGCGCCGCCGGTTCGCGCCGCCGGTCCGACCATATCCACGCAGGCTTGACCGAAAGGAGACCCAGCCATGACCGTTGCCACGCCGCCCACCGAAACCCGCCGCATCCATGCCGACGGCGCCGACCTGCACGTGCGCCTCGACGGCGCCGACGGGCCCTGGGTGATCATGACCCATGCCCTGGCGGCCGACCATACCCTGTGGGACCTCACCGCCAGGCACCTGGCCGGCCGCTACCGCGTGGTGCGCCCGGACCTGCGCGGCCATGGCGCCAGCGATGCCCCGCTCGGCCCCTACACCATGACGCGCCTGGCCGACGACGTGGTGGCCGTGATGGACGCGCTGCAAATTCCGCAGGCGCACTTCTGCGGCATCTCGGTCGGCGGCATGATCGGGCAGAGCATGGGGCTGCGCCATCCGGAGCGGCTGCTGTCGCTGACGCTGGTTGCGACCAACAGCCAGACGCCGATGGAAGCCCACCCGATGTGGCACAACCGCATCGGCCAGGCCGAGGCCCACGGCATGGCGGGACTCGCCGATGCCACCCTCGGGCGCTGGCTGACGCCGGCGTTCCATGCGTCCCATCCGGACGAAGTGTTGCGTATCCGCGACATGTTGGTGGCGACTCCGGTACGTGGATACGTGGGTGTGGCCGAGGCCATCATGGCTTTCGACCTGGCGGGCGCGCTTTCCCGCATCCATTGTCCTACGCTGGTAGTAGCGGGCGAGCAGGACCAGGGCGCCACCGTGGCGATGGCACAAAGCATTGCCGCGGCGATCCCCGGGTCACGGCTCGAAGTGGTGCCGCAAGCGGCGCACCTGGTGCACGTGGAGCAGCCGGAACGCTTCCACGCCGCGCTGGACGCCTTCCTGGGGAGCGCCGCATGCGGGGGCCAGTGCGACGTTCCGTGACAAGCAACACACTGATGTTCCAGGCTCAAGAAACTTGTTGCATTGGCCGATGCCCAATTCATGTAAGGCAGAAAATCGTGGCAACGTGGTGACAGGCACTCAATAACTTGATTTCCCGCCGGTCACCCCAAGTTTGGAGGTAAAGCCGCGGCGCCCCCCTCATGGCAACAACTGAGGCAAGAACCACAAGGGCGAGCCGCCCATCCATGACGCCCAGGAGGTGTGCCATGCAAATGATCTACAACAGCGACAACTACTGCATCGTCGAGTTCGGTGCGGATGTCGAGCAAGCGCCGCTCGAATTCGGCGGCTACGAAATCGTCGACAAGAACCTGAAGCGCGAGATTTTCCTCGGCGGCCAGCTCGCCGAAAGCTTCCGCGCCGACGTCAAGCGGCTGATCGAAAGCGAGCCGTCGGTGGAGGAGGTCGATGACTTCCTCGGCAAGTTCGACAACGTGATGACGCACCCGCTGGTGATGCACTGAGCGGCCACGCCGGGCCGGCGCCCCGAGCCGCCGCCCGCCCGGTTTCGCGACGAGGACCAAGCCCGCTTCGGCGGGCTTTTGCTTTCTTGCGGCCGCAATGGCTCAGTACTGTTCCCAGGGCAGCCCGTCGTGGCGCCAGCCGTTGAGCGTATTGCGGTGGCGCTCCGCGTCGAGGTCGCCCTCGAAGCCGTGCAGCACAAAGCGGACGTTGGAAAAACCCGCGCCCTCGAGCGCGCGGGCCGCGGCGGACGAGCGATTGCCGCTGCGGCAGATCAGCAGCACCGGCCGCGCCGAGGCCTGCCCGGCGAGCTTCTTCACCATCTGCACGAAATGCGGGTTGACCTCCCAGTCCGGGCCGTCGTTCCAGGGCACGTTGTGCGCGCCCTTGGGATGGCCGACGAACAGGTATTCCATTTCGCTGCGGCAGTCGATGAAGAGCGTCTCGGGCGATTGCGCCAGCAAGGCGTGGGCGTCGGTCGGGGACAGGTGTTGCATGGTCGGAAGAGGCAGTGAAGCGGCGCGGCGCAGGCCGCCGGACGGTGATGTTTACGCCTCTCAGTGTAGGCGCCGGAGCGTCCGGCAGGCAACCGACGGCGCCCGCAAGGCCTTGATACACCTGATAAAATCGCACCTCCTTGGCCGCCATCGGCCACCGCGGCCTACCGTCGAAGCTCCGCCGGCCCCGCCTTTCCAGAGTTCCCCGCCATGAGTGCCCCTGAATCCCGCGCGGCCGCACCGCGCCCCTACACCCGGGCTGCCGAGCTGCCCCGGCTGCTGCAAGAACGCATCCTGATCCTGGATGGCGCCATGGGCACCATGATCCAGCGCTACAAGCTGAGCGAGGCCGACTACCGCGGCGAGCGCTTCGCCGAACACAAGGTCGACGTCAAGGGCAACAACGAACTGCTGCTGCTGACGCGCCCGCAGGTCATCAGCGAGATCCACGAGCAGTACCTGGCCGCCGGCGCCGACCTGATCGAAACCAATACCTTCGGCGCCACGCGGGTGGCGCAGGAAGACTACAAGATGGCCGAGCTGGCCTACGAGATGAACGTCGAGGCCGCGCGCCTGGCGCGCGCTGCCTGCGACAAGTACAGCACGCCCGACAAGCCGCGCTTCGTCGCCGGCGCCTTCGGCCCCACGCCCAAGACCGCCAGCATCTCGCCGGATGTGAACGACCCCGGCGCGCGCAACGTCACCTTCGAGGAATTGCGCGAGTCGTACTACGAACAAGGCAAGGCACTGCTCGAAGGGGGCGCCGACGTGTTCCTGGTCGAGACCATCTTCGACACGCTCAACGCCAAGGCCGCGCTGTTCGCCATCGACCAGCTGTTCGAGGACACCGGCGAGCGCGTGCCGGTGATGATCTCCGGCACCGTGACCGATGCCTCGGGCCGGATCCTGTCCGGGCAGACCGTCGAGGCGTTCTGGAACAGCTTGCGCCATGCGCGGCCGGTGACCTTCGGCCTGAACTGCGCGCTGGGCGCGACGCTGATGCGCCCCTACATCGCCGAGCTGGCCAAGATCTGCGACGCCGCGGTGTCGTGCTACCCCAACGCGGGTTTGCCGAACCCGATGAGCGACACGGGTTTCGATGAAACCCCCGAGGTCACGTCGTCGCTGGTGGAAGAGTTCGCTGCCTCCGGGCTGGTGAACCTGGTGGGCGGCTGCTGCGGCACCACGCCCGAGCATATCGCCGCCATCGCCCAGCGCGTGGCCGACAAGAAACCCCGCAGCTGGCCCGGCCAGTATCGCGACGCCGCCTGAGCCCGAGAGCCTGACAACATGAGCGAGAACAAACTGCCCCCGCGCCCGATGCGCCTGTCCGGCCTGGAGCCCTTTACCATCGACGACGACACGCTGTTCGTCAACGTCGGCGAGCGCACCAACGTGACCGGCTCCAAGGCCTTCGCGCGCATGATCCTGAACGGCCAGTTCGACGAGGCGCTGGCGGTGGCGCGCCAGCAGGTCGAGAACGGCGCGCAGATCATCGACATCAACATGGACGAGGCCATGCTGGACTCGAAGGCCGCGATGGTTCGCTTCCTGAACCTGATCGCGTCCGAGCCCGACATCGCGCGCGTGCCGATCATGCTGGATTCGTCCAAGTGGGAGGTGATCGAGGCCGGCCTGCAATGCGTGCAGGGCAAGCCGGTGGTCAACTCGATCTCGCTGAAGGAAGGCGAGGAACAATTCCGCCACCACGCCGAGCTGATCCGCCGCTACGGTGCGGCCAGCGTGGTGATGGCCTTCGACGAGAAGGGCCAGGCCGATACCTTCGAACGCAAGACGGAGATCTGCAAGCGCAGCTACGACATCCTGGTCAATGAAGTCGGCTTCCCGCCGGAAGACATTATCTTCGACCCGAACATCTTCGCGGTCGCGACCGGCATCGAGGAACACAACAACTACGCGGTGGACTTCATCGAAGCCACGCGCTGGATCAAGCAGAACCTGCCCTACGCCAAGGTCAGCGGCGGCGTTTCCAACGTGTCGTTCTCGTTCCGCGGCAACGACGTGGTGCGCGAGGCGATCCACACCGTGTTCCTGTACCACGCGATCGGCGCGGGCATGGACATGGGCATCGTCAACGCCGGCCAGCTCGGCGTGTATGACCAGCTCGATCCCGAGTTGCGCGAGCGCGTGGAAGACGTGGTGCTGAACCGCCGCGAGGACTCCACCGACCGCCTGCTGGAAATCGCCGACCGCTACAAAGGCGGCGGCGCCAAGAAGGAAGAAAACCTGGCCTGGCGCGGCACGCCCGAGCAGCCGGTGCCGGTGGGCGAACGCCTGGCGCACGCGCTGGTGCATGGCATTACCACCTTCATCGTCGAAGACACCGAGGAAGTGCGGCAGCAGGTCGCCGCGCGCGGCGGCCGCCCGATCGAGGTGATCGAAGGCCCGCTGATGGACGGCATGAACATCGTCGGCGACCTGTTCGGCGCGGGCAAGATGTTCCTGCCGCAGGTGGTCAAGAGCGCGCGCGTGATGAAGCAGGCGGTGGCGCACCTGCTGCCCTTCATCGAGGAAGAAAAGCGCCTGCTGGCCGAGGCCGGCGGCGACGTCAAGGCGCGCGGCAAGATCGTGATCGCCACCGTCAAGGGCGACGTGCACGACATCGGCAAGAACATTGTCTCGGTGGTGCTCCAGTGCAATAACTTCGAAGTGGTCAACATGGGCGTGATGGTCCCGTGCAACGAGATCCTGGCCAAGGCCAAGGTCGAGGGCGCGGACATCGTCGGCCTGTCCGGGCTGATCACGCCGTCGCTGGAAGAAATGGCCTACGTCGCGTCCGAGATGCAGCGCGACGACTACTTCCGCGTGAAGAAGATCCCGCTGCTGATCGGCGGCGCCACCACCTCGCGCGTGCATACCGCGGTCAAGATCGCACCCAACTACGAAGGCCCGGTGGTGTACGTGCCGGATGCCTCGCGCTCGGTCAGCGTGGCGTCGAGCCTGCTGTCCGACGAAGGCGCGGCCCGGTACCTGGACGAGCTGAAGAGCGACTACGAGCGCATCCGCACCCAGCACGCCAACAAGAAGGCCACGCCGATGGTGACGCTGGCGCAGGCGCGCGCCAACAAGACGCCGATCGACTGGAGCGGCTACGTGCCGCCGAAGCCAAAGTTCATCGGCCGCCGCGTGTTCCGCAACTACGATCTGGCCGAGCTGGCCAACTACATCGACTGGGGCCCGTTCTTCCAGACCTGGGACCTCGCCGGCAAATTCCCCGACATCCTCAATGACGAGATCGTGGGGGAATCGGCGCGCAAGGTGTTCTCGGACGGCAAGGCCATGCTGTCGCGCCTGATCCAGGGCCGCTGGCTGAGCGCCAACGGCGTGATCGCGCTGCTGCCGGCCAACACCGTCAACGACGACGATATCGAGATCTACACCGACGAGAGCCGCAGCAAGGTCGCACTGACCTGGCACAACCTGCGCCAGCAGAGCGAGCGCCCGGTGGTCGACGGCGTGCGCCGCCCCAACCGCTGCCTGGCCGACTTCGTTGCACCGAAGGACAGCGGCATCGCCGACTATGTCGGCGTGTTTGCCGTGACCGCGGGCCTGGGCGTCGACAAGAAGGAGGCGCAGTTCGAGGCGGACCACGACGACTACAGCGCGATCATGCTCAAGGCGCTGGCCGACCGCCTGGCCGAGGGCTTCGCCGAATGCCTGCACGAGCGCGTGCGCAAGGACCTGTGGGGCTATGACGCCGCCGAGGCGCTGAGCAACGACGAGCTGATCGCCGAGAAGTACCGCGGCATCCGTCCCGCGCCGGGCTATCCGGCGTGCCCGGAGCACACCGTCAAGGGGCCGATGTTCGAGTTCCTCGACGCGGCCGAGATCGGCATGGGCATTACCGAGTCGCTGGCGATGACGCCGGCGGCCTCGGTCAGCGGCTTCTACCTGGCGCATCCCGAGTCGACCTACTTCACCATCGGCAAGATCGGCCAGGACCAGCTCGACGACATGGCGGCCCGCCGCCATGAGGACCGCGCCGCGCTGGCGCGCGCGCTCGCGCCCAACCTGTAACCGGGTGCGACGCCCGGGCGGCAGCGGCGGCGGCGATGCGCCGCCGCCAGCCCTTTGATGCAGCAGGAAAAGCGCAGCGAATGGCCCGCACGGCGCCGCCAGGGTGGCGTGCGGGCCGCCTCACAACTCCTTACAGTGCCTTTCAACTGCTCACAGACCGCCGCAGTCCGGCTCCCTAGACTGAGGGCTCGATACACGCAATCACCAGCGTGATCACCGCGGCGAATGTTTCGCCGTGGGGCATCCTGAAAGGAGTCTGTCCATGAAGAAACTGCTGCTCTCCCTGTCCGCACTGTCGATCGCCGCGGCTTCCTCGCTGGCCATGGCCCAGGGCACCGGCGCTGCCGTCGGCGCCAAGGCCGATGTCGGTGCCTCGGTGACCACGCCCGCGCCCGCCGCGGCGGCACAAGGTGGCCTGAACGCCGTCGGCGGCGCCGCCACGGGTGCCGCGGGCGCGGCCGAGAAGGGCCTGTCGACCGCCGGCGCGGCGACCGACAAGGGCCTGTCGGCAGCGGGCACGGCGGCTGACAAGGGCCTGTCGACCGCGGGCGCCGCCGTCGACAAGAGCGCCGGCACCGCCGCCGACGCCACCGGCTCGGCCAAGGCAGAGGCGGGCAGCAAGGCCAAGCATGGCAAGCACGCCGCCAAGTCGACCAAGAAGTCGAAGGCCGACGCGAACGTGGGCGTCAGCGCCGGCGCGGAGGCTGGCGCGAAAGCGCAGTAAGCACCCGGATAGTCGCTTGCAGTACTAGCCCCAGCCTCTACCGGTGCATGGCCGCGCCGGGCTCCCTCCAGGGAAGTTCACGGGCCTGACGCGCCGCAGCAAAGCGGGACGGATCCTATCCGTCCCGCTTTGCTTTTGCGGCTGCCGCGGCGTGCCCGCGGCTGGCCTTGCCGCCACGCCGCATTGTCAGCCTGACACCGACAGCCTGAGCGCGCGCGCGGCACTACAATGACAGCATCGCAAGCGGTTCCGCCTGCACCCGACGTGCACCGGGCCGAAGTGCTGGTCCGTTAAACCCGTGGAGCCCCACATGATCCGCGTCCTGATCGCCGACGACCACGAGATTGTGCGTGCCGGGCTGCGTCAGTTCATTTCCGAAGAACCCGATATCCAGGTGACCGGCGAGGCCGGCAGTGGCGACGAAGTCATGGCGCAGCTGCGCGATGCCGAGTTCGACGTGCTGGTGCTGGACATCTCGATGCCGGACCGCAACGGCATCGACGTGCTCAAGCTGATCCGCCAGCGCAAGCCCGACCTGCCGGTGCTGATCCTGTCGACATACCCGGAAGACCAGTACGCGATCAACCTGATCCGTGCGGGCGCCTCCGGTTATCTGACCAAGGAAAGCGCACCCGACGACCTGGTCAAGGCAATCCGCACGGTGGCGCAGGGGCGCCGCTACGTCAGCGCCACGGTGGCCGACCTGCTGATCGGCGGGCTCGACAAGCCGACCGAGCAGCCGGTGCACCAGATGCTGTCCGAGCGCGAGTTCCAGATCTTTTGCAAGCTTTCACGCGGGCAGTCGGTATCGGTGATCGCCGACGAGCTGTTCCTCAGCGTCAAGACCGTCAGCACCTACCGTTCGCGCATCCTGGAGAAAATGGGCATGAAGACCAACGCCGACCTGACCTACTACGCGATCAAGAACGGCCTGGTGGAATAGCAGTTCAATCGCGGCCCCGCGCGGGCCGCCCCGGAAGGGACCCGCAATACAAAATATGTCGGAGCAGGATTCGAACACTTCCTACCGGGCGCTGAACGTGCTGCTGATTGAAGATTCGGCGGTCCTGCGTGGCATGCTGCTCGAATACCTGAAGGATTTCCCGTTTATCGAGAACGTCGACTGGGCCGATACCGAAGCCCTGGCGCTGCGCCTGCTCGGCGCCGGCAAGTACGACGTCGCCATCGTCGACCTGCAGTTGCGCCAGGGTAACGGCATCAACGTGCTGCGCGCGATGCAGCGTGCCGGCACCGGCACCGTGCGCATCGTCTACACCAACCATGCCCAGCTCGAAATGTACCGGCGCCAGTGCGCCGAGGCGGGCGCCGACTATTTCTTCGACAAGTCCCTGGAGCTGGAGCAGGTGTTCCGCGTGATCGAGGAACACGCCGCGCCACAGGGCTGACGCATCAGGCGCGTGCCGGCTCGGGACTTTCGGGTTCTTCTGCGGGCGCCAGCACGGAGGTTGTCAACGGCACTTCGATGCGGATGCGCACGCCGGCATCCGGCGACGAATCGATCTGCATGCTGCCGCCCAGCGCCGTGACGCGCTGCTCCATCCCCAGCAAGCCGTGGTGCCCGGCCTGGTTGCCGGCGTCGAAGTCCGGCGGCAGGCCCTTGCCGTCGTCGCGCACGGTCAGCGTCAGCAGTTCGCCCTGGCACGCCAGCGACACCTCGACGTGCCGGGCCTCGGAGTACTTGCTGGCATTGGTCAGCGATTCCTGCACGATGCGGTACAGCGCGATCGCGGCTTCGTCGCGCAGCGCCGGCAGGTCTTCGGGCACGCTGACCTCGGTCTCCCAGTTATTGCGCGCGCCCACTTCCTCGACCAGTTGAGTGACCGCCGCGCGCAGGCCCAGGTTGAGCAACACGGTGGGGCGCAGGTCCTCGATCAGGCGGCGCTTGATCTGGATGCCCTGGTCCACGTGCAGCATCACGCGCGTCAGGCGCTCGGCGGCCATCGGCTGGTCCGCCTGTACCTTGCGGCGCACCCAGTGCAGGTCCAGCTTGATCGCCGTCAGGATCGCGCCCAGCTCGTCATGCAGTTCGCGCGCGAGCCGGGTCTTCTCGTCTTCGGTCACGCGCTGCAGGTGGCCCGCCAGCGCCGACAGCTGGCGCGTACGCGCGCGCACCTTGCGGTCCAGCCGCACGCTTTCCTCTTCCAGCTGCGTGCGCACCGCCTCGGCCATCGCCAGCCGCTTGGCGTGGCCGATGCCGACCGCCATCAGCAGGATGATGTTGATCGCCGTGAGCAGGCCGATGCCGTAGCGCGACAGCTGCACGTCGTTCTCGGCGCCCTCGAGCCGGTGCGACACCGCGCCGGCCTCGCGCGCCTGCAGCTGGTCGAGCCCGCGGCGCGCGTTGTCCATGGTCTGCTTGCCGTAGTCGGTGCGGATCAGGTCCAGCGCCACTTCCAGGTCGCGCTTGCCGTACACCAGCGTCAGCGCCATCTCGTTGAGCTTGCTGTTGACCAGCTTGGAGGTGTCGCCGAACTGCTTCAGGCCTTCCGGGTCATTGGCGTAGCCCGCGCGGATCTGCGCCATCAGCTCGGCGATGCGCGGCAGCGCCTTGTAGTACGGCTCCAGGTAGCTTTCCTTGCCGGTCAGCAGGAAGCCGCGCTGGCCGGCCTCGGCATTGACCAGCTCGCCGTTGAGCGCGGCCAGCTCGGTCTGCAGGCGCTGCGAGCGGATCACGTCGGTATAGCTTTCACGCAGGCGGATATTGCCGGTTTCCGACGCCACCAGCACCGCCAGGGTCAGCAGGATGCCGCCCGCCAGCAACAGCGTGTGAGGGAGAAATGACTGCTTGAACATGGGGCAATTCCTATCGAGAAGGCGCGCTCGCCCGCCGCGGCGCCAAGGGAGGGCCCATGGAATCACATCGACCGCCATGGGTCAACCCGCCGCCGGTTTTAGAGTCGCACTTTGCGCCGGCGCCGCAGCCTCATTGCGTGCACGGCAAGCGCTGCGCGAAGCCCGCGTGGCGCGCGGCAGGCGTTGTAGGACTTGGCTGACAGTGGAATCGGCTGCCTGTCGGTATTGGCACGAAGCGTGTCTTTCTACGATGAGGCTATGAGCTTGCACCCGTTGGCGCAAGCCTCACATGGGCCCAGCCAGTGCGCCTGGCCTGGTCCGAAATCTTCGGGAGCCTAGCCATGCTGCAATATGCACTCGTATTTTTCGTCATCGCCCTGATCGCCGCCATTTTCGGCTTCGGCGGGATTGCCGCCGGCGCCGTGGAAATCGCCAAGATCCTGTTTTTCATCTTCCTGGTCGTGGCGCTGGTCGCCGCGGTGATGGGACTCGTTCGCAGGGGACGATAACGCCGGCGCAAGCCGGCATCAAGCCCTCGTCGACCCGAACCTGAGGAGACCGTATGCTGACGCAGAACCCTAAAGTCCGTAAGGAACTGAACCACCTGTCCGACAGTGCCGACAGTGCGATCCGCCATATCAAGCATGCCGCGCGCGATACGCGCGAGGCGGCGGCGCCGGTGTCCAGCGAAGTCAAGTCGCTGATCTCGCAGCTCGAGCACACCATCCAGGTGCTGGCGCGCGAGGGCTCCGCCGAGAGCCTGCAGGCGGGCCACCGCCTGCGCGAGCGCGCCAGCGACATGGCGCATCGCCTGCGCGCCCAGACCGCTGACGGCATGATGCGCGCCCGCGAACGCGTGGATGGCGCGGTGGTGCAGGCCCAGCACCGCGTGGCCGAATCCCCGCTGAAGGCGGTGGCGATCGCCGCCGCGGTCGGCGCGGTGATCGGTCTGCTGCTGGCCAACGGCCGGCACCATGCCGATGAGGAATAGCCGCGCGGATTCAGCAGACAAGACCTGACGCGGAGACCCGGCTGGCGCGCCAGCCGGGCTCCGCCGGAATTCCCCCCTTTCCGGAACCCTCGTCCGGAAGCCCGGTCGCCAGTTGTGGTGCCGGGTGTTTTTTTATCCGCGGAAAGCGCAGCACCGGCGCGGCGCCGCTCGGCGTCCGCCGGCCGGCAGGTATCGCTCAGACCCCCCAGAGGACATTGGCCCCTTCGCGCTGCGAGGCACGCAGCATGTCGAGGAACGGATAGGCACGCTGCCCCAGGTGCAGTGGTTCTTCTTCGTCTTCGCCGGCATCGGGTTGGGTCTCGACCGCAGTGTCGGCAGGATGGGCGCGCGCATCGGCCACGGCTGCCTCGAGCTTGTGGATCGCGTGCGGCAGTTCTTCGACGGTGATCACCCCCCGTTCCCCGAGATGCTTGCCGATGATGCCCAGGAGCGTCACGGCCAGATCCTTCATCATGATCAGGTCCTGCGCGGCGTGGGATTTGAAGGTGATCAGCATGATGGTTTTTCCTTTCACGGAGAACGGTGGGCGGCGTCCCCGGGGCGGGATGCCGCGCCGGTTCGGGCACGGTCTGGCGCGGCCGCCGGAGCGGATTGTGGTCCGTGGCCGTCCTTGCGCATGATGTCAGCATAGCACCTGATAAAATTGCGCGTTTCCGATTCCCATGCCTGTCACGCGGCGCGGCGTTGATTCGCCGTCACTTGCCGTGGTCGTGGCGCCGGCGCGGCCCGCGGGGCCTGCGCCTGAATACCAGCCCACAGGGCTTCCGACATCCATGCTGCCTGTTCAGACCTCCAATCTTGCCGCCGCGTTCACCGATGCCGTGCGCGCGCTCGCCCCGGCCGATGCCACCTTGCCCGCGGTCACCTTCGAGCGGCCCAAGGTGGCCGCCCATGGCGACCTCGCCTGCAATGTCGCGATGCAGGTCGCGCGCGCGCTCAAGAGCAATCCGCGCGAGCTGGCGCAGCGCATCGTCGCCGCGGTGCAGGCCGACGCGCGCGCGCAGGACCTGGTCGCGACCATGGAGATCGCCGGCCCCGGCTTCATCAACCTGCGCCTGACGCCGGCGGCCAAGGCCGAGGTGTTGCGCGCGGTGCTGAACCAGGGCGACCACTACGGCGCGCGCGAGCGCGGCGTGCACGGCCAGGTGCTGGTGGAGTTCGTCTCGGCCAACCCGACCGGTCCGCTGCACGTCGGCCACGGCCGCCAGGCGGCGCTGGGCGATGCGCTCGCCAACCTGCTGTCGTGGCAGGGCTGGCACGTGCACCGCGAGTTCTACTACAACGACGCCGGCGTGCAGATCCAGACCCTGGCGCTGTCGGTGCAGGCGCGCGCGCGCGGCCTGAAGCCGGGCGATGCCAGCTGGCCGGAAGCCGCCTACAACGGCGACTATATCGCCGATATCGCCGCAGACTTCCTCGCCGGCAAGACCGTCAGCGCCTCCGACGGCGAGCCGGTGACCGCGTCGGGCAACGTCGACGACATCGACTCGATCCGCAAGTTCGCCGTGACCTATCTGCGCAACGAGCAGGACATCGACCTGCAGGCCTTCGGCGTCAAGTTCGACCGCTACTACCTGGAGTCGTCGCTGTACAGCGACGGGCGCGTCGACGCCGCGGTGCAGTCGCTGATCGGTAAAGGCAAGACCTACGAGAGCGAGGGCGCGCTGTGGCTGCGCACCACCGACGACGGCGACGACAAGGACCGCGTGATGAAGAAGAGCGACGGCACCTATACCTACTTCGTGCCGGACGTGGCCTACCACACCACCAAGTGGGAGCGCGGCTTCACCAAGGTCATCAACGTGCAGGGCAGCGACCACCACGGCACCATCGCGCGCGTGCGCGCCGGCCTGCAGGGCCTGGACATCGGCATCCCGCAGGGCTATCCCGACTACGTGCTGCACAAGATGGTGACAGTGATGAAGAACGGCGAGGAGGTCAAGATCTCCAAGCGCGCCGGCTCCTACGTCACCGTGCGCGACCTGATCGAATGGTCCAACGGCCAGGATGACACCTGCGAGACCATCCGCGGCTGCCTGGAGCAGGGCGTGGCCGACTGGCCTGCGCACTTTACCCGCGGCCGCGACGCGGTGCGCTTCTTCCTGCTGTCGCGCAAGGCCGATACCGAGTTCGTGTTCGATGTCGACCTGGCGCTCAAGCAGAGCGACGAGAACCCGGTGTACTACGTCCAGTACGCCCATGCCCGCATCTGCTCGATCTTCGAGTCGTGGGGCGGGGCGGACTGGGAAGCGCGCCTGCCCGAGCTGGCCGGCGCCGACCTGGCCGCCGTGACCGGCGCCGAGGCCAGCGCCCAGGCGCTGGCGCTGGGACAGCGCCTGGCCGAGTTCCCGGACATGCTGTCGGCCGCCGCGTCGGAACTGGCGCCGCACGCGGTGGCGTTCTACCTGCGCGACCTGGCCGGCGACTTCCACGCCTTCTACAACGCCGACCGCGTGCTGGTCGACGACGAAGCCGTGAAGCGTGCCCGCCTGGCGCTGCTGGCCGCCACGCGCCAGGTGCTGCGCAACGGCCTGGCGGTGATCGGCGTGTCCGCCCCGCGCCGCATGTAAGCGCGCAGCCGGCGCCCGGCCCGGTGCGGCCGGCGGCGGCACTGGCTCTATAATCCCGGCATCACCGAAGAGGACTTCATGCAACAGCAACGCAAGCGCGAGTCGCGCAATGTCCGCCGCAGCCAGCAGCGCGGCGGTACGTTCCTGGGCCTGGTGCTCGGTCTGATCGTCGGGCTGGCCATCGCCGTGGTGGTCGCCCTGTACATCACCAAGTCGCCGACGCCGTTCCAGCAGAAACACGCCCCCCGGCCGAGCGAGCCCGGCAACGTCACCAGCCAGCTGCCGGCCCCGGCCCAGCGCGCCGACGAAGGCCCGAGCGACCCGAACAAGCCGCTGTGGAGCAAGACCCCGGCCAAGCCGGTGGGCCAGGCGCCGGAGCCCGAGCCCAAGCAGAACGGCCAGCCGCCGGTGGCGACCCGCCCGGCGGAGAAGCCGCTCGACAAGCCGCTGGACAAGCCCGTCGAGAAGCCGGCTGACAGGCCGGCTGACAAGCCGCTCGCGACCAAGCCCGCCGAGAAGCCGGTGTCCGACCCGATCGCCGAGATCGCGCAGGCCGACGCGCACAAGGTGGGCTACCTGCTGCAGGTGGGCGCGTTCCGCTCGTCGGACGATGCCGACCGCCAGAAGGCCAACCTGGCGATGCAGGGCTTCGAGGCCCGCATTACCGAGCGTGACGTCAACGGGGTCAAGATGTACCGGGTGCGCCTGGGGCCGTTCAACCGCATCGAAGACATGAACAAGGCACGCGACCGGCTGCAGTCGTCCGGTTTCGAGGCCTCGGTGATCCGCTTTACCAAGCAGTAGGCGGCGCCGCTTAATACCCGGTAACCGCCGCAACACCGCAGCAACAGGTTCCCGCCAGATGCGGCGGGCGCACCGATGAACCGGGTGCCGCCGCCGCTGTCATACGCTCATCGTCCAAACCGCAAGGCCGTTCTCAAATGAAAAAACTCGCCGCACTGTTCGCCATGTTCGCCGCCGTGGGCGGCCTGCTGATGTCCGCCCCGTCGCAGGCGGCACCCACCGAAGGCAAGGAGTACCAGGTCCTGAAGACGCCCCAGCCGGTCGCGGCGGGCAAGATCGAGGTGACCGAGTTCTTCTGGTATGGCTGCCCGCACTGCTATGACTTCGAGCCCGACCTGGAAGCCTGGGTCAAGAAGCAGGGCGGCAATGTGGTGTTCAAGCGCGTGCCGGTCGCGTTCCGCGACGACCTGCTGCCGCACACCAAGATCTTCTACGCGCTGGAAGCCATCGGCAAGCTCGACGCCATGCACAACAAGGTCTTCAGCGCCATCCACGTGGACCGCAAGCGCCTGACCGACACCAACGAGATCGCCGATTTCATGGCCAAGAACGGCGTCGACCGCAAGGCCTTCGTGGATGCGTACAACTCGTTCACGGTGACCACCAACGCGCAGCGCGCCAACAAGATCGCCGACGCCTACAAGATCGACGGCGTGCCGACCGTGGTGGTGCAGGGCAAGTACGTGACCTCGCCGTCGATCGCCGGCAACAAGCAGGGCGCGGTGCAGACCATGGATTACCTGGTGGAGCAGATCAAGGCGAAGAAGCTTTGATTGGCTGAAGGTTTGCTCCCAGGCAGGGGGCAAGGACCTGTGGCAAGCCAAACGGCTGGTATCCTGTACCAGCCGTTTTTTTATTCAGAGTTTCCGCCCTCATGCGTCCCCTCAAAGTCTTCCTCACCGGCGCCTCCAGCGGCCTGGGCCAGGCGCTCGCGCGCGAATACGCCGCGCAGGGCGCCATCCTTGGCCTGGTGGCGCGGCGCGAGGACGCGTTGCGCCAGTTCGTGGCCACCTTGCCCAACCCGGGGGCGGTGCGCATCTATGGCGCCGACGTGCGCGACGCCGACGCAATGGCACGGGCGGCGGAAGACTTCGTCGGCCAGTTCGGCTGCCCGGATGTGGTGATCGCCAATGCCGGGGTCTCGGTCGGCACCGTCGCCAGCGAGCGCGAGGACCTGGACGCCTTCCGCCAGGTGATGGAAACCAACTGGTTCGGCGTGCTGACCACCTTCCAGCCCTTCCTGCATGCGATGCAGGCGCGCGAGCCCGGCCACTTCGGACGGCGCGGCACGCTGGTGGGCATTGCCAGCGTGGCCGGCGTGCGCGGGCTGCCGGGGGCCGGGGCCTACAGCGCTTCCAAGTCGGCGGTGATCAAGCTGCTCGAAAGCCTGCGGCTGGAGCAGCGCCGGCACGGCATCCGCGTGGTTACGATCGCGCCCGGCTATATCCGCACGCCGATGACCGCGCACAACCCTTACCGCATGCCGTTCCTGACCGATGCCGACGTGTTTGCGCGCAAGGCCGTGCGTGTGATCGCGGCGGGCCGGCGCTTCCGCGTGATCCCGTGGCCGATGGGCGTGGTGGCGGCGCTGCTGCATGTGATGCCGCGCTGGCTGTACGACGCGCTCGCCGCGGGCGCGCCGCGCAAGCCCCGCCGTGCCGACGCACCCCGGGAGCCCTGAGATGTGGCGCGACGCCATCGGCCAGCAGCATGCCGCCGCCACCGGCGTGGTGCGGATCGCCTCGCTGGTGCCGTCGGTGACCGAGCTTTTGTTCGCGCTCGGGCTGGCGCGGCAGATGGTGGCGCGCACCGGCTTCTGCATCCACCCGCAACCGGCGGTGCGCGCCGTGCCCAAGGTGGGCGGCACCAAGGACGTCAACGTGGCGCGGCTGCGCGAGCTGGCGCCCACGCATGTAGTGGTCAATATCGACGAGAACCGGCGCGAGACCGTGGATGAGATCCGCGGCTTCGTGCCCAACGTGATCGTCACCCATCCGTGCGCGCCCGAGGACAACCTCGGGCTGTACCGGCTGCTGGGCGGCATCTTCGGCTGCCATGCCGAGGCCGAGTCGCTGTGCGCGGCGCTGCAGGCGCAGCTGGATGCGATCCGCGTGCGGCCGTGGCCGGCGCGCCGCGTGCTGTACGCGATCTGGCAGGACCCGTGGATGACGGTGTCGCGCGACACCTATATCAGCCGCATGCTGGCGCTGGCCAACTGGCAGACCTGGCCTGGCGGCACGGATACCATGCAGGCCTGCGAAGGCGGCGACTGCAGCCGCCCCAATGCGCCCGGCGAGCGCTATCCGACTTTCCGCTGGAGCGACGCGCTGGTGCGCGAGCTCGACCTGGTGTTGCTGTCGACCGAGCCCTACCGCTTTACCGAAGACCACGCCGACGCGCTCGAGCGCCAGCTGGGCAAACCGGTGCTGCTGGTCGACGGCGAGATGCTGTCGTGGTACGGCAGCCGCGCCGTCGACGGGGTGCGCTACCTGGCGGCGCTGGCGGCCGCCAACTGACGCGCTCAAGCGGCGCGGAAGCGGATCACGCCGTCGTCGCCGGTTGCGCGCACCAGCTCGCCGCGGTGCCACAGGCAGTGCAGGTGGGCCAGCGACTCGCCCATGGCGAAGGTCATCTGGTGGATGTCGAACTGGCGCTTGAAGATCACGCTGACGATGTCGTGCGCGCTGCAGGGTTTCTCGCGGCACGCCTCCAGCGTTTCGGCGAGGCGGTCGGCATGGTGTTCGCGCAGCTGCATGATGCGGGTATGCAGGTTGCGGAACGGACGGCCGTGCGACGGCAGGATCAGCACGTCCTGCGGCAGCGGCTCGTACTTGCCGAGCGAGTCCAGGTAGAGCTGCAGCGAATTGGCCTCGGGCTCCATGTCGAACACGCTGACATTGGTCGAGATGCGCGGCAGCACCATGTCGCCGGAGATCAGCACATTGGTGGCGGCGTTATGCAGCGCCACGTGCTCGGGCGAATGGCCGAAGCCGGTGATCACGCGCCAGCCGGAGGTCGCCGCGTCGGTGCCGATGCGCACCGTGTCGCCTTCCATCAGGCGGCGATATTGGGTCGGCAGGTCGGGCACCAGCGACGGGTAGTAGGTCTTGCGCGCGCGCAGCTTTTCCTGGCTGTCGGGATCGGTCAGGCCGTGCAGCGCGAAATGCGCGGCGGCCGCCTCGCCGCCGGCGCTGGAGCCGGCCCCGGTGCCGCTGCCCATCACCCGCGCGCTCATGTAGTCGCCCAGGCTCATCCACAGGCGCACGTCGAAACGCCGGCACAGCCAGTGCGCCAGGCCGACGTGGTCGGGGTGGCTGTGCGTGACCAGCACGCGCACCACCGGCAGGCCTTCCAGCTCGTTGGCGAAGATGGTTTCCCAGTGCGCCTTGATGGTGTCGTTGGTGATGCCGCAGTCGACGATGGTCCAGCCCTCGCGTCCGTCCAGGCGGTCGCGCAGCAGCCACAGGTTGATATGGTCGAGCGCGAACGGCAGCGGCATGCGCAGCCAGTAGACGCCGGGCGCGACTTCCTGCTTGGTGCCGGGCGCCGGCATGGTATCGCCGAACGGGTATTGGAGCTGGTGTTCGAGTGCGTTCATGAGGAGTCTCGTGGTCGAAGCCTGGCGGCGGGGCGCGGGCTTTCTCGTTCTGCCGGCACGTCCCCATGGTGCGCGAGGGGGCCGTGCAAGCACCGGTTGCCAGCCGATCTGGTTGACGCTAACGTAAACGTCAATCATACGGTTCGTTTCCATCTTAAGCGAAAACTTGACTTCGCAACGAACGACCGTTCACTTTCTTTGGTCAGGCCATGTCAGCGACGCCAGCGGCGGCTTCCGCCACCTACACCATTACCGATCTCGCGCGTGAGTTCGACGTCACGCCGCGTGCCATCCGCTTCTACGAGGACCAGGGCCTGCTATCGCCCCAGCGCGAAGGGCCGGGCGGACGCAAGCGGATCTACAACGGCCGTGAGCGGACCCGGCTCAAGCTGACGCTGCGCGGCAAGAGGTTGGGGCTTACTCTCAACGAGATCCGCGAGATCCTTGATCTGTATGAATCGCCGCGCGATACCGCGCCGCAACTGGACCGGTTCCTGGTCGCGCTCGCCGCCCACCGCCGTACGCTCGAGCGCCAGATGGAAGACCTGCAGGCGCAGCTGGCCGAGATCGACCAGCACGAGCGCCAGTGCAGGGCCTTGCTAGCGGCGCAGAGCGGCGACGATGCGCAGGACAAGACCCATGCCGCCTGAGCGGCACTTGTGCACGCTTCGGTGCGATCCGGCATTGACGTTTACGTAAACGTAAATAGAATAGCCGGACAGCGCGTTGGCCGTGCGCTGTCCGTCCAGACAGGCCCCACACCGGAATCCGCCATGACCGCCTCCATCGCCCATGCCGTGCCCGCTGAACCGGAACCGCTGTCCCCCGCGCGGGCCGACGCCATTGCCACCAGCTTCTCCCGCCAGGGGCTGATGCGCACCTTCGGCGCCGAGCTGGCGCGCGTGCAGCGCGGCGAGGTCGAGCTGGCGATGCCGTGGTCCGAGGGCGTGACCCAGCAGCACGGCTTTTTCCATGGCGGCGTGGTCGGCGCGCTGGCCGACAGCGCTTGCGGCTATGCCGCGCTGACGCTGGTTGGCGAAGAGGAGGCGGGCCTGACCGCCGAGTACAAGATCAACCTGCTGTCCCCCGCCCAGGGCGAACGCCTGGTGGCGGTGGGGCGGGTGCTCAAGCCCGGGCGCACGCTGATCGTGGCGCAGGGCGATGTCTACGTCGAGCAGGAAGGCCGCCGCAAGCCGGTGGCGACCATGCTGATGACGCTGTGCGTGGTCAAAACGCTGGGCCACGTCTGAACCGATCGATCCGGCAACCCCGGAACCACCCGACACACCGATTCCAACAGGAGACCATCATGACTGAATTGCCAGGCCTGAAATTCGATCTGGGCGAAGACATCGAAATGCTGCGCGGCGCCGTGCGCGACTGGGCCCAGGCCGAACTGGCCCCGCGCGCCGGCGAGATCGACCGCACCGACCAGTTCCCGATGGACGCCTGGAAGAAGATGGGCGACCTCGGCGTGCTCGGCATTACCGTGGCCGAGGAATACGGCGGCGCCAACATGGGCTACCTGGCCCACATGATTGCGATGGAGGAAATCAGCCGCGCCTCGGCCTCGGTAGGGCTGTCGTACGGCGCGCATTCCAACCTGTGCGTGAACCAGATCCACCGCAACGGCACGGCCGCGCAGAAGGCGAAGTACTTGCCGAAGCTGGTGTCGGGCGAATGGATCGGCGCGCTGGCGATGAGCGAGCCCAACGCCGGCTCTGACGTGGTCAGCATGAAGCTGCGCGCGCAGCTGAAGGGCGACCGCTACGTGCTGAACGGCACCAAGATGTGGATCACCAACGGCCCGGACTGCGACGTGCTGGTGGTCTACGCCAAGACCGAGCCCGAGCTGGGCGCGCGCGGCATGACCGCCTTTATCGTCGAGAAGGGCATGAAGGGCTTCTCGGTGGCGCAGAAGCTGGACAAGCTGGGCATGCGCGGTTCGCACACCGGCGAGCTGGTGTTCGAGGACGTGGAAGTGCCGGTCGAGAACATCCTGGGTGCCGAGAATGGCGGCGCGAAAGTGCTGATGAGCGGCCTGGACTACGAGCGCGCGGTGCTGTCGGGCGGCCCGGTCGGCATCATGCAGGCGTGCATGGACGTGGTCACGCCGTATATCCACGACCGCAAGCAGTTCGGCCAGAGCATCGGCGAATTCCAGCTGATCCAGGGCAAGGTGGCCGACATGTACACCACGCTGCAGGCGGCGCGCAGCTACCTGTACACGGTCGGCAAGAACCTCGACGCGCTCGGCAGCGACCACGTGCGCCAGGTGCGCAAGGACTGCGCCGCGGTGATCCTGTACACCGCGGAAAAGGCGACCTGGATGGCGGGCGAGACCGTGCAGATCCTGGGCGGCAACGGCTATATCAACGAGTACCCGGCCGGGCGCCTGTGGCGCGACGCCAAGCTGTACGAGATCGGCGCCGGCACCTCGGAGATCCGCCGCATGCTGATTGGGCGCGAGCTGTTCGCGGAAACGATGTAACGGAGCGCGGGGACGCCGGAATCACCTCCGGCATCCCCGGACATCCGGGGCCCTGGCCCCGAACCCATTTACAATCTCACTACCCGTCGCAAGACCGTCAAGCAGTCGTCCCCCGTCGACCCATGTCCCACTTCCCCAAACTGCTCTCCTCGCAGATTGCCTACGATGTGGCGAGAACGATGCTCGACGGGTTCGACAAGCACTACCGCCTGTTCCGCGAGGTCAGCCACCAGGCCAAGCTGAAGTTCGAGGCCGGCGACTGGCACGGGCTGCAGCAGATCCAGCGCGACCGCATCGCGTTCTACAACGAGCGCGTGCGCGAATCCAGCGTGATCCTGGAAGACGAGTACGACGCCGAGAACATCGAGGACGAGATCTGGCAGCAGATCAAGCTGCACTACATCGGGCTGCTGACCAACCACCACCAGCCCGAGCTGGCCGAGACCTTCTTCAACTCGGTCTGCACGCGCATCCTGCACCGCTCGTACTTCAACAACGACTTTATCTTCGTGCGCCCGGCGATCTCGACCGAGTACATCGAGAACGAGGAATCGCCGACGCGCCCGACCTTCCGCGCCTACTACCCGGGCAGCCGCGACGGCATGGCCGCGTGCTTCGAGCGCATCGTCCACAACTTCCAGCTGGAGCGCCCGTTCGAGGACCTGCAGCGCGACATCGGCTACGTGGTGCGCGCCGTCGGCGAGCATTTCGGCGACTTCCGCATCGCGCCGAATTTCCAGATCCATACGCTGTCGTCGCTGTTCTTCCGCAACAAGTCGGCCTTCATCATCGGCCGCATCCTGAACGGCGACCGCACCTTCCCGCTGGCGATCCCGATCGTGCACGGCCCTTCGGGCAAGCTGGTGCTCGACACCGTGCTGCTGAAGAAAGAGCAACTGCTGATCCTGTTCTCGTTCACGCACTCCTACTTCATGGTCGACATGGAGATCCCGTCGGCCTACGTGACCTTCCTGCGCGACATCATGCCGCGCAAGCCGCGCGCGGAAATCTATACCTCGCTGGGCTTGCAGAAGCAGGGCAAGAACCTGTTCTACCGCGATTTCCTGCACCACCTGCAGCATTCGTCGGACAAGTTCATCGTCGCGCCCGGCATCCGCGGGCTGGTGATGCTGGTGTTCACGCTGCCGTCGTACCCGTACGTGTTCAAGGTGATCCGGGACTTTTTCCCGGCGCCCAAGGAAACCACGCGCGAACTGGTCAAGTCGAAGTACCAGCTGGTCAAGCAGCACGACCGCGTCGGCCGCATGGCCGATACGCTGGAATACTCCGACGTGGCCTTCCCGCTGTCGCGCTTCGACGATGCGCTGGTGCGCGAGTTCGAGCAGCACGCGCCGTCGATGATCGAATACCAGCGCGCCAAGGACGGCGGCGAAGAGATCGTGGTACGCCACGTCTATATCGAGCGCCGCATGACGCCGCTGAACATCTACCTGCAGGAAGGCTCCGACGCGCAGGTCGAGCACGGCGTGATCGAATACGGCAACGCGATCAAGGAGCTGATCGCCGCGAACATCTTCCCGGGCGACATGCTGTACAAGAACTTCGGCGTCACGCGCCACGGCCGCGTGGTGTTCTACGACTACGACGAGATCGAGTACCTGACCGACTGCAACATCCGCCACGTGCCGCAGCCGCGCAACGAGGAAGAGGAGATGTCGGGCGAAGTCTGGTACACCGTGCGTCCGCACGACATCTTTCCCGAGACCTTCCGCACCTTCCTGCTGGGCGATGCGCGCGTCGGCGCGGCGTTCCTGCGGCACCATGCGGATTTTTTTGACCCTGCCATGTGGCAGAGCCACAAGGACCGGCTGCTGGCCGGACATGTCCATGACTTTTTTGCCTATCACCCTGCCGAGCGATTCATCAACCGCTACGGCGCTGTCCCTGAACTGCCTGCCGCCGACCCTGCAAGGAGAGTCGCATGAATGACGCCATCGCCCAGCTGTTCCGCAACAACCGCGACTGGGTCGACCGCGTCAATGCGGAAGACCCCGCCTTCTTCACCCGGCTGGCCAACCAGCAGGCGCCGGAATACCTGTGGATCGGCTGCTCCGATTCGCGCGTGCCGGCCAACCAGATCCTGGGGCTGGCGCCGGGCGAGGTGTTCGTCCACCGCAATATCGCCAACGTGATCGCGCACAGCGACCTGAACGCGCTGTCGGTGATCCAGTTCGCGGTGGAAGTGCTCAAGGTGCGCCATATCACGGTGGTGGGCCACTACGGCTGCGGCGGCGTCAAGGTCGCGCTCAAGCGCGAGCGCATCGGCCTCGCCGACAACTGGCTGCGCCATGTGCGCGACGTGGCCGACAAGCACGAGTCCTACCTCGGCACCATCCTGCGCGAGGAAGACGCCCATACCCGGCTGTGCGAGCTCAACGTGATCGAGCAGGTCAACAACGTGTGCCAGACCACCGTGATCCAGGACGCCTGGGCCCGCGGCCAGGTCATCACCGTGCACGGCTGGATCTACGGCGTGTCCGACGGCCTGCTGCGCGACCTCGGCATGGCCGCCAGCAACAACGACGAGCTGCACGAGCAGCTGGCCGCGGCCTACCGCCAGTACGGCGAGCCGCCGCAGGCGTCGATTCGCTGAACTGAAGCTCTCATGCCATACAACTTAATGATGGCGCCAAAAACTTCGTCGTCCCCGCGAAGGCGGGGACCCAGCGACTTTGTCCCCGAAGGGGACGTGAAAGACGCTGGATTCCCGCTTTCGCGGCAATGACGGTGGTGATTTACGTTGCACACAAAGCCAGGAGACCCGACATGGAAGAGATCGTCATCGTTTCAGCCGCGCGCACGCCGATGGCTGCGTTCCAGGGCGAATTCGCCAGCGTCACCGCGCCGCAGCTTGGCGCCGCCGCCATCCGCGCGGCGGTCGAGCGTGCCGGCCTGAAGCCCGAGCAGGTCGAAGAAGTGGTGTTCGGCTGCGTGCTGCCCGCCGGCCAGGGCCAGGCGCCGGCACGCCAGGCCGCGCTGGGCGCGGGCTTGCCGCTGAGCGTGGGCTGCACCACCGTCAACAAGGTGTGCGGCTCGGGCATGCGCGCGGCCATGACCGTCTATGACGGCCTGGTCGCGGGCTCGTTCGACGTCGCCATTGCCGGCGGCATGGAGAGCATGACCAACGCGCCGTACCTGATCCCGAAGGGCCGCGGCGGTTATCGCATCGGCCACGGCATGATCTACGACCACATGATGCTGGACGGCCTGGAAGACGCCTACGACAAGGGCCGCGCCATGGGCACCTTCGGCGAGGACTGCGCCGCCAAGTACGGCTTCACGCGCCAGCAGCAGGACGAATTCGCGATGGAAAGCGTGCGCCGCGCGCAGCAGGCCACCGAGAACGGCGATTTCCGCTGGGAGATCGCGCCGGTGACGGTATCGGGCAAGGGCGGCGACACGGTGATCGATACCGACGAAGGCCCGCGCCGCATCAAGCTCGACAAGATCCCGTCGCTCAAGCCTGCGTTTGCCAAGGACGGCACCATCACCGCCGCCTCGTCGTCATCGATCAACGACGGCGCCTCGGCGCTGGTGATGATGCGCGCCTCCACCGCGAAAGCGCTGGGCCTGCAGCCGATCGCCCGCATGCTGGGCCACACCACCCATGCGCAGGCGCCGGGCTGGTTCACCACCGCGCCGGTGGAGGCCATCGCCAAGCTGTACCGCAAGCTGGACTGGAACACCGACAGCGTCGACCTGTTCGAGATCAACGAGGCCTTTGCGGTGGTGCCGATGGCCGCCATGCACGACCTCAAGATCCCGCGCGACAAGGTCAACATCCACGGCGGCGCCTGCGCGCTGGGCCACCCGATCGGCGCCTCGGGCGCGCGCATCATGACCACGCTGATCGGCGCGCTGCGCAAGACCGGCGGCAAGCGCGGCGTGGCGAGCCTGTGCATCGGTGGCGGTGAAGCAACGGCGGTGGGGATCGAGATCCTGTAACGCGGGCTCCGCTCACCGCTTGTTTTCCCCCTCTCCCGCAAGCGGGAGAGGGAGTAAGACCAAGGCAGTTTGCTGAACCCGCAGCCGGCGTTACCGGACGCCGGCCAGTTCCAGAAAGGAGGCCCACCCTTGCCAACCGCCCTGATCCTCGGTGCCTCGCGCGGCATCGGCCTTGAATTCGTGCGCCAGTACCGTGCCGACGGCTGGCGCGTCATCGCGGCGGCGCGCACGCCCGAAGGCGTCGGTGCCCTGCAGGCGCTGGGCGCCGAGGCGCACCAGGCCGACCTGTCCGATGCCGGCGCGGTGGCAGGCCTGGGCTGGAAGCTCGATGGCGAGGCGCTCGACGTGGCGGTCTACAACGCCGGGGTGATGGGGCCGCGCACCGAAAGCGCGCAGCCGGTCACGCCGCCGGAGTTCGACCGCGTCATGCATGTCAACGTGCTCGGGCCGATGATGGCGCTGCCCTTGCTGCTGCCCTATGTCGAGGCCGGGCAGTCCGGTCATGGCGGGGTGCTGGCGGTGCTGTCCTCGCGCATGGGCAGCATCGGCGCGATGGAGCACAGCACCAGCTGGCTGTACCGCGTCAGCAAGGCGGGCGCCAACGCCGCGCTGCGCGCGGTGGCGCTGGATGCGCGTCACGCCACCTGTGTCGCCCTGCACCCGGGCTGGGTCAAGACCGACATGGGCGGCCAGGAAGCCGACCTGACCGTGCAGCAGAGCGTCAAGGGCATGCGCCAGGTGCTGGCCAGCGTCAAGCGGCGCGACAACGGCACCTTCCACAACTACGACGGCACGCCCATCCCCTGGTAAGGGCGCCCGCACACCTGAACCCAGAACCGACATGCTGCTGACCCCCGAACAGGAAATGATCCGCGACGCCGTGCGGCAGTTCGCGCAGGAAGTGATCGCGCCGCAGGCCGCGCAATGGGACCGCGACAAGACCTTTCCCAAGGACGTGCACCGCGAGCTGGCGGCGCTGGGCGCCTACGGCGTGGCGGTGCCGGAGCAGTATGGCGGCGCCGGCCTCGATTACCTGTCGCTGGCGCTGATCCTGGAAGAGATCGCGGCCGGCGACGGCGGCACCTCCACCGTCATCAGCGTCAACAACTGCCCGGTATGCAGCATGCTGATGTCGTTCGCCAGCGAGGCGCAGAAGCAGCAGTGGCTAGTGCCGCTGGCGCGCGGCCAGATGCTGGGCGCGTTCTGCCTGACCGAGCCGCACGTGGGCTCCGATGCCGCGGCGCTGCGCACCACGGCTGTCCGCGACGGCGACCACTACGTGCTCAACGGCGTCAAGCAGTTCATCACCAGCGGCCAGAACGCCGACGTGGCGATCGTGCTGGCGGTGACCGACAAGGCTGCCGGCAAGCGCGGCATCAGCGCCTTCATCGTGCCGACCTCGACCCCCGGCTACGTGGTGGCGCGGCTCGAGGACAAGCTCGGCCAGCATTCCTCTGACACCGCGCAGATCCTGTTCGAGGATTGCCGCGTGCCGGCCGCCAACCTGCTCGGCGACGAGGGCGGCGGCTACAAGATGGCGCTGTCGGGGCTGGAGGGCGGCCGCATCGGCATCGCCTCGCAGAGCATCGGCATGGCGCGCGCCGCGTTTGAAGCGGCCCTTGCGTATGCCAAGGAACGCGAGAGTTTCGGCCAGCCGCTGTTCCAGCACCAGGCGGTGCAGTTCCGCCTGGCCGAGATGGCCACCCGCATCGACGTCGCGCGCCAGATGGTGTGGCACGCCGCCGCGCTGCGCGATGCCGGCCGCCCGTGCCTGAAGGAAGCGGCGATGGCCAAGCTGTTCGCCAGCGAGATGGCCGAGCGGGTCTGCTCCGACGCGATCCAGGTGTTCGGCGGCTACGGCTATGTCAGCGACTTTCCGGTCGAGCGCATCTACCGCGACGTGCGCGTGTGCCAGATCTACGAGGGCACCAGCGACATCCAGAAGATCCTGATCGCGCGCGCGCTGGCCTAGCGCCGCCATTTGCGCGTACGATGGGCAGGCGTGCCGCGCCGGCGTCACGTCTTCCCGCATCCGGACCTGCCACCACAAGAATAGGGCCCCCGACATGACCGCAGCGATCGACTTCTACTTTGATTTCTCTTCGCCGTACGGCTACTTCGCCAGCACCCGTATCGACGACCTGGCGCAGAAGTACGGGCGCAACGTCGCCTGGCATCCGATCCTGCTGGGCGTGGTGTTCAAGACCACCGGCGCGTCGCCGCTGCCGCAGCTGCCGCTCAAGGGCGACTACAGCTGGCGCGACTTCGAGCGCACCGCGCGCTTCCACGGCATCGACTACAAGCGCCCCACGCATTTCCCGCTGCCGACCACGCATGCCGCGCGCGCCATGCTGTGGCTGCAGAACCATCACGGCGACGACCTGGCCGCGGCCTTCGCCAGGTCGGTGTACCGCGCGCTGTTCGTCGACGACATCAACATCGCCGAGCCGGCCGAGATCATGAAGCTGGCCGAGCCGCTGGGCGTGGACGTGCAGGCGCTCGATGCCGGCGCCACCAGCTACCAGATCAAGGACCAGCTCAAGGCCGAGATCGAGGTGGCGATGGCCAAGGGCGTGTTCGGCTCGCCCTTCGTCATCGTCGACGGCGAGCCGTTCTGGGGCTTCGACCGCTTCGACCAGATCGAGGCCCACCTGAAGAGCCGCCGCCAGACCGAGCTCCGCGCCGTGCCCAACCCCGATACCAAGGAAAAGAAACCCGCATGACTGCAGCAACCCCCGGCCATTCCGGCCGCTTCGATTGTGTGATCTTCGATTGCGACGGCGTGCTCGTCGACAGCGAGCCCATCGTCAACCGCGTGCTCAACCAGATGCTGAACGAGCTCGGCATCGAGATCTCGCTGGAAGACTCCACGCGCCTGTTCCTGGGCCGCGCGGTGCGCGAAGAGCTCGACATGATCGAACGCATGCGCGGCGCGCCGCTGCCCGAGAACTGGCTGTCGACCTGGCTGGCGCGCCGCAACGCCGTGCTGGAAGAAGAGGTCGCGGCGGTGGCGCATGTGCGCGAGGCGATCCGCGCGGTCGCCGCCACCGGCATGCCGGTGTGCGTGGCGTCGGGCGCGGACCGCGTCAAGGTCAAGCTGCAGCTGACCAAGACCGGGCTGGTCGAGCTGTTCCAGCAGGACCAGCGCGAGCATATCTTCTCGGCCACCGAGGTGGCGCGCAGCAAGCCCGCGCCGGACGTGTACCTGCTGGCCGCTCGCACCATGGGCGTCGAGCCCGCGCGCTGCGCCGTGGTTGAAGACAGCCCGACTGGCGTGACCGCGGGCGTGGCGGCCGGCATGACGGTGTTCGGCTATGCCGCGCGCAACGACGCCGCGCAGCTGCGCGAGGCCGGCGCGCGCACCATCTTCACCGATATGCGCGAACTGCCGGAGCTGGTGGGATGACGGCGAAAGCGGCAGGCCGCCTGCCCAAGGCTGGACCGGTGCCGTGCCCGTGCGGCAGCGCGGACTATGCCGCCTGCTGCGGCCGCTTCCATCGTGGCGAGGCCCTGCCGCCCAATGCCGAGGCGCTGATGCGCTCGCGCTACAGCGCCTATGTGCTGAACGACATGGAATGGCTGCGCCAGACCTGGCATGCATCCACCTGCCCGGCCGACCTGGTGCCCGACACCGCGACGCGCTGGCTGGGCCTGGCGGTCAAGGCGCATGCGCAGCAGGACGACACGCATGCCGAAGTGGAATTCGTGGCGCGCTACAAGGTCGGCGGGCGCGCCTGGCGGCTGCATGAGCGCAGCCGCTTTGTGTGCGAGGCGCGCGCCCCGGGCGAGGCGCCGCGCTGGCTTTATGTGGATGGCGACATCATCGGGGAGAGACCATGAGCATCGACAAGCAGAACGAGCCCGAGTACCTGCTGTATTGCTTCGCCCAGTCCGGCAACGCCTACAAGGTGGCACAGCTGCTGGAAACCGTCGGCGTGCAGCGCGGCCAGTCGTTGTGGCGCGCGCGCTTCGTCGATTTCTTCAACGGCGAGACCCGCACCCCGGAATACCGCGCCATCAACGTGATGGGCGAGGTGCCGGTGCTGGAATTCGGCGGCCAGCGCCTGTCGCAGTCCGGCGCCATCCTCGAGACGCTGGCCGCGCGCCTGGATGCGTTCGTCCCGCGCAACGAAGCCGAGCGCGCCGAGGTGCTGCGCTGGCTGCTGTTCGACAACCACAAGTTCACCTCGTACACCGCCACCTACCGCTTCATGCGCACCTTCGCCAGGTCGCCCGACCCGGCCGTGCTGGAGTTCTTCCGCGCGCGCTGCGAAGGCGCGTGGAACGTACTGAACGCGCACCTGGACGGACGCGACTTCGTGCTGGGCGAGCGCGCCACCATCGCCGATTTCTCGCTGGCGGGCTACGTCTTCTTCGATGACGAGATCGGCGTGCACTGGCGCAAGGAATATCCGCATATCCACGCGTGGACCGAGCGCTTCCGCGCCTTGCCGGGCTGGAGGCATCCCTATGAGCTGATGCCCGGGCACCCGTTGCCCAAGGCAGCCGGCTGAGGCCGGCCGCGGCAGGACGGCGGCAGGCGGCGCACAACCCTATCTGGCAAGAGACTCCGAGATGCCCACGCTCGCAAGCAAACTGAACGCCCGCTCCGAATCCTTCAAGGCCAATGCCGAGTCCATGCGGGCGCTGGTGGCCGACCTCAAGGAAAAGATCGCCAAGCTGGCCGAAGGCGGCGGCGCGGCCGCGCGCGACAAGCACCTGGCGCGCGGCAAGCTGCTGCCGCGCGAACGCGTTCAGCAGCTGCTCGATCCCGGCACGCCGTTCCTCGAGCTGTCGCAGCTGGCCGCGTACGACATGTACGACGATGCCGCGCCCGGCGCCGGCATCATCACCGGCATCGGCCGCGTGGCCGGGCAGGAATGCGTGATCGTCTGCAACGACGCCACCGTCAAGGGCGGCACGTATTACCCGATGACGGTCAAGAAGCATGTGCGGGCGCAGGAGATCGCCGAGGAGAACCACCTGCCGTGCATCTACCTGGTCGATTCCGGCGGCGCCAACCTGCCCAACCAGGACGAGGTCTTCCCCGACCGCGACCACTTCGGCCGCATCTTCTACAACCAGGCCAACCTGTCCAAGCGCGGCATCCCGCAGATCGCGGTGGTGATGGGCTCGTGCACCGCGGGCGGCGCCTACGTGCCGGCGATGAGCGACGAGTCGATCATCGTCAAGAACCAGGGCACCATTTTCCTGGGCGGCCCGCCGCTGGTGAAGGCCGCCACCGGCGAGGAAGTCAGCGCGGAAGACCTCGGCGGCGCCGACGTGCATACGCGGCTGTCCGGCGTGGCCGACTATTTCGCGCAGAACGACCATCATGCGCTGAGCCTGGCGCGCAATATCGTGCAGCACCTGAACCGGCGCAAGCCGGACCAGATCCGCCTGCACGAGCCGGTCGAGCCGCTGTACCCGGTGGAAGAGCTGTATGGCGTGATCCCGACCGATACGCGCAAGCCGTACGACGTGCGCGAGGTGATCGCGCGCCTGGTCGACGGCTCCGAGTTCGACGAGTTCAAGGCCCGCTACGGCACCACGCTGGTGTGCGGCTTCGCGCGCATCTGGGGCTACCCGGTGGGCATCGTTGCCAACAACGGCATCCTGTTCTCGGAGTCGGCGCTCAAGGGCGCGCACTTTATCGAGCTGTGCTGCCAGCGCAAGATCCCGCTGGTGTTCCTGCAGAACATCACCGGCTTCATGGTGGGGCGCAAGTACGAGAACGAGGGCATCGCGCGCAACGGCGCCAAGATGGTGACCGCGGTGGCTACGGCGCAGGTGCCCAAGTTCACGGTGATCATCGGCGGCTCGTTCGGTGCCGGCAACTACGGCATGTGCGGGCGCGCGTATTCGCCGCGCTTTCTGTGGATGTGGCCGAACGCGCGCATCTCGGTGATGGGCGGCGAGCAGGCCGCGAGCGTGCTGGCGACGGTGCGCCGGGACGGCATCGAAGCGAAAGGCGGCCAGTGGAGCGCGCAGGAGGAAGACGCCTTCAAGCAGCCGATCCGCGACCAGTACGAGCACCAGGGCCATCCGTACTACGCCAGCGCGCGGCTGTGGGACGACGGCGTGATCGATCCCGCGCAGACCCGCACGGTGCTGGGGCTGGGCCTGTCGGCCAGCCTCAACGCGCCGATCGACGAGATGAAGTTCGGCGTGTTCCGCATGTAAGCATGTCAATCTGCGCCGACCTGATATTGCCTGACTGCTGATGCGCCGCACCGCCCGCCTGTTTCACCGCCTTGTCCTGGCCACGGCGCTTGCCGTGCTGGCGCCGCTGTGCGGCCATGCGCAGATGGCGGACGGCAACGGCCAGTCGGCGGCGCGCGTGCGCTTCCAGGAGCAGGTGGTGATGCTGCCCAAGGCCGCGATCCCGTCGCGCATCGACCTGGAAGCGACGGTGTTCAAGCCCGCCGGCGCGGGGCCGTTCCCGCTGGTGGTGATCAACCACGGCAAGGCGCCGGGGCGGCCCGGCATGCAGGGGCGCGCGCGCTTCCCGGCGCAGAGCGTGGAGTTCCTGCGCCGCGGCTACGTGGTGGTGCTGCCGATGCGGCAGGGCTTTGCGCGCTCGGGCGGTGCCTATATCGGCGGCAGCTGCGACATCGAGACCAACGGCATGATGCAGGCCGACGACGTCGTCGCCACGCTCGACTACATGGCGACGCAGCCCTATGTCGACATGGAACGCATCGTCGTGATCGGCCAGTCGCACGGCGGGCTGACCACCATGGCCTTCAGCACCATCGCCTATCCCGGCGTGCGCGGCGTGGTCAACTTTGCCGGCGGGCTGCGCAACCTGAACTGCCCCGACTGGGAAGAGCGCCTGGTCGATGCCTTCGCCGCCTATGGCAGCGCGGCGCGCTACCCCTCGCTGTGGGTCTATGGCGAGAACGACAGCTACTGGCCGGTGCCCTTGCCCGGCCGCATGTTCAACGCCTTCAAGGCGCGCGCCAGCGGGCCGGCCGCGCAGGCCCGGCTGGTCGACGTGGGCGAGTTCGGCGCCGACTCGCACCGCCTGTTCAGCGCGCGCGAAGGCATCCCGGTGTGGCTGCCGGAGGTGGGCGACTTCTTCCGCTCGCTGGGGCTGCCCTTCGATCCGGGCACCTGAGCCGCATCATCCCTATCCGCTATATGCGCCATATCCGCCAACGGAGCGAACCATGGAATTCACTGCCCTGACCGTCAATATCGCCAACCACGTCGCCACCGTCACGCTGAACCGGCCCGACGTGCGCAACGCCTTCAACGAGACCGTGATCGCCGAACTGACCGGCGCCTTCCGCGCGCTGGGCGACATGGACGAGGTACGCGCCATCGTGCTGGCCGGCAACGGCCCGGCCTTCTGCGCCGGCGCCGACCTGAACTGGATGAAGAAGATGGCGGGCTACTCCGACGACCAGAACCGCGCCGATGCGCTGACGCTGGCGCAGATGCTGCACACCATCTGGTCCTGTCCGCGCCCGGTGATTGCGCGCATCCAGGGCGACACCTATGCCGGCGGCATGGGCCTGGTGGCCGCGTGCGATATCGCGGTGGCGGCCGAGCACGCGCATTTCTGCCTGTCCGAGGCGCGCCTGGGCCTGCTGCCCGCCACCATCAGCCCGTACGTGATCCGCGCCATGGGCGAGCAGGCCGCGCGCCGCTATTTCATCACGGCCGAGCGCTTCGACGCGGCCGAGGCGCTGCGCCTGGGCCTGCTGCATGCGGTGGTGCCGGCCGAGGCGCTCGATGCCAAGGTCGCCGAACTGACGGCCGCGCTGGTGGCCAACAGCCCCAACGCCGTGCGCGAGAGCAAGCGGCTGGTGCAGGACATCGCCGGGCGCGTGATCGACAACGACCTGCTGGCGGATACGGCCGACCGCATCGCGAAGATCCGGGCGTCGGAAGAGGGGCGCGAAGGGGTGAAGTCGTTCCTGGAGAAGCGCACGCCGTCGTGGCGGCCGGCTTGAGTTCAAATAAAGGCGGCGCGCGATTGCGTGAAGATGGCGGCACGCTAGCCCCAAGCGCAGCGCTTCTTGCCGGCAACGTTCGCCAAATCCTGCCAAAGCTGCGCTAACGGGGAAAAGCCCGCGCGATTGCCAAGCCGCGGAAGTCGTCCCTACCATGACCCTCCCAATCCGCCCGCGACCCTCGCGCCGGCCGGCCCTGCCGGCAGCGCCGGCGCGGACGGCCAACCAAGGAGGGCTATCTTGGACCACCTGTCCCTTTCCCCAGGCAGCGGCGCGGCCGGCCTCGGCCAGCGCAGCCGCGCCGCTGTCTGGCACCCGTGCACGCGCCTTCGTCCTGACGACGACGCCGTGCCGCTGGCGATCGTGCGCGGCGAAGGCCCGTGGCTGCACGATGCCGACGGCCAGCGCTACTTCGACGCCACCAGTTCCTGGTGGGTCAACCTGTTCGGCCATGCCAACCCGCGCATCAACGCCGCGCTGGCGAGCCAGCTGGAGACGCTCGAGCACGTGATGCTCTCGGGCTGCACGCACGCGCCCGCGGTGGAGCTGGCCGAGCGCCTGTCGGCGCTGACCGGCGGCGCGCTGGGCCATGTCTTCTACGCCTCGGACGGCGCCTCGGCGGTCGAGATCGCGCTGAAGATGAGCTTCCACTACTGGCGCAACACCGGCCTGCCCGCCAAGCGCGAGTTCGTCTGCTTGCGCCACGGCTACCACGGCGAAACCGTGGGCGCGCTCGCCGTGACCGACGTGGAGATTTTCCGCGACGCCTACGACGCGCTGATCCGCCGCGCGCATGTGGTGATGTCGCCCGATGCGCGGCAGGCCCGGCGCGGCGAGTCCGCCGCCGACGTGGCGGCGCGCGCGCTGGCGGAGCTGGAGGCGCTGCTGCGCGAGCGCGCCGGCGCCATTGCCGCGCTGATCGTCGAGCCGCTGGTGCAGGGCGCCGCCGGCATGGCGATGCATGACCCGTCCTACCTGGATGGCGTGCGCGCGCTGTGCGACCGCTACCGCGTCCACCTGATCGCCGACGAGATCGCGGTGGGCTGCGGGCGCACCGGCACCTTCTTCGCGTGGGAGCAGTCGCGCGGCACCGAGGCGCCGCTGCCCGCGCATGCGTGGCCGGATTTCCTGTGCCTGTCCAAGGGCATCAGCGGCGGCTACCTGCCGCTGTCGCTGGTGCTGTCGCGCCCGGAGATCCAGCGCGCCTTCGTCGCCGACGAGCTGGCGCGCAGTTTCCTGCATTCGCACTCGTACACCGGCAACCCGCTTGCCTGCCGCGCGGCGCTGGCCACGTTGGACCTGTTCGCGCAGGACGATGTGCTGGCGCGCAACCGGGAGCGCGCGCAGTGGCTCGCCGACGGCATGGCCGCGCTGGCCGCCGACGCGCGCGTGCGCCATGTGCGCCAGCGTGGCCTGATCTGGGCCGCCGATGTTTGCGACGACGTTGCCGGCGCCGACTTTGCCGCGCGCTTCCACCATGCCGCGCGTGCGCGCGAGCTGCTGGTGCGCCCGATCGGCAATACGCTCTACGTGATGCCGCCCTACGTCTTCGACGCCGCGCAGGCACGCTGGCTGGGCGAACAGATGCTGGCCACGCTCGACGACGTGACCGCGGGCAAGGAGGTACGCCATGCTGCTTGAACAACTGAAGCAGGCCGCCGAACAGCGCCATGCGCTGGCACTGACGCGCCGCCGCCGCATCGCCCACACCGCCTGCGCGCCGCACCAGGCCGTGGGCGAGGACGGGACCGGGCCGGAGTCGCTGCTGACCTTCTGCAGCAACGACTACCTCGGCCTGGCCAGCCACCCGCAGGTCATCGCCGCGCTGGTGGAAGGCGCGCGGCGCTATGGCGCCGGCAGCGGCGCCTCGCACCTGGTCAGCGGCCATTCGCTCGCGCACGCGCAGCTGGAAGCCGAACTGGCACGCTGGTTCGCGCCGTACATCGCGCAGGCGCGCACGCTGTACTTCTGCACCGGCTACATGGCCAACATGGCGGTGCTGACCGCGCTCGGCGCGGCCGGGGCCACGCTGTTCTGCGAGTCGCTCAACCACGCGTCGCTGATCGACGGCGCACGGCTGGCGCGTGCCGACGTGCAGCGCTATCCGCATTGCGACAGCGCTGCGCTGGAGGCGCTGCTCGCGGCCAGCACCAGCGCCCGCAAGCTGATCGTCACCGACAGCGTATTCAGCATGGACGGCAACGTCGCGCCGCTGCGCCAGCTGCTGGCGCTGGCCGAGCGTTATGACGCGTGGATCGTCGTCGACGATGCGCACGGCTTCGGCGTGCTCGGCGAGCAGGGACATGGCGTGCTGGAGGCGCTCGGCCTGTCGTCCGAACGCTTCATCTACATCGGCACGCTCGGCAAGGCGGCCGGCGTGGCGGGCGCCTTTGTCGCCGCGCACGAAACCATCATCGAGCACCTGGTCAACACCGCGCGGCCGTATATCTACACCACCGCCGCGCCGCCCGCCGTCGCGCATGCGCTGCTGGCCAGCCTGGCCATCATCGAAGGCGACGAGGGCCGGCAGCGCCGGGCCCAACTGGCGCGCTGCATCGCGCTGCTGCGCGAGGGCCTGGCCCAGCTGGCCGCCATTGCGGGCTGGACCCTGGGCGACAGCCAGACCGCGGTGCAGCCGCTGATCGTCGGCGACAACGGGGCTGCGCTGGCGCTGTCGGCCACGCTGGAGGCCGACGGCATTCGCGTCGGCGCGATCCGTCCGCCGACCGTGCCGGAGGGCACCGCGCGGCTGCGCATCACGCTGTCGGCGGCGCACACTGAAGCCGACGTGCAGCGCCTGCTCGATGCGCTGGCTGCCGCGGTGGCGCAGCGGGAGGCCGCATGAGCCCGCACGCGCCCGTCCCGCCCATTGCACCGTTCGCCTGCTTTGTCACCGGCACCGATACCGGCATCGGCAAGACCCACGCCAGCGCCACGCTGCTGCATGCGCTCCATGCCGCCGGCTACCGCACCGCCGGCATGAAGCCGGTGGCCAGCGGCAGCGAATGGCGCGACGGCCACTGGCATAACGACGACGTGGCGCAGCTGCGCGCCGCCAGTTCGGTCGCGGTGCCGCTGGGCCAGACCTGCCCGTTCCTGCTGCGCACGCCATGCTCGCCGCACCTGGCCGCCGCGCAGGAAGGCGTGCGCATCACGCGCGCACCGATCCGCGCCGCCTTCGACGCGCTGCGCCGCCAGGCCGACGCCGTGGTGGTGGAGGGCGTGGGCGGCTTCAACGTGCCGCTCGACGCTGGCGCGGTGCGCTGGAACACCGCCGACCTCGCCGTGATGCTGAGCGTGCCGGTGGTGATGGTGGTCGGCATCCGGCTCGGCTGCCTGAACCATGCCGTGCTGACCGCCGAAGCCATCCGCGCGCGCGGCCTGCCGCTGGCCGGCTGGATCGCCAACCGGGTCGACCCGGACATGCTGCTGGCCGACGAGAACATCGCCACGCTGCGCGCATCGCTCGACGCGCCCTGCCTGGGCGAGCTGCCCTGGCAACTGGCGCCCGCCTCCGCCGCGGACCGGCTCGACCTCGCGCCGCTGTTGGCCGCCGCCACTCGTTACCAGGCCGAGGCCGCCGGCCTGGCTGCCTGAACAAAAATTCCATTGATCATGACCCAAGCCCACACCGTTACCACCATCTCCGCCGAATCGCTGCGCCAGACCGCGCGCCAGCATGCCTTGCCCGACGACGCCAAGTGGCGCGTCGATGACGTCGCCGCGCTGTTCGCGCTGCCGTTCAACGACCTGCTGTTCCGCGCCCAGCAGGTGCACCGCGAACACTTCGACGCCAACACCGTGCAGCTGTCGACGCTGCTGTCGATCAAGACCGGCGGCTGCGAAGAGGACTGCGGCTACTGCCCGCAGAGCGCGCACCACGACGCCGGCGTCAAGGCCGAGAAGCTGATGGCGCTGGAAGAAGTGCTGGACGCCGCGCGCGCGGCCAAGGCCAATGGCGCCACGCGCTTCTGCATGGGCGCCGCCTGGCGCAGCCCCAAGGACCGCCACCTGGAGCCGGTGATGGATATGGTGCGCGAAGTCAAGGCGATGGGGCTGGAGACCTGCGTCACGCTGGGCATGCTCAAGGCCGAGCAGGCGCAGCAGCTCAAGGAGGCGGGGCTGGACTACTACAACCACAACCTCGACACCTCGCCCGAGTTCTACGGCAAGATCATCACCACGCGCACTTACCAGGACCGGCTCGACACCATCGGCCACGTGCGCGACGCCGGCATCAACGTCTGCTGCGGCGGCATCGTCGGCATGGGCGAGTCGCGCGAGGCGCGCGCGGGCCTGATCGCGCAGCTGGCCAATATGGACCCGTATCCCGAATCGGTGCCGATCAACAACCTGGTGCAGGTCGAGGGCACGCCGCTGGCCGGCACCGAAGCGCTGGATCCGTTCGAGTTCGTCCGCACCATCGCGGTGGCGCGCATCACCATGCCGCAGGCGATGGTGCGCCTGTCCGCCGGCCGCGAGGCCATGGACGAAGCGCTGCAGGCGCTGTGCTTCATGGCCGGCGCCAATTCGATCTTCTACGGCGAAAAGCTGCTGACCACCGGCAACCCGCAGGCCGACCGCGACCGTGCGCTGCTGGCCCGCCTCGACATCCGCGCCGAGGGCTACGCGGGATGATGTGACAGGAAAGTGCCCGCTGGACGGCGCGCCGCCGTAATATCCCGGTTAGGGGATAACAAGGAGGGCGCATGTTCAACAAGATCCTGATCGCCAACCGCGGAGAAATCGCCTGCCGCGTGGCCGCCACCTGCCGCCGCCTGGGCATCCGCACCGTCGCGGTGTATTCCGATGCCGACGCCGAGGCGCGCCACGTTGCCTTCTGCGACGAGGCCGTGCATATCGGCGGCGCCGCCGCGCGCGACAGCTACCTGCGCGCCGACCATATCATCGAGATGGCGAAGGAGACCGGCGCCCAGGCCATCCACCCGGGCTACGGCTTCCTGTCCGAGAACGAGGCCTTCGCCGAGGCCTGCGCCGCGGCGGGGCTGGTCTTCATCGGCCCGCCTGCCTCCGCCATCCACGCGATGGGCAGCAAGAGCGCGGCCAAGCAGCTGATGGAAAAGGCGGCGGTGCCGCTGGTGCCGGGCTACCACGGCGAGGACCAGGACCCGGCGCTGCTGCGCCGCGAGGCCGACCGCATCGGCTACCCGGTGCTGCTCAAGGCCAGCGCGGGCGGCGGCGGCAAGGGCATGCGCGTGGTCGAGTCCGGCGACGGCTTCGAGGCCGCGCTGGCGTCGGTCAAGCGCGAGGCCAGCGCCAGCTTCGGCGACGACAAGGTGCTGGTGGAGAAGTACCTGACCCGTCCGCGCCATATCGAGATCCAGGTGTTTGCCGATACCCACGGCAACTGCGTCTACCTGTTCGAGCGCGACTGCTCGGTGCAGCGCCGCCACCAGAAGGTGCTGGAGGAAGCGCCGGCGCCGGGCATGACCGAGGAGCGCCGCCGCGCCATGGGCGAGGCGGCGGTGGCCGCGGCCAAGGCGGTTGGCTACGTCGGCGCCGGCACGGTGGAGTTCATCGCCGATTATTCCAACGGCGAGGACGGCTCGTTCTACTTCATGGAGATGAACACCCGCCTGCAGGTGGAGCACCCGGTGACCGAGATGATCACCGGCCAGGACCTGGTCGAATGGCAGCTGCGCGTCGCCGCCGGTGAGCCGCTGCCGCTGGCGCAGGAGCAACTGCGCATCGACGGCCATGCGCTGGAAGCACGCATCTACGCCGAGAATCCCGACAAGCAGTTCCTGCCGTCCACCGGCACGCTGCGCTTCCTGCGCACGCCGCCGGCGGTGCAGTTCATGCGCGGCGAGGATGCCCACGGCCCGGCCGGCGTGCGCATCGATGCCGGCGTGCGCGAGGGCGATACCATCAGCCCGTTCTACGACCCGATGATCGCCAAGCTGATCGTCTGGGGCAAGGACCGCGACGAGGCGCTGGCGCGCATGCGCCAGGCGCTGGCGGCCTATCACGTGGTGGGGCTGTCGACCAACGTGGCCTTCCTGCAGCGGCTGGTCAAGTCGGAGGCGTTCCGCACCGCCGATCTCGACACCGGGCTGATCGCGCGCAACGAGGCGGTCCTGTTCCCGCCGCCCGCGCCGGTCGGCATGGAGCTGATCGCGCTGGCAGTGGCGGCGCTGTTGTATCGCGAGGCGCGCGAATTGCGCATCGATGCCGCCGATCCGCACTCGCCGTGGACCCACGCCGGCGCGTGGCGGCTGAACGGCGGCGTGTCGCGCAGGCTGCGTTTCGGCTATGGCGAGCAGGTGCTCGACGTGAAGCTGGACAGCAATGCGCGTGGCAGCACCCTGATCTACGCCGACCAGGCCGCGCCCTTTGCCTATACCTGCCAGGCCGACGATCTTCGCGTCAACCTCGGCACGCGGCGCACGCACGGGCAGGTGCATGCCGATGGCGATACCTTCCACGTCTTCTACGCCGGGCGGCATGTGAGCCTGGCGTGGCTCGACCCGCTCGCCCACGCGGGGGAGACCGAAAGCGAGGGCGGCAAGCTGACCGCGCCGATGCCGGGCAAGGTCATTGCCGTGCTGGTCGAGGCCGGCAGCACGGTCACGCGCGGCGCGCCGCTGCTGGTGATGGAGGCGATGAAGATGGAGCACACCATCAGCGCGCCGGCCGACGGGGTGGTCAGCGAAATCCTCTACGACGTGGGCGAACAGGTGGCGGAAGGGGCCCAGTTGCTGGCGTTCGAACGGAACTAGGCAGGCAGCCAACGGCATCCGGCGGCGCGCGCCGCGTCACGGCGCGGCGCCGCTCATGACTTTGGGCGGCGCAGGCAAGGCATCCGCCGGTGCGGTCCCGCGCGCGCGACGCCGTGCTCCGCCATGCGCCCCCGCGGCGCATTCCTCTGCCAAAATAGCCCTTTGCACCACCAGAGTCGCTGGAGACATCATGAAGTTGCAGTTGTACGTTCCCGATGGCCGTTACGATCCCTGGATCGAAGGTTTTGCCCAGGCGCTGCCCGAAGCCACCTGCGTGACCTGGGACGACAGCCGCGGCGAATCCGCCGATTACGCCGTGGTCTGGCGCCCGCCGGTCGAGATGCTGCGCGGCCGCACCGACCTGAAGGCGGTGTTCAACCTGGGTGCCGGGGTCGATGGCATCCTGCGCCTGCGCGACGAAGATCCGCAGGCGCTGCCGGCCGGCGTGCCGATCGTGCGGCTGGACGACGCCGGCATGGCGGCGCAGATGGCCGAGTACGTCACCTCGGCCGTGCTGCGCTATTTCCGCCGGCTGGACGACTACGCCGCCCAGGCGCAGGCCGGCAAGTGGAAATTCCTCAAGCCGCACCGCCGCGCGGATTTCACCATCGGCGTGATGGGGGTCGGCACGCTCGGCACGCATATCGCCCGCACGCTGGCCGGCTTCGGCTTCCCGGTGCGCGGCTGGAGCCGCAGCGCGCGCGCCGTCGAGGGCGTGGTGGGGTTCCATGGCGATGCCGGCCGCGCGCCGTTCCTGGACGGCCTGCGCGTGCTGGTCAATGTGCTGCCGCTGACGCCGCAGACCGAGAGCATCCTGAACGGCGAACTGTTCGGCAAGCTGGCGCAGGGTGCCTACGTGATCAATGTCGCGCGCGGCCAGCACCTGGTCGAAGCCGACCTGCTCGCGGCGGTGCAGGCCGGCCAGGTCGCGGGCGCCACGCTGGACGTGTTCCGCACCGAGCCGCTGCCATCCGACCACCCGTTCTGGCAGGAGCCGCGCATCACCATTACCCCGCATATCTCGGCGCTGACGCTGCGCGAGGACAGCATCGCGCAGATCGCCGGCAAGATCCGCGCGCTGCGCGCCGGCCAGCCGATCGCTGGCGTGGTCGACCTGCAGCGCGGCTACTGACCCGCCATACCCGCCCCATACCCCACCGGATAAACGACAGGAGACAGCCATGACCATGCCTAACTACGTGAAGATCGTTGAAGTGGGCCCGCGCGACGGCCTGCAGAACGAGAAGGCAATGGTGCCGACGGACGTGAAGGTCGCGCTGATCAACCAGCTGACCGACGCCGGCTTCGTCAATATCGAGGCCGCCTCGTTCGTGTCGCCCAAATGGGTGCCGCAGATGGCCGACGGCGCCGACGTGATGGCGCGCATCCAGCGCCGCGCCGGCACGCTGTATTCGGCGCTGACGCCCAACATGAAAGGCTTCGAGGGCGCGATCGCGGCCGGCGCCGACGAGGTGGTGATCTTCGGCGCGGCCAGCGAGGCGTTCTCGCAGAAGAACATCAACTGCTCGATCGCCGAGTCGATCGCGCGCTTCGCGCCGGTAGCGGCGGCGGCCAAGGAGCAGGGCGTGCGCCTGCGCGGCAGCATCTCGTGCGCGCTCGGCTGCCCGTACCAGGGCGAGGTGCCGGTCAGCTCGGTGGTCGACGTGGTGCGGCGCATGCGCGAACTGGGCTGTGACGAGATCGACATCGCCGACACCATCGGCGTGGGCACGCCAGTGCGCGTGCAGGAAGTGATGCGCGCCGCGGCGGCGGAGTTTGCGCTGGACCGGATCTCCGGCCATTTCCACGACACCTACGGCCAGGCCCTGTCCAACATCCTGGCCAGCCTGGAAGTGGGCGTCGCGATCTTCCATGCCTCGGTCGCGGGCCTGGGCGGCTGCCCCTATGCCAAGGGCGCCACCGGCAACGTCGCCACCGAAGACGTGCTCTACATGCTGCATGGCATGGGCATCCACACCGGCATCGACCTGGAAGCGGTGGTGCGCGCCGGCGACTACATCTCGCAGGCGATCGGACGCGCCAACAGTTCGCGCGTGGGCCGCGCCCTGCTGACCAAATGGGCCGCCGCCAGCGACGCGGCGCCGGCCTGCGTGTAAAGCGCGGCGGCAAACAGGAGAACGCATGACGATGCCTGATGAAGCGCTGCCAGAGTCCGCGCAGCGCGTGGCCGAACTGCTGGCCGGTCTGGGCCACGACCGGCCCGTGGTGATGCTGCCGGCGACCGGCAGGACCTCGGCCGAGGCTGCCGCCGGGCTGGGCTGCAGCGTGGCCGAAATCGCCAAGTCCATCATTTTCCGCCGCGTCGCCGACGATGCGCCGGTGCTGGTGATCGCCAGCGGCAGCAACCGCGTCGACGAGGCCAAGGTGGCCGCGCGCGTGGGCGCGCTGGGCAAGGCCGACGCGCGCTTCGTGCGCGAGAAGACCGGCTATGCCATCGGCGGCGTCTGCCCGATCGGCCATGCGGTGGCGCCGGTGATGCTGCTGGACCAGGACCTGTTCCGCTATGACAGCCTGTGGGCCGCGGCCGGCCATCCGCACGCGGTGTTCAACCTGACCCCGCACCAGCTGCAACAGATGACCGGGGCCGAAGTGGCCGATGTCGCGCTCGCGGCCATGCCCGGAGCCGCGGCATGAGCCCGGACCTGCGCCCCGGCCTGGCGTTCACCTGGCAATACACGGTGCCGCCCAAGGCCACGGTGCCGCGCCTGTATGACGATATCGCGGGGTGCGCCGAGATGCCCGACGTGCTGGCCACCGGCTACCTGGTCGGCATCATGGAGTGCGCCTGTCTGCAGATGCTGCGCGAGCACCTGGACTGGCCGCGCGAGCAGTCGCTCGGCACGCTGGTCAGTTTCTCGCACCTGGCGCCGACGCCGCCGGGCATGACGGTAACGGTCAGGGGCGAGCTGGTCGAGGTGGACGGGCGCCGCCTGCGCTTCCAGCTGAGCGCGTGGGACGGCGAGGACAAGATCTCCGAGGGCGTGCACGAGCGCCACCTCATCGACGCCGGCCGCTTCAACCAGAAGGTCGCGGCCAAGGCCGCGCGCGCGGCGGCCTGAGTGGCGAGCGCGCGCAACGCCATGGCTACGATGCCCCGCTCGCCCGGTGCGCTCGCCGCGGAATTGGCCAGGCAGGCCGACGCCGCGATGCAAGCCACCCCGGTGCCGTCGCCGTGCCGCAACGTCTGCCGCATGGACCCGTCGAGCGGCTATTGCGAGGGCTGCCTGCGCACCATCGAAGAGATTGCCGGCTGGTCGTCGGCCGGCGACGAGGACAAGCGCCGCATCTGGGCGCAGCTGCCGCGGCGCGCCGCATGGCTGGCGGGCGAGGAGGCATCGTCGTGAGCGAAAGCACCGTGCCGCGCTTGCCGGCCACCATGCGCGTGTTCGAGCGTGGCTGGCTGTCGGCCAACAACATCCTGTTTGCGGAAGGCGACGATACCGCGCTGGTCGACACCGGCTACGTCACCCACGCGCCGCAGACGGTGGCGCTGGTGGCCTCGGCGCTGCAGGGCCGGCCGCTGGCACGCGTGATCAATACCCATCTGCACTCGGACCACTGCGGCGGCAATGCCGCGCTGCAGGCACGCTGGCAGCCGCGCACCGCGATCCCCGCGGCCGAGGCCGGGGCCGTGGCGGCGTGGGATACCGATGCGCTCAGCTACAAGGCCACCGGCCAGCAGTGCGACCGCTTTACCTTCGACAGCGTGCTCAACGACGGCGACACGCTGCGCCTGGGCGGCATCGACTGGCAGGTGGTGGCGGCCCCCGGCCATGACCCGCACGCGGTGATGCTGTTTGCGCCCGCCGAGCGCATCCTGATTTCTGGCGATGCGCTGTGGCAGAACGGTTTCGGCGTGATCTTTCCGGAACTGGAGGGCGAGAGCGGCTTCGCCGAACAGGCGGCCGTGCTGGCGCGCATCGCGCAGCTCGACGTGCGCGTGGTGATCCCCGGCCACGGCAGCGTGTTCACCGACGTCGCCGCGGCGGTCGAACGCGCGCAGGGACGCCTGGCGTACCTGAGCGCCGACCCGGCGCGCAATGCCGCGCATGCGGTCAAGGTGCTGGTGAAATTCAAGCTGCTGGAAGCGCAGCGGATGACGCTGGCGGCATTGGCCGCGTGGATGGAGGCGGCGCCGCTGATGGCCCACATGCGCGAGCGCTTTATGCCGGGGCAGCAGATGGCGGAGATCTGCGCGCAGACGGTGGGGGCGCTGGCGCGGGTGGGGGCGGCGCAGGTCGAGGGGGAGTGGGTGGTGAATCGGGATTGATTGCCCGCCGATGCCGCGCTTCATGGCGAGGGATCCGTCGCTCCTGCTGGTTTGCTCCCTCTCCCGCGCGCGGGAGAGGGAGCACACAAGCGGGATGCGTGGCCTCGCGGCAGGCCGGTCAGAACGACGTCCTGAACCCCACCTTCACACTCCTGCCCGCCAGCGGCGCGATATCCCGCAGGATCGATGCCGAGTTGCGCGCGTCCTGGTTGGTCAGGTTGTCGCCGCGCAGGTACACCAGCGTTTGCGTGCCCGCCACCTTGAACTTGTAGGTCAGCGCCAGGCTCAGCAGCGTGTAGGCATCGGTAGGCGTGTCGTTGGACGGCACGCGCGTCTGCTTGGCCGCGTAGGTGACATCGACGCGCGCGCCCCAGGGCCCGGCGCCATACACCAGCGCGCCGCCCAGGCGCAGCGGCGCCAGCCGCGGCAGTGGTTCGCCGGTGTCGCGGTTTTCGCCGCGCACGTAGTCGGCGCGTGCCTCGAAGTCCAGCGTGTCGCTGCTGGTCAGCATCTTCTGCAGCAGGCGCGTCTTGCCTTCGGCCTCGAAGCCGTACAGCGTCGCCGGCACGCCCAGGTACTGGAATTCGGGCAGCGCATCCGGGCTGCCGACCGCGACCACGTCGCCGGCCTCGTCGCGTGCGCGGCCGGTGGCGCTGAGCGCGAGGTAGTTGGCAAAGCGGCTGTAGTAGCCCGACACGCCGGCGCTGTGCGCGCCTGACTTGAAGCGCACGCCCAGGTCGATCGAGGTCGCGCGCTCCTTGTTGGCGTTGGGGTTGCCCACTTCCCAGGCGCCGGTGGCGACATGGGGGCCGTTGGCGTACAGCTCGTAGAAGGTCGGCGCGCGTTCCGTGTAGGACAGGTTGCTGGTCAGCGACCACGCCGGGTTCATCTTGTACAGCAGGCCGGCCGAGGCGCTGGTGGCGTTGAAGCTGCGGCTGGCGTCGGCGAAGCGGTCGTTGCCGTTGGCGCTGGCCTTGACGCTGCTGTGGTCGAGCCGGCCGCCGAAGTTCAGCTTCAGGTCGCCGCCGGCGGTCAGGGGCAGTTCCTCGAATACGAACAGCGCGGCATTGTCGGTGTTGGTGCTGGGCACGAAGGCCTCCTCGCCCAGCGCCGAGAAGTTGGTGTGGCCAAACTGCGTGCCGACCACGCCGGTCAGGTTGCCGATCTTGGCGTGCCGGGCCTCGAAGCGCGCATCCCAGCCGCGGTTCTTGAAGATCGTGCCGGTTTCGCCGTCCTCGATTTCGCGGTGCTCGTAGTCGGTGAAGCTGACCTTGCCCTTGACCGACTCGAGCCAGCCGCCGGTGTTGCCGGCCAGGTTGCGCGCCTCGCCTTCCAGCGCGAAGCGGTCCTGCTTCATCTTCAGCCGCACCGCGTCCTCGGCGGGCGTGCCGTAGTCGTTGCGGTAGGCGCTGTAGTTGGCGCCGAGGAAGCCATCGGCCCAGGTGTAGGAACCGCCCAGCGAGCCGCCCTGCTGGTCGGCGCTGGTATTGGGCAGGCGCCCGTAGGGCTCGGCCTCGCCTTCGGGCAGCGGCTCGGCGTTGCGCAGGCGGTCGCTGCGCGCGTAGCCGGGGATGCGCAGGTCGCTGGTCTTGCGCGCGAAGGCGTCGGCGTGGACGGCAAACTTGCCGTTGCCTGCCTCGATCAACGCGCTGGCGTTGCGGGCCTGGTCGCCGCCGGCGGTGGCGCTGGCATCGACCGCGCCACCTACGCCTTCGATCGGCTCCTTGGGGATGCGGTTGTCGATCACGTTGACCACGCCGCCGATGGCATTGCCGCCGTACATCAGCGCCGCCGGGCCGCGCACGACTTCGATGCGCTCGGCCACCAGCGGATCCACCGGCACGGCGTGGTCGTAAGACAGCGTGGACGCGTCGACCGTGGTGCCGCCGTTCTGCAGCACCTTGATGCGGTCGCCGTCGAGCCCGCGGATCACCGGCCGGCTGGCGTTGGGGCCGAAGTAGGTGGACGATACCCCGGGCAGCTTGTCGAGGGTCTCGCCCAGCGTGCTGGCCTGGCGCACCGCCAGCGCGTCGCCGCCCAGTGTGGAGACCGGCGCCACCATGTCGTTCAGGTCGCTGCCCAGCGGGTTGGCGGTGACCACGACTTCGCGCAGCGTGGCCCCGGCCGGGGTGGCTGGAGCGGCGGCGGGAGCGGCATCGGCGGCCGGCGCCGCGGCGGTTTGCGCGAGCGCGGCGGGCGCTGCGAAAGCGGCGGCCAGCGTGGCGGTCAGGGAGGCGGCAAGCGCCGCCAGCGGGGTCAGGCGCGGGGCGGCAGGCTGGGTGTAACGGCGGGCGGTGTAACGGTTCTTCGACATGGCGCGCGGAGCAATGCAGTGGCGATCGGCCCGGCTGGCACGGCGGCGTCCGGCCAGGCACGGCGCGCCCGCGAGGGGCGTGGCGGCGCGGCCGGAAGGGCGCGTGTTCAGCTCGGAATGCGTAAGACGGCGGGTGCGCGGCGCTGGCCGCGTCCCGGATCAGGCGAGGGCGATGGCCGGCGCCGGCGGCGCGCGCGACTGGAACGGATGAGAAGAGGGCAGGTCGGGCCAGCGCCAGGCCAGGCTGGCCGGCTTGACCGGCTTGCCGAAGGCAAGCTGCAACGGCGGCAGCTTGCCGCAATGCGTGTCGGCGACGGTGGCGCCATCGAACAGCACGCACGAGTGCCCGCTGAAGGCCTGCGCCAGCGGGTGCGGGTCAGTGTCGGACGCGGCGGTGGTGTCGGCAACCGCCGGGGCGCCAGCCGGTGCCAGCAGGCCGCCGTGGACGATACGGTGGGTCAGTCCGGCATGCTGGGCCAGCAGCAGGCACAGCGCCAGCCACAGCGCGGACCAGAGGCCCGGGCCGTGCGCGCGCAGGCGGGCGAACCAGTCAGTGCGCATGGGGATGGCGGCCCGGATGGCCGTGATCGTCGGCGGGATCGCCGCAGCCGCAGTCGTCGCCATGGCTGTGATCGTGGCCGTGATCGTGATCGTCGTCGAAATCATCGACCCAGGCCGGGAACGGGTCCGGATACGCGGCCCAGGCCTCCACCCCGGCGGCGATCTCGGCATCGCTCAGCAGGCAGGCGTCGAGACGGGCCTGGAGCGCGGCATGGTCCAGGTCCAGGCCGATCAGCACCAGTTCCTGGCGGCGGTCGCCGAATGGCGCCGGGGCGCCGCCGTCATGCATGTCGGCTTCGACTTCCGCGCGCTCGGCGGCGTCGGCCGGCCATTCGGCCGGGTCCAGCGCCGCCCACCAGGCGCCGGCGCCGCCATGGCGGCAGACGCCGCCGGACTGGTTCCAGTCGCCCGCGGTCTCCATGCGGCTCGCCAGCCAGAACAGGCCTTTGGAGCGCAGCACGCTGCCGTGCTCGCGCAGCCATTCGGTATGGATCAGGTTGGCGAAGCGTTGCGGGTGGAACGGGCGGCGGCGGCGGTAGACCAGCGTGGAGACGCCGCTGGCGGCGTCCGCCGCGGGCGCCTCGCCACGCAGCGCGGCGAGCCAGCCGGCGCCATCGGCGGCGGCTTCGAAATCAAAGCGGCCGGTGCCCTGCACGCGTCCGGGCGGCACCTTGCCGAAGCTGGCCTCGACGATGTCGGCGCGCGGGTTCAGCGCCTGCAGTGCTGCGCGCAGCCGCGCCAGCTCGGCGGCGCCGACGAGGTCGGCCTTGTTCAGCACGATCACGTCGCAGCCTTCGATCTGCGCCACCAGCACTTCGGCCACGGTGCGGTCGTCGTCCTGGTCGTGCGCCAGGCCACGGTCGGCGAGGAACTCGGCTTCGTTGAGGTCGCGCAGCACGGTGGCGGCATCGACCACGGTCACCAGCGTATCGGGCTGCACGGCCGCGTCGGGCCCCGCGCCATGCTCGGCCTCGAACAGGAAGCCTTCGGCGATCGCCAGCGGCTCGTCCAGGCCGTCGGCCTCGACCAGCAGCGCGTCGAAACGGCCCGTGGCGGCCAGCCTTGCGGCTTCGGCGAGCAGCGGCTCGCCCCACGGCAGCAGCGTGGCCTCGCAACCGGGCGGCACGGGCGCCAGTGCTTGCCCGTCCTGCGCGCCGCAGACCAGCACGCCGACACGCCCGCCGGCGCCATGCGCGAGCAGGTGGTTCAGCAGCGAGGTCTTGCCGGCGCCGGCAAAACCGGACAGCACGGTGACGGGCAGGCGATCAGCCATGGCAGCAGCAGGGAATGTGGAGGAGGCAACGCAGCGCGCAAAGGTCGCGGGCGCGTTGTTGCAACAAGGTTGCGAATTTACCAGAAAGGCCGCGGCGGCAACAGCCGGATGATTCTCAATGTCAGGCCGTGGTCCTGGCGCGACAAGGGCTGGTGCGCGGCCCAAAAAACAAACGGCCCGGATACCCGGGCCGTCATGTTGCGCAGGCTGCGCCGGCTGGCCGGCGCGCCGTGCTTCAGTCGCCGAACAGCTTCTGGCGCAGTTCGCGGCGTTGCTGCGCTTCCAGCGACAGCGTCGCGGTGGGGCGCGCCAGCAGGCGCGGCACGCCGATCGGCTCGCCGGTTTCTTCGCACCAGCCGTAGTCGCCGGACTCGATGCGCTGCAGCGACTGTTCGACCTTCTTCAGCAGCTTGCGCTCGCGGTCGCGCGTGCGCAGTTCCAGCGCGTGTTCTTCCTCGATGGTGGCGCGGTCGGCCGGGTCCGGCACGATCACGGTTTCGCGCAGGTGCTCCGTGGTCTGGTCAGCGTTCTTCAGGATTTCGTCGCGCAGCTGTTCAAGGCGGTGCTTGAAGAAGGCGAGCTGCGCTTCGTTCATGTAATCCTTGTCGCTCATCTTCAGGATTTCAGCTTCAGTCAGAAGTTTGTTGCTGCTCATGGTTGCTGCTGATTCTCTTGTTGATGCGGCCGGCGGCGTCTCAGTCCGCGCGGGTGCGCTGTCCGCGCGCTTGCGCGCCACGGTTGTTTCACTCTGGCTGGCTGCAGTCTTGCTGCTTCGCGGGCCTCCCTTCCTTGCGCCCGCTTCGGCGTTCGCCGTACTGCCGCGGGGAGCGGGCGCGGCCTTCACAGGCTGCGCCTTGAGCGTCTCTGCCGCTGCACTACCAGTCTTGCTGCGGCTTTCTTTGGTCTTCGTTGCGGCTGTCATGGGGACACCTCTCTCTCGCGTCAGTCAGTGACGGCGCGCGTCGGGGTACCCCAAGCGGAACAGGCGGTCTCCGCACGAAGCACTGCGACCGCACCTGCTGGCGGCCTGCCTCATGCTGACGACAACCGCCGCCCTGCAAGTCCACCGGCAAGCGGTGGACCGGACACCGGCGGCGGGAAAAAGGTGCGCCACCGGTATCAAATCCGGCCTATTGTACTTGAACAAATTTTTCGGAGATATGGGGAAAACCGGCTGGCGCTTCGGTATTTCCCCGGTACCCCGAACGGGGGGCAGCCGCGCGGCGGTGTCGGAAGGGATGCCGCCCATGGGACGGCAGGCGCACTCAGGCCAGGCAGTTCTCCAGGCCTTTGAGGATGGCGTCGCGGGGCAGGTCCACGCCGATGAACACCATGCGCGTGCCCGGGGTTTCGTCTTCCCACTTGGCACCGATGTCGCTGCCCATCAGCTGGTGAACGCCCTGGAACACCACTTTGCGGTCCACCCCCTCCATATATAGTACGCCCTTGTAGCGCAACAGTTTTTCCCCGTAAACCGCGAGGATTCCGGACAGGAATTCTTCCAGCTTGCCGTAGTGGAACGGCTTGTCGCTGCGGAACACGAACGACGCGATGCGGTCGGTGTGATGATGGTGGTGATGGTGGTCGTGCGCATGGCCGTGGGCGTGCCCATGGTCGTGGCCGTGATCATGGCCGCAGTCGGCGCCGCAATGCTCGCCGTGTTCGTGGTCATGGTCGTGGTCGTGATCGTGTTCCTCGGCGCGCAGGAATTCGGGGTCGATCTCGAGCTTGGCGTTCAGGTTGAAGCCGCGCAGGTCGAAGATGGTGTCGATCGGGGCCTCGCCGAAATTAACCAGGCGGATCGGCGCGCGCGGGTTCATATGCAGCAGGCGGTGGCGCAGCTCGGCCACGTCGCCTTCGCTGACCAGGTCGGACTTGGTGATGAAGATGGCATCGGCAAAGCCGACCTGGCGCTGCGCCTCTTCCTGCTGGTCCAGCTGCAGGTGGGCATGCTTGGCGTCGACCAGCGTGATCACTGCGTCTAGCAGGTAGCGCGAGGCGATTTCCTCGTCCATGAAAAAGGTCTGCGCCACCGGGCCCGGGTTGGCCACGCCGGTGGTCTCGATCACCACGCGGTCGAAGTCGATCTCGCCGGCGTCGCGGCGCGTCAGCAGCGTCGACAGCGCCTGCACCAGGTCACCGCGGATGGTGCAGCAGATGCAGCCGTTGCTCATCTGCACGATCTGCTCGCGGCCATCCTGTACCAGGATCTCGTTGTCGATGTTCTCTTCGCCGAACTCGTTCTCGATCACGGCGATCTTCATGCCGTGCTGCTCGTTCAGGATGCGCTTGAGCAGGGTGGTCTTGCCGCTGCCGAGGAAGCCGGTCAGGATCGTGACCGGAATCAGTTTGGACATTGTTGGTTCTCCGGGAAATGAGTGCCGGTCAGTGGGCGGTGCGCGAACGCTTGCCGCACTCGGCGCAGACGCCGTTCACGGTCAGTTCGACATGTTCGATGGCAAAGCCGCTGGGCACGCGCGGCGCGGCCGGCTGCGCCGGGGCGGCGGCATCGTCCAGGCAGAAGGTGCGGTCACAGCGGGTGCAGTGGAAATGGCTGTGCTGGCGATGCTCCTGCGCGCGCGCGGCCTCGTGCTCGACCAGGCTGAAGCGGAACACGCGGTCGTTGCCGGCGCGCTTCTGCGCCACGCCCTGGTCCACCAGCCAGTCCAGCACGCGGTAGACGGTGACGCGGTCGATGGTCTCGCCGGCCTCGGGCAGCCGGTCGATCACGGCCTGGTGCGTCAGCGCCTCGTCGCTGCCGATCAGGCACGCCAGGATGCACAGCCGCGGCTGGGTCACGCGCGCGCCCAGCCGGCGCAGGCGCTCATGGGCGGCCTCCAGGGCCGCCGGGGTCGGGATTGCCGGTTCCGGCGCCATGGCCGGCCGGTCCGGACTGGGACGGGTCATGGCCGGATTTAACCATAGCCCTACGGTTGTTGCAATTCAGTTGCGTCAGCCGCGACGGCGGATTGCGCCTATGATCGGCACAGGACCACCTGAGCGGAGACCCCCATGCTGAATGACGCGAGCGCGCTGCTGTTCCCGAATTTCGAACCGTTCCGGCAACAGGTCGGCGAGGTCGAGATCGCCGGGGTGCGGGGCGGCTCGGGGCCGCCGCTGCTGCTGCTGCACGGCCACCCGCAAAGCCACCTGATCTGGCACCGGGTGGCGCCCGCGCTGGCAGACCACTTCACCGTGATCGCCACCGACCTGCGCGGCTACGGCAGCAGTGCGGCGCCGCCCGGCAATGCCGGCCACGAGCGCTACAGCAAGCGCACCATGGCGCAGGACCAGGTGGCGCTGATGGCGGCCCTCGGTTTCCATCGCTTTGCGCTATGCGGCCATGACCGCGGCGCGCGCGTCTCGCACCGGCTCTGCCTGGACCACCCCGAGGCGGTCAGCCGCGCCATGCTGCTCGACATCGCGCCCACGCTGGCCATGTACGAGCGCACCAGCATGGCCTTTGCCGCGGCCTACTGGCACTGGTTCTTCCTGATCCAGCCGGCGCCGTTCCCCGAGACCCTGATCAATGCCGAGCCCGATTTCTATATCCAGAAGCTGATGGGCCTGCGTCACGCCGGCCTGGCGGCGTTCGCGCCCGACGCGATGGCCGCCTACACCGCGGCAATGCGCGACCCGGCGCGCGTGCACGCCATGTGCGAGGACTACCGCGCCGCCGCCACCATCGACCTCGAGCACGACCGCGCCGAGCGCGAGGCCGGGCGCCGCCTGGCGCTGCCGCTGCGCGTGCTGTGGGGCGAGCACGGCGTGGTGGCGCGCTGCTTCGAGCCGCTGGCGCTGTGGCAGGAGGTGGCCGCCGACGTAAGCGGGCGCGCGCTGCCCTGCGGCCATTACATCCCCGAGGAAGCCCCCGACCCGCTGCTGGAGGAAATGCTCGGTTTCTTCCGCTAGCCGGCGGCGGCTGTCGCGAAACGCGGACTTTGTGGGCGATTGCTGCCATAACTTTCCCGTTTCACGCCATATGCCGCGGATTGCAGGCGGGTTAGCCCCTATACCTGGGCATTGTCTGGTGTTGCTAACATCATCCTCGCCCTTGCGGTTTACGGCAGCGGCAGCGGCGCCAGCCGGTCACGGTGCAAACGCGGCGAGTGAGACCGCGCCAGAGTTCCCCGCGCGAGCAGGGCTCCAGCCGGCGGCAAGGCATTGCATGACGGGTATTGAAGGAACCAGGAGAAGAGAGCATGAAACGAGTGGCAAAGACGATCGCGGCCGCGCTGGCAATCGGCGCGATGGGCATGGCGGCAGGCGCGTACGCGCAGGAATTCCCGGGCGGCAAGCCGATTTCGGCCGTGGTGCCGTTCTCTGCGGGCGGCCCGACCGACAAGGTCTCGCGCGAGTTGACCGCGATCATGTCCAAGCACCTTGGCGCGACCATCGTGATCGAAAACCTGGGCGGCGCCGGTGGCACCATCGGCGCCAAGAAGGTGGCCCAGTCCAAGAACGACGGCCACACCGTGCTGATCCACCATATCGGCATGGCCACGGCCCCGGCGCTGTACCGCAACCTGGGCTTCGATCCGCTCAAGGACTTCGAGATGGTCGGCGAGATCGCCGACGTGCCGATGATCCTGGTCGGCAACAAGTCGCTGCCGCCAAACAGCTTCAAGGAACTGCTGCCGTACATCAAGGCCAACGCTGCCAAGTTGTCGCTGGCCAATGCCGGCATCGGTTCGGCCTCGCACCTGTGCGGGCTGCTGTTCCAGAGCGCGATCCAGACCGAGCTGACCACGGTGCCGTACAAGGGCGCGGCTCCGGCGCTGACGGATATCCTCGGCGGCCAGGTCAACCTGCTGTGCGACCAGACCACCAACCTGGCTGGCCACCTGAAGGCGCATTCGGTCAAGGCGTACGCCGCCATGCAGGCAAAACGCGTGGAAGCGTTCAAGGACGTCCCGACCGCGGCGGAGCAGGGCATGCCCAATGTGGAAGTCAAGGTCTGGCACGCCATGTACGCGCCCAAGGGCACGCCCAAGCCGGTGATCGACAAGCTGTCGGCCGCCCTGCAGAAGGCCGTGGCCGACCCGGCGTTCCGCGCCAAGATGGCCGAGCTGGGCGCCGAAGCGGTGCCGGCGCAGCGCGCCACGCCTGAATCGCTGCGCACCTACCTGAGCGCAGAGATCAACAAGTGGACCCCGGTGATCAAGAAGGCCGGCGTCTATGCGGATTGATCCGATGGAGTGATGCATGCGGCGCGCTGGCCTGCCGGCCGGTGCGTTGTGCCGAAGGGCCATGCCTTGCGCATGGCCCTTTTTGTTTGCGGGGCGGCGCGACCAGCGGTGGCGGGCATCCTATATTGGTCAGACTGCCGCCGCCGGCGAGGTGCGCGACAGGCCTTGAAACCGTGCCGGGGCGTCGCCAACTACGGTCCTGACATATTCACGGAAGCCACCATGGAACAGTATCACGGCACTACCATCGTCAGCGTCCGCCGCGGCAATCAGGTCGCGCTGGGCGGTGATGGTCAGGTCACGCTCGGCAATATCGTGATGAAGGGCACCGCGCGCAAGGTGCGCCGCATCTACAACGGCAAGGTGCTGGTCGGGTTTGCCGGCAGCACCGCCGACGCTTTCTCGCTGCTGGACCGCTTCGAGGCCAAGTTGGAGAAATACCAGGGCAACCTGACCCGCGCCGCAGTCGACCTCGCCAAGGACTGGCGCTCGGACCGCGCGCTGCGCCGGCTGGAGGCCATGCTGATCACCGCCGACCGCGACACCACGCTGGTCATCACCGGCAATGGCGACGTGCTGGACCCCGAGGGCGGCATCGCCGCGATCGGTTCGGGCGGCGCCTATGCGCAGTCGGCGGCCAAGGCGCTGATGGAAAACACCGAGATGGCGCCGAAGGACGTGGTCGAAAAAGCGCTGACCATCGCCGGCGAGCTCTGCATCTATACCAACACCAATTTCGTCATCGAGACGCTGGAATAAGCCGCTGGCACCAGCGGGGGCCGGCGTACGCCCCCCGCGCACCGCGCCCCAACTGAACGGATACCATGTCGCACACCATGACCCCGTCGGAAATCGTTTCCGAACTCGACAAGCACATCATCGGCCAGAACAAGGCCAAGAAGGCCGTGGCGGTGGCGCTGCGCAACCGCTGGCGCCGCCAGCAGGTGGCCGAGCCGCTGCGCCAGGAAATCACCCCCAAGAACATCCTGATGATCGGCCCGACCGGCGTCGGCAAGACCGAGATCGCACGGCGCCTGGCCAAGCTGGCCGACGCGCCCTTCATCAAGATCGAGGCGACCAAGTTCACCGAGGTGGGCTATGTCGGCCGCGACGTCGACACCATCGTGCGCGACCTCGCCGAGATGGCGATCAAGCAGACGCGCGAATCCGAGATGAAGAAGGTGCGCACCAAGGCCGAGGACGCCGCCGAGGACCGCCTGCTCGACGTGCTGCTGCCGCCGCCGCGCGATATCGGCTTCTCGCAGCCGGAAGAGAAGGATTCCAACACGCGCCAGGTGTTCCGCAAGAAGCTGCGCGAAGGCCAGCTCGACGACAAGGACATCGAGCTCGAGGTCTCCGCCGGCATGCCGAGCATGGACATCATGGGCCCGCCGGGCATGGAAGACATGACCGAGCAGATCCGCACCATGTTTGCCGGCCTGGGCCAGGGCAAGAAGGCGCGCCGCAAGATGAAGGTCAAGGAAGCGTTCAAGCTGCTGATCGACGAAGAGGCCGCCAAGCTGGTCAATGACGAGGAACTGAAGCACAAGGCCATCGCCAACGTCGAGCAGAACGGCATCGTGTTCCTGGACGAGATCGACAAGATCGCCAGCCGCAGCGATATCGGCGGCGGCGAAGTGTCGCGCCAGGGCGTGCAGCGCGACCTGCTGCCGCTGGTCGAGGGCACCACGGTCAACACCAAGTACGGCATGATCAAGACCGACCATATCCTGTTCATCGCCTCGGGCGCGTTCCACCTGTCCAAGCCGAGCGACCTGATCCCCGAGCTGCAAGGCCGCTTCCCGATCCGCGTGGAACTGGAATCGCTGTCGGTGCAGGACTTCGAGGCTATCCTGACGCAGACCGATGCCAGCCTGACCAAGCAATACCAGGCGCTGCTGAACACCGAGGAGGTCAACCTGGTGTTCGCGCCGGACGGCATCCGCCGGCTCGCCGAGATCGCGTTCTCGGTCAACGAGAAGGTCGAGAACATCGGCGCGCGCCGGCTCTACACGGTGATGGAGCGGCTGCTGGAGGATCTGTCGTTCCATGCCAGCAAGTCGTCCGGCGAGACCGTGACCATCGACGCCGCGTACGTCGAGGAACGCCTGGGCGACCTCGCCGGCAACGAGGACCTGTCGCGCTACGTGCTGTAAAGCCCGCGGCATGGCAAAACGAAAGGCGCACTGCGGTGCGCCTTTTTGAAAGGCGCACCGCAGTGCGCCTTTTTTCATGTCCGTGCGTTTCCACCTGCCACATCGCGGTAAGGCTCGTAAGCAATGGTAAGCCCGCTGGCCGGCGTGGCCGGGCGATGCGACCCTTGCGCACCTTGACGGTCGATTGACCGGTGCGGGAGCCACCGCATCCCCCTCAACCCACTGGCAGGAGAAATCACATGGTCCATTACAAGACCCGCCGGGTGGTGCTCGCCACGGGCGGCCTGCTGGCCGCGCTGGCCGCCGCAACGGCCTTCCTTTGCATCCGTCCGGCGATGCCGGCGGCCGAAGCCGCGCAATCGGGCACCCTGGGCGCGGCCGCCGCCGCGGCGGCAACGCTGGCGCTGGATTCGGGCGCGCTGTTCACGCTGGCGGACCGCCATGCCGGCGATGCCATGCGCATCGCCGACAGCGGTGCGCCGCCGGACGGTGCCGACGGCCTGGACTGGGACTACGTCCAGTTGCGCCTGTAGCGCGGCGCCATGCCACGCCATGCAAAAGGCCGCGCACGTGCGCGGCCTTTTGCATTGGGGAACCCCGTTCAGCGCCTTCAGCGTGATACCGGCCGCTTGCCCAGCTTGCGCTGCAAGGTGCGCCGGTGCATGTTCAGCGCGCGCGCCGTCGCGGAGATATTGCCGCCATGCTCGGCCAGCACGCGCTGGATATGTTCCCACTCCAGCCGCGCCACCGACAACGGCACCGGTTCTTCCAGCGCGGCCTGCGCCGCGTCTTCCGACACGCCCGCCATCAGCGCGGTCAGGATCGAATCGACATTGGCCGGCTTGGCCAGGTATTCATCGGCGCCTTGCTTGACCGCCGCCACCGCGGTGGCGATGCTGGCGTAGCCGGTCAGGATCAGGATGCGCGCGTCGGGCAGGGCCTGCCGCAGCGGCGCCACCAGCTGCAGCCCGGACTCGGCGGGCGCGGTGCTGCCGGCTTCGGGCGGCGGCTCCAGGTGCAGGTCCAGCGTGACGTAGGCAAAGTCGGTGCGCGCCGCCAGCGCCAGCGCGGTGCGGCCGTCGTGCGCCACCGCCACGGCATAGCCGCGGCGCGTCAGAGCGCGCGCCAGCGTGCCGGCAAAGACTTCGTCGTCGTCGATCACCAGGAAGGGCGTGCCGGCCGGTGCGGTGGCTTCGGGTACCGGGGTAAGGGGTTCGGTCATAACGCAGAAGGCATGGTGGCGGTGGCGGCCGCGGAGGTGGAAAGCGTGGAGAGCGCGGGCAGGCGCAGTTCGGCGACGGTGCCGCCGCCCGGGCGGTCATGCCAGGCGAGTTCGCCGCCCATCTGGCGGGCGGCGCTTTGCGCCAGGTACAGGCCGATGCCCTGGCCGCCATGCTGGCTGGCCACCGGGGTTTCGCCGAGCTGGCCGCGCAGCGCTTCGGGGATGCCGTCGCCGTGGTCGGCAACGCGGAACGACAGCCATGGCGCGGTATTGCCGGGGGCCATGGCGATCTGCAGCTGCAACGGCTGCGCGCCGCGGCTGGCGGCCTGCTGGCTGCGCGCGGCGTTGTCCAGCAGGATGGTCAGGATCTGGCCCACGCGCGCGGTTTCCACCGCCTGCGCGCCGGCGCCCGGCGTGGCCACGGCCTGCAGGCTGGCATTGGGATGGCGCAGCTGCCAGCGCTCGGCAAACGCCGGCAGCCAGCCGTCGATGCGCTGCGGCGCCAGCGTGGCCGGGTCTTCGCGCAGCCGCGCCAGGGTCGAGCGGCACAGCGCCAGCTGCTGCTCCATGGTCTGCAGGTCGGGCAGATAGCCGCTGATGGCGGCGGCGCCGCGGCCGGCGTCGGAGGCATCGGCGCGCAGCTCGCCGGCAATCACCGCCAGCGTCGCCAGCGGCGTGCCGATTTCATGCGCCACCGCGGCGGCCTGGCCGTTCAGGTCCTCGACGCGCGCTTCGCGCAGCAGCTGCTCGCGCGCCAGGTTCAGCTGCGCCTCGCGCTGGCGCAGCACGCCCGACAGGCGCGCCACGAACAGCGCGATCATCACCGCGCTGGCGACGAAGTTCAGCCACATGCCGGCCAGGTGGTAGGTCACCGCGTTGTCCGGGTTGTGCAGGTCCAGCGGCACGTACTCGATCAGCAGCACCGTGTAGCAGGCCAGCGCGTACAGCGACAGCGCAATCACCTGGCGCCACGGCAGGATGGCCGCGGCGATGGCCAGCCCCGGCAGGTAGAACGAGACGAACGGGTTGGTGGCGCCGCCGGTGTAGAACAGGATCGCCGACAGCGCGGTCAGGTCGACCAGCAGCTGGCCCATCAGCTCGGCCTCGCCGGGCGCGCTGTTGCGCCGCGTGTGCTGGCGCAGCCGCAGGCCGGTGAGCAGGTTGAACAGCGCCTGCAGCCCCAGCACCACCAGCAGCGGCGTGTAGGGCAGGCGGATGCCGGCAATCGGCTCGCACACCAGCACGGTCAGCGCCTGTCCGCCCAGCAGCGCCCAGCGCAGCCAGAACAGCCGGCGCAGCGTCACCTGGCCATGGCGTGCCGAACTGCCGGCCGGCAGGGGCGACAGGAACGGGAAGTCAGGCAGGCGGGTCACGGCTGGGGCGGTGCGCATGGCGCGAGTGTATCAATGCCGCCGCGGGGCGCCGGCGCGTGCGACACCTTGCCGCATTGGCGCGTTGCCGCGCCGGCTGCCAGACTGGCTGGTTGCGTTGTCGATCGCGCGTGCCGGGCGGCTACGGCGGGCTCGGGCATGGGCGGTCCCCGCATGGTCTAATGTCTGCTTTCAGGAGAGCCTTTGATGCAAGCCAAATTCCGCCCGGCCACGCTGGCCGCTACCTTTGCCCTGGCCGCCACGCTGGCATCGGGCGCCGCGCTGGCGCAGGTCGATGTCAGCAGCGCCTGGGTGCGCGGCACGGTGCCGACCCAGACCGCTTCGGGCGCCTTCATGGTGCTGCACGCGCACCAGGACGCAAAGCTGGTCGGCGTCTCGTCGCCGGTGGCGTCGGCCGAGCTGCACGAGATGAAGATGGAAGGCAACGTGATGCGCATGCGCCAGATCAAGTCGCTGGACCTGCCCAGGATGCAGAACGTCGAACTGAAGCCGGGCGGCTACCACGTGATGCTGATGGACCTGAAGGCCCAGCTCAAGCCCGGCGATACCGTGCCCATCACGCTGAAGATCGAGCAGGGCGGCAAGGTGATCGAGCAGAAAGTCACGGCCGAAGTGCGCAGCATGGTGCCGGGCGCCGCCAGCGGCGGCCACGGCGAGCACAAGCACTGACCGGCGGCCGGCCCGCGCCGGGGCGTCAGCCGCGCAGGCTGATCGGCTCGTCCGCTTCCGGGCTCGACGCCGCCGCCAGCACGCGCTCGCGCAGCCAGGCGTGGGCGGGATCGGCCTCGGTGCGCTGGTGCCAGATCATGCTGAAGGTGAAGTCGTCCAGCGCGAACGGCGGCGCGAACACGGCGTAGCGCGGATCGTCTTCCAGCGCGGCCAGGCTGCGCCGCGCGGTGGTCAGCACCAGGTTGGTCCCGGCGATCAGCGCCGGCGCCACGCTCCAGTGCGGCACCACGCAGGCGATCTTGCGCCGTCCCCCCAGCTTGGCCACGGCCGTGTCGATCGCGTCCATGCGTTCGCTGTGGGTGGCGACCAGCACGTGCGAGCGCGCCAGGTAGGCCACCTGGTCGAGCCGGCCGGTATCGCGCACGGTGGCGGCATCGACCGCGCAGGCATAGCTTTCGCGGAACAGCTCGGCGGACTGCACGCCTTCGGGCTGGTGGCTGAACACCCCCAGCGCCATGTCGATCTCGCCATCGGCCACCTGCGCGGTCATGCCCTCGCGGCTGGCCTGCGACACCACCAGGTCGATATTGGGCGCGGCCTTGCGCACCGCGCGCAGCAGCCGCGGCAGCACCACCAGCGCGCCGTAGTCGGACATCGCCAGCCGGAAGCTGCGCCGCGCGGTGGCCGGCTGGAAGCCGCTCGGCCCCAGCAGGATGCGCACCTGCGCCAGCGCCTCGGCCAGCGGCCCCGACAGCTCGTGCGCGCGCGCGCTCAGCACCAGCCCGCCCTTGCCGCGCACCAGGATCGGGTCGTCGAGCAGCTGCCGCAGCCGCCCGAGCGCATGGCTGACCGCCGGCTGGCTCAGGTGCAGCCGCAGCGCGGCGCGGGAGATATGGCGCTCCGCCAGCAGCGCTTCCAGCACCACCAGCAGGTTGAGGTCGATTCCGCGTAGGCTATTCATTCGGCGAATATTAAACGTACGAAAGCAGAATTGGAAATTCGCAAAGCGATATTTCAAACTGCTGGCATCGCATCTTGCCCTATGGAGCGCGCCATGTCAGGCACCCAGCTGTCGTTTTCGATCCCGGCATCGCTCTGGCTGCCGCTTGGCACCGCCGTGCTGGCCGGTGCCGCGATCCCGTTCCAGGCCGGGGCCAACGCCACGCTCGGGCGCATGCTTGGCCATCCGCTGTCGGCCACGCTGGTGTCGCTGCTGGTCAGCCTGCTGGCGCTGCTGCCGGTGCTGTGGCTGATGCGGGTGCCGCTGCCGTCGCCGGCGGCGCTGGCGCAGGCGCCGGCCTGGCTGTGGAGCGGCGGGGTGCTGGGGGTGTTCTATATCTCGGCCGCGCTGATCATGGCGCCCAGGCTGGGCGCCGCCGGCTTCATTGCCGCGGTGGTGGCCGGGCAGGTGCTGGCCGCGCTGCTGGTCGACCAGTTCGGCCTGGCCGGGTTTGCGGTGCGCGCGCTGACGCCGACGCGGGTGGCCGGCGCCGCGCTGATCGTGGCCGGGATGCTGGCGATGCAGTGGGACAGCGGCGCGGCCGTTGCGCCGGCGCGTCAGCCGGCCGCTGGATCGGGTACGGAAGCGGGTGCGGATTCCGGCGTCTGACCATCCCGCCGCGCCGCCAGGCACGCCGGACACAGGCAGTGCTGGCCCGGCACGATGTGCCGCGCCGGCAGCAGCGGCTGGCTGGCGCACCAGCACTCGGGCAGTCCTGCCACATAGCCGCAGACAAAGCCTGCGCCGCAGCGGCTGCAATGTTCGACCGGTCGCAACTGCCCGGTCAGCACCGCGGTGGCGTCGCTCATGGCCGCCTCCGCGGTGCTGGCGTCATGGACTGGATTCGGTCGGGCGAGCGAAAGGTGGCTGCTGACATGATGGCAAGTCTTGGGGAACACTGCGCCTCGGTGCAGGCCAAACGGCTGAGACGGCGGGCCGGGAAGCCGCGCGCTTGTTGCATCGACGGAACGCGCCGGTGCCCCGCAGGCCGCTTGCAGCCGCTTCGCCGTGCCCGGTTGGGCCGGCGCGCTTTCGCCCCGCGCGGTTTCTTGTAAAATCGGCGCCTGCCGTGGCCGGATGGCGCACTTTCGGGCGATCCCCGGGGGCGATCCGTCGGGCTTCCCCCCGGGGACGCGGCGGCTTAGCCATCATACCTGTTGATTCTCACGGATGTCCCCCATGAACGCCGACAACCCTGGGCCTGCCGCGACCGCGGTGGCCGCCATCGCTCCCGCACTGAAGGCCGAGATCCTCGCCGAGGCCCTGCCGTATATCCGCAAGTTCCACGGCAAGACCATCGTGGTCAAGTACGGCGGCAATGCCATGACCGAAGAGAAGCTCAAGCACGGCTTCGCGCGCGACGTGATCCTGCTCAAGCTGGTCGGCATGAACCCGGTCGTGGTGCACGGCGGCGGCCCGCAGATCGACGAGGCGTTGAAGAAGGTGGGCAAGGTCGGCACCTTCGTGCAGGGCATGCGCGTCACCGACGAAGAGACCATGGAAGTGGTCGAGTGGGTGCTGGGCGGTGAAGTCCAGCAGGACATCGTGATGCTGATCAACCAGTACGGCGGCCAGGCCGTCGGCCTGACCGGCAAGGACGGCGGCCTGATCCGCGCCAAGCGCCTGCAGATGCCCGACCGCGAGAACCCGGGCGCGTTCATCGACATCGGCTACGTCGGCGACATCGAGGCGATCAACCCGGCGGTGGTCAAGGCGCTGCAGGATGACGCCTTCATCCCGGTGATCTCGCCGATCGGCTTCTCCGACGACGGCCAGGCCTACAACATCAACGCCGACGTGGTCGCCGGCAAGATGGCCGAGATCCTCAAGGCCGAGAAGCTGGTGATGATGACCAACATCCCGGGCGTGATGGACAAGAAGGGCAACCTGCTGACCGACCTGTCCGCGCGCGAGATCGAAGAACTGTTCGCCGACGGCACCATCTCGGGCGGCATGCTGCCGAAGATTTCGTCGGCGCTGGACGCGGCCAAGAGCGGCGTGCATTCGGTACACATCATCGACGGCCGCATCGAGCATTCGCTGCTGCTGGAAATCCTGACCGAGCAGGCCTTCGGCACCATGATCCGCTCGCACTGAGCGGAGCCCCGCAGCGGCGCCGGCCACGGCCGGCCGCTCCGGCATATCCCACCACCTTCCGAGTTGCCCGGCGTGCCTTCCAGTCTTTCCTCACCGCGCCGTGTCCGCGCTCGCCTCCGCCGCCGTCCCGCGGGCGATACCTCGGGCGGCACGGTCTGGCTGTTCGATCTCGACAACACGCTGCACGATGCCTCGCACGCGATCTTCCCGGCGATCAACCGGCTGATGACCGCGTACGTGGCGCGCGTGCTCGGCTGCGACGAAGCCACCGCCAGCCGCGTGCGCGTGGACTACTGGCAGCGCTACGGCGCCACGCTGCTCGGCATGATCCGCCACCACGGCGTCGACCCGGCGGACTTCCTGCGCGCCGCGCATGAGTTCCCGGCGCTGGCCGAGATGGTACGGGTCCGGCGCGGCCTGGCCGCGCACCTGCTGCGCCTGCCCGGGCGCAAGATCCTGGTCACCAACGCGCCGCAGGACTATGCGCGCGCGGTGCTGGAGATCGCCGGCATTCGGCACTGCTTCGAGCGCGTGGTGGCGATCGAGCAGATGTGGGTGCACGGGCATCTGCGGCCCAAGCCGGACCGCCGCATGCTGCGCCGGCTGCTGGCGCAGGCCCGCATCGCGCCGCATCGCGCGGTGCTGGTCGAGGACACGGTGTCGCATCTCAAGCGCTACGCCGGCACCGGCATCCGCACCGCGTGGGTGACGGGCTACCTGCGCACGGTCGCGCCTTCACGACCGCACAGGGTGCCCGCCGCGCCCGCCGCCGCGCATGACGACGGCAGCCGCCGCGACGCCGCGGTGCGCTCGACGCTGCAGGCCGAGGACCGACGCCATGCCGGCCACGCCGTGCAGGAGCGCTCGGTGACGCTGGTGGCCGCCGAGACCCAGGCGCCGCAGGCGCAGCCCGACAACGTGCCGCGCGTGCGTGCGCGCGTGCCGAACCGGCCGGCCTATGTGGACATAAAAGTACAATCGATGCATCAACTCCAACGACGAATGCGGAGAACCGGGTCATGACGCAAAGCAACGGGCGCGAACCAGAGGCGGTCATCGCGGGCAGCGAGCCGGACGCCGACCAGCAGCGGGCGGCGCCGGCGCGCAAGCGTCCGCGCCCCGGCGAGCGCCGCGTGCAGATCCTGCAGACGCTGGCGACCATGCTGGAACACCCGCGCGGGGAGAAGATCACCACCGCGGCGCTGGCCGCGCGCCTGAGCGTGTCCGAGGCGGCGCTGTACCGGCATTTCGCCAGCAAGGCGCAGATGTACGAGGGGCTGATCGGCTTTATCGAGCAGACCGTGTTCGGCCTGATCAACCAGATCACCGACAAGGAAGAGCACGGCCTGCGCCAGGCGCATGCGATCGTGCGCATGCTGCTGTCGTTCGCGGAAAAGAACCCGGGCATGACGCGCGTGCTGACCGGCGAGGCCCTGGTGGGCGAGCACGAACGGCTGCAGGAGCGCATCAACCAGGTGGTGGACCGCATCGAGGCGTCGCTGCGCCAGTGCCTGAAGGTGGCGGTGACCCAGGCCGCGTTTCCGGCGGATGCCGATATTCCCGCGCGCGCCGCGCTGATCATGGCGGCGGTGCAGGGCCAGTGGCACCGCTATGCCAAGAGCGGTTTCCGCAAGTCACCGTCGGACCATGCCGACGCGCATCTGCGCGTGCTGCTGGGCTGAATGCAACCAGCCGGGCCGATTGCTCTATAATTGCCCGGTCGCGCCGATTTGATGACTGGCTTGCGGGCGCGCGGCAGCCACGGACAGGGTTCCGATGGCTCGCCACTATAAATGCGGCTAAAGAGGTTGGGTCGGCGCCCCATGCCACCACGGCAGTGGATGGCGCCGGCACGCGGAATCCCGCAGGGAATCCAGCGAATCCCGACTTGGCTGCGACGCTTGATACGCAAATGCCGGTCGGGTTTTTTTATGCCCGTTCGCCACGGGCCGGATTCCATGACTGATGTCGCCCTGCCGACCGCCGCGCCTGCCGCGTTCGACCTGCCGCCGGATTCGGTCGGCGTGGTCGCGCCGCAGCGCATGCACTTTGCCGAGCCGCTGAAGCTGCGCAACGGCTCGTCCATCGCCGGCTACGACCTGATGGTCGAGACCTACGGCACGCTCAATGCGGACCGCTCCAACGCGGTGCTGGTCTGCCACGCACTGAACGCCTCGCACCATGTCGCGGGCGTCTATGCCGAAGACCGGCGCAACGTGGGCTGGTGGGACAACATGGTCGGTCCCGGCAAGCCGCTCGATACCAACCGCTTCTTCGTCATCGGCATCAACAACCTGGGCTCGTGCTTCGGCTCGACCGGGCCGATGAGCCTGAACCCGGCCACCAGCGCACCCTATGGCGCGTCGTTCCCCGTGGTCACGGTGGAAGACTGGGTCAATGCGCAGGCGCGCGTGGCCGACGCGTTCGGCATCACGCAGTTCGCCGCGGTGATGGGCGGCAGCCTGGGCGGCATGCAGGCGGTGGCCTGGAGCCTGATGTACCCGGAGCGCCTGCGCCATTGCATCGTGATCGCCTCCACGCCCAAGCTGTCGGCGCAGAATATCGCCTTCAACGAAGTGGCGCGCAGCGCGATCCTGTCGGACCCGGATTTCCACGGCGGCAACTACTACGCGTACGGCGTCAAGCCCAAGCGTGGGCTGCGCGTGGCGCGCATGATCGGCCATATCACCTACCTGTCGGACGAGGACATGGCCGAGAAATTCGGCCGCGAGCTCAAGAGCGAGGACATCCGCTTTTCGTTCGATGTCGAGTTCCAGGTGGAAAGCTATTTGCGCTACCAGGGCGACAAGTTCGCCGAGTACTTCGACGCCAACACCTACCTGCTGATCACGCGCGCGCTCGATTATTTCGACCCGGCGCTGGCTTACGGCGGCGACCTGACACGCGCGATGGCGCAGACCCAGGCCAGCTTCCTGGTGGCCAGCTTCGGCACCGACTGGCGCTTCGCGCCCAGCCGCAGCCGCGAGCTGGTCAAGGCGCTGCTGGACAACAAGCGCCCGGTCTCGTACGCCGAGATCGACGCGCCGCACGGCCACGATGCCTTCCTGCTCGACGACCCGCGCTATCACAACCTGATGCGCGCCTACTACGACCGCATCGCGGAGGAGATCGGCGCATGAACGCCCTGGCCAATCCCAATATCCTGGCCCTGCGCCCCGACTTCCGCGCGATCGCGCGCTGGATCGAACCCAATTCCACCGTGCTCGACCTGGGCTGCGGCGATGGCAGCCTGCTGCGCGTGCTGCAGGACGAGCTCGAGGTGCAGGCCTACGGCATCGAGATCCGCGACGAAGGCGTGCTGGCCTGCGCGCAGAAGGGCGTGCATGTCATCCAGCAGAACCTGGAGGGCGGGCTGGCGCTGTTCGAGGACAAGAGCTTCGACACGGTGATCCTGTCGCAGACGCTGCAGACCATCCACAACACCGCGCAGGTGCTGCGCGACACGCTGCGGGTCGGGCGCGAGTGCATCGTCTCGTTCCCGAACTTCGGCTACTGGCCGCACCGCCTGTCGGTGTTCCGCGGGCGCATGCCGGTGTCGGAGTCGCTGCCTTACCAGTGGTACAACACGCCCAACGTGCGCGTGCTGACCATCAGCGACTTCGAGGCGCTGGCGCCCAAGGTCGGCCTGCGCGTGCTCGACCGCGTGGTGATGCACGAGGGCGTGACCGTCAACTGGGGCGTCAACTGGCGCGGCAGCCTGGCGGTGTACCGGGTCTGCGCGGCCTGAGCCGGTCGAGCGGGTTGCGCGCCTAGCCCGGCAGCGCGCCGGCCTGGTACTGCGCCGCGAATTCCGCCGACGGCGGGATAGGCTTGATGATGTCGATCAGCACGCCGTTGGGATCGGCGGTAATGAAGTGCCGCTGGCCGAAGGCTTCGTCGCGCAGTGGCTGCAGGATCGGCAGGCCCGCCGCGCGCAGCCGGTCATGGACCACATCCGCATCTTCCACCTCGAAGTTCAGCAGCAACCCTTGCGCGCGCTGGCCGCGGGCCGGCGGGGGGATGGTGTCGTGGGTGCCGTCGAGCACGGCGAGGCTGACTGACGGGTCATCCGCCAGTTGCAGGTGCACGTACCAGTCGCTGGCGAACAGGGCAGTAAAGCCGAAATGCTGTTGATAGAACGCGGCCGTCCCGGCCACGTCGGCAGTCATGATGACCGGGTAATAGCTGGTGACTTTCATGATGGCTTCCCTCGTCTCAAATACATGCAGCCTGTATGTAAATAGATATTAAGATACAGGCTGCATGTTTGCAAGGAATCCGAAGCGTGTCCCGAACCAACCGCGAGCGTACCGAAGCCACCCGCCAGGCGCTGACGGAGGCCGCGCGTGCCCTGTTCGTCAGCCGTGGCTACGGCGACACGTCGACGCCTGACGTCTGTGCCGCCGCCGGCATCACCCGCGGCGCGCTGTACCACCACTTTGCCGACAAGCGCGACCTGTTCCGCCATGTGCTGGCCGAAGAAGCCGCGGCCGTCGCCGCCGATATCGAAGCCGCCACGCCGGCGGGGCAAGACCCTGCTGGGGCATTGCTCAGCGGGGCGCAGGCGTATCTGCAGACAATGACGGTGCCCGGCCGCACCCGCCTGCTGCTAGTGGAGGGGCCGGCGGTGCTGGGATTGCGCGAGATGCTGGCCCTCGACGAAGCCAACGCCGCCCGCACCCTGCGCGAGGGGCTGGAGGCAGCGGGCGTCGATGCAGACGGCGTGGCGCCGCTGCTGTCGGCGGCGTTCGACCGCGCCGCGCTGGAGATCGAAGCCGGCGCCGATGCCGGCCGCGTGCGCGACGCGATGCTGTGGCTGCTGCGCCGGGTGCTGGGGCAGACCGGGGGCTAGCACTCCGTGCCCCAGCGGATCGTCACCGCGGCGCGTCGCCGGCGCTGCCCGCCAGGTGGTCGACAAAGGCCCGCACCTTGGGCGGAACATGCCGCGTCGGCGTGTACACCGCGTATGCCGTGCCGATGTAGGGCTCCAGGATGTCCCAGTCGCCCAGCACGGTGACCACACGCCCCCGCTCCAACGCATCGCCCAGCGAGAAATCCGGCACCAGCCCGATGCCGGCATCGCGCTCCACCATGCTCATGATCGCCAGGCTGTTGTTGAGCGTCAGCCGCGGCGGGATGCGGACCTCCACCTTGTCGCCGCCGGACTGGGGGCGCAGGGTCCAGCGCTCGCCGAAATTGCCGTAGCCCAGGTACAGGCAGCGCGCGGCCGGCAGGTCGGCCGGCGTGGCCGGCGCGCCGTGGCGTTCCAGATAAGCGGGCGAGGCCACCAGCCGGTAGCGCACCTCGCGCAGCGGCCGCGCCGCCAGGCCCGGGGCCAGTTCGCGCGCGATGCGCACGGCCACGTCCAGGCCCTCTTCCACCAGATCGACCATGCGGTCGGCCAGCGTCAGTTGCAGGTCCAGTCCCGGATACTTCGCCAGCAACGGCGGCAGCCGCGGCGCCAGCCAGGCTTGCCCGAACGACACCGGCGCGCTCACGCGCAGCACGCCGTGCGGCGCGCCGCCGTGCTCGCCGGCCAGCGCGGTGACCTCGCGCGCCGCGGCAGTCATGCGCGCGCACGCGGCGTAGACCGACTGGCCCAGCTCGGTCAGCGCGAACGCGCGCGTGGTCCGCTGCAGCAGGCTTGCACCGAGCCTGGCTTCGAGCCGGGAGACATGGCGGCTGACCGCCGACGGCGTCATGCCAAGGTCCTGTGCGGCGGCCGAGAAGCTCCCGCACTCGACCACGCGCGCGAACACCGACATCGCATTGAGTGGCGTATCAAGCATGCTTAACCCCTCGTTTTTGACCTGTAGTCAAATACTAATTGAGGTCTGGCTGCATTGTTGACTTTGAAGACGAGTGAAACAATGCTGGCATTAGCTAGACCGGAGTTCCTCATGCCTTCGCAACAACCCCAGCGCGGCGGCGCCTGGCGCATGGTGGCAGCCATGATGCTGTCGGGCACCATCGGCTGGTTCGTGGTAACCAGCGGCCAGCCGCCGCTGGATGTGGTGTTCTTCCGCTGCCTGTTCGGTGGCGCCGCGCTGCTGGGCGTGCTGACCTTGCAGCGCGGCTGGGTGCGCATGACCCGCGCCCAGGCCGGCTGGCTGGCGCTGGGCGGAATCACGCTGGTGCTCAACTGGCTGGCGCTGTTCTCGGCGTACGCGTACAGCGGCATCGCCATCGCCACGGTGGTCTACCACACCCAGCCGTTCTTCCTGCTGCTGCTGACGTCGGTGCTGCAGCGCGAGCCGTTCCCGTTCGCGCGGCTGCCATGGCTGCTGCTGGCCTTTGCCGGCGTCATGCTGATCACCGGGCTGGAGCACGGCGCGGGCGGCGCGTCGATGCTGGCCGGCATTGGCCTGGGACTGCTGGCGGCACTGCTGTACGCCGTGACCACGCTGGCCACGCGGCGGCTGCAGGCGATCCCGCCCGGCCAGATCGCCGGCCTGCAGATGGTGCTGGGCGTGCTGATGCTGGCACCGCTGGCGCATCCGGCGGCGGGCAGCTATGGCGGCGGCACCTGGGCGGCGCTGCTGGCGCTGGGGCTGGTGCACACCGGCGTGATGTACACGCTGCTGTATGGTGCCTTCCAGCGGCTGTCGGTGGTGTCCATTGCCACGCTGTCGTTCATCTATCCGCTGGTCGCGATCGTCATCGACGTGATGGTGTTCGGCGTAGTGCTGGGGCCGTTGCAGGTGGCCGGCATGGCGCTGGTGCTGCTCGGGGTGGTTGCCAACCAGCTCGGCTGGGCGCTGCCGTTGCGGCGGCGGGCGCAGGGATGAGGCCCAGGGCACGGCCAGCGGAAGGCCGCGCTTGACCGGAGCGCTGACTACGGTTAGTGTAGGCAGCTAAGCGAACGATCGTTCTATTCCAACGAGACCAGCCTGCTTCCGCCATGTCCACTGCGCCCCAGATCCACGCCGACGCTGCCGCAAGCCAGCTCCATCCCTTCGACGACGCGCTGGCGCTGGCGCCGGCCGGCGAACACCGCTTCCAGGGCCGCACCACGCCGGCGTACTGGAACATGATCGGGCCGTTCGGCGGCATCACGGCCGCCACGCTGCTGCAGGCGGCGCTGGACCATCCGCAGCGCCTGGGCGAGCCGGTTTCACTGACCGTCAACTTTGCCGGCCCGATCGCCGAGGGCCCGTTCGAGATCGAGGCGCGCCCGGTCCGCACCAATCGCTCGACCCAGCACTGGACCCTGGAACTGCGCCAGGGCGATGCCGTGACCACCACCGCCACCGCGATGTTCGCGGTGCGGCGCGACACCTGGGCCTGCGACGAAGCGGTGATGCCGGACGTGCCGGCCGCCGACGTGCTGCCGACCATGGGCGGGTTTGCGCCGGTGCGCTGGCTCAAGGCTTACGACATGCGGCCGGTGCGCGGCGCCAAGCCAACCGCGGAGGCCGGTACCGAGCACCCGGACAGCCTGACCCAGTTCTGGCTGCGCGACGCGCCGGCGCGCACGCCGGATTTCGCCGCGGTGGCGGCCTGGGCCGACAGCTTCTACCCGCGCATCTTCCTCAAGCGCGCGGGCTTCGTGCCGGCCGGCACGGTGTCGATGACCACGTATTTCCATGCCGACGCGGCCACGCTGGCCGCGCTGGGCGACAGCCATGTGCTCGCCAGCGCGCAGGCGCAGGTGTTCCGGCAAGGCTTTTTCGACCAGCGCGCGCAGCTGTGGAGCGCCGCGGGCGAGCTGATCGCCACGTCGCACCAGATCGTCTACTACAAGGAATAGGCCCGGCCCGCTCAGGCCACCGCTTCGCGCGCCTGAGCCTCGTAGCGGTGCACGGTGTGGCGCATCGCCCAGAGCAGCATCACGCCGGGCAGCGCCACCGCCACGGTGCCCAGATAGAACGGCGCCCAGCCCCAGGCTTCGACCATATAGCCCGACGTCGGCCCCACGTAGACCCGGCCCACCGACGCCAGCGCCGACAGCAGCGCATACTGCGTGGCCGAGAACGAGCGGTTGCACAGCGTCATCAGCAGCGCGACGAAGGCCGCCGTGCCCATGCCGCCGCACAGGTTCTCGACCGCGATGGTGGCGCCCATGGTCCACAGGTGCGGCGGGGTCACCGCCAGGATCCAGTAACCGAGGTTCGACACCGCCTGCAGCACGCCGAACAGCATCAGCGAGCGGTACAGGCCCAGGCGCACCATCAGCGTGCCGCCGAACAGCGCGCCGAGGATGGTCGCGGCCAGCCCCAGGGTCTTGTTGACGATGCCGACCTCACCGGCGGAGAAGCCGGCGCCGCGGATCAGGAAGGTTGTCGACAGGCTGCCGGCGAAGGCGTCGCCGAGCTTGTACAGCACGATCAGCAGCAGCAGCCACCAGGCCCCCGGGCGCGCGAAGAAGTCGCGCAGCGGGCCCACCACCGCCTCTTCCAGCGAGCGCGGCGCGCGCGCGGGCACGTCGGGCTCCGGCGCCCACAGCAGCGTGACGATGCCCACGCCCATCAGCGCCGCCATCAGCAGGTAGGTCTGTTGCCAGCCCAGCACGCGATCCGCCAGCCACAGTGCCAGGCCGCCCGAGACCAGCATCGCCAGCCGGTAGCCCAGCACCTTGACCGCCGCGCCGGCGCCGCGCTCCGCCGGGCGCAGCACGTCGGTGCTGTAGGCGTCGAAGACGATGTCCTGCGAGGCCGACAGGAACGCCACCAGCGTGGCCAGCGCCGCCAGCATCCACAGCGCCTGCTGCGGCGGGCAGAACGCCATGCCGGCGATGCCCAGCACCAGCCCGACCTGGGTCAGCAGCAGCCAGCCGCGCCGGCGCCCCATCAGCGGCGGGGTGTAGCGGTCCATCAGCGGCGCCCACAGGAACTTGAAGATATAGGCTTGGCCCACCAGCGAGAAAAAGCCGATGGTCTTGATGTCCAGCCCTTCGACCGTCATCCACGCCTGCAAGGTGCCCGAGGTCAGCGCCAGCGGCAGGCCGGAGGCGAAGCCCAGCATCAGCATGGCGCCGATGCGGCGGTTGCGGAAGATATCGAGATAGGTCTGGAAATTCATGGGTGGGGCAGCCGTGTGCCGCCCGTGCGGCTGCGCGGGCGCCGTGTATTATTGCACCACCTGTTTGCCCACTCTCCGATTGCGCCCAAGGAATCGCCCATGCGTCGCCGCCTGCAAGGTGTTCAGCGTCTCTATCGACAGCGTCGACTGCGGCTGGCCCGTGCGCTGGCGCTGGCCGCGGCCGTGCTGCCGCTCGGCTGGAGCGTGCCGGCGCCGGCGCAGCCGCAGGACGGCAGTGCCGGCGGCATCCGGCTGAATCCGGGCGGCTCCGCGGTGCGCAACATCGTGCCGGCCGAGGTGATCGAGCAGCAGGCCGTGCAGGAGTACGAGCAGCTCAAGCAGGAGGCCATCGCCAAGCGCGCGCTGGCTCCCGACAACCATCCGCAGCTGGTGCGCCTGCGTGCCATAGGCAAGCGGCTGCTGCCGCAGACCGCGCGCTGGAACGAGCGCGCGCGGCAATGGCAGTGGGAGATCAACCTGATCGGCTCGAAGCAGGTCAATGCGTTCTGCATGCCGGGCGGCAAGATAGCGGTCTATACCGGGCTGCTCGACCAGCTCAAGCTGACCGATGACGAAGTCGCCATGGTGATGGGGCACGAGATCGCGCACGCGCTGCAGGAGCATGCACGCGAGCGCGCCGCCAAATCCGAGATCACCAACCTCGGCGCCAACGTGATCTCGCAGCTGTTCGGCTTCGGCAACCTCGGCAATATGGCGCTGGGCACGGGCGCGCACCTGCTGACGCTGCGCTTTTCCCGCTCGGACGAGTCCGAGGCCGACCTGATCGGCATGGATGTGGCCGCGCGCGCCGGCTACGATCCGCGCGCGGCGGTGTCGCTGTGGCAGAAGATGGGCAAGGTCTCGCAGTCCGGCGCCGAATTCCTGTCGACCCATCCGTCCGGGCGCAGCCGCATCGCCGACCTGGAAAAGCACTTGCCCGAGGTGCTGCCGCTGTACGCGCGCGCGATCCACACCACGGTGGACAAGCTGCCGCCCTACCGCCCCAATATGACGGGGCTGGGCGATGCGCCGGTGGATGCCGGCGACGAGGACCGGCAAAAGCCGCTGAAGCGCTGAACGGCGTTGCGGCCCGCCGCGCCGCATTCCGCACAGCGCCTTGATGGCCTGAAGCCGGCGCCGGGAACAATGCGACAACCGCAGGGGGGCCCGCATGAGCCTGAACCGCATGAGCCCGTCGGAACGGCGGGCCGCGTATCTGCTGATCTTCGCCGGCTGCGAGGCCGAGCCCGACCGCTTCACCAGCGACCTGCCGGTCAGCTCCGAAGTCTGGTTGCTGTATGCGTCCGGCGAATCGTTCGAGGTGCCGCGCGGCCTGCTGCTGACCCCGCACCACGGCGCCGGCATCGCCGCGCTGCGTGCCGCGGTGCTGCGGCGCCTGCCCGCGCTGGCCGGGCCGGCAGCGGACCAAGCCGGCCCGCGCTTCCTTGCCGCCAATGAATCCCATCTGCTGGCGCAGATCGATTTCTTCGACATGCTGCGCCTGCTGCCGCTGACCGCCTGGTGGCAGCGCGAAGTGCGCGCGCCGATGGCCGGCATCAGGTGGACGCCCGCCGCGCGCCGCGCGCTGGCGCTGAGCCTGACCGGCGATGCGCTGGTGCGCTGGCTGGGCGAGTCGGTGCTGGCCCATGTCGGCAGCGAGGCGGCGCTGGCGCGCTTCAAGGACATCGGCTACACCGCGGCGCGTACCCGCTTCGGCGGTCTCGCCGCGCCGGCCGGGCAAGCGCTGGGGCGGCTGGTCAATGTGGCCGCGCAGTACGTCGCGCTGACGCTGCTGGGGCTGCGCGACGACAGCTTCCCGCCCGGGGGCCTGACGCGGCGCGTCACCCAGGCCAGCCGCCAGGTGCTGGAGACGCTGTGGGAGTGCCTGCGGGAGGACCATGTGGAAGGGCCAGCCACGCCGACAGCCGGCATGGCCGCCGGAGACGTCGCCGCTGCCGCCGCCATCTCGCCGCTATGGCGCATCTCGGCCAACCGGCCGGCCGAGCACGCCGTGTTCGCCTCGCGCAAGACCGTCAAGGCCGATGCGGCCATCCGCGTGTTCGATACCGGCGGGCAGGGCGTGCGCTGGGCCGTGATCGATTCCGGCATCGACGCGCGCCATCCGGCCTTCTTCGATCCGCTCAAGCTCGACGGGCCGCTGCCGGTGCGCGACGGGCTGATCGCGCCGCGCCTGTCGCGCGTGGTCAGGACGCTGGATTTCACGCGCCTGTCGGCGATCACCAGCGGCCGCCTGCCGCCCATGCCCAAGGGCAAGCGCGGACCCGGCGAGGCGGAACTGCGGCAGCGCATCGCCGCGATTGCCGAGGACCTGGCGCATGGCCGCATCATCGACTGGTCGGTGATCGAGCCCCTGCTTGAAATCAGCCACGATGACCCGGCGCAGTACGTTGCGCCGGGCGGCAGCCACGGCACGCATGTGGCGGGCATCATCGGCGCCGGCTGGCCGTCGTCGACCTACCTGGCGCGGCCAGACCCCATGCCGCTGCCGCCAGAGCTGATGGAGGCCGGCGATGTCAGCGGCATCTGCCCGCGCATCGAACTGCTCGACCTGCGCATTTTCGATGCGCAGGGCAGGGGCGACGAGTTCGGCATCCTGGGCGCGCTGCAGTATGTGCGCTGGCTCAACCAGAGCCGCGACCGGCAGTCGGTGCATGGCATCAACTTGAGCGTGGCGTTGCGCCACGACGTGCGCAGCTACGCCTGCGGCAGCACCCCGGTGTGCGTCGAGTGCGACCGCCTGGTGGCCAGCGGGGTGGTCGTGGTGGCCGCGGCCGGCAACTATGGCTACGACGAGGCCTTCGCCGCCGAGCACATGGGCGCCGGCTTCCGCGGCCAGACCATTACCGATCCCGGCAACGCACGGGCCGTGATCACGGTGGGCGCGACCCACCGCACCGATCCCTACCGCTTCGGCATTTCCTACTTTTCCAGCCATGGCCCCACCGGCGATGGCCGCATCAAGCCCGACCTGGTCGCGCCGGGGGAGAAGATCACCTCGACCGTGCCCGGCGGCACGCTGGCGTCGATGGATGGCACCAGCATGGCGGCACCCCATGTGTCCGGGGTCGCGGCGCTGCTGCTGTCGCGCAACAATGAACTGATGGGCCAGCCCGAGACCGTCAAGAGCATCCTGTGCGCCGCCGCCACGGACCTGGGGCGCGAGCGCGCCTTCCAGGGCGCCGGGCTGGTCGACGCGCTGCGCGCGCTGCAGCGGGTGTAGCCCGACGCCGCGGCGGGCAACAAAAAAGCCGGCAGTGCCGGCTTTTTGATGTGCGGGAATGGCTGGCCTCAGGCGCGCAGTCCGCTGGCCTCGTCGGCGCCCACATGCACGTTCATGCATTGCACCGCGGCGCCGGCCGCGCCCTTGCCCAGGTTGTCCAGGCGCGCCACCAGGTTCAGGCGCTCGGCATTGCCGAACACGAACAGGTCGACGCGGTTGGTGTCGTTGTTGGCCTGCACGTCGAAGAAACCGCCGTCGAGGTTGTCGGCGCTGTTGTACGGCATCACGCGCACGAACTGCTCGCCTTCATAGTGCTGGCGATAGATCTCGACGATCTGCTCGGGGCTGACCTTGCGCGCCAGCCGCTCGGCAAACACCGGCACCGTCACCGCCAGGCCCTTCAGGAAGTTGCCGACGATGGGGTTGAAGATCGGCGCCTGGGCCAGGCCGGCCTGCACGCGCATTTCCGGCAGGTGCTTGTGCTCCAGGCCGAGCGCGTAGGGACGCGGGCTGTTCAGCTTCGGGTTACCGCCGGCTTCGAACTCGGCAATCATCGACTTGCCGCCGCCGCTGTAGCCGGTCAGCGAGAACGCCGACAGCGGGTAGTCGGCCGGCAGCACGCCGGCATCCACCAGCGGGCGCACCGCCAGCACGAAGGCGCTGGCGTGGCAGCCCGGCACCGCGATGCGCTTGCTCGCGCGGATCTTGTCGCGCTGGCCGCGCGCCAGTTCGGGCAGGCCGTAGGCCCAGTTGTCGGCGGTGCGGAACGCGGTGCTGGCGTCGATCACGCAGGTGTTGGGGTTGGTTACCAGCGACACCGCCTCGCGCGAGGCCACGTCGGGCAGGCACAGGAAGGCGACGTCGGCGGCGTTCAGGAAGCGTGCTCGTTCGGCCGGGTCCTTGCGCTTGTCTTCGGCAATGCGCAGCAGTTCCACGTCGGCACGACCGGAAAGATAGTCAAGCAGCCGGAGACCGGTGGTGCCTTCCTGACCATCGACGAACACTTTGAAAACCATGGCTGACTCACTCAATGAAGTGCGGGGGAATGCTTTGGATATGAGAAATCTCCCCTGCCGGGCGCTGTGGGGAACCTGCATTGTAGCGGGGATGGGGGCCGATCGCAGGGGTTTGTACGGATTGGAATTATTGCGATTGGCACAGTTCAGAACTTGCTGGCGTTAACCAAATGGGTTAGTTTGCATGGAGAAGGGAACAGCGCATTACAGCCTGGCGGAAGTGCGTGCACTTCTCGAGGCGGGACGAATGAGGCTGACTCGTACTGCTTACGATGGAGCGAACCAGATGGGGCTGAATAAGCGAAGTGTGCGTGACATACTTCTGCAACTTGCCCCCCGGGACTTTTACAAGAGCATGAGCCTATGAGGATCACACGGTGTGGCAGGACGTCTATCGGCCTATCACACCGAATGGCGCCTTGTATGTGAAGCTCATAGTCACCGATGGCGTTTTGGTCGTTTCATTCAAATTCAGGTAGTTCGCAGAGCAAGGAGGAACGGTCAGATGAAGTGCCCGGAATGTGGCGGCGCCGAACTCGTGGATGGACTGCGAGACGTGCCCTATACATATCGTGGCGAGACCACGGTAATTCGCGATGTCAGGGGGGATTGGTGCCCGAGGTGCGGAGAAGGAGTCATGCCCATGCATGACGATTCACTGGGCGAAGCGATGCTCGCCTTTAACAAGCAAGTCAACGCCAAATACCTGGACCCCACCTTCATCACTGAGGTTCGCAAAAAGCTCCGCCTTGATCAGCGCGAGGCAGCCGAAATATTTGGCGGGGGCGTCAATGCATTTTCTCGGTATGAGACGGGGCGAACCATGCCGCCGCTGGCGCTGATCAAGCTGCTGAAAGTGCTGGACCGCCACCCCGAACTGCTAGCGGAAGTCCGGGCGGCCTGAAGCTATGGTCAGAGCGGAAAGTTATAGTCGATCGACAGCGGCGCGTGGTCGCTGAACTTCTCGTCCTTGTAGATCGAGCACAGCTGCGCCGTGTCCGCGATCTTCGGCGTGGCGAGGTGGTAGTCGATGCGCCAGCCCACGTTCTTCGCGTACGCCTGGCCACGGTTGCTCCACCAGGTGTACTGGTCCGGGCGCGGGTCCAGCTTGCGGAACACGTCGACATAGCCGTGCACGTCGAACAGCTCGCCGATCCAGGCTCGTTCCTCCGGCAGGAACCCTGAATTCTTCAGGTTGCCCTTCCAGTTCTTGATGTCGATTTCCTTGTGCGCGATGTTGACGTCGCCGCACAGCACGATTTCGCGGCCGCTCGCCTTCAGTTGCAGCAGGTGCGGCAGGAACGCTTCCATGAAGCGGAACTTGGCCAGCTGGCGTTCCTCGCCGCTCGAGCCGGACGGCACGTACACCGAAATCACCGCCAGATGCGGATACTGCACTTCCACATAGCGGCCCTCGCTGTCGAATTCGGTGTTGCCGAAGCCGGTGATGACCCGCTCGGGCTTGTGGCGCGTATAGAGGCCGACGCCGCTATAGCCCTTCTTCTCGGCGTAATGGAAAAAGCCGTGGTAACCGTGTGGCGTCAGGAACGCTTCCGTCATGTCGGCGGCCTGCGCCTTCAGTTCCTGCACACAGACCATGTCTGCGTCCTGCTTGCCCATCCAGTCGAAAAAGCCCTTCTTCGACGCGGAGCGGATGCCGTTGAGGTTGGCGCTGATAATCCGTAACATTCGGGGAAATTTTGAATTCAGAGAGAAATGATGACGCAGCAGAATCCGCCCGCGGCGACAGCCGGTACTGACCTTAGCCAGACCTTTATCCGCTTTGCGCTCGACGCGGGCGTGCTGTCGTTCGGCGAGTTCGTCACCAAGGCCGGCCGCAAGTCGCCTTACTTCTTCAATGCCGGCCTGTTCAACCAGGGCGGCATGCTGGGCCAGGTGGCGCAATTCTATGCGAAAACCCTGCTGGCCTCGGGCGTGCAATTCGACGTGCTGTTCGGGCCGGCGTACAAGGGCATCACCCTGGCGTCGGCGACGGCGGTGGCGCTGGCCGGCATGGGACGTGATGTCGGCTTCGCCTACAACCGCAAGGAAGCCAAGGACCACGGCGAAGGCGGCACGCTGGTGGGGGCCAAGCTGCAGGGCAAGGTGGTGATCGTAGACGACGTGATCTCCGCCGGCACCTCGGTGCGCGAATCGGTCAACCTGATCCGCGCCGCCGGTGCCGAGCCGGCCGCGGTGCTGATCGCGCTGGACCGCATGGAAAAGAGCGGCACCGCCGAGCAGGTCGGCACCCATTCGGCGGTGCAGGACGTGCAGCGCGAATTCGGCATCCCGGTGATCGCCATCGCCAGCCTGAAGGACCTGCTGGCCTATCTCGACGCCTCGCAGGATCCGGCGCTGGGCGCCTCGCGCGAGGCCGTGGCGGCCTATCGTCAGCGTTACGGCGTCTGAAACCGTTGAAGGAACCGGGCGCTGGCAGCCAGCGCCCGGGGCGTGGCCGGTAGGCACACGGCTGACTTTCGGACTGGGAGGGAGCGCGGCGTGGCGGCAAAGGAGCGGCAGGAACGGGCAGTGCGGCAGGCGGCAACGCCATCCCCAACGGCGGAGTCTGCCGGCAACGGCGATTCGCTGGCCGAGCGCGGCGCCCAGGTGCGGCCGCGCAAGCCGGTGCGCAAGGCGGCCAAGGCCCCGGACCGGCCGGCGCACGAGGCCTATGCCGTGCGCGCGCTGGTGCTGCAGGGCGGCGGCGCGCTGGGTGCCTACCAGGCCGGCGTGTACCAGGGCCTGGCCGACGGAGGCATCTTTCCCAACTGGGTCGCCGGCATTTCGATCGGTGCCTTGAACGCGGCCATCATCGCCGGCAATCCGCCGCAGCGCCGGGTCGAGCAGCTGCGGGCGTTCTGGGAGCACATCTGCGCGCAGCCGTGGCTGCCCAGCCTGTCGTACACCTGGTTTGCCGATGAAGCGGCAAGCTGGCCCGAGCCCATGCGGATCTGGTTCGACGGCCTGCACGCGGCGCGCGCCATGCTGGAGGGCCAGCGCGGCTTCTTCCAGCCGCGCAGCTGGGCGGCGCTGATGTCGCGCTACTCGGACCCGACCCATGCCAGCTTCTACGACACCAAGCCGCTGAAGGCCACGCTGGAGCGCTTTGCCGACTTCGACCTGATCAACCATCGCCCCGACCTGATGCGGGTCTCGGTGGGCGCGGTCAATGTGCGCACCGGCAACTTCGCCTACTTCGACAATACCCGCGACAAGCTCTGCGCCGAGCATTTCATGGCCTCGGGCGCGCTGCCGCCGGGGTTCCCGGCGGTGGAGATCGATGGCGAATACTACTGGGACGGCGGGCTGGTCTCGAACACGCCGCTGGCCGAGGTGCTGACGGCGCAGCCGCGGCGCGACGCGCTGATCTTCCAGGTGGACCTGTGGAGCGCGCGCGGCAAGCTGCCGCATGACCTGATCGACGTGGCCGAGCGCCAGAAGGACATCCAATATTCCAGCCGCACCCGGGCCATCACCGACTATATGCGCGAGCAGCAGAACCTGCGCCGCATGCTCAACGAGGTGATGGCGCTGGTGCCGCAGTCAAAGCGCGACAACGACTGGTACCGCCGTGCCGCGGAGCAGTCGTGCGATGCGCGCCGCAACGTGATCCAGCTGATCTACCGCGACAAGTCGTTCGAGAACCTGGCCAAGGACTACCAGTTCGGTCCGCTGACCATGCATGAGCACTGGACCAGCGGCTTGGAGGATATCCGCCAGACGCTGCGCCATCCGCAATGGCTGGCCATGCCCAGCCGCGAGCAGCCCTTCGTCACGCACGACGTGCATCGCGGCAACGGCGGCTGAGCACGCCGCGCGCGCCGGCTCAATCGACGTTGATCTTGGCCAGTTCCGGACGCGCCGGCGGATAAGCCGGCTTCAGGTCCTCGAAGACCTTGGTGATGATCTCGGCCACCATCAGGTTGCGGTGCGTCTTGGAATCGGCCGGCACCACGTACCAGGGGCAGTCGGGCGTGCTGGTCGCCATGATGGCCGCCTCGTAGGCATCCATGTAGGCCTTCCAGTGCTTGCGCTCGGCAAGGTCCTGGGTATCGAACTTCCAGTGCTTCTCCGGGTCCGCCAGCCGTGCCTCGAGCCGTGATTTCTGCTCGTCGCGCGAAATATGCAGGAAGCACTTGACGATGGTGGTGCCGGTCTCGGTCAGCATCGCCTCGAATTCGCGGATCTGGCGGTAGCGCCGTTCGCATTCGGCGGCGTCGATCCAGTCGTGCACGCGCGTGATCAGCACGTCTTCGTAGTGGCTGCGATTGAACACCACGATCTCGCCCGACTTCGGCACCTGCAGGTGGATGCGCCACAGGAAATCGCGCGCCAGCTCCTCGGGCGATGGCGCCTTGAAGCCCACCACGCGGATGCCCAGCGGATCGAAGCTGCGGAACACGCCGCGCACGGTGCCGTCCTTGCCGCTGGTATCCATGCCCTGGAGCACCACCAGCAGCTTGCGGCGGTGCTCGGCATAGAAGATGTCCTGCTGCGCGTCGAGGGCGTTGCTCAACTCGATGATGCGGGCCAGGTCTTCCTCTTTCTTGCCGCATGACAGCGGCTTGCTGCCCGGGTCGAAGTCGGCAAGGCGGAATCGCTTGCCCGAGGTGATGCGGAAATCGTCCAGCGGCATGGGCGCTCCATTCGCGATGATCTGCGGGATCAGGGAATCGGGCGCCCCGGGGACTGCGCTGCAGGGGAGGGAAAAAGGGGCGCGCAGCCCCTATGGTCAGGCCGGCAGGGCCGCCAGGTCAATGCTGCCTTCGAACACAGTGGTGGCCGGGCCGGTCATGCGCACGGGTTCGGCGTCGCCGTCCCAGGCAATGGTCAGCTCGCCGCCATGGGTGTGGACCCGCACCGGTGAATCCAGCAGGCCGCGCCGGATGCCGGCCACCACCGCCGCGCAGGCGCCGGTGCCGCAGGCCAAGGTTTCGCCGGCACCGCGCTCGAACACGCGCAGGCGGATGGCGTGGCGGTCCTCGACCTGCATGAAGCCGGCATTGACGCGGTTGGGGAAGGCCGGATGGTGCTCGATCACCGGGCCGTCCTGCAGCACCGGGAAGTTCTCGACATCGTCCACCAACTGCACCGCGTGCGGGTTGCCCATCGACACCGCCGAGATCCATTCGGTGCGGCCGTTGACCTCGAGGCCGTACAGCGTGTCGACGCCCTCGGCACGCGTCGGCAGGCCCGAGGCGAGGAACGGCACGCGCGCCGGTTCCAGCTCGGGCGCGCCCATGTCGACCGTGACCTGGCCATCGTCCTGCAGCGTCAGCGTGATCACGCCGTTCATGACCTCGACGCGCACCGAACGCTTGTCGGTCATGCCCTGCTCGGTGACAAAGCGCACGAAGCAGCGCGCGCCATTGCCGCAGTGCTCGACCTCGCTGCCATCGGCATTGACGATGCGGTAGCGGAAATCGACGTCCGGGCGCGTCGGCTTCTCGACGATCAGGATCTGGTCCGCGCCCACGCCGAAATGCCGGCTGGCCAGCGCGCGCCACTGGGCCGGGGTCAGGTCGATCTGCTGGTGGATGCCATCGAGCACGACAAAGTCGTTGCCCGCGCCATGCATCTTGGTGAACTTGAGTTTCATGGTGGGGATTGTAGCGGCGCGGCGCCGGACGTGCCGGCGCGCTCAGTAGCGCTCAGTAAATCTCGGGCTCGCCCGGCAGGCGGTGCTTGAAGCGCTTGTGGACCCAATAGTACTCAGGCACGCGCGGGCGGATGCAGTCCTCGAAGAAGGCATTCATGCGACGCGTGTCGTCGGTCACGCTGGCGCCCGGGTAGTGCTCCCACGCCGGCAGCACGCGCAGCACATAGCCCTGGTAGTCGGGCAGCATCTCGGTGTAGATCGGCACCACCCTGGCGCCGGTCAGGCGCGCCAGCCGCGAGACCGAGGTCAGCGTCAGCGCCTGCACGCCGAAGAACGGCACGAATTCCGAGTCGCGCTCGCCGAAGTCCATGTCGGCGATCAGCTGCAGCGCCTCGCCCTTCTTCAGGCAGCGCAGGATGTCGCGCGCGCTGTCGTTGCGCGAGATCATGTTGGCGCCGAAGCGCCCGCGTGCCTGCTTGAGGAAGCCGTCGAACAGCGCGTTCTTCTGCTTCGTGTAGAGCGATGCGCCGGAGCGGCCGACATGCTCGCGCAGGTGGATGGTGAGCCGGATCGCGCCGGCTTCGACGCCCGCCAGGTGCAGCGTCACCAGGATGTGCGGCGTGCCGTCGAGTCCGACCAGCCCGGCCTGGTCGTCGATCTGCACCCAGCGGCGCATCTGCGCCTCGCTGCCGGTCCAGAAGATGCCGCGCTCGGCAAAGCTGCGGAACAGCAGGCGGAAGCTCTGGCGCGACAGCGCGTCGATCTCGGCCTCGGTGCGGTCCGGGAAGCACAGGCGCAGGTTGGCCTGCACCACCTTGCGCCGCTCGCTCGGAATCCGGTACAGCAGGCTGCCCAGCGCCTCGCCGAAGCGCGCGACGAAGGGGTAGGGCAGTTTGCCCAGCACGGTCAGCAGGCCGATGCCGAGCCACGTGAACACACGGCTCATGAAATCGATCGATCCGTCGCCGGCTCGGAATCCGTGCCCTCGGTAGCCCGCGTGTCCGGGGTGCCGGGAGTGCCCGCTCCGGCGGGTTGCTTGTAGCGGTTGTAGCCCCACAGGTATTGCGTCGGGCACAGGCGCACCAGTTCCTCGATGGTGCGGTTGATGACCGCGGCGGCGTCGGCCGGATCGGCCGGCAGCATGCCGCCGTCCTCGATCACGCGCAGATGGCCGCGGTAGCCGGCGCCGCGCGGCAGCCGCTCGGCGAAGATCGCCACCACCGGCGCGCCGGTCAGCTGCTGCAGCCGGTGCACCAGCGCCATCGTATAAGCGGGCTTGCCGAAGAACGGCGCCCAGTTGCCTTCGCCGCCGCTGGGCACCTGATCGGGCAGGATGCCCACCGCCTGGCCGCGCTTGAGCGCCTTCACCAGCATGCGCACGCCGCGCGGCGTGGCCGGCGCCATGTGCATGTTGGGTCGGGTGCGCATCTTCTCGATCCAGTCGCGCAGCCACGGCTGGTGCGGCGGCTTGAACAGCGCGGTCACCGGGCGGTGCAGGGCGTGGGATTGCGGCAGCACCTCGAAGCAGCCCAGGTGCGGGGTCAGGATGATGATGCCCTTGCCGCGCGCCTGCAGGTTGGCCAGTTCGGGCCACAGGTGGTCGTCGAAGCCGTACAGCTTCGCGCCGATCCTGCGGCGGCTCCAGAAGTAGGGCATCTCGATGATCATGCGCCCGGCCGAGCGGGCGGCCTCGTCGATCATCGCCTCGGTGGCGTCGGGGAAGGCGAGCCTGAAGTTTTCCCGCAGGCGCTGGCCATAGCGGCCCGGCAGACGGGCGATCAGCAGGCCCAGCGCGCCGCCGGCGGCCTGCAGCAGCCGCAGCGGAAAACGGGAGATCAGCCAGAATAAAAAAGTCATCAGGCGTGGAAGAAGGGTCCAGGCAAGTCCGCCGCCGGGTCTGTGCCGGGATAGACGGGCAGGCAGGCGTTGGTCCGGCATGCCGGCAAGGTGTCGTACCGCACGCCTGTGGCGCTGCAACGACGCCTGCAGGCGCGTATAATAGCGTGTATCGCCGAGTTAACTGACAACTTGCGGGGCGATGCGGCTCTAACCGGGCTGCCTGAAATACCGCTAAAGCGTCGCCGCCATGAACCGAACAGGCTGGCACGCAATAGCCAACCTGGAGAATAAGTTCGTGGCAAACGACTTCCTTTTTACTTCGGAATCCGTCTCCGAAGGCCATCCCGACAAGGTCGCCGACCAGATTTCCGACGCCGTCCTGGACGCCATCCTGGCGCAGGACAAGTATGCGCGTGTGGCAGCTGAGACGCTTTGCAACACCGGTCTGGTGGTGCTCGCCGGGGAAATCACCACGACCGCCAACGTCGACTATATCCAGATCGCGCGCGACACCATCAAGCGCATCGGGTACGACAACACCGATTACGGCATCGACTACAAGGGCTGCGCCGTGCTGGTGGCCTATGACAAGCAGTCGCCGGATATCGCCCAGGGCGTCGACCGTGCCTCGGACGACTACCTGAACCAGGGCGCCGGCGACCAGGGCCTGATGTTCGGCTACGCCTGCGACGAAACCCCGGAACTGATGCCGTTCCCGATCTACTACGCGCACCGCCTGGTCGAGCGCCAGTCGCTGCTGCGCCGCGACGGCCGCCTGCCCTGGCTGCGCCCGGACGCCAAGTCGCAGGTCACGGTGCGCTATGTCGACGGCAAGCCGCACAGCGTGGACACCGTGGTGCTGTCGACCCAGCATTCGCCCGACATCACCCAGGCGCAGATCCGCGAGGCCGTGATCGAGGAGATCATCAAGCCGGTGCTGCCGGCCGAGATGCTCAAGGAAACCAAGTACCTGGTGAACCCGACCGGGCGCTTCGTGATCGGCGGGCCGCAGGGCGACTGCGGCCTGACCGGGCGCAAGATCATCGTCGACACCTACGGCGGCGCCTCGCCGCACGGCGGCGGCGCGTTCTCGGGCAAGGACCCGTCCAAGGTCGACCGCTCGGCCGCCTACGCCGCGCGCTACGTGGCCAAGAACGTGGTGGCCGCGGGCCTGGCGCGGCAGTGCCAGGTGCAGGTCAGCTACGCCATCGGCGTGGCGCGGCCGATCAACGTGACGGTCTATACCGAAGGCACCGGCAAGATCCCGGACGCCAAGATCGCGGAACTGGTGCAGGAGCATTTCGACCTGCGCCCGAAGGGCATCGTGCAGATGCTGGACCTGCTGCGTCCGATCTACGAGAAGACCGCGGCCTATGGCCACTTCGGCCGCGAAGAGCCGGAGTTCTCGTGGGAAGCCACCGACAAGGCGGCTGCGCTGCGCGCCGCGGCGGGCCTGTAAGCGCCGCCGCCCGCGTCAGTCGTCCTGACGGCAAGCCCCGCCGGTCCGCAAGGGCCCGCGGGGTTTTTTAACGCGGGTTTGATCCTGGACCAGTTGCCGCGTGACGCCGGCGCCACGGCCGGCGCTCGGAGTAAAATTCCGGCACGCCATGCCGCCGCCGCGGCGGCCACCCCCAAACACTGGTAACCGTTCCCAGAGGATGCCATGTCCGAAGCGCCTGTCCTTGCCCCGTCGTCCCTCGCCCGGCCTCCTGCCGCCGGCCAGCTCGACCTGATCCGTCCGCAGCCCTATACGGAGTGGGCGCCCGAGGTCAGCGCCGAAGCGCGCGCCACGCTGCGCCGCGAGCTGGAGCAAGGCGCGGTACTCTACTTCCCCAACCTGAAGTTCCAATTCCAGCCGGGCGAAGAGCGCTTCCTCGACGCCCGCTATTCCGACGGCAAGTCCAAGAACATCAATCTGCGCGCCGGCGACACCGCGGTGCGCGGCGCGCAGGGCACCGAGCAGGACCTGGCCGACCTCTACGCGCTGATCCGCCGCTACGCCGACAGCAGCGAGTCGCTGATCCGCACGCTGTTCCCGGAATACATTCCCCACATGACGCGCGCCGGCACCTCGCTGCGGCCCAGCGAGATCGCCGGGCGCCCGGTCAGCTGGCGCAAGGACGACACCCGCCTGCACGTCGATTCGTTCCCGTCCAACCCGATGCTGGGCAAGCGCCTGTTGCGCGTGTTCCACAATATCGACCCGGCCGCGCCGCGCGTGTGGCGCGTGGGCGAGCCGTTCGGCGACTTTGCGCAGAAGTTTGTGCCCAGGACGCACGGCATGTGGCCGGGGCAGGCGGCGCTGATGAAGCTGCTGCATATCACCAAGCGCCGCCGCTCCGAATACGACCACCGCATGCTGCAGCTGCATGACCTGGCCAAGGCCGACCTGGACTACCAGGCCAACGTGCCCCAGCAGGAATTCCACTTCCCGCCGGGTGCGACCTGGATCGTCTTCAGCGACCAGCTGCTGCACGCCGCCATGCGCGGGCGCGCGATGATGGAGCAGACCATCTACCTGGCGCCGCAGGCGATTTCGGACCACACCCATTCGCCGGAGGCGGTGCTGTCGCGCATGCTTGGACGGCCGATGCTGGTGTCGTGAGGCGCGGCCTGCGGGCCCGCACCTAACGCAGCAGCAGGCGCAGCATGGTGTCGAAGGTCTTGCCGTAAGGCGGCTTGAGCAGGCCGGCGCCGTTCAGGCTGGCCTGGTGGAACACCGGCTTCACCTTCGAGAAGGTGTCGAAGCCCGCCTGCCCGTGATACGCGCCCATGCCGCTGGCGCCGACGCCGCCGAACGGCAGGCCGTCCTGGGCGATATGGAACAGGGTGTCGTTCACGGTAACGCCGCCGGCGACGGTCTGCTTCATCACATGGCCGATGGCGCCGCGGTCGCGCTCGAACAGGTATAGCGCCAGCGGGCGCGGACGCGCGTTGATATAGTCCACCGCCTCGTCGAGGGTGCGGTAGGTGACCACCGGCAGCACCGGCCCGAAGATCTCCTCGCGCAGGGCGGTCACGCCCTCGGGCACGTCCAGCAGCAGCACCGGCGGCAAGCGCCGCGCCTGCGCATCCGGCTGCGCGTCGGACAGCGGCACCATGGTTGCGCCCTGGGCCGCGGCCTCGTCGACCAGCCCTGCCAGCCGCGCGAAATGCCGCGGGCTGATGATGCTGGTGTAGTCGGGATTGCGCGCCAGGTCGGGATAGAGCCGGCCGACGCAGCGGCGCGCCGCCTCCACTAGTGGCCCGCGCAGGTCTTCCGGCACCAGCACGTAATCCGGCGCGATGCAGGTCTGCCCCGCGTTCATCAGCTTGCCCACCAGGATGCGCTCCACGGCGCGCTCCAGGTCGGCGCCGGCGCCGATGATGGCGGGGGACTTGCCACCCAGCTCCAGCGTCACCGGCGTCAGGTTCGCGGCCGCCGCGCGCATCACATGGTGGCCCACCGCGGTCGAGCCCGTGAACAGCAGATGGTCGAACGGCAGCGCGGTGAAGGCGCTGGCCACTTCGGCATCGCCGTTGATCACCACGATCTCGTCCGGTGCGAAGTGCTGCGGCACCAGTTGCGCCAACAGCGCCGCGAAACGCGGCGTGTATTCCGACAGCTTGACCATGGCGCGGTTGCCTGCCGCCAGTGCGCCGGCGAGCGGGCCTGCGGTCAGGTACAGCGGATAGTTCCAGGGCACCACGATGCCCACCACGCCGAGCGGCTGCGGCACCAGGCGTGAGCGTCCGGGACGGAACCAGAACCCGGTGGGCGCGCGCCGCACGCGCATCCAGCGCTTGCCGTGGCGCAGGGCATCGTCGATGCCGGCCAGGCTGGGGAAAACCTCCAGCAGCGCGGTTTCCTGGCGGGGACGATTGGTGAAGTCGGCGTGGATTGCCGCGGCAATTTCGGCCTGGTTTTCGGTCACCAGGCGCCGCAGGCGCTGCAGGCGATCGGCGCGCACGGTCCAGGCGGGCAGCTGGTCGCGCCGCGAGGCGGCATGCATCGCGCCGAAGACGGACGACAGGTCGGGAATTTCTCGCACGGCTGCGCTCCTGGATTTGCGCACATTGGCGCACCATCGCGCAAGATAAGGCAGCGCGCCGGCCAAGACAATGGAAGCCTGCTACCAGAATGCCGATTCAAACGCCCGTCCGTCGCGCCCGTGCCTTTGGTTGCCGCAGCCCCGCTCCGGCCTTGAGCCAGCGCAGCCAGCGCCTACACTGAATCTCACGGCTTGCCATCCGCTGGACGGACAGGGCGCGCGCGCCGGCGCAGCCCGGCTCATGCATGCGCGCCGCCTGCGGACTCGCGGGGAGACAGATGGAAACCACCTATGACTACGTCATCGTCGGCGCGGGCTCGGCGGGCTGTGCGCTGGCGGGGCGCCTGGCCGACAGCGGCGACGACACCATCGCGCTGGTCGAGGCCGGGCACCACGACCACCATGTGCTGGTGCGCACACCCGCGGGCCTGGCGGCGCTGCTGCCGCGCGCGGGGGCGCGCAACTACGGCTTCCACACCGTGCCGCAGCCGGGCCTGAACGGCCGCCGCGGCTACCAGCCGCGCGGGCGCGGGCTGGGCGGCTGCTCGTCGGTCAACGCCATGATCTACACGCGCGGCCGGCCCGCGGACTACGATGCCTGGGCCGACGCCGGCTGCGATGGCTGGTCCTGGGACGATGTGCTGCCATACTTCCGCCGCGCCGAATGCAACGAGCGCCTGGCGGGCAGCGACGACGATCCGCTGCACGGCGGCAACGGCCCGCTGCATGTCAGCGACCTGCGCACGCCCAACCCGTTCGCCGAGCGCTTTATCGAGGCCGCGCAGCAGGCCGGCTATCCGCGCAACGACGATTTCAATGGCGAAGAGCAGGAGGGCATCGGCTGGTACCAGGTCACGCAGCACGCGGGCGAACGCTGGAATGCCGCGCGTGCGTACCTGCATGGCGGCAACCCGCGCGACCGCGCCTGCAACGGCGGCCGCGCGCGGCTGCGCGTGCTGACCGACACGCAGGCCCTGCGCATCGTGTTCGAAGGCCGCCACGCCGCCGGGGTGCTGGTACAGCGTGACGGCCGCCAGCAGCTGCTGCGCGCGCGTCGCGACGTGATCGTGTGCGCGGGCACGTTCGGCTCGCCGCAGCTGCTGATGGTCTCGGGGGTCGGGCCCGCCGCGCACCTGCGCGAGCACGGCATCGGCGTGGTCCATGACCTGCCCGGCGTGGGCGCCAACCTGCAAGACCATCTGGACGTGGTGCTGCACAAGCGCACCGCGGTGCCCGAGCTGTTCGGCGTGTCGTTCGGTGGCATCGCCAGGCTACTGTCCGAAATGCTGCGCTACCGGCGCGAGCGCGCCGGCATGATGTCGAGCAACTTCGCCGAGGCCGGCGGCTTCGTACGCAGCCACCCGGCGCTGCCCGAGCCCGACCTGCAGCTGCATTTCGTGGTCGGCCTGGCCGACGACCATATGCGCAAGCTGAATCTCGGCCATGGCTATTCCTGCCATGTCTGCCTGCTGCGCCCGCGCAGCCGCGGCGAGGTTCGCCTGGCCTCGGCCGATATCCGGCGCGCGCCGCTGATCGATCCGAACTACCTCGGCGACGCGCGCGACCTCGACGACCTGGTGGCAGGCGTGCGCATCGTGCGCAGCATCCTGGCGCAGCCGCAGCTGGCCTGCTTCGGCGGGCGCGAGCTCTATACGGCCGGACTGCGCGCCGATGGCAGCGACGATGCCGCCGTGCGCGAGCTGATCCGCGAGCGTGCCGACACCATCTACCACCCGGTCGGCACCTGCCGCATGGGCATGGATGCGATGGCGGTGGTCGACCCGCAACTGCGCGTGCGCGGCGTCGAAGGGCTGCGCGTGGTCGATGCCTCGGTGATGCCCACGCTGATCGGCGGCAACACCAATGCGCCCGCGATCATGATCGGCGAGCGCGCGCACGACCTGATCCGCTATGCGCCGCGGGTGATGCTGCGGGTGCTGGAGTCGATGGAGGCCTAGCCCTCGAAGCCGCGCGACGCCACCCGCCCGAGCGCGCCGGCATCCGCATCCAGCGTGCCGAACACGCGCCCGTGCTGGCGTCCGAGCCGGCTGGCGACGAACAGCTCCGCGTGCGCGGGATCGGCATGCGCCAGCATCAGCGCCGCCTGCGCGGTCAGCACCAGGCCCTGGGCGAAGCGGCGCGCATTGGCTTCGAGCTGGTCGGGGTTCTCGCGCAGCATCGCCTGCAGCGAGGCCAGTTCGGCGCGCACCGCGGGGTGGCCGCCGGCGCGGCGCGACAGGTCCTGCAGCAGCCGCGCGCCATCGTCCGGATTGCGCTGGAGCGCGCGCAGTAGGTCGAGGCACATGATGTTGCCCGAGCCTTCCCAGATCGAATTGACCGGCGCCTCGCGGTACAGCCGCGCCATCGGCCCCTCTTCGACATAGCCGTTGCCGCCCCAGACTTCCATCGCTTCGCCGGTGGCTTCGAGCGTGCGCTTGCACACCCAGAACTTGGCCGCGGGCGTGACCACGCGTTTCCATGCAGTGGCGAGCGGGTCGGGGTTGTCGCCCTCGGCCTGCGCGAAGGCCTGGCCCAGCTCCATCATCAGCAGCGTGGCGGCTTCGGATTCCAGCGCCAGGTCCGCCAGCACGTTGCGCATCAGCGGCTGGTCGCACAGCAGGCGGCCGAAGGCGCTGCGGTGGCGCGTGTGGTGCAGCGCCTGCACGTAGGCCGCGCGCAGGATCGCGGCGCTGCCGATCACGCAGTCCAGGCGCGTGCTGGTCGCCATCTCGATGATGGTCGGGATGCCACGGCCTTCCTCGCCGATCAGGATGCCGGTGGCGTCGCGGAACTCGACTTCGCTGCTGGCGTTGGAGCGGTTGCCGAGCTTGTCCTTGAGCCGCTGGATCTGCACCGCGTTGCGGCTGCCATCGTCGCGAAAGCGCGGCACGAAGAAGCACGACAGCGGACCGTCTTCTGCCCCCATGCGCGCGACCACCAGGTGCGCGTCGCACATCGGCGCGGAGAAGAACCACTTGTGCCCGGTCAGCGCGTATTCGGCGCCACGGCCTTCGCCACGCACGGCGCGCGCCACGGTGGTGTTGGCGCGCACGTCGGAGCCGCCTTGCTTCTCGGTCATGCCCATGCCGATCATGATCGCGGTCTTGTCGCGCCAGGGCAGGTCGCGCGCATCATGTTCGCTCGCATACAGGCGCGGCTCCAGCTCGGCGAACAGTGCGGCTTCCTTGCGCAGCACCGGAATGCTGGCAAAGGTCATGGTGGGCGGGCACAGCGAGCCCGATTCCACCTGAGCCTGCAGGAAGTACCCCGCGGTGCGCGCAGCCCAGGCGCCGGCGCGCGGTTGCGCGAACGGCAAGGCCTGCAGCTGCTGGCCGCGCAGCAGCCCCAGCAGCGCGTGCCAGCCCGGATGGAACTCGACCGTATCAATGCGCTCGCCGGTGCGGCTGTGCGTATGCAGCTCGGGCGCATGGCGGTTGGCGTCCGCGGCCCATTGCTGCACTTCCGGCTCGCCCAGGCGCGCGCCGAACTGCCGCAGCGCGTCGGCATGCCAGCCGCCGCCCAGGCGCTCCAGCGCTGCCCGCAGCAGGGGATCGCTGTCGAACAAGTTGTAGTGCGCGAGATCCGGCACCTGGTTGAAGACGCGATGGGTGGAAGCGTCGGTCATGATGTCTCCTCGAGCTGGGCTTGCCGTTTGCTTGCATGGTAGAGCACGCCGCGCCAGCATGAGTGCATGGTCGTGCGCTTATGGTCGATTTTTGCGATGCACCATGCGCGATTCGATACCTTTTTGCACAGCTGTGGCACCACCCACGGGGGGCAACTGGCACTGGCGCCCACCGGTGCTCTGTGCTTAAATTCACCCCGTTGGATGAAACAGGGGTGCCGTGCGGATGGGCCGCGCGGCTGAGAGAGTCCCTTCGAACCCGATCCGGTTAGTACCGGCGTGGGAAGTTTCAGCAAGACCAAGCCTCTTGTCCCTACGGGACTCGCCACCTCGGCCACAAGCCAGGCGGCGCTCACAGGGCTCCTGGTTTCGTCCACCCCGCAAGAGAGAGAGGACGACACCCATGGCCCGTACTGCCCCCGCTGCATCCTTCGAATCGCTCGAAAGCGATCTCGACCAGAAATTTGCCTACCCCGCTTCGAGCAAGACCTACCTGACCGGCAGCCGCCCGGATATCCGCGTGCCGCTGCGCACGATCCTGCAGACCTCCACGCGCACGGAAAAGGGCGAAATGCCCAATCCGCCGATTCCGGTCTACGACACCTCGGGCCCCTACAGCGACCCGGACGTGCATATCGACCTGAAGGCCGGCCTGCCTGCGCTGCGCGCCAAGTGGATCGACGAGCGCGGCGACACCGAAGTGCTGCCCGGCCTGTCGTCGGAATACGGCCGCGACCGTGCCAACGACCCGGCCACCGCGCACCTGCGCTTCGCCCAGCTGACCAATCCGCGCCGCGCCAAGGCCGGTGCCAACGTGTCGCAGATGCACTATGCGCGCAAGGGCATCATCACGCCCGAGATGGAATATGTGGCGCTGCGCGAGTCGCTGAACCTGCAGGCGCTGTACGACAAGCCCGAATACAAGGCGCTGCTGCGCCAGCACCCCGGCAACGCGCTGGGCGCCGGCCTGCCGCTGCGTCCGGAAGATATCACGCCGGAATTCGTGCGCCAGGAGATCGCCTCGGGCCGCGCCATCATTCCCGCCAACATCAACCACACCGAGCTGGAGCCGATGGCGATCGGGCGCAATTTCCGCGTCAAGATCAACGGCAACCTGGGCAATTCCGCCGTGACTTCGTCGCTGGCAGAGGAAGTGGAAAAGATGGTGTGGTCGATCCGCTGGGGCGCCGACACCATCATGGACCTGTCGACCGGCAAGCACATCCATGAAACCCGTGAATGGATCCTGCGCAACTCGCCGGTGCCCATCGGCACGGTGCCGATCTACCAGGCGCTGGACAAGACCGGCGGCATCGCCGAGGACCTGACCTGGGAGATGTTCCGCGACACGCTGATCGAGCAGGCGGAGCAGGGCGTGGACTACTTCACCATCCACGCCGGCGTGCTGCTGCGCTACGTGCCGCTGACCGCCGACCGCGTCACCGGCATCGTCTCGCGCGGTGGCTCGATCATGGCCAAGTGGTGCCTGGCGCATCACAAGGAGAACTTCCTGTACACGCACTTCGACGAGATCTGCGAGATCATGAAGGCCTACGACGTGTCGTTCAGCCTCGGCGACGGCCTGCGTCCGGGCTGCATCGCCGACTCCAACGACGAGGCCCAGTTCGGCGAGCTGCGCACGCTGGGCGAGCTCACCGCCAAGGCGTGGAAGCACGACGTGCAGGTGATGATCGAAGGCCCGGGCCACGTGCCGCTGCAGCGCATCCAGGCCAACATGGACGAAGAACTCAAGCATTGCTACGAGGCGCCGTTCTACACCCTGGGACCGCTGGTGACCGACATCGCCCCCGGCTACGACCACATCACGAGCGGCATCGGTGCGGCCAATATCGGCTGGATGGGCACGGCCATGCTGTGCTACGTCACGCCCAAGGAGCACCTGGGCCTGCCGGACAAGGAAGACGTGCGCGAAGGCATCATCACCTACAAGATCGCTGCCCACGCCGCGGACCTTGCCAAGGGCTGGCCGGGCGCGCAGCTGCGCGACAACGCGCTGTCCAAGGCACGCTTCGAGTTCCGCTGGGAAGACCAGTTCAACCTCGGCCTGGACCCGGAACGCGCGCGTTCGTACCACGATGCCACGCTGCCGGCCGAAGGCGCCAAGATCGCCCACTTCTGCTCGATGTGCGGGCCGAAGTTCTGCTCGATGAAGATCACGCAGGAAGTTCGCGACTACGCCGCATCGCTGCCCAAGGAAGCGCAGCAGGGCATGGAAGAAAAGTCGATCGAGTTCCTCAAGAAGGGCAGCAAGATCTACTCGTAAGGCAGTAGCTGAAAATCTGCCGAAGTTGCGGCAGGACGGGCATGGCCTCGCAAGCCATGCCCGCGCAAGATCCGCCGCCGCGCAGCGCCCCGCGCGGCGGCACCGATAACAAGGAGGCCGGACGCGGCCGCATGGCGCGCCCGGCACAACACCCTCATGACAGCAGTGCAGTCGTTTGACGTCGCCATCCTCGGGGCCGGCCTTGCCGGTCGCCTGGCCGCCTGGTTGCTGGTCCGCAGCGGCGCCCGCGTGGCGCTGGTGGAGCGGGCCGGCCCGGACGGCGCGGGCTCGGCCGCCTACGTGGCCGCGGCCATGCTGGCGCCGCTGGCCGAGTCGGCCATCGCCGAGCGCCGCATCGTCGACCTCGGCATCGCCAGCGTCGACCTGTGGCGCGCCTGGCTGGCCGAGTTGCCGGAGCCGGTCTTCTTCCAGGAAGACGGCACGCTGGTGGTCTGGCATGCGCGCGACCGCGCCGAGATGTCGCTGTTCACCAGCCGCATGCGCGCGGTGGCGCCGCCGGAGCTGGTGGCGCAACGGCTGCGCGCGCTCGACGGCAAGGGCGTGGGCGAGGTCGAGCCGGCGCTGGCGGGCCGCTTTCCGCAAGGGCTGCTGCTGGCCGGAGAAGGCCAGCTCGACAACCGCGGCGCGCTGCGCGCGCTGCTGTCGTGCGCGGTCAGCGAAGGCGTGCATTGCGTCTGGGAGGCGGGCGAGGTCGATGCCGGCTCGCTGTCGCAGCTCGGCATCCACGCCGACGTGGTGCTGGACTGCCGCGGCCTGGGCGCACGCAGCGCGTGGCCGGCGCAGCCGGGCGGCAGCCAGCCCGGACTGCGTGGGCTGCGCGGCGAAGTGGTGCGCGTGCATGCGCCCGACGTCAAGCTGCACCGCCCGGTGCGCCTGTTGCATCCGCGCTATCCGATCTATATCGCGCCCAAGCCCAACGACCTGTATGTGATCGGCGCGACCGAGCTGGAAAGCGAGGACGATTCGCCGATGAGCGTGCGTTCCGCGCTGGAGCTGCTGTCGGCGGCGCATTCGCTGCATCCGGCCTTCGGCGAGGCGCGCGTGCTGGAACTGAACGTGCAGCGCCGCCCCACGCGGCCCGACCACCTGCCGGCGATCCGCGTCGACCAGCGCGCGCGCGTGGTGCGCGTGAACGGCCTGTACCGCCACGGCTTCCTGATCGCCCCGGCGGTGACCGAGGCGGCGTGCGCGGTGGTGGGCGCGCTGCTCAAGGGCGATCCCGCCGCGCATGCCGTGCCTGCCGCGCTGCGCTGGCCCGGTATGATCGAGGCGGTGACCGAAGCGCCCGCGCCCACCATAGGCGCGCGCTCCGGCACGCTGCATTAATGCAAGACTGACATGGATATCCTGCTCAACGGCCGACCGCTCGCCCTTGCCGAATCCGCCACGCTGGCGGACGCGGTGAGCGCGGCGCAGATCGCGCCCCCCTTTGCCGCGGCGGTCAACGGCCAGTTCGTGCCGCGCGCCGCGCACGCCAACACCCCTCTTGCGGCCGGCGACCGCATCGACCTCGTGCAACCCGTGACGGGAGGCTGACCCATGACCTTCGAACCTTCCGCAACCCTGCGCGACCCGTTCGTGCTGTACGGCGAGTCGTTCGGCTCGCGCCTGCTGCTGGGCACCGCGCGCTATCCGTCGCCGGCCACGCTGGAAGCGGCCGTGCAGGCGTCGACCCCGGCCATGATCACGGTCGCGCTGCGCCGCCAGGGCGCGGTGGGCGATGGCGAGGGCGGCCAGGCGTTCTGGCAGATGCTCAAGGCGCTGAACGTGCCGGTGCTGCCCAACACCGCCGGCTGCTTCACCGCGCAGGAAGTCATCACCACCGCGATGATGGCGCGCGAGGTGTTCGAGACGCCGTGGATCAAGCTCGAGCTGATCGGCGACGACTACACCCTGCAGCCCGATACGCTCAATCTGCCGGCCGTGGCGGATACGCTGATCAAGGAGGGCTTCAAGGTGCTGCCGTACTGCACCGAGGACCTGGTGCTGTGCCGCCGCCTGCTCGACGTCGGCTGCCAGGCGCTGATGCCGTGGGCCGCGCCGATCGGCACCGGCCGCGGCGCGGTCAACCCGCACGCGATGCGCGTGCTGCGCGAGCGCCTGCCCGATACGCCGCTGATCGTCGATGCCGGCCTGGGCCTGCCGTCGCACGCGGCGCAGGTGCTGGAGTGGGGCTATGACGGCGTGCTGCTCAATACCGCGGTGGCGCAGGCTGCCTATCCGGTCGACATGGCGCGCGCCTTCGCGCAGGCCGTGGCCGCGGGCCGCACCGCCTACCTGGCCGGGCCGATGCCCGAGCGCGAAGTCGCGCAGGCCAGCACCCCGGTGGTCGGCATGCCGTTCTGGCACGCCGACACGGAGCAGCGCGCATGACCCGCCGCCCCGTGCACGCCCCCAGCGACGGCCCGCTGCGCCAGGCGGTGCTGGAACACTATGGCGATACCTTCGGCGTCGACGACAAGCCGTGGCAGGCCTGGCGCCTGCAAGACGCGCCGGCGCAGCCCGGTGCCCACGACGTGCTGCTGTCCGACGGCGAAGCCGATGCCGACACCATCGCGCGCGTTGCCGCCGCCGGCGCCACGCTGGTCGAGACCGACCGCGAAGGCGGCCAGTGGATCGACACCGTGCGCTCGCCGATGGGCACCTGGGTGTTCTCGGTCGCCGCGGATACCGACCAGCCGCATTCGCCGGCCTTCGTCGCGGTGCTGCTGGCCTGCCTGTCGCTGCATTTCCCGGCCCACGATGCGCTGTGCCTGGCGCGCGCCTGGGCGCCGGGCTCGGCCGACTGGCCATCCGATTTCGCGCGCTTCCCGCACGTGCGCCACGCCGCGCTGGTGGCGCCCGAGCAGACCGTGGCGCCGTTCGCTTCGTGCCCCGCGCTGGGCCTGTACGTGGTGGTGCCGGATGCCGAATGGATCGAGCGCCTGGCGCCGCTGAACGTACCCACGCTGCAGCTGCGCTTCAAGTCCGGCGACGCCGCCGCGGTGCGCGCCGAGATCGCGCGCGCGGCCAGGGCCATGCAGGGCTCGTCGTCGCGCCTGTTCATCAACGACCACTGGCAAGCGGCGCTCGACTACCACGCCGCCAACGGCGCGCACAGCGGCATCTACGGCATCCACCTCGGCCAGGAAGATCTCGACGACGCCGACCTCGACGCGATTCGTGCGTCCGGCTTGCGGCTGGGCGTGTCCACGCACGGTTACGCCGAGATGCTGCGCGTGGCCGCGATCCGCCCCAGCTACCTGGCGCTGGGCGCGATCTTCCCGACCACCACCAAGGTGATGCCGACCCAGCCGCAAGGCATGGGCCGCTTCCGTGCGTATGCGAAGCTGATGCAGCCGGTGATCCCGTCGCTGGTCGGCATCGGCGGCGTCAACGCGTCGAATATGCGCGAGGTGCTGGCCGTCGGCGTCGGCAGCGCCGCCGTGGTGCGCGCGGTCACCGAGGCCGACGACGTGCCGGCCGCGGTGGCCCGCCTCGTCAGCCTGTTCCCGGCCGGCTGAGCGCGCCGTGGCGCGAGCCGCCGCGGCCCCGCGCATCCGCCTCGCGGTGGCCGGCGACCTGCCGCGGCTGCCCGGGATCGAGCTGGCCGCGGCGGCACTGTTCCCCGATGCCGACCTGCCGGCGCTGCTGCGCCTGGTCACCACGCCCGATTCGGCGCTGATCGCCGCGCAGCGCGATTCGCGACTGTGGGTGGCCGAGCGCCACGGCGAACTGGCTGGCTTCGCGCTGGCCAGCCGCAACGGCGAATGCGCCTATCTCGATGAAATGGACGTTCATCCCGACCATGGCCGCCGCGGCATCGGGCGGGCGTTGGTTGAGGCGGTGCAGGGATGGGCGCGTGCGGGCGGGTTGCGCTCGCTCAACCTGACCACGTTCGCGCATTTGCCCTGGAATGCGCCGTTCTATGCCTCGCTCGGCTTCCGGCTATTGCGCGAGGACGAGCTATGTCCCCTGCTGGCCGATGCGCTGGCGGCGCAGCGAGCGGCGGGGTTGCGGCAGCGCGTGGCGATGCGACAGGTATTCTGACGGCGTGATTCATCGGAGCTATACTTGTATAGCAATCACTTTGGGGGCTGCCATGCTCGCCATCCGACTACCTGAAGACATCGAAGAGCGCCTGGAGGCCCTTGCCAAGCGCACCGGCCGCACCAAGACGTTTTATGCGCGTGAAGCCATCATGCAGCACCTGGACGACCTTGAAGACCTGTACCTGGCAGACAAGGTTGCCGCGCGCGTTCGCGCCGGCGAGGAATCCACGGTAACGCTGGATGAACTGGAGGCCCGGCTTGGCCTGGCGGATTGAAATCACGCAAACGGCAGAGAAACAACTCGCCAAACTGGACCGGCCGGTCGCCAGGCGGATTGTCACGTTCTTGCGCGAGCGCGTCGCGGCATCCGTCGACTCCCGCTCGCTTGGCGAAGCCCTGAAGGGCAGCGAGCTGGGCGAATACTGGAAATACCGGGTGGGCGACTGGCGCTTGATTTGCCAGATCGAAGACGCCCGTATCACGGTTGTGGTGCTACGCCTGGGGAATCGCAGAGACGTGTATCGCTAGCGTCAGGATTTGTGCGACATTCGCGCAACCGCCAAAACCGGGCGGCAGCCCGCCGCTATGATGTCGGGCAGCATTCCCCGCCAATCACCCCGCGTCCGACCATGTCCGCCCAGCCCCCTGAAATCATCCCCGCCGCTCCCGGCACGCCTGAAAAGCCCTATTTCGGCATTGACGTGCCGCTGATGCGGTATTTCGGCCTGCAGCCGGAGCTGATCGAAGAGGGCTACTGCCGCACGCGCCTGCCGGCGCACCCGCAGCTGGTGAACAGCCGCGGCGACGTGCACGGCGGCACGCTGATGGCGACGCTGGATTTCACCCTGAGCGGCGCCGCGCGCTCGCATGCGCCGACGGAAACCGGCGTGATCACCATCGACATGTCGACCCATTTCCTGGCCGCCGCGCGCGGCGAGCTGACGCTGGAAGCGCGCTGCCTGCGCCGCGGCGCGCGCATTGCGTTCTGCGAAGGGGAAGTGAAGGATGCCGACGGCAACGTCGTGTGCGTGGCGCGCGCCGCGTTCAAGCTGGTGCCGTTGTCCAGCGGCGGCAACTGAGCGCTGCCTGAGCCGCCGCTCAGCCCAGTGGGCGCGGCGCAAAGGCGTGATTCAGCGGGCCGTTGCCGCCGCCCAGCCGCAAGCCTGCGCCGGCCGCGATGGCCTGCGCCACATAGTCCAGCGCGGCGCCGACGGCCGCTTCCAGCGCATCGCCGCGCGCCAGCTGCGAGGCGATCGCCGCCGCCAGCGTGCAGCCGGTGCCGTGCAGGTTGCGGGTCTCGACGCGCGGGTGCGTGAACACGCGCACCGTGCCGTCCTTCAGCATCAGCATGTCGTCCAGCCCGCCGGCGAGGCCCGCCGCGCCATCGTCTTCCAGGTGGCCGCCCTTGAGCAGCACGGCCGGGCAGCCCATTGCGATCAGGTCGGCGGCGGCCTGTTCCATGTCGGCGCGGCGCGCGATCCTGCGGCCCAGCAGGTATGAGGCCTCGGGCAGGTTGGGCGTGACCAGCAGCGCGCGCGGGAACAGCAGCCGCACCATGGCCTGCGTGGTGGCGTCATCCGACAGCGTTGCGCCCGAGGTCGAGATCATCACCGGGTCCACCACCAGCTTGCCGATGCCATGCCGGTCCGCCGCCGCGGCCACGGCCTCGACGATGGCGGCGGTGCCCAGCATGCCGGTCTTGGCCGCGTCCACACCGATATCGACGGCCACCGCGTCGATCTGCGCGGCCACCATGTCGGCCGGGATCGCATGCACGCCGGTCACGCCCAGCGTGTTCTGCGCGGTGATCGCGGTGATCGCGCTCATGCCGAAGCACCCCAGCGCGGAAAAGGTCTTCAGGTCGGCCTGGATGCCGGCGCCGCCGCCGGAGTCGGAGCCGGCGATGGTCAGGGTACGGGGTGGCGTTGGGATCATCTGTGCGGAAATCAAGGAGGGCCGGTGCGCAAGGCCTCCGGGCACGCTACAATACCGCCACTCGTGCGACACGCACTCTCGTGTCCGGGTAGCTCCAACGTAAGGAGCATCGACCTATGTTGGGACAAGGTGGCGGCCTCGGCTGACACCGGCCAATCCCAACCATTTCTTGCTTAGACACGCCGAGCCGCAAGGTGAGGTAAGTCAATCGGTGCAATGCCTGCCGGATTTTCGGTAGGGATTGTAGCTTGCTTTTGCTGGTCAACAGCCAGCCATCGCCCAAGGCGGGGACGCTCGCCTTTGGGCGAATTCGCCTTGACACTTTCCCAGCGGGAAGGTGTCTGCGCTCGTCTCTGTTGCATAACTGCCACACGATTTAAACCGACCCATCGGGTCGGCATCGCGTCTTGGACCGACTGCAGCCATTGCGCTCGCACGTCGGTAAGCGCTCGCCCGTACGGGAGCACATAAGTAAGGACTGAGGCCCGGAGCGTAAGCTCTACGCGTTATGGTTCGGTCGAGCACGTCCGCGAGGGCGCCTTGATAGAGAACCCGCTATGCGACTAGCGGTAGCCTAGGGGGACATGCGTCACTGGTAACGGTGGGGTGTGAAGCTTCCCTGACAATGTAGCCCCCGTAAGGGTGCCAATGGATCGTGAGGTCCGTAGGCAGCAAACCGAAGCAGCATCGGTTGAGGAGCTAGGCTGGCTGGCATGGGCAACACATGTGAACTGCTGATAAACGTCGTGAGTATTACGGTGCCAAAGCTGATGATAGGCACTCACCAAAAGGTACGTGGCTGGATACTCCGCTGAGTGGTCGGAGTACGTCGTCGTTAAGCCACCGGCGAAGAGGCGGGCCCTAACCCAGTCGTGTAACGCGTGGGGAACGTGGTAAGCCCGTATGGCTGCCCGAGTGCAGTTTGACTCAGGCAGGCGAACCGCAAGGAACGCTGTCGGCTGTGCGGGTATGGGAGGTTGGAAAAAGCGAATGCCGGGTTGTAATGATCCGGATAGGGATTGAAACATCATCCCACGCGAAAGCGGGCAGACTTCCAACTGGTCTACTCGTCGCAAGACGACTGACTGAACTCGCTTGTTTAAACTTTTCTTCCCTTGTGGGACAACTTGTCCCGCAAGGGGCATGTTGTCTCTCGATGTTGGGGAGGATCCTCAAGATAGGAGGGCAGCATGGAAGCATTGATCCGCGAGGATGAATCTGCGCCTTCCGGCGTACCGCAGAAGTGGGGCGACATCGATTGGCGCCGCATAGAGCGGAACGTTCGAGTAATGCAGATTCGAATTGCGAAGGCAACACAGGAAGAGGATTGGCGTCGGGTGAAAGCCCTGCAAAGATCCTTGACCCGCTCGTTCTCCGCCAAGGCATCGGCGGTACGGCGAGTGACGATGAACCAAGGTGCGCGGACGGCGGGAGTCGATCGCGTAACGTGGGAAACGCCTGAAGTCCGGTGGGAAGCCATCGGGCAGTTGAAGCGCCGGGGGTACAGGCCACTGCCATTAAGGAGGGTCTACATTCCCAAAGCCAACGGTAAGAAGCGCCCCCTGGGCATTCCGACCATGTTGGACCGAGCCATGCAAGCGTTGTATCTGCTGGCGCTGGAACCGGTGTCCGAAGGAACGAGCGATCCGAACTCGTATGGGTTTCGGATCAATCGTTCTACTGCGGATGCCATGAGCCAGCTATTCGCCTCCCTATCCCAGAAGGTTTCGGCCCAATGGGTGCTGGAGGCGGATATCAAGGGGTGCTTTGACCATATCAGTCACGACTGGTTGGAGCGCAATGTCCCAATGGACAAAGCCATCCTTAGGAAATGGCTGAAAGCTGGCGTGGTATTTCAAGGCCAGTTTCAGGCGACCGACGCCGGAACACCTCAGGGGGGCATCATTTCCCCGACTCTGGCAAATGTGGCGCTGAACGGGTTGGAACAGCAACTGACCACCGCCCTCAAGGCGAAGTTAGGGGCCCACAACCTGCGAAGGCATAAGGTAAATGTTGTGCGTTATGCGGACGACTTCGTGATCACCGGTAACACACCGGAGGTCTTAGAATGCGAAGTGAAGCCGTGGGTGGAGCAGTTCCTCGCTGTCAGGGGGCTGACACTATCAACGGAGAAAACGCGGATCGTCAATATCGCCGAAGGCTTTGACTTCCTTGGGTGGAATTTCCGGAAGTACTCGGGGAAACTGCTCATCAAGCCGAGCAAGAAAAACGCGCAAGCGTTCTACCGCAAGGTCAAAGGAGTCATCAGTGCCAAGAAGGGAAGAAAGCAAGAAGATCTGATCCGACTGCTGAATCCGATGCTAAGGGGCTGGGCGCAATATCACAGTCCAGTGGTAGCGAAGGCAATGTTCACCAGAATGGAGCGCATGGTTTTTCAGGCTCTGTGGAGGTGGGCAAAGCGGCGACATCGAGGTAAGAACGCTGACTGGGTACGCAAGCGGTATTTCGTAACCATCGGCAATCGGAACTGGGTGTTTGGTACCACAACCGTGGATAAGAAGGGCAATCCCTTCTGGTTGGAGCTATACCCGCTCGCGGGTACGCCGATCAGGAGGCACGCGAAGGTCAAGGGGGAATTCAATCCTTTTGATCCGGTCTGGGAAATGTATGGCGAGAAATTGCGACAGGAGCGCATGCTGCAAAGCATGTCACACCGTAAGCAGTGGATCAGGCTGTATATGTCCCAGCGGGGTTTATGTGCGTTGTGTCAGTGCAAAATGACCAAAGAGACGGGGTGGGATGATCACCACATCGTGCCGCGCGTTCTTGGCGGTTCCGAGGCTCTAGGAAATCGAGTGCTGGTGCATCCGGGTTGCCATGTTCAAGTTCACCACCACGGCAGAACCGTTGTGAAGCCGGTGTTCGATTTATTCGATCACTTTGTTGAGGCTTGAGCCGTATGCGGGGAAACCCGCACGTACGGTTCTTAGGGGGGAGTGTCACCAGCGATGGTACACTCCTACCCTCCCGAGGAGCGTTGCAACGGATGGAGGCCCGCGAAGCACATCGCGCGGCCGGCGGCACAGCCGCCCCAGCTATCCGCCAGGCTCGGACTGTCTTCAACGGCGCTCGCTGATCCGTGGTCCGCACGGAAGCGAGTCGACCTATCCGCGTGCTTCGCATGTGCCCGAGCGCCATGCCCGGCCGCCAGATCCCCGTACTCGTCAACTGCGTGCCACTCTTCACCGGGAGTGAAACATGAACGCCGTGACCGATCTGAAGCAAGACTACCTCGTCGCCGACATCAACCTGGCCGGCTGGGGCCGCAAGGAAATCGCCATTGCCGAGACCGAGATGCCCGGCCTGATGGCGATCCGCGATGAGTTCGCCGCCGCGCAGCCGCTCAAGGGCGCGCGCATCGCCGGCTCGCTGCACATGACGATCCAGACCGCCGTGCTGATCGAGACGCTCAAGGCGCTGGGCGCTGACGTGCGCTGGGCCTCGTGCAACATCTTCTCGACGCAGGACCACGCCGCCGCCGCCATCGCCGCGGGCGGCACGCCGGTGTTCGCCTTCAAGGGCGAATCGCTGAAGGAATACTGGGACTTCACCCACCGCATCTTCGACTGGGCCGACGGTGGCACCCCGAACATGATCCTCGACGACGGCGGCGACGCCACGCTGCTGCTGCACCTGGGCGCGCGCGCCGAGAAGGATGCTGCGGTGATCGCCAACCCGGGCAGCGAGGAAGAAACCTACCTGTTCGCCGCGATCAAGGAAAAGCTGGCACGGGACCCGAGCTGGTACAGCCGCAACCTGGCAGCCATCCGCGGCGTGACCGAGGAAACCACCACCGGCGTGCACCGCCTGTACCAGATGGCGCAAAAGGGCGAGCTGCGCTTCCCGGCGATCAACGTCAACGACTCGGTCACCAAGAGCAAGTTCGACAACCTGTACGGCTGCCGCGAGTCGCTGGTGGATGGCATCAAGCGCGCCACCGACGTGATGATCGCCGGCAAGATCGCCGTGGTCGCCGGCTATGGCGACGTGGGCAAGGGCAGCGCGCAGGCGCTGCGCGCGCTGTCGGCGCAGGTGTGGGTCACCGAGATCGACCCGATCTGCGCGCTGCAGGCCGCGATGGAAGGCTACCGCGTGGTCACCATGGACTACGCCGCCGAGCATGGCGACATCTTCGTCACCTGCACCGGCAACTACCACGTCATCACCCATGAGCACATGGCCAGGATGAAGGACCAGGCCATCGTCTGCAATATCGGCCACTTCGACAACGAGATCGACATCGCGTCGATCGAGAAGTACGAGTGGGACGAGATCAAGCCGCAGGTCGACCATGTCAAGTTCCCCGACGGCAAGAAGCTGATCATCCTGGCCAAGGGCCGCCTGGTGAACCTGGGCTGCGCCACCGGCCACCCGTCGTACGTGATGAGCAGCTCGTTCGCCAACCAGACCATCGCCCAGATCGAACTCTGGCAGGAACGCGACAGCGGCAAGTACCCGGTCGGCGTCTACACGCTGCCCAAGCACCTGGACGAGAAGGTAGCGCGCCTGCAGCTGCGCAAGCTGAACGCGCAGCTGACCGAGCTGACCGAGCAGCAGGCCGCTTACATCGGCGTGAAGAAGGAAGGCCCGTACAAGGCGGATCACTACCGTTATTGATTCGCGCAGGAAGGCAGGACTCCCCTTTCCCGCTTGCGGGAGAGGGGAGGAACATCGCCATTGAGCCAACCAAGGAACCGTCATGAGACTACTGGTCGTCTGGATCATCAACGCCGTCGCGCTGTTCGTGTTGCCGTACATCATCCCGTCGATCCACATCAAGAGCTTCGGCTCGGCGATGCTGGCGGCGCTGGTGCTGGGCCTGGTCAATACGCTGATCCGTCCGCTCCTGGTGATCCTGACGCTGCCGGTCACGCTGCTGACGCTGGGGCTGTTTATCTTCGTCATCAACGCGCTGCTGTTTCTGTTCGTCGGCAACCTGCTGTCCGGCTTTACCGTCGGCGGCTTCTGGGCGGCCTTGCTGGGCTCCATCCTGTACAGCGTGATCTCGTGGCTGCTGGCCAGCCTGCTGCTGGGCAACCGCGACGACTGACCCCATTTGCGCGCCGCGCCAACGCGGCGCGCCACCATCATGCAAGACCGCTACTTCAGCTTTGAATTCTTCCCGCCCAAGACGGCGGAGGGCACCGAGAAGCTGCGCAACACGCGCGCGCAGCTGGCCCCGCTCAAGCCCAAATACATCTCGGTGACGTTCGGCGCCGGCGGCACCACGCAGCAGGGCACGCTCGACGCCGTGCTGGAAATCCAGCGCGAAGGCATCGAGGCCGCGCCGCACCTGTCGTGCGTGGGCTCGTCGCGCGAGAGCATCCGCGCGATCCTTCAGCAGTACCGCGAAGGCGGCATCCGCCATATCGTCGCGCTGCGCGGCGACATGCCGTCGGGCATGGGCGAGATCGGCGAGTTCCGCTACGCCAACGAGCTGGTGGAGTTCATCCGCGCCGAGACCGGCGACTGGTTCAATATCGAAGTCGCGGCGTACCCGGAGTACCACCCGCAGGCGAAGTCGCCGCGCCATGACCTCGACAACTTCGTGCGCAAGGTCAGGGCCGGTGCCGACTCGGCGATCACGCAGTACTTCTACAACGCCGACGCGTACTTCCGCTTCGTCGACGACGTGCGCGCGCTGGGCGTCGAGGTGCCGATCGTGCCGGGCATCATGCCGATCACCAACTACTCGCAGCTGATGCGCTTCTCCGAGATGTGCGGTGCCGAAGTGCCGCGCTGGGTGGCCAAGCGGCTGGAGAGCTTCGGCGACGACCGCGAATCGATCCGCGCCTTCGGGCTGGACGTGGTCACCGCGCTATGCGAGCGCCTGCTCGCCGCGGGCGTGCCGGGTTTGCACTTCTACACGCTCAATGCCGCCGGCGCCACCAAGGCGATCTGGCAGCGGCTGAAGCTGTAACGCCTGCCATGGCCACGCGCCGCCCCGATCCCTTCATCGAACATCTGCTCGAGCTGATGGGGCCGCTGGCGGCGCGCATCGGTCCCATCTCGGCCAAGCGCATGTTTGGCGGCCATGGCCTGTTCTATGACGGGCTGATGTTTGCGCTGGTGTCGGGCGGCACCTGCTACCTGAAGGCGGATGACGCCACGCGCGGCAAGTTCGAGGCCGAGGGCAGCGAGCCCTTCCGCTACCAGTCGGCAAAGCGCGAGGTCACCATGCGCCACTACCTGAGCCTGCCGCCGGCGGCGCTGGAATCGCCTGGCGCGATGACGCCCTGGGCGAAGCTGGCGGTGGAGGCGGCATTGAGATTGGGGAATGCTGGCTGAGTGTTTGCCCCCCTCTCCCGCAAGCGGGCGAGGGGAGCCTGCTGCAGGGGATTTGGTGCGCCCACGCTGCCTGCGATCGGTGCCATACTCGCCTCCATGGTCACCGCCACCTTCCGCTTCTACGAGGAACTGAACGACTTCCTTGCGCCGGACCAGCGCCGGCGCGACCTGCCGTGCGTGTGCGCGCGCGCGGCCACGGTCAAGCATATGATCGAGGCGCTGGGCGTGCCGCATACCGAGGTCGAGCTGATCCTGGTCAACGGCGAGTCTTGCGGGTTCGAGCGGCAGCTGTGCGATGGCGACCGGGTCTCGGTCTATCCCAAGTTCGAACGGATCGACGTGTCGCCGCTGCTGCGGGTACGCGAGCAGCCGCTGCGGGTGATGCGCTTCGTCGCCGATGCCCACCTGGGCGGTCTGGCCCATCTGCTGCGCATGACCGGCTTCGACACGCTCTACGACAACCATTTCGAAGACAGCGAGATCGAGCGCATCGCGGTCGACGAGGGCCGCATCGTGCTGACGCGCGACCGCGAGCTGCTCAAGCGCCGCGGCATCACGCACGGCTGCTATGTGCGCGCGCTCAAGTCACGCCAGCAGGTGCGCGAGATCTTCGCGCGGCTGGACCTGGCGCGCAGTGCCCGGCCGTTTTCGCTGTGCCTGGACTGCAATGCGCCGCTGCGCGCGCTGGATCCGGCCGGCGCGGCCGGACGCGTGCCGGACGGCGTGCTGGCACGCCATCGCAGCTTCGTCACCTGCGACCGCTGCCTGCGGGTGTTCTGGGAAGGCTCGCACTGGCGCTGCATGCGCGCGCTGGTCGACGAGCTGGTGCAGGGCGCCGGGACCAATCCGGGCTAGAACGCGCCTGACTCCGTCACGATCCAGTCCATGGCGATGTCGTGCGGCTGCGCCTGCAGCGCAATGCGGCAGGCGTCGTAGCCGATGCCGATGGCCACCGGCCGCTGCGCCATCGCCGCCAGGGTGCGGTCGTAGAAGCCGCCGCCGTAGCCCAGGCGGAACTTGTCAGGGCTGAAACCGACACAGGGAATGAGCAGCGCATCCGGCATCGCGGCCTCGGTGCCGTCGGGCACCGGGATGCCGTAGTGGCCGGTGGCCATGGGCGCATCCGGTGTCCACAGGTGGAAGTCCAGCGGCGCGCCGGGACGGCTGACCGAGGGCAGCGCGGCATGGCGGCCGGGCACGGCGGCGAGCCACTGCGCCACCGCGGCGCGCGCGTCGAACTCCTGCTGGATCGGCCAGTAGAAGCCCAGGCAGCGCACCGCCAGGCCCGCCAGCAGTTCGGACAGCGCGGCGGCGATGCGGGCATCGGCTACGGTGCGCGCGGGCAGGTCCGCGCGCTGTGCCAGCAACTGCGCGCGCAGCGCGCGGCGGTCGTCGGCAGGGATGGAGCTAGTCGCAGGAGTGGAAGACATGGCGTGGGATAATGCCCTCGTCCGAACCAACACGGATGGCGGCGCCGCGGTTTTCGGCACACGGTGCAGGCGCGGGCGCCGCCGTCATCGACAAGGAAGAAGAATGCTGAAGGGAGTATATCTGCAGCGTGCAGGGCGGGCCGCCTGGATCGCGCTTGCATGTGCATTGCTTGTCACGCCCGTCCACGCGCAGAAGCGCCCTCAGGCGGTCACGCGCGCGCCCTCGACGGTGATCCCCAGCGATCCCGACGAGGCCTTCGCCGCGCTGCGCGAAGCCGCGCGCAAGAACGACGTCGAACGCGCCTACGCGATCTCGGCCACGCTGGTCGATTACCCGGTGCCGTCCTATGTCGAGTACTTCCGCATCAAGCCGCAGTTGTTCGACGCCAGCGGCCTGGCCCGCATCGATGCGCCGGACGACCAGGTGCGCGTGTTCCTGCAGCGCTACAAGGGCGACGCGATTGCCGACCGCATGCGCAATGACTGGCTGCTGGTGCTGGGCAAGAAGCGCGACTGGGCCAATTTCGATGTCGAATACCCCCAGTTCGCGCTCAAGGACGATACCCAGGTCGAGTGCTATGCGCTGCTGTCGCGTGCGCTCAAGGGCCAGAACGTCGCCGCCGATGCGCGCAACGTGCTGAGCGACCCCAGGTACTACGGCGAAGGCTGCGTCGACCTGATCGGCTATCTGGTGCAGAGCCAGCAGATCCAGCGCAGCGACGTGGCCTTCCAGGCGCGCCTGGCGCTGGAGCAGAACTACCTCACGCTGGCCGGCAAGATCGCAGCGCTGTTGCCCGACGCGCGCGTGGATGGCGATACCCTTGCCACCATCGTCAAGATGGCGCGCGCCGACCCGTCGCAGGCGGCGGCCTACCTGGCCACGGCCCAGGGCGCGCTGTCGCGCGACGAGCAGGGTGCGGCCTGGGGTGTGATCGGCCAGTTCGCGGCCAAGAAGCTGCTGCCCGAGGCGGCCGGCTATTACCGCCGCCAGATGGACCTGGGCGGCAACCAGTGGCTGTCCGACGATACCCAGGAATGGCGCGTGCGCGCCGCGCTGCGCCAGGGCGACTGGAAGCAGGTGCGCCAGGCGGTCGAGCTGATGCGCCCGGAACTGCGCGCCAAGGACCCCGCCTGGATCTACTGGTACGGCCGCGCGCTCAAGGCCGACGGCCGCGACACCGAGGCCCAGCAGAACTTCCAGCAGATTGCGGGGCAGTTCAACTTCTACGGCCAGCTGGCCAGCGAGGAACTGGGCAACCGCATCACGCTGCCGCCGCGCACCACCGTCAGCGACGCCGAGGCCATGGCAATGCGCGCGCGCCCCGGTTTTCAGCGCGCGCAGAAGTTCTACGCCATGAACCTGCGCTTCGAGGGCAACCGCGAGTGGAACTGGGAGCTGCGCAACATGAGCGACCGCGAGCTGCTGGCCGCGGCCGAATATGCGCGCCGCCTGGAGCTGCTCGACCGCACCGTCAACTCGGCCGACCGCACCCGCAACGAGCATGACTTCGCGCTGCGCTTCCTGATGCCGTACCGCGACATCATGCAGCGCGCCACCGACGAGGTCGGCCTCGACATGGCATGGGTCTACGGCCTGATCCGCCAGGAATCGCGCTTCATCATGAATGCGCGCTCGTCGGCGGGGGCGCATGGCCTGATGCAGGTGATGCCTGCGACGGCAAAGTACGTGGCGCGCAAGATCGGCATGAGCGACTTTTCGCCGTCGATGATGGCCGACCCCACCGTCAACATCCAGCTTGGCACCAACTACCTGAACATGGTGCTGACCGACCTGGACAGCTCCTGGACGCTGGCCTCGGCCGCGTACAACGCCGGCCCGGGCCGCCCCAAGGCCTGGCGCAGCACGCTGGCGCGGCCGGTGGAAGGCGCGATCTTTGCAGAGACCATCCCGTTCAATGAAACGCGGGGTTATGTGAAGAATGTGCTTTCCAACGCTACGTACTATGCTGCATTGATGAGTGGCCGGCCGCAGTCGCTGAAGTCGCGCCTGGGCACGGTCGCGCCGTCGCCGGTGACCACCACCAGCCTGCCCTGAAGTCGTTGGTTCTGGTCCGCCTGCCCCGGCATGGGGCGGGTCGGACTGGCACGGCGGGCCTGCCGGCGTAGCGCCGCAGGCCCGGGCTGGGCGCGGGTGCCGCGGCGTGCTTCTTTCCTGGCACGGAGGCAACATGCAGACCAGCAACGTCCTCGTCATCGGTGGCGCCGGCTTCATCGGCAGCCATCTCGTCTCGCGCCTGGCCGGCGCCGCCTCGGCCTCGGGCGCGCCGCTGGAACCCGGCGCCAATCCCGATTCCCCCATTGCCCCGGACCGCATCGTGGTCGGCACGCGCAATGTCGAGCATGCGCAGCACCTGCTGCTGCTGCCGCGCGTCGAGGTGGTCGAGCTCGGGCTGGCCGACAATGCCGCGCTGGACGATGCGATCGGCTCGCTTGGCGTCGACGGCATAGTCGTGAACCTGGTGGGCGTGCTGCACGGCGAGCGTGCCGATCCCTACGGCGAGGCCTTTGCCAGCGCGCATGTGGAACTGGTGCGGCAGATCGTGGCGTCATGCCTGTCCACCGGCGTGCGCCGGCTGTTGCATATGAGCGCGCTCGGCGCGGACAGCAACGGACCGTCGATGTACCTGCGCAGCAAGGGCGACGGCGAGCGCATCGTGCGCGCCAGCGGGCTCGACTGGACCATCTTCCGGCCCTCGGTGGTGTTCGGCCCCGACGACCATTTCCTCAACCTGTTCGCCCACATGCAGCAGCTGGCGCCGGTGGTGCCGCTGGCGTGCGCGCATGCGCGCTTCCAGCCGGTGTTCGTGCAGGACGTGGTGCAGGCCTACCTGAACGCCATGGTGAATCCGGCCACCATCGGCCATGGTTATGAGCTGGGCGGGCCGCAGGTCTATACGCTGGAGGAACTGGTGCGCTTTGCCGGGCGCGCCTCGGGCCATCCGCGCCCGGTGATCGCGCTGCCCGATGCGCTGGCGCGGGTGCAGGCCGCGGTCATGGAGCATATGCCGGGCGAACCGCTGCTGTCGCGCGACAACCTGGATTCGATGCAGCTCGACAATGTGCTGGCACGCCCGATGGCGCCGGAGCTGAACCTGCATCCGGTACACCTGGAGGCCGTGATGACCGACGCGCTGTCCGGGCGCAACCGCGATGCCGCGCTGACCCACATGCGCGCCAGCGTGCACCGTTGAGGCAGTGGCCTATGTGACCGGATTTCATATCGGTTGCGAGCGCAATTCACTTTGACGCGGGCGGCCGCGCTGGCAAAATGACTGGTCCGGCGCGCGGCTGCCACGCCGTCCCGCGGGCTGCGTGGCTCGCTCCGTGCCGTCTCTCCCTCCGTTTCCTCCCCCAAGGACCTCACGATGAAGCTCGTCATCGGCAACAAGAACTATTCCTCCTGGTCGCTGCGCCCGTGGCTGCTGCTGCGCCAGGCCGGCATTGATTTCGAGGAAGTGCAGGTGCGCCTGTTCACCGGCAGCTTCGCCGCCGAGATCGCCCGCTACTCGCCCGCGGGCAAGGTGCCGGTGCTGGTCGATGGCGATGTCACCGTGTGGGATTCGCTGGCGATCTCCGAATACGTGGCCGAGCGCTTCCCCGACCAGCAGCTGTGGCCGGACGACCCCGCCGAGCGCGCGGTCGCGCGCGCGATCTGCGCCGAGATGCATTCCGGCTTCACCAACGTGCGCAACCAGTTGCCGATGAACGTGACCGCGGTACTGCCCGGGCGCGGCTGGAACGTGGCGGTGCAGCGCGAGGTCGAGCGCATCGCCGCGATCTGGGACGGGCTGCGCAAGCAGCATGGCGCGCGCGGGCCGTTCCTGTTCGGCACCTTCACCGTGGCCGACGCGTTCTATGCGCCGGTGGTGAGCCGCTTCGCCACCTACGGCATCCACCTGCCGGACGACCGCGAAGACGCCAAGGCCTATGCCGATTTCATGCTGGGGCTGCCGGCGATGCAGCAATGGATTGCCGGCGCGCGCGAGGAACGCGACTTCCTCGCCGACGACGAACCGTACCGCCTGGCCCCGGACCGTGCCGATGCGATAATCGTCAGCCACTAGCAATAGCGCCGGCGCCGGGCCACTACCGGATGACCCGTGCCGGCGCATGAAAAGGCCAAAACATGCAGGTGTATGCCGTGGGCGGCGCGATCCGCGACGAACTGCTGGGCAAGCCCAGCCAGGACCGCGACTACGTGGTCGTCGGCGCGACCCCGGCCGAAATGGAAGCCGCCGGCTATCGCCCGGTGGGCAAGGATTTTCCGGTGTTCCTGCATCCGCGCACCCAGGAGGAGTACGCGCTGGCCCGCACCGAGCGCAAGACCGCGATGGGCTACAAGGGCTTTGCCTTCTACTGCGAGCCCGACGTCACGCTCGAGGACGACCTGGTCCGGCGCGACCTGACCATCAACGCGATGGCGCGCGCGGTCGATGCCGACGGCAACCTGACCGGGCCCGTGATCGATCCGCACGGCGGCCAGCGCGACCTGGCCGCGCGGCTGTTCCGCCATGTCTCCGACGCCTTTGCCGAAGACCCGGTGCGCATCCTGCGGCTGGCGCGCTTTGCCGCGCGCTTCCACGACTTCAACGTCGCCGCCGAGACCATGCGCCTGATGCGCGAGATGGTCGCCGCGGGCGAGGTCGATGCGCTGGTGCCCGAGCGCGTATGGCAGGAGCTGGCGCGCGGGCTGATGGAGGCGCGGCCGTCGCGCATGTTCGAGGTGCTGCGCGACTGTGGCGCGCTGGCGCGGCTGCTGCCCGAGCTGGAGCGGTTGTGGGGCGTGCCGCAGCGCGCCGACTTCCATCCCGAGGTCGATACCGGCGTGCACGTGATGATGGTGATCGACTGCGCCGCCGCGCTCGATGCACCGCTGCCGGTGCGCTTTGCCGCGCTGGTGCATGATCTGGGCAAGGGCACCACGCCCGAAGACGTGCTGCCGCGCCATATCGGCCACGAGCTGCGCAGCGTCAAGCTGCTGGAACAGGTCTGCGCGCGCCTGCGCGTGCCGAATGAATGCCGCGACCTGGCGCTGGTGGTGGCGCGCGAGCACGGCAACATCCACCGCTCGCTGGAGCTTGGTGCGGCCGCCGTGGTGCGGCTGCTGGAGCGCTGCGATGCGCTGCGCAAGCCCGCGCGCTTCGCCCAGGCGCTGCAGGCCTGCGAGGCGGACAAGCGCGGGCGCAAGGGCTTCGAGCACAGCGAATACCCGCAGGCGGCGCGCCTGCTGGCGGCGCGCGAGGCCGCGGCGTCCGTCGATGCGGGCGCCATCGCGCGTGCCTGCGCCGACAACGTGGCGCAGATCAAGGACCGGGTCCATGCCGCACGGGTGGCGGCGGTGGCGCAGCGGCTCGGGGTGCAGCCGGACGGCGCCTGAGCCGGCCCGGCCAGGCGGCCGCAGGCCCTACAGCAGCTTGCCGATCACCAGCGCAATCAGCGAAATCAGGATCGTCGACGCGAACGGCAGCACGAACTCGCGCCCGAACACGCGGAAGCGCACGTCGCCGGGCAGCCGGCCCAGCCCCACCTTCTGCAGCCAGGGCAGCGCCGCGGACAGGATGATCACGCTCAGGAAGATGGTCAGGGTCCAGCGCAGCATGGCGGCTCCGGTGCCGTTACAGGGCGTGGCTGCGGTCGCCGCGGGCAAAGCCGGCCAGCGGCTCGCTGTGTTCCAGTCCGCGGTCGAGCCCGCGCGTGAGCGCGATCACCTTGAACAGTTCGCCCATCTCGGCCTCGGACAGCAGCTTCTGCACCGCATTGGCCTGCGGCAGGAAGGCGCGCGCGTCGGACGGGTCCAGCGTCATCAGCAGCTCGGTGATGCCGGCGTTCATCAGGAAGCGCGCCTGCGAGGCAAAGCCAGCCACGGTCAGCCCTGACTCGACCGCCGCGTGCGCGATGCCGCTGAAGTTGACGTGCGCGGTGATGTCCTGCAAGCCGGGGTACAGGAACGGGTCGGGGTGCGCATGATGGCGGTAGTGGCACATCAGCGTGCCGCCGGCGCGCTGCGGGTGGTAGTACTCGCCGCCGGGGAAGCCGTAGTCGATGAAGAAGGCCGCGCCGCGCGCCAGCATGGCGCCGACCGCGCGCGTGAAGCCCTCGGCCTCGGCATGGGTCTCGGTGACCAGGTCGTGGTCGCCGGGGATGGCGCGCAGCGCCTCGGGCACGTCGGCGGCGGCCAGCGCGCGGTCCTCGAAGCGGAAGGCGGGGGCGCCGCCTTCGGCCTGCGGCGCGGCACGCACCACGCCGCGCTCATGCCAGCTGCCGTCGCGGCGCGCATACAGCTGCACCGGCATCGCATCCAGCACTTCATTGCCGACGATCACGCCTTCGAAAGCGGCAGGCAAGGTATCGAGCCAGGTGACGCGCTCGGCCAGGTGCGGCGCGCGCCGGGCCAGCGTCTCCTGCTGGCGCGCGCGCAGCTCGCCCGACAGTTCGACGATGGCGTAGGTGTCGGGCAATTGGCCTTCCTGTTCCAGTCCCAGCAGCAGGTCCGCCGCCAGCCGGCCGGTGCCGGCGCCGAATTCCAGCAAGCGCGGCATCCCCTGGGCCAGCAACGGCGCGAACTGGCGTGCCAGCGTGCGGGCAAAGAAGGGGCTCAGTTCCGGGGCGGTGATGAAGTCGCTGCCGTCGCGGGCATCGCGGCCGAACTTGGCCGAGCCGCCGCTGTAATAGCCCAGGCCGGGCGCGTACAGCGCCAGCGCCATGTAGCGGTCAAAGCCGATCCAGCCGCCGGCTGCATCGATCGATTCGCCGATACGGGCCGTAAGGGTATCGGAGGCGGCCTGCGCGTCGGCGGGGGGAAGGGGTAAACTAGCGGCTTTCTGCATCCTGCGATTGTAGCAATGCCCGCATCCGATACTTCCGCCAGCCAGGCTGGCGACAAGGCTGGCCAGCCCGCCGCCCGCGGCGTGGCCCTCGTGACCGGCGGCGCGCGCCGCCTGGGCCGCGCCATTGCGCTGGAACTGGCGGCCCAAGGCTGGGACGTGGCCGTGCACTGCCATCGCTCGGTCGACGAGGCCGAAGCCCTCGCCACGCAGATCCGCGCGCTCGGCCGCCGCGCCGCGGTGCTGCGTGCCGACCTCGCCGACGAGGCCGCCACCAGCCGGCTGGTGGCCGACTGCACCGCCGCGCTGGGCGTGCCGACCTGCCTGGTCAACAATGCCTCGCTGTTCCAGTACGACGTGGCAACGAGTTTTTCCTATGCGTCGCTCGATACGCATATGCGCACCAACGTGGCCGCGCCGCTGCTGCTGGCGCGCGAACTGCACAAGGCGCTGGCCGCGGCCGCGGGCGCGGAGGGCAACGGCAAGGCCGCCGAGCCGCGCGGCGTGGTGATCAACCTGCTCGACCAGAAGCTGGACAACCTGAACCCGGACTTCCTCTCGTACACGCTCTCCAAGGCTGCGCTGCAGACCGCCACGGTGCAGCTGGCGCAGGCGCTGGCGCCGCGCCTGCGCGTGGTGGGCGTGGCCCCCGGCATCACGCTGGTGTCGGGCGAACAGTCGGAGCAGAGCTTCCGCCGCGCGCATCGCGTGACGCCGCTGGGCCAGTCGTCCACGCCCGAGGACATCGCCCAGGCAGTGGCCTACCTGGCGCAGGCGCGCGCCGTGACCGGCACCACGCTGTACGTCGACGGCGGCCAGCACCTGATGCCGCTGGCGCGCGACGTGATGTTCCTGACCGAATGACCTGCATCACCGGCCGCGCCTGACCGGCGCGGCACCCCCGCCTTACACTTCCCCTTTTCGTTTGCCGCCATGACCATGCTCGCCGCCCTTTCCCACCCCAGCCTGCAAGACTGCCGACGCATGTTCCTGCGCAACTACGAAGTGCAGATCAATATCGGCGTGCACGAATTCGAGAAGAAGGGCGAGCAGCGCGTGCTGATCAATATCGACCTGTTCGTGCCGCTGGAGGAATGCACGCCGCAGGCCGACAAGCTCGACGAAGTGGTCGACTACGACTTCATGCGCAACACCGTGGCGGCGCGCATGGCGCAGGGCCATGTGCACCTGCAGGAAACGCTGTGCGACGACGTCGCGCGCGCCATGCTGAAGCATCCCAAGGTGCGCGCGGTGCGCGTGTCGACCGAAAAGCCTGACGTGTACCCGGATTGCGATTCGGTCGGGGTCGAGGTCTTCCACATCAAGCAGGCCTGAGCGGTCCTGCCGGCGCCCGCTGCAGCGCGCGGGCGCCTAAAGTAAAATGTTGCCCCTTCGCGCCGCGCCGGCCATTCCATCCGGCGGGCGCCACGCAACAGGATGCTCCATGAGCCACTCGAACAATTTCTATCGCCTCGAGACGAGGCTGCAATCGCAAACCGGCAAGGCCATCGGCGACTTCGGCATGATCGAGGACGGCGACACCGTGCTGGTCTGCATGAGTGGCGGCAAGGACTCGTACACCATGTTGTCGGTCCTGATGGCGCTGCAGAAGCGCGCGCCGATCAAGTTCAAGCTGATCGCGATGAACCTGGACCAGAAGCAGCCCGGCTTCCCGGAACACATCCTGCCGGAATACCTGAAGTCGGTCGGCGTGGAATATGTGATCGTCGAGGCGGACACCTACTCGATCGTCAAGGAGAAGGTGCCCGAGGGCAAGACCACCTGCTCGCTGTGCTCGCGCCTGCGCCGCGGCGTGATCTACCGCACCGCCAAGGAGCTGGGCGCCAACAAGATCGCGCTGGGCCACCATCGCGACGACATCGTCAACACCTTCTTCCTGAACATGTTCTTCGGCGGCAAGATGAAGGCGATGCCGCCCAAGCTGGCCACCGACGACGGCGCGCATATCGTGATCCGCCCGCTCGCGTACTGCTCGGAGAAGGATATTGCGTCGTACGCACGCGCGATGGAATTCCCGATCATCCCGTGCAACCTGTGCGGCTCGCAGGAAAACCTGCAGCGCAAGAAGGTCAGCGAGATGCTGCAGGAGTGGGAGCGGCAGAACCCGGGTCGCATCGACAATATCTTTTCGGCGCTGCGCAACGTGGTGCCGTCGCACCTGGCGGATACCGAACTGTTCCCGTTCACCGGGCTGGCGACCGGCCTGGCCAAGGTGGACGAGGCCTCGCTGTTCGGCGAGACCACGTTCCAGCAGCAGCCGCTGACCTTTGCCGGCAGCCTCGACGAAAACCGCATGGAGTTCGTGCGCTTCGAGCGCACCCCGGCGGCGGCCCCGGCGGGGGAGCCGGCCGGCACGCAGTAAGCCGTTGCGGCGGCCAAATGACAGAACGCCCGCTCGCGCGGGCGTTTTTCATCGCGGCGGGACGCGGGTTCAGTTTGCCGCCGCCGACTGCACCGGCGGCTGCGACTTCTCGCGCATCAGGGCATGCGTGTCGTCGATCCACTTCTGGAAGCGATCCTGCGCGTGCGCCTTCTGCTGGGGCGTGGTCAGGTTGGCGATCGCCACGGTGAGCGCGATGCCGGCGTGGTTGCTGGCTTCGTGGCTGGCGGCGTGCCGGGCCGGCGGATTCTGCCAGTACTCGCGGAAGCGCCGCAGCAGGTCGATCACCTGTGCCTTGGGCGGCTGCGTGGCCTGCACGAAGCGCACCATCTTGATCCATTCCTGCTGGCGCGCGACGCGCTCGGCATAGCGCGCCTCGGCGTTCTGCACCACCGGCCCGACCTTGACGCGGATCGCCTTCTCCTGCTCGGGAGAGAAGCCGCCGTAGACCAGGCGCGCGTACTCCATCACCTTGTCGAAGCGCGCTTCCTCGCGCTCGGCCGGGTCCGCGTTGAGGAATTTCTTGCGGTACTTGGCGTTGCCCTCGGCAAACTTCTTTTCCATGCGGGTGATCTGCTCGGGCGTCAGCGTCAGCAGAAAATCGGCCATGTCGGGCATGGCCTGCTCGAACGATCGGCGCGCCAGTTGCTGCGAGGCGTCCTGGAAGTGCGCGACCTTCGCCGGCGTGACCGGCTGGCCTACGTCGGCCTTGGCTTCCTGCAGCAGGCTGGCGATTTCCGGCAGCTGCGCCTTGCGGTGCCAGGCAAAGAAGCGCGCGATCGCCTCGCGCGTCAGCGGCTCCTGGGCCGAGGTGACATCGACATAATTGTCGATCCACCAGTACGCCAGCCGGTCGCCCTGCTGGTAACCCAGCTTCATGGCGCTGCACGCGCACAGAGCCGCGGCGCCCAGAATCACCAAAATACGCCGCGCCCAACAATTGTGAAATTCGGAAACCGCGGTCCTTTGCGCAGAAAGCGCCATGTTAAAATCGGCGCGCATCGGAACCGGGCTCCCCTGATGCCGGCCAGCCAAGTCCTGGCAAGGGTTTGCGGGAACAAGCGCAGGCCTGGCGGCAAGCTTTCGCGAGCCCCGGCGGCACAGTTTGCCGAGCACCGGGCCAAATACCCGTCCGGCGTTTTCAAGAAGATTTTCGGACACACTCACTTAGGGGTCTCCTTGTGAATATCGTCATTCTCGCCGCGGGCATGGGCAAGCGGATGTATTCCGATTTGCCCAAGGTGCTGCACCCGGTAGCCGGGCGGCCCATGCTCGCGCATGTCCTGGATACGGCCCGTGCGCTGTCTCCGTCGCGGCTGGTGGTCGTGGTCGGCCACGGCGCCGCGCGCGTGCGCGAGGCGGTGGCCGCCGACGATGTCGCCTTCGCCGAGCAGGCCCAGCAACTGGGCACGGGCCATGCGGTGATGCAGGCACTTCCCTTGTTGGACGACAACCAGCCTACGTTGGTTCTCTACGGTGACGTGCCGCTCACCAGCGCGGCGACGCTGCAGGCACTGGTGGCCGAGGCCGGCGCGCAGCGCTTTGGCGTGCTTACCGTCGAAATGCCCGACCCGACCGGCTATGGCCGCATCGTGCGCGACGCGGCGGGCAGCATCGTCCGCATTGTCGAGCAAAAGGACGCGAGCGAAGCCGAGAAGGCCATCCGCGAAATCAACACCGGCATCATCGTGTGCCCGACCGGCCACCTGCGCAAGTGGCTGTCGACGCTGCGCAACGACAATGCCCAGGGCGAGTACTACCTCACCGACACCGTCGAGCGCGCCGTCGCCGATGGCGTCGAGACGGTTTCGGCCCAGCCCGCGGCGGTGTGGGAGACGCTGGGTGTCAACAGCAAGCTGCAGCTGGCCGAGGTCGAGCGCATCCACCAGGGCAACCAGGCCCGGCGCCTGCTCGAGGCCGGCGTGACGCTGCTGGATCCGGCCCGCATCGATGTGCGCGGCGAGCTCAGCTGCGGGCGCGATGTCACCATCGACGTCGGCTGCGTGTTCGAGGGCCGCGTGCACCTGGAAGACGGGGTGCGCATCGGCGCCCATTGCGTGATCCGCAACAGTACCGTCGGCGCCGGCGCGCAGTTGCACCCGTTCTGCCATATTGACGAGGCCAAAATCGGGCCCGCCGGCCGCATCGGGCCGTACGCGCGCCTGCGCCCCGGCACCGAGCTGGGCGAGGACGTGCATATCGGCAACTTCGTCGAGGTCAAGAATGCACAGGTGGCGGCACACAGCAAGGCCAACCACCTGGCTTATGTGGGCGACGCCACGGTGGGGTCGCGTGTCAATATTGGCGCGGGTACCATCACCTGCAACTATGACGGGGTGAACAAGCACCGCACCGTGATCGAGGACGATGTCTTCATCGGCTCCGACACGCAGCTGGTGGCGCCGGTGACGGTGCGCCGCGGCGCCACGCTGGGCGCCGGCACCACGCTCACCAAGGAGGCCCCGGCCGACAAGCTGACGCTGTCGCGGGCCAAGCAGCTGACCATCGACGCCTGGCAGCGTCCGGTCAAGCAGCCGAAGCAGTAAGCACCAGCGCCGCCGGCACCAGGCGGCGCCACAGGATTCATACCGGCGCCAGTGGCCAGAGGGCAGGCGCCAGCAAACGGGGGTTCAGCATGTGTGGCATCGTCGGCGCGGTTTCCACGCGCAACATCGTTCCGGTCCTGATCGAAGGGCTGCGCCGCCTGGAGTATCGCGGCTATGACTCGTGCGGCGTCGCCGTCGTGCGCGACGATGCGGTCGAGCGCGCGCGCACCGTGTCGCGCGTCGCCGACCTCGACGCGCAGACGCAGGCGTCCGGCCTGTCCGGCTTCACCGGCGTGGCGCATACGCGCTGGGCCACGCACGGCAAGCCGGACACCGTCAACGCCCACCCGCACCTGTCGGGCGAGACCATCGCGCTGGTGCACAACGGCATCATCGAGAACTACGAGCCGCTGCGCGAAGAGCTGCGCGCGGTCGGCTACGGTTTCGAGTCGCAGACCGATACCGAGGTGGTCGCCCACCTGATCCACCAGGCCTACAGCTATCCCAGCAGCGCCACGCGTGGCGACCTGTTCGCCTCGGTGCGCGCGGTCACCAAGCGCCTGCACGGCGCCTATGCCATCGCGGTGTTCGCCAAGGACCAGCCCGGCCGCGTGGTCGGCGCGCGCGCCGGCTCGCCGCTGGTGGTGGCGCTGGGCGAGAACGAGTCCTTCCTGGCGTCCGACGCGCTGGCCGTGGCCGGCACCGCCAACCGCATCATCTACCTGGAAGAGGGCGATGTGGTCGAAATCACGCTGGACGGCGTGACCATCCATGACGTCAACGACCACGCGGTCGAGCGCGAAGCGCGCGTGGTCGAAGCCCATGCCGCCTCGGTGGACCTGGGCCCGTACCGCCACTTCATGCAGAAGGAAATCTTCGAGCAGCCGCGCGCGCTGGGCGACACCCTCGAGGGCGTCGAAGGCCTGTCGCCGGACCTGTTCGGCGACAACGCCGCCGAGGTCTTCGCCGGCATCGACAGCGTGCTGATCCTGGCCTGCGGCACCAGCTACTATTCCGGCTGCACCGCCAAGTACTGGCTCGAAAGCATCGCCAGGATCCCGACCCAGGTCGAGGTTGCCAGCGAATACCGCTACCGCGACACCGTGCCCAACCCGCGCGCGCTGGTGGTGGTGATCTCGCAATCGGGCGAAACCGCCGACACCATGGCCGCGCTGCGCCATGCGCGCGCGCTCGGCCACGTCCATACGCTGGCGGTCTGCAACGTCGCCACCAGCGCCATGGTGCGCGAGACCGAACTGCGCTTCCTGACCCGCGCCGGCACCGAGATCGGCGTGGCCTCGACCAAGGCCTTCACCACGCAGCTGGCGGCGCTCTACATGCTGACGCTGTCGCTGGCCAAGACCCGCGGCCTGCTGACCGAAGAGGCCGAGGCCCAGGCGCTGACCAACCTGCGCCACCTGCCGGCCGCGCTGCATGGCGTGCTGGCGCTGGAGCCGCAGATCATCGCCTGGTCCGAAGACTTCGCCCGCCGCGAGAACGCGCTGTTCCTCGGCCGCGGCCTGCATTACCCGATCGCGCTGGAGGGGGCGCTCAAGCTCAAGGAAATCTCGTATATCCACGCCGAGGCCTACCCGGCCGGCGAGCTCAAGCACGGCCCGCTGGCGCTGGTCACCGAAGCCATGCCGGTGGTCACGGTCGCCCCCAATGACGCGCTGCTGGAGAAGCTCAAGTCCAACATCCAGGAAGTGCGCGCCCGTGGCGGCCGCCTGTACGTGTTCGCCGACAGCGATACCCAGATCCAGTCGTCCGACGGCATCCAGGTGATCCGCATGCCCGAGCACTACGGCGACCTCTCGCCGATCCTGCACGTGGTGCCGCTGCAGCTGCTGGCGTACCACACGGCCTGCGCGCGCGGCACCGACGTGGACAAGCCGCGCAACCTGGCGAAGTCGGTGACGGTGGAGTAAGGCGGGCGATGCCGGCGCGACGCCGGCCGCAAGCTGCAAAGAGGCCCTGCGGGGCCTCTTTTTCATTGGGCCGCCCGCGCTGCTGTTAGGCCACGGACAGCAGGAACGCCCGCGCCATTTCCTGGTCCAGCCGCCGGTCCGACAGCGCGTAGATGCTTTCGCGGTTGATCAGCGCATACAGCAGCGTGCCGGCCAGCGCCTGGTGGGCGAAGCGGATGCGCAGCTCCAGCTCGGGCGACGGGCCGGCCGGATGCAGCCGTGCCAGGCGCGATGCCAGGTCGACGATGTACTGGCGATTGAGCTGCCGGATCGGGTCTTCGCCGGTGGTGGCACGCACCACCAGCGAGGCGCGCAGCACGCCTTCATTGCGGCAGGCCCAGATGCGGCTGTCGCGCGCCATGGTACGCACCGCGTCTTCCAGCGTCGTCGGCGCATTGTCCAGCTGTGCCAGGCGCGCCGCCATGGCCTCGCGCAGCGTGGCCAGCGCCAGCGCCTGCAACGCCCTGAAGTAGCTGTCCTTGCCGTCGAAGCGGCTGTAGAACGCGCCGGTGGTGACGCCGGCGCGGGCGCAGATCTCCTGGATGGACACCTGTTCCAGCGTGCGCTCGCGCAGCAGCCGCCGGCCGGCCTCGAACAGCCGGTGGGTGGTGCGCAGCCCGCTCGCATAACGCGGCGCGGCATAGCCGGCGTGGCCTTCCAGCGCAATCAGCTTTTCTTTCATGACGACCCCGATCGGTTGCGGCAGTGCTTCCGCGTGCCCCTGCTTGTCCGTGTTTTTACTGATGTCATGAACTGTATCAGGCCACCATACTCGCCAAAAACATAATTCATATTATTAATTCAGCCGTGCCGCCACCATGCGGGACTGCCCGGAGACCGATGCACACATCCCCGCCCCCCGACGCGGAAGCCAGCCTGCTGGCCGGCCTGCGCCGCGCCGTATGCCGCGAGTTGCCCGGCTTCGATGCCGAGGCCGGCATCACCGGCCTGCGCCGCCTGTCCGGCGGAGCCAGCCAGGAGACCTGGTCGTTCACGCTGGCCGGGCCGCACGGGCCGGCGCCGATGATCCTGAGGCGCGATCCCGGCGCGGCGGCGCGGCCCGCGGCGACGGTGTCGGCGCTACAGGCGGGCATGGCGGCCGAGGCCGCGCTGCTGCGGCTGGCCGGCGCGGCGGGGGTGCCGGTGCCGGTGGTGCGGGCGATGCTGGCGCCGCAGGACGGCATCGGCGCCGGCTTCGTGATGGACCGCATCGAAGGCGAGACGCTGGGCGGCCGCATCGTGCGCGAGCCGCGGCTGGCGCGGGCGCGCGAACGGCTGGCCTACCAGTGCGGGCAGGCGCTGGCCGCGATCCATGGCATCGACCGCGCCGCGCTGCCGCCGCTGCGCGAGAGCCATGCCGCCGAGGAGGTCGACGGCTACCTGCGGCGCTATCGGGCGGCGGGCGAGCAGCGCCCGGTGTTCGAGCTGGCCTTCCGCTGGCTGCAGCGCCATGCGCCGGCAACGGGGCGCGCCACGCTGGTCCATGGTGATTTCCGCAACGGCAACCTGATGGTCGACGAGGCGGGCCTGCGCGCGGTGCTGGACTGGGAGCTGGCGCATGTGGGCGATCCGATGACGGACCTGGGCTGGCTGTGCGTGAACTCCTGGCGCTTCGGCTGCACGGGATTGCCGGTGGGTGGCTTCGGCACGCGCGCGCAGCTGTTTGCCGGCTATGCCGATGCGGGCGGCACGGTCGACGCGGGGCGCGTGCGCTTCTGGGAGATCTTCGGCGTGCTCAAGTGGGGCGTGGCCTGCCAGTCCATGTCGCGTGCGCCGCAGGGCGGCGGGCCGCGCAGCGTCGAGCGCGCCGCGATCGGCCGGCGCAGTTCCGAGACCGAGATCGACCTGCTCAACCTGCTGCTGCCGCGTGACCATGCGCCGGCCGGCACGGATGACGGAACCTGACCATGCAAGACACCCCCGATGCCGCCGGCCTGATCGACGCGGTGACCGCCTTCCTGCGTGACACCGCGATCCCCAACCTGGGCGGGCGCGCGGCCTTCGACGCGCGCGTGGCCGCCAATGTGCTCGACATCGTCGCGCGCGAACTGCGCCTCGCGCCCGCGGCGCTGGCCGCCGAGCAGGAACGCCTGCGCGCGCTGCTGGGCACCGACGGCACGCTTGCCGAACTGAACCAGCGCCTGTGCGAGGCCATCGCCAGCGGGCGCGTCGATGCCGCCACGCCCGGGCTTGCCGGCCACCTGTGGGCGGTCACGCTGGCCAAGCTTGCCGTCGACCAGCCCGGGTACAGCAGTTATCGCCAGATTGTGGATCCTGAGGAGACGCTTCCGTGAATTTCCATTTGCCGGCCGAGCTGACGGCCTACCTGGACGAGCTCGATGCCTTTATCGAGGCCGAGATCGCACCGCTGCAGGACGAGCACGACAACCAGCGCTTTTTCGACCACCGCCGCGAATGGGCCCGCACCGACTTCGACAACCAGGGCCTGCCGCGTCCCGAGTGGGAGGCGCTGCTGGCCGAGGCCCGCCGCCGCGCCGACCGCGCCGGCCACCTGCGCTTCGCGCTGCCGGCGGAGTACGGCGGCCGGGATGGCGGCAACCTGTGGATGGCCGTGATCCGCGAGCACCTGGCGGCCAAGGGCCTGGGTTTGCACAATGACCTGCAGAACGAGCACTCGATCGTCGGCAACAAGCCGTTCGTGCTGGTGCTGCGCGATTTCGGCAGCGATGCGCAACGCGCCACGCTGATCCCGGGCATGCTCGACGAGACCGTCAAGCTGAGCTTCGGCCTGACCGAGCCAGAGCACGGTTCCGACGCCACCCACATGGCCACGCGCGCGCGGCCCGAGGCGCGCGGCGGGCGCGGCGGCTGGCGCATCGACGGCGAGAAGATGTGGACCACCGGCCTGCACACCGCCACGCATGTGGTGCTGTTCGCGCGCACCAGCGGCGAGGACGGCGATGCCCGCGGCATCACCGCGTTCCTGGTCCCGGCGCACAGCGAAGGCGTGCGCGTGGAAGAGTACCTGTGGACCTTCAACATGCCCACCGACCATCCGCGCGTGAGCTTCAGCGGGGTCTGGGTGCCGGATGACGCGGTGCTCGGGCAACCGGGCGCGGGCCTCGCCATTGCCCAGCATTTCGTGCATGAGAACCGCATTCGCCAGGCCGCCGCCAGCCTGGGCGCGGCCGAGTACTGCATCCGCGAGAGCGTGAAGTACGCGCGCCGGCGCAAGCCCTTCGGGCAGGAGCTGGCGCGCAACCAGGGCATCCAGTTCCCGCTGGTGGACCTGGCCACGCGTGCCGAGATGCTGCGCGCGTTTATCCGCCAGACCGCGTGGGAAATGGACCGGATGCCCAAGCACGAGGTGGAGAAGCGCCTTTCGGACAAGGTCTCGATGTGCAATGTCACCGCCAACCGCCTGTGCTGCGAGGCCGCCGACACGGCGATGCAGGTGCACGGCGGGCTGGGCTATTCGCGCCACAAGCCGTTCGAGCATATCTACCGCCACCATCGCCGCTACCGCATCACCGAGGGCTCGGACGAGATCCAGATGCGCAAGGTCGGCGCCTACCTGTTCGGCTATATCGGCCGCGACGGCGGCGGGCCGGCGCATCAGTAAGGGGCCCCTGATGCCGGCCGCGGCTGGCATCCCATTGTTCCGGGAGACACGCATGAATCCATCGTACCAGCCGCGCCGCGCTGTGGCTGACCGCAGTGCTGTTGTTCTTCTTCCTGGTGGTCAACGCCATGGACAAGATGGTGGTGGGCCTGCTGGCCGCGCCGATGATGGCCGAGCTGGGGCTGACGCCGGCGCAGTTCGGCCTGGTCGGCAGCAGCTTCTTCTGGCTGTTCGCGGTGTCCGGCGTGCTGGGCGGCTTCCTGGCCAACCACACGCCGACGTCGCGGCTGCTGATCCTGATGGCGCTGGCGTGGTCGCTGTGCCAGATCCCGATCGCGCTGTCGTCCAGCCTGGCGGTGCTGATCGTCTCGCGCGTGCTGCTCGGTTTCATGGAAGGGCCGGCCGCGCCGGTTTCGATCCATGCCTGCTACAAATGGTTTCCGAACAACCGGCGCAACCTGCCGGTGGCGGTGCTGACGCAGGGCGCGGGCATCGGCATCGTGCTGGCCGGGCTGCTGATCCCGGCGGTGGCCGCGCACTGGGGCTGGCGCACCAATTTCTACCTGCTGGCGGTGCTGGGCGTGGTGTGGGCGGGGGCGTGGATCGCGCTGGGGCGCGAAGGCACGCTCGACCAACGTCCGCTCGCGCACGGCAACGCTGGCACCGCCGCGCCGCAGCGGCTGCCGTATCGCGTGCTGCTGAGCGATCCCACCGTGCTGGGCTGCTTTGCCCTGCGGCTGGCGGCGTACTGGGGCCTGGCGCTGTGCCTGACCTGGATCCCGGCCTACCTGCAAAGCGGGCTGGGCTTCGACCATGCCGTCAGCGGCAAGCTGTTCGCGCTGATCGTCGGCACCAACCTGCCGCTGACCATCGCTATCGCATGGTGCTCGGAACGGCTGCTGGCGCGCGGGGTGTCGTCGCGGCTGGCGCGCGGCCGGGTCTCGGCGGGCATGCTGCTGCTGGCGGGCGGCTTCTTCCTGTTGCTGCTGTGGCCAGGCACCACGCCCGCCATGCGCGTGGGGCTGCTGGTGCTGGGCTGCGTGTGCGCGCCGGCGATCTATTCGCTCGGCCCGGCGATGCTGGCCGAGGTGGTGCCGGCCGGGCAGCGCGGCGCGGTGCTGGCGATCGATGCCTCGGTATCGTCGGTTGCCGGCGTGCTGGCGCCGCTGGTGACGGGCGTGCTGGTGCAGAACGCGCCCGGCGCGCGCGGCTTTGAACTGGGGCTGGCGCTGTGCGGCGCGCTGATGGTGGTGGCGGCGCTGGCCGGGCTGTGCGTGATCAACCCCGAGCGCTCGCGCCAGCGCATGGCCGCGCGGCTGCCGGCGGGGGGCCAGGCCGGACAACCCGCGGTGGCGGCGGGCTGAACGCCTCGCATCACGCCACGCCTATGGCGCCGGCCCGGAGCCGGCGCCGGTCTGCGCCACCGCTTCATGCACCAGCGCCGCGAACACGCGCATGGCCGGCGACGGCGTGCGCCCGGCCAGCGTGACGATGCCGTACTGCGCCTTCAGCGCGGTGGGCGGGTGCATCGGCAGGGCCACGGCCAGGCGCTGTGCGCACGCCTCGGCCATCATCGCCACCGGCACCAGCGCCACGGCATCGACCGCCAGCAGCAGCGCGCGCAGCGCATGCATGTCGTTGCAGGTGACGGTCATCAGCCCGGGCTCGTCCTCGGGCAGCGGGCCGCCGCCGCCGCTGGCCTCGTGCAGGGCCTGGCGGAAGAAGCGCACGATATGCGGCGGCAGCCGGGTCCCGGCCACCGGGTAGGCGCGCAGGTCGGCCAGGGTGACCTGGCGCTGCCGGGTCAGCGGATGGCCGCTGCGCACGAAGAAAGCCGTTTCCAGTGCCGGCAGCCGGTCGATCTGCAAGTGCGCCAGTTCCGCCAGGCTGCGGCTTTCGCCGACAAAGATGTCGAGCTGCTCGGCTTCGAGCGAACGCCGCATCGCGGCAGTGTCGGCGGTCTCGAGGTCGATGCGCAGCCGCGGATAGCGGCGCACCAGCGCCTCCAGCACTGGGTCCAGCAGGAACGAGGCCGCGAACGGTCCGAAGCCGGCGCGGATCGTGCCGATCTCCACGTCTTCGAGCAGTTGCAGGTCGCGCCGCAGCTCGCGCTGCTCGCGCAGCATGCGGCGCGCGCGCGCCAGGGCCAGCATGCCGGCGGCGGTGGGGCGCACCTTGCCGTAGCTGCGGTCGACCAGCATGCCCAGCTCGGCTTCCAGCGCCTGGATGCTGCGCGTCAGTGCCGGCTGCGACAGGTGCAGCGCGGCTGCGGCGCGCGCGAAGCTGCCTTGTTCGACCAGCGTGACGAAGTGATGCAGCTGCCTCAAGCCCATGAAATAACCATTTGCGCATCAAAAACTGAAAAATATTGCATTGGACGTAAGTTCTCAAGCCCACTAAGGTTGTCCTCCAAAACCAAAACCGATCTGGAGACAACATGAACCGACGCGCATGGCTGACGCTGGCCACTGGCGGCCTGGTCGCCGGGCTTTCGCTCGGCGCGGCCCTGCCGGCCGCGGCCCAGGCCTACCCCGCCAAGCCCATCCGCATCGTCGTGCCCTATGTGGCCGGCGGCGGCACCGACACCATCGCCCGCGCCATGGGTGAAAAGCTGAGCAAGCGGCTGGGCCAGCCGGTGGTGGTCGACAACAAGGCCGGCGCCTCCGGCATCATCGGCACCGATGCCGTGGCCAAGGCCGCGCCCGATGGCTATACGCTGCTGATGACGCTGACGCAGTCGGTGCTGACCAACCAGTTCCTGTTCCAGAAGCTGCCCTACGACCCGCGCAAGGACCTGAGCATGATCAGCGTGCTGGCCGACGCGCAGCTGGTGCTGGTGACCCACCCGTCGGTGCAGGCGCGCACCGTGCGCGAGCTGGGCGACTACGCGCGCAGCCGGCCTGGCAAGCTCAGCTATGCCTCGTGGGGCGTCGGCTCGCTGTCGCACCTGAGCGGCGCCTACTACAGCAAGCTGGTGCACGGCCAGGCCACGCACGTGCCCTACAAGGGCGAGGCGCCGATGCTGCAGGACCTGCTCGGCGGGCAGGTGCAGTTTGGCTTCGCCAGCATCCTCACCGCCAGGCCCTACATCCAGAGCGGCAAGCTCAAGGCGCTGGCGGTGACCGGCACTCAGCGCAGCAGCGCGCTGCCCGACATGCCCACCTTTGCCGAGGCCGGCATGCACGACAGCGCCTTCAAGACCGTCGGCTGGATCGGCCTGGTGGCGCCCGTGGGCGTGCCCGCACCGATCCTGGCCCGGCTCGAGAGCGAGGTGCGCGCCATCCTGCAGACCCCCGAGATGCAGGAGCGCATGGTTGCGCTGGGGCTGCGCACCGTCGGCAGTACGCCGGCCGAGGCGCAGGCGCTCTACGCGCGCGACTGGCCGGTGCTGAAGACGCTGGTAGCGGATTCGGGCGCGAAGCTGGACTGAGCTGCAACCCTGGCAACGCCCATGGCGGGCGCCGCGGCAAATATCGCGGCGCCCGCCTTTTTTATTTTCATGATGCCGTGAAGGCCGCTTACGAAAACCGAATAAAAACCATTGGCATTCGCATCCGCAAGCAAGCCGGAAAATAGAGGATCCATGCGGCAAGAACGCCGCGGCGCGGGCCCGGATTGCTTGATGTCCGCTTTGGCGGGACTACCATGAAGTCACGCGGCGCATTCGCCGTGGCGTTGCTGTGGTCGTGCCATGGCGACATCGCATGTCCCTGTCACAGGGGCATTGGGGGCTGCCATGAAGACCGACAAGAAGGTGATCCAGTTGCTGAACGCGCAGCTGCGGCATGAGCTCACTGCCATCAACCAGTATTTCCTGCATGCCCGGATGTATCGGCACTGGGGGCTGCGCGCGCTGGGCAAGCACGAGTATGACGAATCGATCGAGGAAATGAAGCACGCCGACAAGCTGATCGAGCGCATCCTGCTGCTCGATGGCTTGCCCAACCTGCAGGACCTCGACAAGCTGCTGGTCGGCGAGAACACCGAAGAGATGCTCGGCTGCGACCTGAAGCTCGAACTCGTGTCGCAGGCCAGCTGCAAGGATGCGATCAAGTATTTCGAGTCGGTCGGCGATTATGTCTCGCGCCAGCTGGTGGTCGATATCCTCGAGGACACCGAGGAACATATCGACTGGCTCGAAGCGCAGCTGGAGTTGGTGCGCAAGGTCGGCTTGCAGAACTACATCCAGTCCGCCATGGGCGGAATCGAGGACTGAGCCGGCGCGGCGCGCCGCGCGCTCTCCTGCAAAGATTTCCATTTCCCGCTACACTGCGGCCCGCAGCACGTCGCGCCGCTCCGGCGCGATGTCAGCGGCGGGGTGGCAGAGTGGTTATGCAACGGCCTGCAAAGCCGTGTACGACGGTTCGATTCCGGATCCCCGCCTCCATCTTCCTGCCCGGGCTCATTCCGCCCGGCGCACCTGCGCAGTCGCGCGCGATCGCTCCGCTTTCCTTTTTTTCACGCGCCTGTCATCGGCCTGCGCCATGAATGCGGCGGGCTGTGCCGCACGCGCCCTGACCGGTATGCCGCAACGGTTCCGGACACGCGTTTATCCCCAATGGATCAACGGCAGCGAATCGGGTAATGTTGCCCGACAGGCCCGTCGGCCTGCGTGCAACACGTGCCGCCAGTTGGCGGCACCGCCATGTACGGGCTTCCATGGCGTTTCCCTTCGCGAGGCAGTGTGAAAAACAGAGGCTCCAGATGATGAAAGACCTGCGCATCCGCGCGGCCGTGCCGACGGATGCTCCCGCCGTGGGCGAGGTGCTGGAACGGTGTGGCCTGCCGCTGGACGGTGTACCGCGCTTGCTCGAGCATTTCCACGTTGCCGTCCTTGGCACGCAGATCATCGGCTGCGCCGCCGGCGAGCGCTGCGGCGAGACCGTGGTGATCCGTTCCGTGGCCGTGCTGCCCGAACACCGCGACCAGGGCGTGGCCACCCACGTGGTGCGTGCCGCGCTGATGCGGGCCCGCGCCAACGGCGCACGGCGCGCCGTGTTGCTGGCGTCCAGCTGCCCCAGCTACTTCGCGCGCTACGGCTTTACGCTGGTGCCGGCCGCGAAGCTGCCGCCCGAGGTCATGTCGTCGAGCGAATTCCACCGCGCCGCGGACACGCCGCCGTTGTGCATGTGGTGCGAGCTGAGCTGATTCTCCGCAAGCCGATAGCGAGCCGCTGCGCTCGCCTCAGTGGTCGTATCAGTGATCGCCGTCGCAGCGGCTGATCTCCACCGTTACGTGCACCAGTTCCTCGTGCACCGATAGCGCCTCGCGCACGCGCTGCGGCGTCAGTGCGGCATCATGCGTGACCAGGCAGACGATGCAGGCAAAGTGCTGACGGCCCACGCGCCATACATGCAGGTCGGACACGCGGGTGCTTTCGTCGCCGTGATCGAGGCCGGCCAGCACCTCGCGCACTTCGTCCACCACCGGGTGGTCCATCTCGCGGTCCAGCAGCACCGTGCCGCTCTGGCGCATCAGACCGATGGCCCAGCGGCCGACCAGTACCGCGCCCACCAGGCCCATCACCGGATCGAGCCAGTTCCAGCCCAGCCACCAGCCGCCGGCGAGTGCGACGATCGCCAGCACTGAAGTCGCGGCATCGGCCAGCACGTGCACATAGGCGGCGCGCAGGTTGAGGTCATGGTGGTGATGGTCGTGGCCGTGATGGTGACCGTGATGGTGACCGTGGTCGTGGCCGTGGTCGTGGCCATGCGCATGGCCGCCGAGGATCAGCGCGCAGCCGAGGTTGACCAGCAGCCCCAGCGCGGTCACGGCCATGGCTTCGCGATAGTGGATCGCCTGCGGCGCGAACAGGCGCTCGACCGAGCCCGCCGCCATCAACGCGGCAATGCCCAGCAAAAACACCGCGCTGGCAAAGCCCGCCAGCACTTCTATCTTCCAGGCGCCGAAGGCAAAGCGCCAGTCGCCGGCGTAGCGGCGCGCGGCGGCGTAGGCGAAGGCAGACAGCCCGATGGCCAGCGCGTGCGAGCTCATGTGCCAGCCATCGGCGAGCAGCGCCATCGAGTTGAACCAGAGCCCGGCGGCGATTTCCGCCACCATGGTGATGGCGGTGATCACCATCACCAGGCGCGTGCCGCGTTCGGCGGCGCGGTTGCCCGCGTCGAAGGCGTGGCTGTGGGTCCAGGCGGACAGGTCTTGGGTATGCATGGGGAACGTGCTTTACGCTTGAAAACTCGGCGAATTGTCTGACGCAGGGCCAGCAGGCCCAAGGGTAGCAGAGACCAGTGCGCGTGCCGTGGCATCCCCGACGGCATCAGGGTGGGTTTGGGTTGCGTCACGAAAAGGAGGGCGGTATCGCTGCGTGTGCCTTATATGCGACAAGATACCCGCGATAGACGTAAGGATTCCTTTCTTTCTCTTACATACATTCATGAATGGATGTATGATCCAGCGAAAAATTCACGTCCTCGTCATATCTTTGTTGACCGTACCGAGATGAGCTATCGCTTTATTGCCACCTGTCTTGCCGCCTGGGTAGGCGTTTGCGCCAGCGCCGGCTGGCTGGTCGAGCGTCTCTGGAGCTGAGCGCCGGCCAGGCCGCCTGACTTCAAGCCGCCTGCCGCGCCTGCGCCAGGCTGTCAAAGAACTGCCACAGCTGCGGCGCGTCGCCGGTGGCCACGTTGAAGCGGATCCACGGCGAGTCGGTTTCGTCCGGCTCGAAATACGATCCGGGCGCCAGCCAGATGCCATGCTCCAGTGCCAGCGTGGCAAGGCGGTTGCCGAGCAGCGGACCGCCGCGGCGACTGGCCAGCCACCGCGCCTGCACCGCCTCGTTCAGGCGCGCCCACGCGAACATCCCGCCTTCCGGGCGCAGCAGCACCTCCAGCCCGTGGGCCTCCATCTTTTCCGTGACACGGTCCTGCTGCGCACGCAGCCGTTCGGACAATGCCGCCACATGTCGGCCATAGTGGCCGCTGGTCAGCACCGAATACACCAGCCGCTCCGTCACCTCCGATGAGGTCAGGCCGACGGCCATCTTGGTGCGCGCAAAGGCCTTGGCCAGGTCCGGGCTGGCGGCCAGGTAGCCGACCCGCAGCGACGGTGTGATGGTCTTGGAAAAACCGTTGACATAGACCACCTGCGACAGCCCGTCCATGGCCGCCAGCATCGGCGAGCCCGCCGGCGCCAGCTCGCGGTAGATATCGTCCTCGACCACCAGCAGCCGGTGCTGCTCGGCCAGTTGCAGCACGCGGAAGGCGTTCATGCTGGTCAGGCTGGCGCCGGTGGGGTTCTGCAGCACGGTGTTGATGAACAGCGCGCGCGGGGCGTGGGCGCGCAGCGCGTCCTCCAGCGCGTCGGTGTCCAGCCCCGCCGCCGTGCGCGGCACGCCGACCACGCGCAGCCCGGCCAGCCGCAGGATCTGCAGCAGGTTGCAGTAGCAGGGCGATTCCACCAGCACGGTATCGCCGGCACGCAGCAGCGTGCGCACCACCAGGTCCAGCGCCTGCGTCGCGCCCTGGGTCAGCACCACCTGCTGCGCCTGCAGCGGGATGCCGTACTGGCCCAGCCCCGCGGCAATGTGCTCGCGCAGCGGCGCAAAGCCGTACGGATGACCGTAGCCCGACAGCTGCGCCGCCGGCACGCGGGCCGACGCGCGCATGGCCTGGTGCAGGCCCTCCTCGTTGAGCCAGTCGCCCGGCAGCCAGCCGGCGCCGGCCTTGATCGGCACCGAATGGTCGGCAAACACGTCCGACAGCAGCCATGCGGCATTCAGCCCCGGCGCTTCCCATTGCGGCGCGCGCGCATGGCCGGCCGGCGCATGGCGGTGCGCCACGGTGTAGCCGGAGCCAGGGCGCGCGGCGAGGTAGCCGAGCGCGGTCAGCCGTCCGTAGGCCTCGGCCACGGTAAAGGTGCTGACGTGGTGGTGCTGGGCAAAGCGCCGCACCGACGGCAGCGCCGTGCCGGGACGCAGCGCGCGCTGCTCCACCAGCGCGGCGATGCCGGCGACGATCTGCTCGGTCAGGGTGTCGCCGTCGCGGCGGCTGCGGGTCAGGTTCAGGGTCAGCATCAGGCACTCGGGCAGGCGTGAACCTGTACAGTTTAGCGGCTGCAGGCCGACGCGCGGATTCAGCCATTCCGTCACGCGGAAATTGCCGCGCTGCAGCGTGCAATGCCGTGCCGCGGCACGGGCGGCGCGCGGCGAGATCGTCCGGGCGCGGTGCCGGCGTGCCACTTGCCTGTACGGTCAGGCGTGATCAAACTGTACGGTAAGGCGTGGTTGTCCGGACTGTATATTTTGTCGGCCAGTCGCCGCCGGTAGAGTGGCCCTCATTGCCGCGCCGCCAGCCGGCGCGCCGCCCCCAACCGACCCGATTTCCCCCTAGGAGGACGTATGGACGCCGCCAAGACCGTGATTCCCGATCTCGATGCGCTGTGGATGCCCTTCACCGCCAACCGCCAGTACAAGGCGGCGCCGCGCCTGCTGGCGTCGGCCAGCGGCATGTACTACACCACCCACGACGGCCGCCGGATCCTGGACGGTTGCGCCGGCCTGTGGTGCGTCGCGGCCGGCCATTGCCGCAAGGAGATCGCCGAGGCGGTGGCACGCCAGGCGGCCACGCTGGACTATGCGCCGCCGTTCCAGATGGGCCATCCGCTGTCGTTCGAGGCCGCCACCAAGGTGGCGGCGATCATGCCGCAGGGGCTGGACCGCATCTTCTTCACCAACTCGGGCTCGGAGGCGGTCGACACCGCGCTGAAGATCGCCCTGGCCTATCACCGCGCGCGTGGCGAAGGCCAGCGCACGCGCTTTATCGGCCGCGAGCGCGGCTACCACGGCGTCGGCTTCGGCGGCATGGCAGTGGGCGGCATCGGGCCGAACCGCAAGGCCTTCTCGGCCAACCTGATGCCGGGCACCGACCACCTGCCGGCCACCTTCAACCTGGCCGAGGCCGCCTTTTCCAAGGGCCAGCCGCAATGGGGCGCGCATCTGGCCGACGACCTCGAGCGCATCCTGGCGCTGCATGACCCGGCCAACGTCGCCGCGGTGATCGTCGAACCGCTGGCGGGCTCCGCCGGCGTGCTGGTGCCGCCGGTCGGCTACCTGGAAAAGCTGCGCGAGATCACCAGCCGCCACGGCATCCTGCTGATCTTCGACGAGGTCATCACCGCCTTCGGCCGTCTCGGCGCGGCCACCGCGGCCGAGCGCTTCAACGTGACGCCGGACCTGATCACCATGGCCAAGGCGATCAACAACGCCGCGGTGCCGATGGGCGCCGTCGCCGTGCGCCGCGAGGTGCATGACGCGGTGGTCAACTCGGCCGCGCCGGGCACGATCGAGCTGCTGCACGGCTACACCTATTCCGGCCACCCGGTGGCCGCGGCGGCGGCGATCGCCACGCTGGACCTGTACCAGCGCGAAAACCTGTTCGGCCGCGCCGCCGAGCTGGCGCCGGTATTCGAGGCCGCGGCGCACGGCGTGCGCGGTGCCCCGCACGTGAAGGACATCCGCAACTACGGGCTGGTGGCCGGCATCGAGCTGGAGTCGCGTCCGGGCCAGCCGGGCGCGCGCGCCTACGAGGCCTTCCTCAAGTGCCTGGAGCTGGGCGTGCTGGTGCGCTACACCGGCGACATCCTGGCGTTCTCGCCGCCGCTGATCATCTCGGAAGCGCAGATCGGCGAGATGTTCGATACCGTGAAGCAGGCGCTGCAGGACATCAAGTAAGGGACATCGAGCCAGCGGCCCGCGCCGCCTCCCATTGCCGCCGGGCCCGCGGGCCCGGCCTCCCTGATTGCACGCCGGGGCGCGCCATGCGCGCGCCGCGGCCCTCGAAGGAAATCCCAAGTGAGCATCGCAGAAAACCGGCTACTGGCCGAAGTCCATCATTTCATCGGCGGCACCGTGCGCCGCGCCGGCGGTCAGCGCCAGGCGGATGTATTCAACCCCGCCACCGGCGAAGTGTCCGCGCGCGTCGCGCTGGGCACCGCCCAGGACGTGGCCGATGCCGTCGCCGCCGCCAAGGCCGCCTTCCCGGCGTGGGCCGACACCCCGCCGCTGCGCCGCGCGCGCATCCTGTTCAAGTTCAAGGAACTGCTGGACCAGCACCACGACGACCTCGCCGCGCTGATCACGCGCGAGCACGGCAAGGTGTTCTCGGACGCCAAGGGCGAGGTCACGCGCGGCATCGAGGTGGTGGAGTTCGCCTGCGGCATCCCCAACCTGCTCAAGACCGATTTCACCGACAACATCGGCGGCGGCATCGACAACTGGAACCTGCGCCAGCCGCTGGGCGTGGTGGCCGGCATCACGCCGTTCAACTTCCCGGTGATGGTGCCGATGTGGATGTTCCCGGTGGCGCTGGCGTGCGGCAATACCTTCGTGCTCAAGCCGTCCGAGCGCGATCCGTCGCCGAGCCTGCTGATAGCGGATTTGCTGCGCCAGGCCGGCCTGCCCGACGGCGTGTTCAACGTGGTGCAGGGCGACAAGGAAGCGGTCGACGCGCTGCTTGCGCATCCGGACGTGCAGGCGCTGTCGTTCGTCGGCTCGACCCCGATCGCCGAGTACATCTACACCGAAGGCACGAAGCACGGCAAGCGCGTGCAGGCCCTGGGCGGGGCCAAGAACCACCTGGTGGTGATGCCCGACGCGGACCTGGACCAGGCCGTCGACGCGCTGATCGGCGCGGCCTTTGGCTCGGCCGGCGAGCGCTGCATGGCGATCTCGGTGGCGGTGGCGGTCGGCGAGGTGGCCGACCGGCTGGTGCCGCGCCTGGCCGAACGCGCGCGCGCGCTGAAGATCCGCAACGGCATGGAGGCCGATGCCGAGATGGGGCCGCTGGTGACCGGCGCGCACAAGGCCAAGGTCGAAGGCTATATCGCCAAGGGTGTGGCGGAAGGCGCGACGCTGGTGACCGATGGGCGCGGCCACCGGGTCGACGGGCACGAGAACGGCTTCTACGTCGGCGGCACGCTGTTCGACCATGTGACGCCGGAGATGACGATCTACAAGGAAGAGATCTTCGGCCCGGTGCTGTCGGTGGTGCGGGTGCATGACTTTGCCGAGGCGGTGGCGCTGATCAACGCGCACGAGTACGGCAACGGCGTGTCGTGCTACACCAGCGACGGCGGCATCGCGCGCGCGTTCGCGCGGCAGATCCAGGTCGGCATGGTCGGCATCAACGTGCCGATCCCGGTGCCGATGGCGTGGCATTCGTTCGGCGGCTGGAAGCGCTCGCTGTTCGGCGACCACCATGCCTATGGCGAAGAGGGCGTGCGCTTCTACACGCGCTACAAGAGCGTGATGCAGCGCTGGCCGGACTCGATCGCCAAGGGCGCCGAGTTCACCATGCCGGTGGCGAAGTAACCAGCGGAGCGCGGGCATGAAGGTCAATCGCATCGTCGCCAACATCGGCACCGCCGATCCCGGCCAGGCCCGCGCCTTCTACCAGGACGTGCTGGGCCTGGACCTGCTGATGGACCACGGCTGGATCCGCACCTACGGCAGCGATGGCACCGCGCGCGCGCAGGTCAGCTTTGCCGTGGAAGGCGGCAACGGCACGCCCGTGCCGGCACTGTCGATCGAGGTCGACGATGTCGACGAGGCCCACCGCCGCATAGTGGCCGCCGGCTTTGCCGTGGAATACGGCCCGGCCGACGAGCCGTGGGGCGTGCGCCGTTTCTTCGTGCGCGACCCGTTCGGGCAACTGGTCAACATCCTCGCGCACGCCTGAGCGTGCGCCTTGCCTGCCGTCAGTGCCGGGCAGGCCGGGCTTTCCTATCATTCCTGCCATGCGGTGGCCGGGTGCAAGTGCTGTAAGCGCCCGGCCAGCGGCGTACACTAGCGCCCTTTTTGCCGGACCCGCGCGTTGCCACCGCGGGCCCGGCCACCGTTGCAGGAGTCTGAATGAGCTTGTTCCGTACCAAGGACATCGACGCGATGCTGGCCGTCGCGCGCGATGACGGCCTGAAAAAAGTGCTGGGTCCGGTCGACCTGGTGCTGATGGGCATCGGCGCCATCATCGGCACGGGCATCTTCGTGCTGACCGGCACCGGCGCGCTGACCGCGGGGCCGGCGCTGACGGTGTCGTTCGTGATCGCGGCGCTGGCGTGCGGCTTTGCCGCGCTGTGCTACGCGGAGTTCGCCTCGGCGATCCCGGTGTCGGGCTCGATCTACACCTACAGCTACGCCACGCTGGGCGAGATCGTCGCGTGGATGATCGGCTGGGACCTGCTGCTGGAATACGGGCTGGCCACCTCGGCCGTGTCGGTGGGCTGGTCGGGCTATTTCCAGTCGCTGATGGCGGGCTTCGGCATGAAGCTGCCGGCGGCGCTGAGCGCGGCGCCGGGCTCGGTGCCGGGCGTGCACACCGTGCTCAACCTGCCGGCGTGCCTGATCATGCTGGCCATTACCTGGGTGGTGTCGTACGGCGTGCGCGAGTCCGCGCGCGTCAACAACCTGATGGTGGCGGTGAAGATCGGCGTGGTGCTGCTGTTTATCGCGGTGGGCGTGTGGCACGTGCAGCCGGCCAACTGGCAGCCGTTCGCGCCGTTCGGCTTTGCCGGCATCTTCAATGCGGCGGCGCTGGTGTTCTTCGCCTTTATCGGCTTCGATGCCGTGACCTCGGCCGCGGAAGAGGTGCGCAACCCGCGCCGCGACCTGCCGATCGGCATCATCGGCTCGCTGGCGGTCTGCACGGTGCTGTACGTGGTGGTGGCGGCGATCATGACCGGCATCGTGCCGTTCGCGAAGTTTGCCGGCGTCGACCACCCGGTCTCGCTGGCGCTGCAGTTCGCCGGCCAGAACTGGGTGGCGGGCTTTGTCGACCTGGGCGCGATCCTGGGCATGACCACGGTGATCCTGGTGATGACCTACGGCCAGACCCGCGTGATCTTTGCCATGTCGCGCGACGGCCTGCTGCCCGAGCGGCTGTCGTCGGTGCACCCGGTGCATGCCACGCCGTACTTCGCCACCTGGACCGTGGGCGTGGTGTTTGCCGCGATCGCCGCCTTCGTGCCGCTGAACGTGCTGGCGGAGCTGATCAATATCGGCACGCTGGCGGCCTTCACGCTGATCTCGGTGGCGGTGCTGGTGCTGCGCAAGACCCGGCCCGAACTGCCGCGCGCGTTCCGCTGCCCGGGCGTGCCGGTGGTGCCGCTGCTGTCGATCGGCTTCTGCCTGTTCCTGATGGCGCACCTGCAGGCGCTGACCTGGGCCGCCTTCCTGGTGTGGCTGGCGCTGGGGCTGGTGATCTACTTCGCCTATGCGCGGCGCAATGCCGTGCTGCATAACCACGGCGGCTGAACGTCAGCGCGCGCCGCGCTGCGCTGCCGCCTGCATGAACGCCACCGCGCGCGGCTCGTTGGCATAGGCGGCGTTGATGCGGATCCACGCCGAGGTCTCGCCGCCCGGGCGGAAGTAGTTGCCCGGCGCGAGCGTCACGCCGAATTGCTCGCCCAGCGCCACCAGTTCGCGCGAGTCCTCGATGCCCGGCGGGCGCGCCCACAGGAAGTTGCCGCCCGAGGGCTGGCAGAACACCTCCCAGCCGTTGCCGTGCAGCTGCCGCACCGCGTTGGCGACGGCCTCGCGCACGCGCAGCCGCAGCCGCTCCACGTACTTGCGGTAGCCGCCGCGCTCAAGCAGCGCCGCGGTCACCGCCTCGGCAAAGTGCGAGCCGGCCACGCTGGTCAGCACCTTCACGTCGACCAGGTCCTTGACCAGCGCCTTGTCGGCAACCAGGTAGCCGATCCGCAGCGACGCCGACACCGTCTTGGAAAAGCCGCCGATGTAGATCACGTGCTCGAGCTGGTCCAGCGTGGCCAGCCGGTCGGTGAAGTGGGTCTGGAAGTCCGAGAAGATATCGTCCTCGACAAAGCGGAAGCCATGGCGGCGCGCCAGCTCCAGCAGCCGGAACGCCACTGGCGGCGCCAGGGTCGAGCCGGTCGGGTTCTGCAGCACGCTGTTGGTGAAGAACAGCTTGGGCTTGTGCTGGCGCAGCAGCGCCTCGGTGGCGTCGGGGTCGGGCCCGTCGGGCGTGTGCGGCACGCCCACCAGCTGCACCCCGTGCAGCCGCAGCAGGCCGAACAGGTTGTAGTAGCCCGGGTCTTCGACGAACACCGTGTCGCCCGGCTTGAGCAGGTGGCGCACCACCAGGTCCAGCGCCTGGCTGGCGCCGGTGGTGATCAGCACCTGCGGCAGTTCCGCCGCAATGCCCAGTTGGCGCACCCGCAGCAGCACCTGGCGGCGCAGTTCCGGATGGCCCATCGGGGTGGCGTAGTGGATCACGCTGTCGATCTCGTTGCGCGAGATCGCGCGGATCGCCTGGGTCAGGCCCTCCACGTCGCGCCAGTTCTCGGGGACGAAGCCGCCCGCCAGCTTGAGCGTGCCGCTGGGGTGGTTGAACTGCTCCAGGATATGGTCGGACAGGTCCTCGGCCAGGCTGGGGTCCGACCAGCCGCGCGCCGAGCGTCCCGCCAGCGGACTGTCCGCCACATAGAAACCCGAGCCCTGCCGCGAGTCGAGCAGCCCCTGCGACACCAGCCGGTCATAGGCCTCGATCACCGGGAAGCGGCTGATGCCGTTCTCGGCCGCCAGCTGCCGGATCGACGGCAGCCGCGCGCCGGGGCGCGCCTCGCGGTTGCCGATCCACGCCTTCACGCCTTCGACGATCTGCTCGGTCAGCGGGATTCCGGTGGAAGCATCTAATATGAGTTTCATGGGCGGATCTGCCGGGAAAGCCGGCGAGGGCGCAACTGTCAGGAAAAACTACTGAACAGTCCATCGAAAACTGTTCACAACTGTACATGGGATTGTAGTGAGGGATGCGAATAATGGAAGCGTGGCGGACGAAGGCGCCGGCATCCGCATCCGCGATGCTCCGGCCCCCGCGATGACCGCCGGGCTGACAAGGAGTGCAACATGCGCGAACTACGGACTTTCGAACTGGACCAACCCGGATTGCCGGTGAGCTGGCGCGCCGGTTACGGGCAGACCGTCTGCGCGGTGGCGGGCAAGCTGTGGGTGACGGTGGAAGGCAATCCCAACGATATCTGGCTGGAACCGGGCCAGGAACTGGCGCTGCCGGAGGGCTATCGGGTCTGGCTGTCCGGCGATGGTGCGGGGGCACGCTTCACGCTGGCGCAGACGCCGGCACCGTGGTCGATGCAGCGGATGGCGGCGTGGCTGCGGGCGCTGCGGCATCGGGTCGACGAGCACAGCACCGATGCATTTGGCGAGTGCCCGCGGATCGGGGCGCTGTGCCGGTGAGTTGGCCGGCAGTAAAACCAGGATGCAGCGCAGAGGCCACCGACAAGGTGGCCTTTTGTTTGTCCGCGGCCCGCAGACACCTACTCTATAAGGACGCTGGCACCCCGCCGTCCGGGTTCCGCCCCATTGATTTACGTTAACGTCAACGTCATACAATCGACCCGCCCCAACCCCGGGGCGCGGCCCGCGCGTTTCCAGCCAAGCCGGCACAGAGCGGCGCCGGCGGACGCCGCGGTCGCAGCCAACACCCGACACGGTGGAGACAATGACCGACCTTTCCGATGTCCATGATGTGCGCCGCGGCGCGCCCCAGCCCAAGCCGGTACAGCCGGGCACCGGCCCGGCCAACAAGGTGCGCTTCGTCACGGCAGCGTCGCTGTTCGACGGCCACGACGCCTCGATCAACATCATGCGCCGCATCCTGCAGTCGCATGGTTGCGAGGTGGTCCACCTCGGCCACAACCGCTCGGTCGAAGAGATCGTGACCGCGGCGCTGCAGGAAGACGCGCAGGGCATTGCCATCTCCAGCTACCAGGGCGGCCATGTCGAATACTTCAAGTACATGGTCGACCTGCTGCGCGACAAGGGCGGCGAGCAGGTGCAGGTGTTCGGCGGCGGCGGCGGCGTGATCGTGCCCGACGAGATCCGCGAGCTGCAGGCCTACGGCGTGGCCCGCATCTACAGCCCCGAGGACGGCCAGCGCATGGGCCTGGCCGGCATGATTGCCGATATGGTGCAGCGCTGCGACCTGGACCTGAGCCGCTACGCGCCGACGTCGCTCGACCCCGTTGCCGCCGGCGATCGCCGCGCGCTGGCGCAACTGATCACCGCGCTCGAAAATGGCAAGGCCGATGCGGCGCTGGTGGCGGCGATGCATGCGCAGGCGCAGCGGGCATCGGTTCCCGTGCTCGGCATCACCGGCACCGGCGGCGCCGGCAAGTCGTCACTGACCGACGAGCTGATCCGCCGCTTCCGGCTGGACCAGCAGGACGCGCTGTCGATCGCCGTGATCTCGATCGACCCGTCGCGGCGCAAGTCCGGGGGCGCGCTGCTGGGCGACCGCATCCGCATGAACGCGATCAACCACCCGAATATCTTCATGCGCTCGATGGCGACGCGCGAGGCGGGTTCCGAGATCTCGCAGGCGCTGCCCGACGCGATCGCCGCGTGCAAGGTGGCGGGCTTCGACCTGGTGATCGTCGAGACCTCCGGCATCGGCCAGGGCGATGCCGCCATCGTGCCGCACGTGGACCTGTCGCTGTACGTGATGACGCCCGAGTTCGGCGCCGCCAGCCAGCTCGAGAAGATCGACATGCTGGACTTCGCCGACTTCGTCGCCATCAACAAGTTCGACCGCAAGGGCGCGCAGGATGCCTGGCGCGACGTGGCCAAGCAGGTGCAGCGCAACCGCGAGCAATGGCACGGCAAGCCGGAGGACATGCCGGTGTATGGCACCCAGGCGTCGCGCTTCAATGACGATGGCGTCACCATGCTGTACCAGGGCCTGCGCGAGGCGCTGGCCGGACACGGCCTGAAGGTGAAGGCGGGCACGCTGCCGGTCCTGGCCGGGCGCGTCTCCACCGGCCAGAACGTGATCGTGCCGCCCGCGCGCAGCCGCTACCTGGCCGAACTGGCCGACACCGTGCGCGCCTACCATCGCCGCGTCGCCGAGCAGAGCCGCATCGCGCGCGAACGCCAGCAGCTGCGCGAATCCAGCCGCATGCTGCAGGCCGCGCAGGGCGATGGCGCCGCGCTGGACGCGCTGGCTGCGGAACGCGACAGCGCGCTGGGCCAGGTCGAACGCAAGCTGCTGGCGATGTGGCCGCAGATGCGCGAAGCCTACAGCGGCGACGAATACGTGGTGAAGATCCGTGACAAGGAAATCCGCACCGGCCTGGTCACCACCACGCTGTCTGGCACCAAGGTGCGCAAAGTGGTGCTGCCGCGCTTCGAGGACGACGGCGAGGTGCTGAAGTGGCTGATGCGCGAGAACGTGCCCGGCAGCTTCCCGTACACCGCCGGCGTGTTCGCCTTCAAGCGCGAGAACGAAGACCCCACGCGCATGTTCGCCGGCGAGGGCGATGCCTTCCGCACCAACCGGCGCTTCAAGCTGGTGTCCCAGGGCATGGACGCCAAGCGCCTGTCGACCGCGTTCGACTCGGTCACGCTGTATGGCGAAGACCCGCACGTGCGCCCCGATATCTACGGCAAGGTCGGCAACTCGGGCGTGTCGATCGCCACGCTCGACGACATGAAGGTGCTGTACGACGGCTTCGACCTGACCAGCCCGAGCACCTCGGTGTCGATGACCATCAACGGCCCCGCGCCGACCATCCTGGCGATGTTCATGAACACCGCCATCGACCAGCAGCTCGACAAGTTCCGCGCCGACAACGGCCGCGATCCCACCGCCGACGAAGAGGCCAAGATCCGCGCCTGGGTGCTGCAGAACGTGCGCGGCACGGTGCAGGCCGATATCCTCAAGGAAGACCAGGGCCAGAACACCTGCATCTTCTCCACCGAGTTCTCGCTCAAGGTGATGGGCGATATCCAGGAGTACTTTGTCCACCACCAGGTGCGCAACTTCTATTCGGTGTCGATCTCGGGCTACCACATTGCCGAGGCGGGGGCGAACCCGATCTCGCAGCTGGCCTTCACGCTGTCCAACGGCTTCACCTATGTCGAGGCCTACCTGGCGCGCGGCATGCATATCGACGATTTCGCGCCCAACCTGTCGTTCTTCTTCTCCAACGGCATGGACCCGGAGTACAGCGTGCTGGGCCGCGTCGCGCGCCGCATCTGGGCCGTGACCATGCGCGACAAGTACGGCGCCAACGAGCGCAGCCAGAAGCTGAAGTACCACATCCAGACCTCGGGCCGCTCGCTGCATGCGCAGGAGATCGACTTCAACGACATCCGCACCACGCTGCAGGCGCTGATCGCGATCTACGACAACTGCAATTCGCTGCACACCAACGCCTACGACGAGGCCATCACCACGCCCACCGGCGAATCGGTGCGCCGCGCGCTGGCGATCCAGCTGATCATCAACCGCGAGTGGGGCGTGGCCAAGTGCGAGAACCCCAACCAGGGCAGCTTCCTGATCGAGGAGCTGACCGACCTGGTCGAAGAGGCGGTGCTGCAGGAGTTCGAGCGCATCGCCGAGCGCGGCGGCGTGCTCGGCGCGATGGAGACCGGCTACCAGCGCGGCAAGATCCAGGAGGAATCGCTCTACTACGAGCAGCTCAAGCACGACGGCACGCTGCCGCTGATCGGCGTGAACACCTTCCGCAATCCGGACGGCGACCCGGTGCCGCAGAAGCTGGAGCTGGCGCGTTCCAGCGAAGCCGAGAAGCAAAGCCAGCTCGACCGGCTGCAGGCGTTCCAGCAGGCGCACGCCGGCGAGGCCCCGGCGATGCTGCAGCGGCTGCGCCAGGCCGTGATCGACAACCAGAACGTGTTCGCGGTGCTGATGGATGCGGTGCGGGTCTGCTCGCTGGGACAGATCACGCATGCGCTGTTCGAGGTCGGCGGACAGTATCGGCGCAATATGTAGACCCCGGTCCACGCGCTGACCGGTAATCGCGCAGGGCGGCCGCGATGGAGGGCCGCCCTGCGTTACACTCGGATGCTGCGCCGCACCGTCATCGCAGGCAAGCCCGACCATCCGGCGCCTGGCGGCAACCCATCCCGAGACCACCGCAACACAAGACCATGGACACCCAGTACAGCCCGAACAATATCTTTGCCAAGATCCTGCGCGGCGAAATGCCGTGCATCAAGGTGTACGAGGACGACGACACCATCGCCTTCATGGACATCATGCCGCAGGCCGACGGCCATACGCTGGTGGTGCCCAAGGAAGCCGCGGTCAACCTGTTCGACCTGTCCGAGCGCGGCGCCCAGGCCGCCATCGTCGCCACCCAGCGCGTGGCGCGCGCGGTGCGCGCGGCCTTCAGCCCGGACGGCATCTCGATCGGCCAGTTCAACGGCGCCGCGGCGGGCCAGACCGTGCCGCACATCCATTTCCATATCGTGCCGCGCTACAACGACCAGTCGCTGCGCGGCCACGCGCGCGACATGCAGGAGCCGGAAGTGCTCCAGGGGCATGCCGAACGCATCATCGCCGCGCTGCGCGAGCAGGCGTCCTGAACCACGCATCCAAGCATTCAACCAAGCAAGCAGAGGAAGACAAGATGGCAATCAAGACTGTAGGCATCGTCGGTGCCGGCACCATGGGCAATGGCATCGCGCAGGCCTGCGCAGTGGTGGGACTGAACGTGGTGATGGTCGACATCAGCGACGCCGCCGTGCAGAAGGGCGTGGCCACGGTGTCGGGCAGCCTGGACCGGCTGATCAAGAAGGAAAAGCTGACCGAGGCGCAGAAGGCCGCCGCGCTGGCGCTGATCAAGGGCAGCACCGCCTATGACGAGCTCAAGGCCGCCGACATCGTGATCGAGGCCGCGACCGAGAACTACGACCTGAAGGTCAAGATCCTCAAGCAGATCGACGGCATCGTCGGCGACAACGTCATCATCGCGTCGAACACCTCGTCGATCTCGATCACCAAGCTCGCCGCCGTGACCGCGCGCGCCGACCGCTTCATCGGCATGCACTTCTTCAACCCGGTGCCGGTGATGGCGCTGGTCGAACTGATCCGCGGCCTGCAGACCAGCGACGCCACCCATGCCGCCGTCGAGGCCCTGTCGAAGCAACTGGGCAAGTACCCGATCACGGTCAGGAACAGCCCGGGCTTCGTCGTCAACCGCATCCTGTGCCCGATGATCAACGAGGCCTTCTGCGTGCTGGGCGAAGGCCTGGCCTCGCCGGAAGAGATCGACGAGGGCATGAAGCTGGGCTGCAACCACCCGATCGGTCCGCTGGCGCTGGCCGACATGATCGGCCTGGACACCATGCTGGCGGTGATGGAGGTGCTGTACACCGAGTTTGCCGATCCGAAGTACCGTCCGGCGATGCTGATGCGCGAGATGGTGGCCGCGGGGTATCTGGGGCGTAAGACGGGGCGTGGGGTGTACGTGTATAGCAAGTAAATCGGACCGGGACCGGCCCGTGCAATGGGCTGGTCTGGTCTGAGCGAGGCCGGCGGCTGGACTTGGGTCAGCGCCGGCCTTTTCGTTTGTAGTGCCCATCGACACGGTATCGGCACACTCTGCAACAAAGTGGGCGATGCCTTCGGGTAGTCTATGGGGTCGTTCGCGATGACGCGATCAAGAAACTGGTAGAGGAATCCCGCCTATGCGTACTGGCGAACTCATCTTGTACACCACCGAGGACGGGGGGACGCGGATCCGGTTGCGGGCCGAAGGTGGGACGGTCTGGCTGTCGCAGCTGGAGATGGCGGAACTGTTTTCGTCCTCGAAGCAGAACATTGGCCAGCACATCAAGAACGTGCTGGCGGATGACGAGTTAGCGGAGCATTCAGTTGTAAAGCAAAACTTTACAACTGCCTCCGACGGCAAAAGCTACCGAACCATGCTCTACAACCTCGACATGATCCTGGCAGTAGGCTATCGGGTTCGCTCCCATCGTGGCACCCAGTTTCGCCAATGGGCCACCACCCACCTGCGCGAATTCCTGGTCAAGGGCTTCGTCATGGATGACGAACGGCTCAAGGACCCCGGCGGCTGGGATTATTTCGATGAGCTGATCCAACGCATCCGGGACATCCGGGCGTCCGAAAAGCGGTTCTACCAGAAGATTCGCGATATCTATGCTACGGCCGTCGATTACGACGGGACTACCGAACAGGCCCAGCGCTTTTTCGCCAAGACCCAGAACAAGATGCTGTGGGCCATTACCGGCCACACCGCCGCGGAGCTGATTGCAGCCCGATCCGATTCGAGCCAGCCGAATATGGGGCTGACGAGCTGGAAGGGCGGCCGGGTGCGGCGGGGCGACGTGGGCGTTGCCAAGAATTATCTGCAGCAGCCGGAGGTCGACGCGCTCAACCGCATTGTGGTGATGTATCTCGACTACGCCGAAAGCATGGCCCTGCGTCGCAAGACGATGACGATGCAGGAATGGGCGGACAAGCTGGATGCGTTCCTGGCGTTCAACGAACGCGAAGTCCTGACGCATGCCGGCAAGGTCTCAGCGGAAGTGGCAGAGCGCCTGGCGCTCGAGCGCTATACCGAATTCGAGACAAAACGACGCGACGCCGAGCGCCTTGCCGCCGACGCCGAGGATGTCGCGGCGCTGGAACGAATCGAGCAGCAGCTTGACGGTACCGTGGTCAAAAAACCGTGACCATCGCCTTATTCCCAGGCCATCTGTAATCCCGCTTACACCGCGTTATATCCCGAAACAATCCGCCGCATCTGGTAACAGGAATGCGCGGTAGAGTGCACCCATTCCGTTTACGACAACACCGCATCATGGCTCATCCGGTTCTTTTCGCAGCGCTGCTCGCTGGCATCATGTCCCTGCTCGCGGCGCGCTCGGCGATGGCGCATGTGGACGTGGGGGTGCATATCGGCACGCCGGTCTATGCCGCGCCGGCGCCGGTCTATGTGGCGCCGCCGCCTCCCGTGGTGTACGCGCCGCGCTATCACGGCTGGCATGGCGACCGCTACTGGGACGGCCGGCGCTGGTATGGGCGGCATGAGTGGCGCGGCCGGCATCACCATTACCGGCACCATCATCACCGGCATCACCACTACCGCCACCATGGCCATGGACACCGTGGTCATCACGGCCATCGCGGCCACGGGCACTGATCGACCTGACCGCGGCGCTGACAGGCCGGGTCGGCCCGGCTAGCGCAGCAGCACCAGTCGCGGCACCGCGTCGGCGCCGCTCCAGACCACGGCGTTCTGCTGGTAGGCCTGGCCCAGGGCCCGCGCTTCGGCCAGCGCCAGCCCGGGCACCAGGAAGCTCGGTTCGGCGGGCCAGCCGTTATCGGGGTGCTCGCCGGCGGCTTCGATCGCGCGCCATCCCTGCGCCCCGAGATCCTGCGCCAGCGCCTGTTGCCGACGCGCGTTGGCGGTATCGTCGCAGCGCTGGCTGAAGGGGTTGGCAGCGGTAATGAAGGCGCTGCAGTCCACGCCCAGCGCGCGGTGCAGCGCGGCCAGCGCGGCGCTGGGCTGGTCGATGCGCAAGGTCATCGGCGTGTCGCCCAGCACCCGGTAGTGCGTTTCGCGATACGCCCGCAGGGTCTCGGCGTCGATGGCGCTGGCCACCTTGTTCCCCACCTTACTCCCCGTACTGCCGCAGTCCGTCGAGGTCCAGCACCTCGATCACGCCGTAGTCGACCCGCACCAGGCCCTGCTGTTCCAGCACCTTGAGCGCCTGGTTGGCGCGCTGGCGCGAGATGCCCGCGAGCAGGCCGATTTCTTCCTGCGAGATCTCCAGGGTCTTGCCGATGCCCGGATACAGGTGCTCGTTGAACAGTGACGACACCGCGCGCGCCACGCGCGAATCGATGTCGAGCAGCCGTTCATATTCCACCGCCGCGATGAACTGCCCCAGGCGCTCGTTGAACTGCGTCAGCAGGAAGCGGGTGAACGGCAGGCTGGTATCCAGCAGCCACTGAAAAGTGTCGCGCGGCAGGAAGGCGATGGTCGAGCGGCGCAGCGCCATCACGTCGTACTTGCGGATCTCCGACTTCAGCACCGCGCCTTCGCCGAACCAGCCGCCGGTAGGCACGCCGGTGAAGGTGACCGACTTGCCCGACGGCGACACCGTGGTGATCTTGACGATCCCTTCGAGCACGCCCAGCCAGTGCTCGGCCTTGTCGCCCTTGTGGCAGACGTAGTCGCCCTGGCTGTACTCGTGCACGAACATGGCGCGGCGCACGCGCTCGCGCTGCTCCGGACTCAGGTCTGCTGCCCACACGCAGCGGTCGACAAAATCGTTCAGCATGGCCTCGCGGAAGCTCCGGTAGGGATTAACCCGGAATTGTCACCGGCGTGACAACCGGGGGTGTTGGCATGGGCTATCGTACGATCACAACGGAGCCGCGGGTGCCACCAGGGGCACGCCGGGAAGGCAGAAGACGCTTCTCCCGGCCCCTCAAGACAAGGCACAGACGGGCTTGATGCGACGCGGCAGATGCCGCCGGGCAAAGCAAGCCAAGTATAACGACCGGACCGGCGCTTGACACCGGGCGTGGACCCCCACGCCGGAGGGACAGGAGACAGCGATGCAGGAATCGTCGGCGACGACCTTCCCGCGATGGCTGCTGGCGCACGCCCAGCAGCGGCCGGAGCATCCGGCGTATCGCGAGAAGGATCTCGGCATCTGGCAGACATACAGCTGGGCCCAGGCGGCACAGCAGGTGAGGGCGCTGGCATGTGGTCTGGCCGCGCTCGGTTTCAAGCGCGGCATGAACCTGGCGGTGGTGGGCGACAACCGTCCGCGCCTGTACTGGGCCATGACCGCGGCGCAGGCGCTGGGCGGCGTGCCGGTGCCGCTGTACCAGGACGCCATCGCCAACGAGATGGTCTACGTGCTCAACGATGCCGAAATCGAATTCGCCATCGTCGAGGACCAGGAGCAGGTCGACAAGCTGCTGGAAGTCGAAGCGCAGCTGGCCGAATCCGGCCGCGCCGTGCGCCACGTCATCTTTGAAGATCCGCGCGGCCTGCTCGACTACGATCACCCGTCGCTGATGTCGTACGAGCGCCTGCAGGAACTGGGGCGCGAGTTCGACCAGGCCCACCCGGGCTTCTATGACGAGGCCATCGCCGCCGGGCAGCCCGACGACACCGCGATCATCCTCTATACGTCCGGCACCACCGGCAAGCCCAAGGGTGTGTGCCATTCGCACCAGGGCCTGATCGGCTCGGCGCGCAACGGCTGCGCCTTCGACAAGCTCAGCGCCGATGACGACGTGCTGTCCTACCTGCCGATGGCGTGGGTCGGCGACAACCTGTTCTCGTATGCGCAGGCGATGGTGGCGGGCTTTACGGTGAACTGCCCGGAATCGCGCGAGACGGTGATGACCGACCTGCGCGAGATCGGCCCCACCTATTACTTCGCGCCGCCGCGGATTTACGAAGGCCTGCTGACGCAGGTGATGATCCGCATGGAGGACGCCGGCTGGATCAAGCGCAAGCTGTTCCACTGGGCCATGGACGTGGCGCGCCGCTGCGGCACCGCCATCCTCGACGGCCAGCCGGTGTCGCTGGCGGAGCGCGCGCGTTATGCGCTGGGCGAAGCGCTGGTCTACGGCCCGCTGCGCAATGTGCTGGGCATGAGCCGCATCCGCGTGGCCTATACCGCGGGCGAGGCGATCGGACCGGACCTGTTCCGCTTCTACCGCTCGATCGGCGTGAACCTGAAGCAGTTCTACGGCCAGACCGAGACCTGCGCCTATGTGTGCCTGCAGCCCGACGGCAAGGTCAAGTTCGATTCAGTCGGCCCGGCGGCGCCGGGCATGGAAATCCGCATCGCCGACAACGGCGAGGTGCTGGTGCGCGGCGTGGGCCTGCTCAAGTCCTACTACAAGCGCGACGATGCCACGCGCGAGGCCATCAACGACGAGGGCTACTTCATGACCGGCGACGCCGGCGTGATCGATGCCGACGGCCACCTGAAGATCATCGACCGCGCCAAGGACGTGGGCAAGCTGGCCGATGGCTCGATGTTCGCGCCCAAGTACATCGAGAACAAGCTCAAGTTCTTCCCGTACATCAAGGAGGCGGTGGCCTTCGGCAGCGGCCGCGACCAGGTCTGCGCCTTTATCAATATCGACTTCGAGGCGGTGGGAAACTGGGCCGAGCGCCGCCACCTGCCGTATGCCGGCTACGTCGACCTGGCCGCGCAGCCGGACGTGCTGGAAATGATCGGCGAATGCGTGAACCAGGTGAACGCGGACCTGGCCAACGACCCGATGCTGGCCGGATCGCAGATCGCGCGCTTCCTGGTGCTGCACAAGGAGCTGGACCCGGACGACGACGAGCTGACCCGCACGCGCAAGGTACGGCGCGGCTTTATCGCGGAGAAGTACGGCGTGCTGGTCGACGCGCTCTATGCGGGCAAGTCGGAGCAGTTCATCGAGACGCGCGTCAAGTTCGAAGACGGGCGCGAGGGCAGCGTGTCGGCCACGCTGAAGCTGGTGGATGCCAGGCGGCTGCCGGTAGCGGCGCGCGCGGCATAAGCGCCATAACAGCACAGGTGGAGGCAGCAACATGACACAAGTGGCCTGGCAAGGCGCCGGCAAGCGCGAATGGAGCGCGACGGCACGCACCGATGCAAGCGGTGCCGGCGGTGGCGGTGCGATGGCGCCGGCAGGACCGTTGCCCCCGGCGGGGCTGGCGGACGACAGCGGGGTGCATCCCGGTACGCGCCACGCGCAGCGCACCGGCGCGCAGGCGCGCACCGGCGGCGAGGTGATCCTGGACCTGCAGCATATCTCGCTGTCGTTCGGCGGGGTCAAGGCGCTGACCGATATCTCGTTCGACGTATGCGAGCACGAGGTGCGCGCCATCATCGGCCCCAACGGCGCCGGCAAGAGTTCGATGCTGAACGTGATCAACGGCGTCTACCACCCGCAGCAGGGACGCATCGTGTTCCGTGGCGAGGAGCGCAAGCAGATGCACCCGACCGCCGCGGCGCGCCAGGGCATTGCGCGCACGTTCCAGAACATCGCGCTGTTCAAGGGCATGACGGTGCTGGACAACATCATGACCGGCCGCAACACGCAGTTCCGCACCTCGTGGCTCGCGCATGCGCTGTGGTGGGGCCCGGCGCGCAACGAGGAAATGCGGCACCGGCAGAAGGTGGAGGAGGTGATCGACTTCCTGGAAATCCAGTCGATCCGCAAGACCCCGGTGGGTCGCCTGCCGTACGGCCTGCAGAAGCGCGTGGAGCTGGCGCGCGCGCTGGCGGCCGAGCCGTCGATGCTGCTGCTCGACGAACCCATGGCTGGCATGAACGTGGAAGAGAAGCAGGACATGTGCCGCTTCATCCTCGATGTGAACCGGCAGTTCGGTACCACCATCGTGCTGATCGAGCATGACATGGGCGTGGTGATGGATATCTCCGACCGCGTGGTGGTGCTGGACTACGGCAAGAAGATCGGCGACGGCACGCCGGAAGAGGTCAAGGGCAACCCTGACGTGATCAAGGCATACCTGGGCACTTCGCACTGAGGGTCTGAACCATGACGTTCTTCTTTGAAATCCTGCTCGGCGGCCTGTTGTCGGGACTGATGTACTCGCTGGTGGCGCTGGGCTTCGTGCTGATCTACAAAGCCTCGGGCGTGTTCAACTTTGCCCAGGGCGCGATGGTCTACTTTGCCGCGCTGGCGGTGGTGGGGCTGATGGACAAGGGCATGCCGATGTGGGCGGCGGTGATCGGCGCCTTCGTGGTGATGATCCTGGTGGGCATGAGCACCGAGCGCTTCGTGCTGCGCAAGCTGGTCAACCAGCCGCCGATCACGCTGTTCATGGCGACCATCGGGCTGTCGTTCTTCCTGGAAGGGCTGGGGCCGCTGCTGTTCGGCAACGAGGTGCGTCCGATCAACCTGGGCATCGTCGACGAGCCGATCGAGTCGATCCTGACCACGTTCAACATCGTCATCTCCAAGTTCGACCTCGCGGCGGCCGCCATTGCCGGCGTGCTGGTGGGATCGCTGGCGCTGTTCTTCCAGTACACCAAGGTGGGGCGCGCGCTGCGCGCGGTGGCCGATGACCACCAGGCAGCGCTGTCGCTGGGCATTCCGCTGCAGAACATCTGGGCCATCGTCTGGGGCGTGGCCGGCTTCGTCGCGCTGGTGGCGGGCATGCTGTGGGGCTCGCGCAATGGCGTGCAGTTCGCGTTGACGCTGACCGCGCTGAAGGCGCTGCCGGTGCTGATCCTGGGCGGCTTTACCTCGGTGCCCGGCGCCATTGTCGGCGGGCTGATCATCGGCGCCTCGGAAAAGCTGGCCGAGATCTATATCCCGCCGGTGTTCCAGTCGATGTTCGGCGGCAATTTCGGCGGCATCGAAGGATGGTTCCCGTATGTGTTCGCGCTGTTGTTCCTGCTGGTGCGGCCCGAGGGGCTGTTTGGTGAAAAACACATCGATCGCGTCTAAGCACGTCATTCCCGCGCAGGCGGGAATCAGCGTCCTTGACGCGCACTGAAAGCCGCTGGGCTCCCGCTTTCACGGGAGCGACCGGGGCAAGGAGACAAAGATGTTTTATCGTGAAGCCGGCCAGTTCAAGACCAGCTACGTTGCCGACAGCCAGATCTTCCCGATCCGCCAGGACCGCATCGGCTTTGCGGTGCTGATGGCGATCGCCTTCGTGGCGATCCCGTTCATCGGTTCGGAATACTGGTTCTCGGCCATCCTGATCCCGTTCCTGATCTTCTCGCTGGCGGCGCTGGGGCTGAATATCCTGACCGGCTATGCCGGCCAGCTGTCGCTGGGCACCGCGGCCTTCATGGCGGTGGGCGCGTATGCGGCCTACAACTTCCAGCTGCGCATCGAAGGCATGCCGGTGCTGCTGACCTTTATCCTGGCGGGCCTGTCGGCGGCGCTGGTGGGGGTGGCGTTCGGGCTGCCGTCGCTGCGCATCAAGGGCTTCTACCTGGCGGTGGCGACGCTCGCGGCGCAGTTCTTCGTGGTGTGGGCGCTGACCAAGTTTCCCTGGTTCTCCAACAACAGCTCGTCGGGCGTGATCACGGCGCAGCGGCTGGACCTGTTCGGCTACGCCATCGACACCCCGGTGAAGAAGTACCTGTTCGTGCTGGCCATCGTCACGGTGCTGGCTCTGGCGGCCAAGAACATGGTGCGCTCTGCCACCGGCCGCGCGTGGATGTCGGTGCGCGACATGGACGTGGCGGCCGAGGTGATCGGCATCCCGCTGATGCGCACCAAGCTGCTGGCGTTCGCGGTCAGCTCGTTCTACTGCGGCGTGGCCGGCGCGCTGTACGCGTTCTGCTACCTGGGCTCGGTGGAGCCGGACGGCTTCTCGCTGGACCTGTCGTTCCGGGTGCTGTTCATGATCATCATCGGCGGCGTGGGCAGCATCATGGGCTCGTTCCTGGGCGCCGCCTTCATCCTGCTGCTGCCGATCTTCCTGGACAACGTGCTGCCGCCGCTGGCGTCGCTGCTGCACCTGCCCTTTACCAATGCCACTGTGTCGCACATCCAGCTGATGGTGTTCGGCGGGCTGATCATCTTCTTCCTGATCGTGGAGCCGCACGGGCTGGCCCGGCTGTGGCAGATCGCCAAGGAGAAGCTGAGGCTGTGGCCGTTCCCGCACTGACGGAGCGGGGTCTATTGTCTGAACGCAGGTCCTGAGTGAAGTACTGAAGCCTACGCATAACGAAACGCCCCACCGAGGGCGAAGGAGACTGTCATGACCAACCTGATCCGCAACGTGCAACGCGCCGCCCTGGTGGTCAGCGCCGCGGCTGCACTGCTGGCGCCGGCGGCGCCGGCACTGGCGCAAAGCAACGAGCAGTTCATCGCGCTGCCGAGCTATCGCGTAGGGCCATACGGCGCCAACGGGCAGTCCTGGTATGGCGGCTTCATCGACTACCTCAACTACGTCAATTTGAAGGATGGCGGCGTCAACGGCGTCAAGCTGAGCTGGGAAGAGTGCGAGACCGAATACAACAACGCCAAGGGCGTCGAGTGCTATGAGCGCCTGAAGTCCAAGAACGCCACCACCAAGGGCACCGCCTACCACGCCATGTCGACCGGCATCTCCTACGCGCTGGTCGACAAGACCGCCGCCGACAAGGTGCCGCTGGTGATGATGGGCTACGGCCGCACCGACGCGGTCGACGGCTCGGTGTTCCCGTACGCGTTCCCGCTGGTGACCACGTACCAGATGCAGGTCTCGGCCATCGTCAAGTACCTGGCCAGCAAGAGCGGCGGCTCGCTGGCGGGCAAGAAGATCGTCTACCTGTACCACGACTCGGCCTATGGCAAGGAGCCGATCGTGGCGCTGCAGGCCGAGGCGCGGCTGGGCAAGTTCAACCTGGTCGAGATCCCGGTGGCGCACCCGGGCAACGAACAGGGCGCGCAATGGCTGAAGATCCGCCAGGAGAACCCCGACTACGTGATCTTCTGGGGCTGGGGCGTGATGAACCAGACCGCGCTGAAGGCGGCGCAGAAGGTGGGCTTCTCGCGCGAGAAGATGATCGGCTCCTGGTGGGCGGGCTCCGAGGAAGACACGGTGCCGGCCGGCGATGCCTCCAAGGGCTATATGAGCGCGACCTGGAACGTGGCCGGCAAGAGCGTGCCGCTGATCGCCGATATCGAGAAGGTGGTCTACGGTGCCGGCAAGGGCAATATGCAGGACAAGAACAAGGTCGGTTCGGTGCTGTACAACCGCGGCGTGTCGGCGGCGGTGGTGACGGTGGAAGCGGTGCGCGTGGCGCAGGCCAAGTTCGGCAAGGGCAAGCCCATGAGCGGCGAGCAGATGCGCTGGGCCTTCGAGAACCTGAACCTGACCAATGCCCGGCTGCAGCAGCTGGGTGCCACCGGCCTGCTGCCTGAAATCAAGACCAGCTGCGAGAACCACGAGGGCTCGGGCAAGGTGAAGATCCAGCAGTGGGACGGCAGCAAGTGGGTGGTGGTGTCGGACTGGATCGAGGGCAACAAGGGCCTGATCCACCCGCTGTTCAAGGCCACCGCGGCGCAGTACGCGAAGGAGAAGGGGATTACGCCGGGATGCTCGAAGAGCTGATGGCCCTCGACTCCCGAGGGTGTGTTCCCTCTCCCGCAAGCGGGAGAGGGAGTACACCGGCAGCAAGCTGAAAGTCCAACGCAACATCGCCACACCACCACGAGCCGCACCATGAGCCTCCTGTCCGTCAACAATATCGAAGTCATCTACGATCACGTGATCCTGGTGCTCAAGGGCGTCTCGCTCGAAGTGCCGGAGGGCAAGATCGTGGCGCTGCTTGGCGCCAACGGCGCGGGCAAGACCACCACGCTCAAGGCCATCTCCAACCTGCTGCAGGCCGAGCGCGGCGATGTCACCAAGGGCTCGATCGAATACCGCGGCGACCGCGTCGACCAGCTCACGCCCAACGACCTGGTGCGCCGCGGGGTGATCCAGGTGATGGAAGGGCGCCACTGCTTCGCGCACCTGACCATCGAGGAAAACCTGCTTACCGGCGCCTACACGCGCGGCCTGTCGCGCGGCCAGACGCGCGACGAGCTGGAGAAGATCTACGAATACTTCCCGCGCCTGAAGACGCGCCGCAAGTCGCAGGCCGGCTACACCTCCGGCGGCGAGCAGCAGATGTGCGCGATCGGCCGGGCCATGATGGCCAAGCCCGCGATGATCCTGCTGGACGAGCCTTCGATGGGACTGGCGCCGCAGATCGTCGAGGAGATCTTCGAGATCGTGCGCGGCCTGAATTCACGCGAGAACGTCAGCTTCCTGCTGGCCGAGCAGAACACCATGGTGGCGCTGCGCTACGCCGACTACGGCTACATCCTGGAGAACGGACGCGTGGTGATGGATGGCGACGCCGAGTCGCTGCGCACCAACGAGGACGTCAAGGAGTTCTACCTGGGCGTGGCCGCCAACGACGCCGACGGCCCCGGCCGCAAGTCGTTCCGCGACGTCAAAAGTTACCGCCGCCGCAAGCGCTGGCTGGCCTGAGAAGGACGCATAGACCGGCTGCGCGGGCCGTATCGAGCCCTGCGATGCTCGCCGTACCGGTGTACGGCTGCGCTTCTCGGACTCGCTACGGCCCGCTCGCGGCGGTCTCTGCGCCCTTCTCGGAAACGCTCGACCATTAACGCAAACCTTTGCCACCCCCGGCAGCATTGACCATGCCAGAACACTTCGATCCGCTCGAAACCCGCGCGCCGGAAGTCCGCGAGCAGGCGCTACTTGCCGCCCTGGCACGCCAGGTGGCCCATGCGCGCGACCAAGCGCCATACTTTGCCGAACTGCTGGATGGCGTCGATCCGCGCCTGCTGACCTCGCGCGCGGCACTGGCCCAGCTGCCGGTGACGCGCAAATCCGACCTGAGCGCACGCCAGCGCGCGCTGCCGCCGCTGGGCGGGCTCAACGCGACGCCGCTGGGCAAGCTGCGCCACGTGTTCCAGTCGCCCGGCCCGATCCACGAGCCCGACGGCCACGACGCCGACTGGTGGCGCACCGCCCGCGCCATGCACGCCGCCGGCTTTCGCGCCGGCGACTTGGTCTACAACACCTTCTCCTACCACTTCACCCCGGCCGGCATGATGATGGAAAGCGGCGCCCACCGGCTGGGTTGCTGCGTGTTCCCGGCCGGCGTCGGCCAGACCGATTCGCAGGTGCAGGCGCTGGCGAGCCTGCAGCCGGCCGCCTATGCCGGCACGCCGTCGTTCCTCAAGCTGCTGCTGGAGCGCGGCGATGAACTCGGCACCCCCTGCACCAGCCTGGCCAAGGCGCTGGTCTCGGGCGAGGCCCTGCCGCCGTCGCTACGCAACTGGTTCCGGGATCGCGGGGTGCGCGTGCAGCAGATGTACGGCACTGCCGATGTCGGCCTGATCGCGTATGAAACCGAAGGCGGCGACGGCTGGGTGGTGGACGAGGGCGTGCTGGTCGAGATCGTCGAGCCCGGCGGCTCGCGCCCCATGCCCGAAGGCGAGACCGGCGAGGTGGTGGTGACGGTGCTGGGCAACGGCGACTATCCGCTGATCCGCTTCGGCACCGGCGACCTGTCGGCGGTGGTGGCGGAGTCCTCGCGGCGGCCGAGCCCGTGCGGGCGCACCAATATCCGGCTCAAGGGCTGGCTGGGGCGCGCGGACCAGGCGACCAAGGTCAAGGGCATGTTCGTGCATCCGGGCCAGGTGGCCGACGTCTTGCGCCGCCACCCGGAAATCCGCGCCGCGCGGCTGGTGGTGACCGGCGATCCGGGCGCCGACGTGATGACGCTGCGCTGCGAGGCCACGCGTGAAGACGCCGACCTGCAGCGCGCGGTGGCGGAGTCGCTGCGCGAGGTGATGCGGCTAAGAGGCGAGGTGGCGTTCGTGGCGGCGGGGTCGTTGCCGCAGGACGGGCGGCTGATCGAGGATGCACGCAAGTACGAGTGAAGGAGCTTGCCGAGCGAGGGATGGGGGTGAGGGCCGGAGCGTCAACGAAGTGACGGGCGTCGAAAGGCCAGAAAGATTCAAGTATTCCCCCCATCCTCAGGCCGCGTCGGCAACCGGATCATCCACACGCTGACCCCCACCGCACAAGCGAGCAGCGCCGCCGACACCAGCGGCCGTCCGCGCAGCAGCCACGCCGTGGTCCCCATCGACAGCCACATCATCGACAGCGCCAGGCACTTCGCCTTGAAAGGGATGCTCCGATGCCGCTGCCAGTCGCTGACCAGCGGCCCGAAGCGCGGATGTCCCATCAGCCATTCATGGAAGCGCGTCGAGCCGCGCGCGAAGCACGCCGCCGCCAGCAGCACGAATGGCGTGGTCGGCAGCACCGGCAGGAAGATCCCGATCACGCCCAGCAGCAGGCAGAGTCCGCCCAGCGCCACCCAGACGGCGCGCAGCACGCGCTGGCGGTGGCTCAGCACGGCTTCAGGATCGGGCGAAAGGTCAGGGCCGGAAGGGGGCAATGGTCGAACAAAGGGCCGCTAAGCGGCCCCGGTGCTGGATCGGTCAGCGCGAAATCCCGAGTCGCGCCTTGGCCGCATCGTACTCCGCTTTCATGCGCGCGACGATTTCACCGGCGCTGGGGATGTCGTGGATCTGGCCCACGCCCTGGCCGGCGCCCCAGATATCCTTCCACGCCTTGGCCTTGGAGCTGCCGCTGGAAAAGTCCATCTTGCTCTTGTCCGCCACCGGCAGGTTGTCCGGGTCCAGGCCCGCGTTGCTGATGCTTTCGCGGATGTAGTTGCCGTGCACGCCGGTGAACAGGTTGGTGTAGACGATATCGGCGGCGGCCGAGCTGGTGATCGACTGCTTGTACGACTCGGCCGCGTGCGCCTCCTGCGAGGCGATGAAGCGCGTGCCCACGTAGGCGAAGTCCGCGCCCATGGCCTGCGCCGCCAGCACCGCCTCGCCGGTGGCGATCGAGCCCGACAGCGCGATCGGGCCGTCGAAGAGCTTGCGCACCTCGCCCACCAGCGCGAACGGCGACAGCATGCCGGCATGGCCGCCGGCGCCCGCCGCGACCAGGATCAGGCCGTCGACACCGGATTCGATCGCCTTCTCGGCATGGCGCAGGCTGATCACGTCGTGCAGCACGATGCCGCCGTAACTGTGCACCGCGTCGATCAGCTCCTTGGGCGGCGCGCGCAGCGAGGTAATGAAGATCGGCACCTTGTGCTCGACGCAGACCTTGATGTCATGCTCCAGGCGCGCGTTGGAGCTGTGGACGATCTGGTTGACCGCGACCGGACCGACCGGCGCGCCGGGGTTCGCGGCCTTGAACGCGGCCAGTTCCTGCTCGATCTGCGTCAGCCACTCGTCGAGCAGCTCCGCCGGACGCGCATTGAGCGCGGGGAACGAACCGACGATGCCGGCCTTGCACTGCGCCAGCACCAACTCGGGATAGCTGACGATGAACATGGGCGAGGCAATCACGGGCAGGGCCAGGTTCTGCAAGACCTGGGGCAGTTGCTTGGCGGCGGGCATGGTGTCTCCTGAACCACTGGCGGGCACGCTGGTCGTGCCCTAAATGAACGGTCGTTCGATTATAGGGAGTTTATGGGCTGCGTCGCTAGAAGCCCAAGTCTATGCCGATCCTGCGGGCCATGGCGCGCGGGTCAAGGACGCAGGCGGCTACGGCAAAGCTGGCGCCGGCAATGACGAGGTCGTAGTCGAAGGAGGGCATGGCGGTTTCCGGAGAGCGAAGGGCTCCAGTGTGGCCAGCCGGGGTGAGGGCAATGTGTGGCGGGTGTGAAGCGGCGCGGCGGCGCCAGATCCGACCCGACCGCGCAAAAAAAACGCCCCGCATGCGCGGGGCCATCAATTACCACGAAGACTGATACACACGGCGGGCACCTGCCAATGCCGCAGCCGCACACGAAGCATAGGCCGCCAATGTGACGGCGCCGTGGCAGCGCCATGAACCCGGCATGACATCACAGCCCGTAGCGCTTGATCTTGTCGTAGAGCGTGGCCTTGCCCACCTGCAGCAGGTCCGCCGCCTGGCTGACCGCGCCTCCGGTGCGCGCCAGCGCGTCGGCGATCACGGCGCGCTCGAAGTGCTCCATGCGCTCGCGCAGCGGCGCGGTCTCGTCGGGGCCCGCCGCCTGCGCGCCGGCCTGGCCGCCCTCGGGCACGCCCAGCACCATGCGGTCGGCGGCATTGCGCAGCTCGCGCACGTTGCCCGGCCACGGCCGCTGGGCCAGCGCCTGGCGTTGCGCCTCGGACAGCAGCGGCGCGGGCCGCTGGTAGCGCACCGCCGACACCAGCGAGAAATGCTCGAACAGCGGCACGATGTCCTCGCGCCGCTCGCGCAGCGGCGGCAGCGCGATGGTGACGACATTGAGCCGGTAATACAGGTCTTCGCGGAACGTGCCCTGCGCCACCAGCGCGTCCATGTCGCCCTTGGCCGCGGCGACGATGCGCACGTCGATCTGCACCGAGGCGTTCGAGCCCAGCCGCTCCAGCGAGCCCTCCTGCAGCACGCGCAGCAGCTTGACCTGCAGCGCCAGCGGCATGCTTTCGATCTCGTCGAGGAAGAGCGTGCCGCCCGAGGCATGCTCGAGCTTGCCGATGCGGCGCTTGCCGGCACCGGTGAAGGCGCCGGCCTCGTGGCCGAACATCTCGCTCTCGAAGATGGCCTCGGGCACCGCGCCGCAGTTCAGTGCGATAAAGGGCCCCTCGGCGCGCCCGGACAGCGCGTGCAGGCTGCGCGCCACCAGTTCCTTGCCGGTGCCGGTCTCGCCGTTGATCATCACCGGCACGTCGGTGGGCGCGACATTGGCCACCAGCGCGCGCACCTGCTCGATCGCCGGCGAGCGGCCGATGATGCGCGTGCCGGCGGCGGGCCCCGCCAGTTCGCGGCGCAGCGCCTGGTTTTCCAGCTCCAGTGCGCGCCGTTCCAGCGCGCGGCGCACGGTGTCGGTCAGGCGGTCGGCGCCGAAGGGCTTTTCGATGAAGTCATAGGCGCCCTCGCGCATCGCCTGCACCGCCATGGTGATGTCGCCGTGGCCGGTCACCAGGATCACCGGCACGCCGGGCGCGGCGTTGCGGCAGTGCTGCAGCAGGTCCAGCCCGCTGGCGCCGGGCAGGCGCACGTCGGTCACCACCACGCCGGCGAAGGCGCCGTGCAGGTGCGGGATCGCGGCCTCGGCCGAAGGCAGCGCCAGCACGCGGAAGCCGGCCAGTTCCAGGCTTTGCGCGGTGGCCTGCCGCACCAGCGGCTCGTCTTCGACAAACAGGACACGCAGACCATCTTGCATGGCAATACTCATCAGGACGCGGAAACCGATGGCGCCGGATCGACGGCCGGCGCGCGCGCCAGCACCAGCGTGAACTGCGCGCCGCCGCCGGGGACATTGGCGACGCTGAGCTGGCCGCCGAACTCGCGCACGATCGACGACGAGATCGCCAGCCCGAGGCCCAGCCCCTGGCCGGTTTCCTTGGTGGTGAAAAAGGGTTCGAACAGGCGCGGCAGCGCTTCCGGCGCGATGCCGGTGCCGTTGTCGCGCACGACGATGGTGACGGCGTGCTCGCCGGCCTGCACTTGCAGGTCGATGCGGCCGGGGGCCGGAGCGGCCGGAGCGGCCGGCGCGGCCGCGGCGATCGCATCGAGCGCGTTGCCGAGCAGGTTCAGCAGCACCTGTTCCAGCTTCAGCTCGTCGGCGCGCACGGCGAGGCCGGGCACGGTATCCAGGCCGGTGAGGTGGATCGTGACCGCGCCGAGCCGCGGCGCCAGCAGCGCCAGCACGTGCTCGACGGCCGCGCGTAGCGCCACCGGCCGCTGCACCGGGCGCGCCTTGCCGGCAAACAGCTTGAGCTGGCCGGTGATCTTGCCCATGCGCTCGGTCAGGTCGGCGATCGCCGTCAGGTTGCCCTCGGCCGCGGCCAGCTGGCCGCGCTCAAGCAGCACGCGGGTGTTGTCCGAGAACGTGCGCAGCGCCGCCAGCGGCTGGTTCAGCTCATGCGTGATGCCGGCCGCCATCTGTCCCAGCGCGGCCAGCTTGCTGGCCTGCACCAGCTCGTCCTGGGCCGCGCGCAGCTCGCTTTCGGCGCGGGTGCGCTCGGCCACTTCGTCTTCCAGCTTTTCGTTGATCGCCATCAGGTCGGCGGTGCGGGCCTCGACGCGGCGCTCCAGCTGGTCGTAGGCAGCTTCCAGCAAACGGCGGCTGTACTGCATGTCGCGCGCGCGCTGGCGGCGCTGGCGCCAGTTGACCAGCAGCAGGCAGATGCAGGCATAGCCCAGCGCCGCGGCCACGGTGGCGTTGCGCGCGTTGGCCAGCACCGGGTCCAGCGGCGCCATCACCTGCATGGTCCAGCCTGCCGGGCCCACGGTGCGGTTCAGCGCCAGATAGCGGTCGGCGCGCTCGGCGCCGTCCGGCGCGAAGGTGGTGCGGCCGGCCGCGGCCTCGTCGCGCACGCGCACCAGGCGCGCGCCTTGCGCCAGCGTGGTGTCGGCCAGCCAGCGCGTGAGCGGCGACGTCAGCGGCTCCAGCGGCAGCGGCGTCACCGCGCGGCCGTGGTACTGGCGGGTCCGCTCCATCTCCGCGCGCAGCGCCGGCGGCAGCGGACGCAGCGTGCGGTATTGCCACGCCGACACCGACGACAGGAAGATCACGCCGTGGTCGTCGCTGACCATCAGCGGCTCGGCGCCGCTGCCGGCACGCTGGAACCACTCCAGGTTGAGCTTGACCACGGTCACGCCGATGACCTTGCCGCCGGCTTCGATCGGCTGCGCGAGGTAGTAGCCGGGTTCGTCGCTGGTGATGCCGATGGCGTAGAAGCGTCCCATCCTGCCGCCCGCGGCGGTCTGGAAGTAGGGGCGGAAGCGGTAGTCGGTGCCGACGAAGCTGCCGGGCTGGCCGTGGTTGCTGGCCGCCAGCGCAATGCCGTTGGCGGCGATCACATAGGTGGCCGACGCATGCGCGCGCCGGTTGACCTCGGCCAGGTACTGGTTGGCGGCGGCGACGCGCTGCGCGTCGTCGGGGGCGGCGAGCAGTTCGCGCACGAACGGATGCAGCGACACCAGCGCGGGCAGGAACTCGTAGCGGTCGAGCGTGCTTTCGAGCGTGGCGGCGTAGCGGTCGGCGCGCGTCGCGGTGCCTTGCTGCAGGCTGGCCAGTCCGCGCTGGACCGAGACCAGCCAGGTCAGCGCGCACAGCAGCAGCAGGCCCGCGGCAAGGGCGGCGGCAAAGCCCCACCAGCGCCCGCTGCCGGTCTCCGGCGCGTGCACCGGGCGGGTGGCGGCGGGGTCATGCACGGCGAGAAAGTCGTCGGAGTGTGGCATCGGCGCGCGCGAGGGGTGTCGCGCCGATGATACCCGCAGGCGCGCGGCGGGGGCAGCCGCGCGCGCGGGCGCAGCCGTTTCAGGCGGCGCGCTGGCCGGCTTCGCCAAGCGTATCGGCATCGTCGCCGGCACCGTGCTGCAGCACGCGTGCCAGGCGCTTGCGGTCCAGCTCGCGTTCCCACGCCGACACCACCACCGTGGCCACGCCGTTGCCGATGATGTTGGTCAGCGCGCGGCACTCGCTCATGAAGCGGTCGATGCCCAGGATCAGCACCATGCCCGCCACCGGAATGGTCGGCACCACCGCCAGCGTCGCCGCCAGCGTGATGAAGCCCGAGCCGGTCACGCCGCTGGCGCCCTTGGAGGTGATCATCGCCACCGCCAGGATGGTCAGCTGCTGCATCAGCGTCAGCTCGATGCCGGTGGCCTGGGCGATGAAGATCACCGCCATGGTCATGTAGATGTTGGTGCCGTCCAGGTTGAATGAATAGCCGGTCGGCACCACCAGGCCCACCACCGACTTTGAGCAGCCCAGCTTCTCCAGCTTTTCCATCATGTGCGGCAGCGCGGCCTCGGACGAGCTGGTGCCCAGCACGATCAGCAGCTCTTCCTTGATGTACGAGATAAAGCGCACGATGCTGAAGCCGGTCATGCGCGCGATCGTGCCGAGCACCACCAGCACGAACACGATGGCGGTGAAGTAGAAGGTGCCGATCAGCTTGAGCAGCGGCACCAGCGAGCCCAGGCCGTACTTGCCGATGGTGAACGCCATCGCGCCGAAGGCGCCGATCGGGGCCACCTTGGTGATCACGTGGACGATGTGGAAGAACACCTTCGAGACCTGCTCGATCAGCTGCACCACGATGCGGGCGCGTTCGCCCAGCACCGCCAGCGCGGCGCCGAAGAACAGCGACACCAGCAGGATCTGCAGGATGTCGCCGTTGGCGAAGGCGCTGAACACGGTGTCGGGGATGATGTGCATCAGGAACTCGACCGTGCTCTGGCCGTGCGCCTTCGACACGTACTGGGCGATGGCCTTGGTGTCGAGCGTGGCGGGGTCGATGTTGAAGCCCACGCCCGGCTTGAGCAGGTGCGCGGCGCCCAGCCCGATCAGCAGCGCGAAGGTCGACACCACCTCGAAGTACAGCAGCGCCTTGCCGCCGACGCGGCCGACCTTCTTCATGTCGCTCATGCCGGCGATGCCGGTCACCACGGTACAGAAGATGATCGGGCCGATGATCATCTTGATCAGCTTGATGAAGCCATCGCCCAGCGGCTTCATGGCGACGCCGGTGTCGGGCCAGAAGTGGCCGAGCAGGATGCCGATGCAGATGGCGAACAGGACCTGCACGTACAGGATCTTGTAGAAGGGTTTCCTCATGATGTCGTCCTCGGTGTTGACCGTACCCGGGCGGGTCCGCGCGGGCGCGCGCCGTCACGGTTGCGGCGCGTTCAGGGGCGGGAATTCGCAACCGGCATGCCAGTCCAACCGGTATTGCTAACTGGTTGATTCACAAGGAAAGGCTGGCCGCGGACGGGCGCCCGGCCTCCGGGATTCCGGAATCCCGGACGGCGCGGATCCGGCAATCCGGAAGAGCGGGCGGGCACAGGGTGCGCGAGGCGCCACCTGACAGGGCCCGGGGTGCATGGCGGTGCGCGCAAAGCTGCCGCATATCGCGGCCCGGCGCTCGCAACGCCGTATAATTCCGAGCTTCCGTTCAATGCCGTCCGGGCCGTGCCGCCGTCCGGGGCCGTCTTCACACCGTACGCATGCGCAGCTACTACCAGCACCACGTCTTTTTCTGCCTGAACCAGCGCGAGGCCGGCGAGAACTGCTGCGCCAACTACAACGCCAAGGCCATGCAGGAATACGCCAAGAAGCGCTGCAAGGAACTGGGCATCGCCGGCGGCGAAGGCCGCGTGCGCATCAACAAGGCGGGCTGCCTGAACCGCTGTGAACTCGGCCCGGTGCTGGTGGTCTACCCCGAGGCCATCTGGTACACCTATGTCGACGAGCATGACATCGATGAAATCATCGACAGCCACCTGCTCAAGGGCAAGCCGGTCGAGCGGCTGATGGTGGATCGCTGAACGAGAACGAAGTCCGCGGCGCTGCCGATGCCGCAGCGCCGATGCCTGACCCCGCCGCCCGCACGCCGGACGGTTTTTTCATTTTTTGCCCCGGGATTTCCGGGCCTGAGCCAGCCGGTTCATCGCCATCCAGACCGCCCTATGAACGCGCATACCCAGGTACTTTCCATCGCCGGTCCCGTCGGCGCGATCGACGTGTCGGTGGACCTGCCGCAAGGCGAGCCCCGAGGCCTGGCGCTGGTGGCGCACCCGCATCCGCTGTTCGGCGGCACCAAGGACAACAAGGTTGCGCAGACGCTGGCGCGCGCCTTCGTGCAGCTGGGCTATGCCACCGTGCGCCCCAACTTCCGCGGCGTCGGTGCAACCGCCGGCGAGCATGACAACGGCATCGGCGAACAGGACGACCTGCTCGCCGTGGCGGCCTGGATGCGCCAGCAGACCGCGTGGTCGGCGCAGGCCGCGACGCTGCCGCTGGCGCTGGGCGGGTTCTCGTTCGGCAGCTTCGTCAGCACCCACGTGGCGCGCCGCCTGGCCGAGGCCGGCACCCCGGTGCAGCGCCTGGTGCTGGTGGGCACCGCCGCCAGCCGCTGGGAAGTCGCGCAGGTGCCGGCCGACACCATCGTGATCCATGGCGAACAGGACGACACCGTGCCGCTGGCCAGCGTGTTCGACTGGGCCCGCCCGCAGGAGCTGCCGGTGATCGTGATCCCCGGCGCCGACCATTTCTTTCACCGCAAGCTGCACCTGATCAAGCAGCTCGTCGTCAATGCGTGGGACCGGTAAGGCCGGCACGCCGCCGTCCCGGAACTTCCCGCGCCACCTTCTTACCGTCGGAAAAACAGAAACATGCTGAATCGAGCCACGACACGCCTTTCGTCCGCCTTTGCTCCCGCCGCCATCGCCGCCGCCGTCGTGCTGGCCACCGCGCCCGCCGCCGTGCTGGCGCAGGGCGTGCCGATGCCGCAGGTCGCAGCCAAGTCGTGGATGCTGTATGACGTCACCAGCGGCCAGGCCCTGGCCTCGCAGAATGCCGACGCGCGCATCGAGCCGGCTTCGCTGACCAAGCTGATGACCGCCTACCTGGCGTTCGAGGCCCTCAAGGAAAAGCGCCTGACGCTGGACCAGGCGGTGGTGCCGACCAACCTGGTGCTCAAGGTCAAAAGCGACGAGTCGCGCATGTTCATCGAGCCCAACAAGCCGGTCACGGTGCAGGACCTGCTGCTGGGCCTGATCGTGCAATCCGGCAACGACGCCGCGCTGGCGCTGGCCGAGGCCGTCGGGGGCTCGGAAGAGGGCTTCGTCGCGATGATGAACCGCGAGGCCCAGCGCATGGGCATGAAGAACACCCACTTCACCAATACCGACGGCATCCCCGACCCCAACCACTACACCACCGCGGTCGACCTGGCGACGCTGACCACGCGCCTGATCAAGGACTTCCCCGAGTACTACAGCATGTACTCGCAGAAGGAGTTCACCTATAACAAGATCAGGCAGCCCAACCGCAACCGCCTGCTGTACATCGACTCGACCGTCGACGGCGTCAAGACCGGCCACACCAAGTCGGCCGGCTACTGCCTGATCTCGTCGGCCAAGCGGCCGCTGGCCAACGTGCCGGAGGGCTCGCGCCGCCTGATCTCGATCGTGATCGGCACCACCACCGAACAGGTGCGCACCCAGGAAAGCCTGAAGATCCTCAACTACGGCTTCCAGTTCTTCGACACGCTGCGCCTGTACGACAAGGGCCAGGTGCTGGCCACGCCGGACATCTACAAGGGCAAGAGCGGCACGGTCAAGATCGGCGTGCAGAACGAGACCTTCGTCACCGTGCCCAAGGGCACCGGCGGGCGCCTCAAGCCGGTGCTGGAGCGCCAGGAACTGCTGATCGCGCCGATCTCGGCGGGCCAGCAGGTGGGCATGGTCAAGCTGATGGACGGCGCCAACAAGGTGGCCGAATTCCCGGTGGTGGCACTGGAAGAGGTGCCCGAGGCCGGCTTCTTCGGCCGCCTGTGGGACACCATCCGCCTGTGGTTCAAGCGCAAGTGACCTGAATGCGCGCGAGCCGGTGCGCCACGCGGCGCGCCGGCCTCGCGCCGGAGAATCCGAGATGACGACCGACAACCAAGGCAGCGGCAACAAGCCCGGCGATATTCCGCCGGAGCAGTCGCTGATCGAATACCCGAGCCATTTCCCGATCAAGGTGATGGGCGCGATGCAGGACGGCTTCGCCGAAGCCATCGTCGCGCTGGTGCAGGAGTTCGATCCGGACTTCCACGCCGGCAAGATGGAAATGCGCCCGTCGAGCAAGGGCAACTACCTGGGCCTGACCGTGACGGTATGGGTCACCAGCCGCGAGCAGCTGGATGACCTGTACCGGGCGCTGACTTCGCATCCGATGGTGAAGGTGGTGCTGTAACGCGCCGGCGTTTCTTTCGCGCCATGTTTGCTCCCCTCTCCCGCGCGCGGGAGAGGGGCCGGGGGAGAGGGCAGGCGCGCGCATACCGACGCGCTTCACTTCGTCTGAAGCTCCTGCCCTCTCCCCCAACCCCTCTCCCGCAGGCGGGAGAGGGGAGCCTTCCGCAGCCCTGGCGATTGTCCGCTCCGGCATGCCAATTCCCATACCAACATGAACACCATCACCCTGAAACCCGGCAAGGAAAAATCCCTGCTGCGCCGCCACCCGTGGATCTATGCCACCGGCATCGCCACCACCGAAGGCCGCTGCGAGCCGGGCGCCACCGTGATCGTGCGCGCCGCCGACGGCCGCTTCCTGGCCAAGGCCGCCTACAGCCCCGAATCGCAGATCCGCGCGCGGGTGTGGACCTTCGACGAGAACGAGCCGGTCGACCACGCGCTGTTCAAGCGCCGCGTGGCGGCGGCCATCGCCTACCGGCGCCAGTGGGTGCGGGACAGCGACGCGGTGCGGCTGATCTTCGGCGAATCGGACCGGCTGCCCGGCCTGATCGTCGACTACTACGGCAACGGCGCCACGGGCCAGCTGGTGTGCCAGTTCAACTCGGCGGGCGTCGAACACTGGAAGACCGCGATCGTGCAGGCGCTGGTCAAGGAGACCGGCTGTCCCAATGTCTATGAGCGCTCCGACGCCGCCGTGCGCCAGCGCGAGGGGCTGGAGCTGGTCACCGGCGTGCTCGCCGGAGCCGAGCCCGATCCGGCACTGTCCGTGACCGAGCACGGCGTGCGCTATTACGTCGACGTGCGCAACGGGCACAAGACCGGCTTCTATGTCGACCAGCGCGACAACCGCAAGCTGGTCGGCGATCTCGCCGAAGGGCGCGAGGTGCTGAACTGCTTCTGCTATACCGGCGGCTTCTCGCTGGCCGCGCTGCGCGGCGGGGCGAAAGCGGTGACGTCGATCGATTCCTCGGGCGAGGCGCTGAAGATTGCCGCGGGCAACGTGACGTTGAACGGCTTCGATCCGGAGCGCGCGACCTGGCTCGACGCCGACGTGTTCAAGACGCTGCGCGAATTCCGCGCCGAGGGCCGCCAGTTCGACCTGATCGTACTGGACCCGCCCAAGTTCGCGCCGTCGGCGCAGCATATCGACCGTGCCGCGCGCGCCTACAAGGAGATCAACCTGGTCGGCACGCAGCTGCTGCGCCCGGGCGGGCTGCTGTTCACGTACTCATGCTCGGGAGCGATCAGCATGGAGCTGTTCCAGAAGATCGTGGCGGGCGCGGTGACCGATGCTCGGGCGGATGCGCGCATCCTGCGCAGGCTGTCGGCGGGAACCGATCATCCGATGCTGGCGGCGTTCCCGGAAGGAGAGTATTTGAAGGGGTTGCTGCTGGAAAAAGTGGCCTGAGCTGAAGGCCAATTCCCATCACCGCCACATATTCCGCATCCGACTGGCCAGATCCACCGGCGCCAGCGCCGGCTTCACTGCGCCTTCCCCCGGCATCGGCGGTGGCGGCCACGAGCGGCTGTAGAAGTTCGGCATCACCCGGTTCGGCAAGAACCGCGTGCGCGACGCATACACATGCCGGTCGCCGAAGCCCACCTGCTGGTGCACGTAGAACCGCTGCGGCACGATGACATCGAGGTGGTCCCTGGCCCGCGTCATCGCCACATAGAGCAGTCGCCGCTCCTCCTCGATCTCTTCGGTGGTGCCGGTGGCCAGGTCGCTCGGCATGCAGCCGTCGACGGCATTGAGCACATAGACCGCCTTCCACTCCTGGCCCTTGGCCGAATGGATGGTCGACAGGATCAGGTAATCCTCGTCGCGCGAAGGCACGCCGGATTCATCGCTGGAGGCGCTGGGCGGGTCCAGCGTCAGCTCGGTCAGGAAGCGCTCGCGCGCGCCATAGGTGGCGGCGATGCGCTCCAGTTGCTGCAGGTCGGCCTGGCGCGCGGGCGCATCGTCGTGCAGGCGTTCGAGGTGCGGTGTGTACCACGCCAGCACCTGCTCGAATTCCGACGGCCACGGCGAGGTCGGTGCCATCAGCGCGCGCGCCAGCGCAAGCAGGTCGGCCCACGCCGGCGCGGCGGCCGGCGGCGGTTCGAATTCCTGCAGCGAGAACAGCGGCTCGGTCGCCAGCGCCATGGCATCGAGCACGCGCGCCGCGGTCTTGGGGCCGATGCCCGGCAGCAGCTGCAGCGTGCGGAACCCCGCCATGCGGTCGCGCGGGTTCTCGAGCCAGCGCACCACCGCCAGCACATCCTTGACGTGGGTCGATTCCAGGAACTTGAGCCCGCCGAACTTCACGAACGGGATATTGCGCCGCGCCAGCTCGATCTCTACCTGCGCGCTGTGGTCGGCGGCGCGGAACAGCACCGCCTGCGCCATCAGCGCCAGGCCGGCCTCGCGCCGCGCCAGCACCTGCTCGACCACGTAGCGGGCCTGGTCGGCCTCGTCGTTGACCACGATCACGCCGGGCTTCTCGGCCGACTGGCGCTCGGACCACAGGTCCTTGGTATAGCGCTCGGCCGCGAGCCCGATCACCGCGTTGGCGGCCTGCAGGATCGGCTGCGTCGAGCGGTAGTTCTGCGACAGCGTGACCTGCTGCGCCGCCGGCGTGAACTGCGCGGGGAAATCCAGGATATTGCGCACGGTGGCGCCGCGGAAGGCGTAGATCGACTGCGCGTCGTCGCCGACCACGGTCAGGCCGCGGCCGTCGGGCCGCAGCGCCAGCAGGATCGACGCCTGCAGGGCGTTGGTGTCCTGGTATTCGTCGACCAGGATATGGTCGAAGCGGGTGCCCATGTCCTGCGCGATGGCGGGCTCGGCCATGGCCTGCGCCCAGTACAGCAGCAGGTCGTCGTAGTCGAGCACGTGCTGCTTCTGCTTGGCCTCGACATAGCCGGCGAACAGCGTGCGCAGCGCATCGGCCCACATCGCATAGCGCGGGAACTGCTGCCTGAGCACGTCTTCCAGCGGCGCCTGGGTGTTGACCACGCGCGAATAGATCGACAGGCAGGTTTCCTTCTTCGGGAAGCGGCTGGCGGTCTCCGACAGGCCCAGGTCGTGGCGCACCACGTGCATCAGGTCGGCGGAATCGCCGCGGTCGCTGATGGTGAAGGCCGGCGACAGGCCCAGGGTCTCGGCATATTCGCGCAGCAGCCGCGCGCCAATGGCGTGGAAGGTGCCGGACCACTGCAGCGCCGCGCGCCCGGTGCCGGTGCTGGTGCCCAGCGCCTGGTCGACGATGCGCTCGACGCGCCGGCCCATCTCGGCGGCGGCGCGGCGCGAGAACGTCAGCAGCAGGATGCGGCGCGGATCGGCGCCGGCCAGCACCAGGTGCGCGACCCGGTGCGCCAGCGTATTGGTCTTGCCCGAGCCGGCGCCGGCGATGATCAGCAGCGGCGCCTCGCTGCCGTGCTCGACCGCGGCGCGCTGCTCCGGATTGAGCCGGGACAGGTAGGCGGGGAGCGCTTCGGCGTCAGGGGTGGCGGCTTCGGCTGATTCAGCCGCGGGGGCTAGGTCCAGGGTCACGGGTTGGGGCGGGCAGGACACGCGATGAGAAAACTGGCGCCAACTGTATATCCATACAGCCCGCGGGCGCAACCCGCCGCACGCGGGATCGGTCCCGAAAACAAAAAAAGGTGCTCGATGAGCACCTTTTGTCGTGTGTTCGCAGCGCCTGAGTTACGCAGACTTTGCCAGCGCGCCGTCGAGCAGCTTGTGCAGCGCTTCCCATTCGGGCTCGCCGACATAGCGCTTCAGGATGCGGCCTTCCTTGTCGATCACGAACGTCGTAGGCGTCAGGCCCACATTGCCAAAGGCCTTGGCCGCGCTGCCGTCGCTGTCCATCGCCACCTTGAACGGCAGCCCGCGCGTCTTGGCGAAGTTCATCACGTACATGGGCGGGTCGTAGTTCATCGCCACCGCGACGAATTCCAGTCCCTTGCCCTTGAACTGCTCGTAGGTCTTGACCATGTCCGGCATCTCCTTGATGCAGGTGGCGCAGCTGGTCGCCCAGAAGTTGACCAGGTAGACCTTGCCCTTGAGGTCGGCGGTGCTGACCTTTTCGCCGGACAGCAGCGTGAAGGTAGCGGCCGGCGCGGTACCGGACGGCGACAGCGCGCGGTAGCCGAACCAGCCCAGCAGCGCCAGCACCACCACGGCGGCGACGATGGGCCAGGGCTTGCGGGAGGTCTTGGAGGCGGGGGTAGTGGTCATGGGAATCCGGCTGGAGCCGCTTCGTTGGTGCAGGGAGGACCGGGCGGGGCCGGTCAGCAGTGGGACATTCTAATGCGGCAGGCGTTCGCGCGCTGCGCGGTACCGCCTTGCGGTGATGCGCTGGAACCCTTCCGTCACTTGCGCGCGGCGACGGCGGCGCGCGCCTGCGCCAGCGCCTGTTCCAGGTAGGCGCCGTAGAAGTCGGGCTGCATGCCGCGCAGCGGGCTGGCGGCGGCGCGGCCCTGGCGGTCCAGGAACAGCACCGTCGGCGCCACCCGGACCTGGTGCGCGCGGGCCCAGGCGCGCGCGGTGGTCTGGCTGCCGTCGGCATCGCGCAGCGGGGTGTCGGCGGTCATGTCGAGCTCGCGCACGGCGATCTCGCCGGCGGCCGCCTGCGGGCCCAGGTAGTTGCGGCGCACCGCGTCGCAATAGCCGCAGCCCGGCATCGACACCAGCACCACCAGCGGCTCGCGGCGGCGGGCGGCGTCGGCGCCGTGGGCGGCGAGGTCAGTGGCCGGCGGCAGGTGCGCCGGGCCCGCGGCGGACTCGCCGGCCAGCGCCGCCAGCAACACGCCCGCGGCCAGCCAGTGCAGACGGGTGCTGGCGGCAGCAGTTCGGGCGAGGCGGGAGGCAGGCATGGCGGTTCGGGGGGCGGCACAGGTGGGACAGGCGGCGCGGCAAGCACTGGCGCGCCGCTTCCGGGATAATACCGGTTTCCGCGCGCCGGCGACCGCGCCCGCGCGCGCCGTCCCGAGCCTGTGCTTCCGTCCCGTTTTCCATGCGTCCCGTGCCGCCCCCGCCGAGCCCTGCTGCCGCGCCCCGCTGGTCCCTGACATGCTGTGCCGCGCTGCTCGCGCTGGCCCTGTGCGCCTGTTCGCCGCGCTATGACTGGCGCACCATCCAGTCGGGCGAGGGCGGCTACGCCGCGCTCTATCCCGGCAAGCCCACCAGCGCCGCGCGCGACGTGACCATTGCCGGGCGCAAGCTGCCGATGACGATGGAGGCCGCACGCGTCGACGACACGCTCTTCGCCGTCGGCGTGGTGACCCTGCCCGCCGATGATGAGGCGCTGCGGCGCGAGGCCCTGGCGGCAATGCAGGCCGGCCTGCTGGCCAACCTGGGCACGCTGTCGGGCGAGCCGCGCACGCGGCCGGTCACCATCATGAGCGCGGACCGGCCGGGCCGCCCGCTGGCCGGGCTGGAGCTGCAGGCCAGCGGCGTGTCGCCGCAGGACCAGTCGCCGCGCCGGCTCAGCGCGCGGCTGGTGGCGGTGGGCACGCGCGCCTTCCAGGCGGTGGTGCTGGAATCCGGCGAGGCCGCGCGCGACGCGCGCCAGGCCGAGCAGGTGGAGCAGTTCCTGGGCGGGTTCCACCCGCTCTGAGGCGCCGCTGCGCCGCAGCGAATCACAGGTGCCGGGGGGCGATGCGCCGCCCCGCATGTTGCAGTCATAGGAGAGATGAAATGCGTTGGGAAGTCTGGTTGGCCTATTTCGCCGCGTGCTGGGTGATCGCGGTGTCGCCGGGGTCGGGTGCGGTGCTGTCGATGAGCCATGGCCTGTCGTACGGGCTGCGCCGGACCACCACTACCATCTTCGGCCTGCAGGCCGGGCTGGTGATCGTGCTGCTGGTGGCCGGCGGCGGGCTGGGCGCGCTGCTGCTGGCCTCGGAGCAGGCCTTCATGGTGGTCAAGACCATCGGCGCGCTGTACCTGATCTATCTCGGCATCCAGCAATGGCGTGCCCGCGTGGAAGCGGATGCGGCGCAGGACGGCGGCCCGGTGCGCGTGGCCGTGATGAGCCGGCGCCGCCGTTTTGCGACGGGCTTGCTGACCAACGTGACCAACCCCAAGGGCATCATCTTCATGGTCGCGGTGCTGCCGCAGTTCATCGACCCGAACCGGCCGCTGGCGCTGCAGCTGGCGATCCTGGCGGCCACCATGTGCTGCGTCGACCTGGTGGTGATGCATGGCTACGCGCTGCTGGCGTCGCGCATGCAGGGGCTGTTCCGCAATGCCCGCGCGGTGCTGTGGCAGAACCGGTTTTTCGGCAGCGTGCTGATGGCGGTGGGCGCGGCGCTGTTCTTCGTGCGCCGCCAGCACGCCTGAGCGGCGCGGCATCCGCACTGGCGCGCGCTGGCGGGGTTTGCTTCAATGAGGAAGTAAGCCCGCCACGGAGTCCCCGCATGCCTGCCTCGCTGAACCCGATCGCCGGTGCGCGCCTGCAGCCGCGCCATACCGTGCCCCCGGTGGAAGAGCCCGCGCCGCCGGGCGTGCCGCCCGATGTGCCGCTGTCGCCCGAGGACGACCCGCCCCCGCCGCCGGTGGAACCACCAGTGGCCGGCGCCGCCGGGCGCTACTGCTTCAGTTCGTAGAAGTCGTTCAGGCAGTATGCGTCGGTCAGCTCGACCGGCTTGTCGCCATGGGTGTAGCCAGTGCGGCGGATATGCAGCAGCGGCTCGCCCGGCTCGATGCCCAGGCGCGCGGCCAGTTCCGCCGTGGCGACCACCGCGCGCAGCGTCTCGGTGACGCGCAGCACCGGCTTGCCGATCCGCTCCAGGTAGGCGTAGAGCGATTCGCCGATGGCGCTGGCATCGGGCACCACGGCCAGCGCCAGCGTGGTCACGTCCATCCAGTAGATCCGTCCATCGGCCTTGCGCAGCCGCGTCAGCCGGACGATCTCGTCGCCCTCGGCCAGGGCCAGTTCCGCGCTTTCCTGCGCGGTGGCGCGGCGGCGCTCGAACCCCACCAGCTCGCTCGCCGGCGTCATGCCGCGCCGGCGCGCCAGTTCGCTGAAATTGTCCAGCCGCGCCGGCCTGGGCTCGGCGCGCGGGGCGATAAAGGTGCCCGCGCCGCGGTTGCGCGTGATGGCGCCTTCCTCGGCCAGCACCTGCAGCGCGTGCCGCGCGGTGACACGCGAAATCCCCAGCGAATCGACCAGCGTGCGTTCCGACGGCAGCGCATCGCCCGCCCGCCATTGCCCCGCCTGGATGGCCGCGGTGAGCTTGCGCGCTACCTGCAGGTAGATCGGCGTGGCGTCGGCCTCGTCGGGCCGCAGCGCCTGCAGCCTTTGATCCATGCGACTCCTCATACGTACCAGGGCCTGATGTCGGTGATACCACTTTAGGACATTTAATCGCCCTGCGGGGGAGTGGAGCGCAAAGGGTGACGCCCATGCCATGCGCACGGTATCCGTCAATTGGTACTGCATAGCCGGGGCATGCCCGAACCGCATTGCGGCAGGGCACGGTCGACGGAGCCCACTGCGGTTTGCGCTTTTGTGTGGGAAACCGAACTTCCGCCCCAGGCCTGCCTGTGATACTGCCCGCAGCGCCGTCGTTGAATACCAGTTCAATGCATCTTGGTCGAAGTGGCTCGTACCGGTATCCCCGATTTGACGTAAACCGTTCATCGTTACGCTGACCGTGCAGGGCTCGGGTGCTCCGTCCGCTTGCGCGGCCGCGTTCGATGGCACGGATGATGCGGATGGTCCGGTGGCGTTTGCCGCTGTGCCGGCCGGCCAGCCGCAATAGCCGCGCAACGTGACCGAGACATGCTGGTCGGGCAGACTGCATGAACAACGCAAACAATGCCGGCTTGCCCCGCCCCCGGCCAACCTCATCCGCCCCATCGGCACGCAAGGAGCCCGTCATGCCAACCTCCCGCACCGTCTCCGCCTTCGGCACGGCCGACGCCCGGCCGCTCGACCTCGTCATCTTCGGCGGCGCCGGCGACCTGTCGGCGCGCAAGCTGCTGCCCTCGCTCTACATGTGCCACCGCGACGGCAACCTGCCCGACGGCACCCGCATCCTCGGCGTGGGCCGGCACCGCTGGGACCGCGAGGCCTTTGTCAATTTTGCCGACCAAAGCGCACAACCGTTTGTCGATGCGCGCTATATCGAGGCCGCCAAATGGCAGGCTTTCCTGCAGCGGCTGGATTTCGTCCATCTCGACGCCGCGCAGGCGGCGGACTACCCGGCGCTGGCCGCGCAACTGCGCAGCGATGCGCTGCGGATCTACTACATGGCGATGCCCCCCGGGCTGTTCGCCGCCACCTGCGACAACCTCGCCAGCCACGGACTGATTGCCGACGACACCCGGCTGGTGCTGGAAAAACCGCTGGGCGTGGACCTGGCGTCAGCGATCGACATCGGCGAGGTGGTCAGCCGCTATTTCAGCGAGGACCGCACCTACCGCATCGACCACTACCTGGGCAAGGAGACGGTGCAGAACCTGATGGCGCTGCGCTTCGGCAATTCGATCTTCGAGCCGCTGTGGCGCACGCCGTTCGTGCGCAGCGTGCAGATCACCGTGGCCGAGACCGTGGGCGTGGGCACGCGCGGCGGCTTCTACGACGAGGCCGGGGCCATGCGCGACATGGTGCAGAACCACCTGCTGCAGCTGGTCAGCATCCTGGCGATGGAGCCGCCCGCGTCGCTCAACTCCGACGCGGTGCGCGATGAAAAGCTCAAGGTGCTGCGCTCGCTGCGGCCGATGTCGCCCGAGGACGTGCGCCGCAATACCGTGCGCGGCCAGTACACCGCGGGTGCCATCGGCGGCGAGCTGGTGCGCGGCTACCTGCAGGAAGACGGGATTCCGCCCGACAGCCGCACCGAGACCTTTGTCGCGATGCGGGCCGAGCTTGGCACCTGGCGCTGGAACCAGGTGCCGTTCTACCTGCGCACCGGCAAGCGCATGCAGGAGCGCGTGACCGAGGTGGTGATCCACTTCGCCGAGGTGCCGCACTCCATCTTCGATCCGGGCAGCACGCTGCAGCCCAACCGCATGGTGATCCGGCTGCAGCCGGAAGAATCGGTGCGGCTGACGCTGATGGTGAAGCAGCCGGGCGAGGGCATGAAGCTCAAGCCGCTGAGCCTGGCGCTGAACCTCGACTCGGCCTTCACCACGCGCCGGGCAGAAGCCTACGAGCGCCTGCTGCTCGACGTGATCCGCGGCCGGCTGGCGCTGTTCGTGCGGCGCGACGAACTGCAGGCCGCATGGACCTGGGTCGATCCGATCCTGGAGGCCTGGCGCGCGCAGGACGAGGGGCCGCGACCCTATACCGCCGGCACCTGGGGGCCGGCGGCTTCGTCGGCGTTCATGGCGCGCGAGGGCGTGCAGTGGTCGGAAGAGGCCTGAGGCACAGCGCCCGCGCCGTCCTGCCTCAGGTGCCGCCCGCGGCCTGATCGTCGATTTCGGCGAGCAGATGGCGCAGCACGCGTGTTGCCGCGCTGCTGTCGTCGGCATCCATGCCGGCCGTGAGCGCGTGCAGCCGCGCCACACGCTCGTCCAGGGCGCGGTCGATCAGGTCCTTGCCGGCCGGTGTCAGCTCCACTTCCAGGCGGCGCCGGTCGTTGGGGTCGCGCAGGCGGCGCACCAACCCTTTTTCTTCCAGCCGGTCCAGCAGCACCGTCATGGTGCCCGTGGTCAGGATCGCGATCCGGCTCAGGTCTGACGGCGACGCGGTTTGAGGATAGCGGCGGCGCAGCGCCGCCAGTACCTGGAATTGCCCGGCCGAGATGCCGTGCGCCTGCGACAGGCGGCCGAGCTCCCGCTCCAGGATGCCGCCGAGGCGTATCACGCGGATCAGCAGGTCCGCGTGCTCCAACTGCAGATCCGGACGCGCGGTGCGCCACTCGGCAAGAAACTGGTCGACGTAGTCATAAGTAGTCATGCCGTCATTCTACTTGAGCCCAAATCATTCGCCAAAAAATAACTTGAATTCAAGTTACTTGAGATATAGCATTCGAGCCATCACGAAATCGGGAGGCGCTGCGCGCCACCCAACGAACGGGGACAACAACGATGTCTGGTGGTATCTCAGGGGTGCACGCGCACGAAGGGTCTGCCGCAAGCCACCCGGCGCGGCGCGAGGAAGGTGCGGCGGGTTGCCCGCGCTCGGTGCGCGGGGCGTTCGATGCGGCCTGCGGCCGCTACGCGCACCGGCCGTTCCTTCATATCCCGCAGCAAGCTGCCGCCGCGTATGGAAACCAGCCGGTGGAGTGGACCTATGGCCACGCCGGCCAGCGCATCCGGGAACTGGAAGCCGCGCTGCGCCAAGCCGGGCTGGCCCGTGGGCAGCGCGTGGCGCTGCTGCTCGACAACCGCGCTGAATTCTTCCTGTGGTGGCTGGCCCTCAACGGCATCGGCGCTTCGGTGGTGCCGCTGAACGCGGAGAGCAGCGCGGCCGAGCTTGCGCATGTGCTGCGCGACAGCGGCGCCGCGCTGGTGCTGGCGCTGGCAGAGCGCTGGCAGGCGCTCGCGCCGGCACTGGCCAGCACCGGCCTGGCCCTGCCGCCGGTGTACAGCGTCGATGGCGGGGCGGCGGCGCTGCCCGCGCCGCGGGGCGGCCGCACGGCGGCCGACGACGAGTGCGCGCTGGTCTATACCTCGGGCAGCACCGGCCTGCCCAAGGGCTGCATGCTGTCGAACGCCTACATGCTGGCATTCGGCCGCTGGTACAACGGGCTCGGCGGGCTGTGCGCGATCTCGCCCGGCGCCGAGCGCCTGATCACGCCGCTGCCGCTGGTGCACATGAATGCGCTGGCGTGCTCGTCGATGGCGATGATCCTCAGCGGCGGCTGCATCGTGCAGCTGGACCGCTTCCATCCCAATACGTGGTGGCAAACCGTCGCGCAGAGCGGCGCGACCATCGTGCATTACCTGGGCGTGATGCCGGCCATGCTGCTGCAACTGCCGCCGCAGCCGGGCGACCAGGCGCATGCGGTGCGATTCGGCTTCGGCGCCGGCGCGCATCCGAAGCACCAGGCCGCATTCGAAGCCCGCTTCGGTTTCCCGCTGGTCGAATCGTGGTCGATGACGGAAGTCGGGGCGGGCGCGGCGGTGGCGGCCAATGTCGAGCCGAGGCATCCGGGCCTGCGCTGCTTCGGCCGGCCCGCGCCCCATATGGAGTACCGCATCGTCGACGAGCACGGCAGCGACGTGCTGCCGGGCGCAGCCGGAGAGCTGCAGGTGCGCGCCGCCGGCAGCGATCCGCGCGCCGGCTTCTTCTCGGGCTACGCCAACCAGCCGGAGCTGACCGAAGCCGCATGGGCGGGCGGCTATTTCCATACCGGCGACATCGTCCGGCAGGGCCGCGACGGTTCGCTGTACTTCGTCGACCGCAAGAAAAGCATCATCCGCCGCAGCGGCGAGAACATCGCCTCGCTGGAAGTGGAAGCAGTGCTCAACCAGCTGCCCATGGTGCACCACGTCGGGGTGGGTCCGGTCGACGACGAAATCCGGGGCGAGGAAGTCATGGCCTGCATCGAGCTCGCCCCCGGGCATGCACCCGCGCATGCGCTGGCGCTGGAAATCTTTGCGGCAGCGGCGCAGCGGCTGCCGTACTTCAAGCTGCCCGGCTATATCGCCTTCGTGAGCGAGCTGCCGCTGACCGCCTCGCACAAGCTGCAGCGCGGCGCGCTCAAGGAAACCATGCGCGCCCTCGTCAGCGAGCAGGCGGTGTTCGACCTGCGCGCGATGAAGAAGCGTTCCGTGTCCGGCGCCGCCGGGCGCGGCTGACGCGGCATGCCAGGGGAAATCCATGCATAACACCTGCGATCATGCCGCGACGGACGACGATGTGGTGCTCGCCGTGCCGGTCACCACGGCCTACACGCGCTACAGCACCGAGCCGGCCGGCTGGTACGTGGCGCAATGCCTGCGCGAGCTGCTGGCGCGCGCAGGCCTGCGCAAGGACTGCCTCGATGGCCTGGCGGTATCCAGCTTCACGCTGCCGCCGGACCCGGTGGCCAGCCTGTCCCGCTCGCTCGGCCTGTCCTTGCGCTGGCTGGAATCGGTGCCGTTCGGCGGCGCCAGCGGCGTGATCGCGCTGCGCCGCGCCGCGCGCGCGGTGCAGGCCGGCGACGCCGACGTGGTCGCCTGTATCGGTGCCGACGCCAATCCGCAAGGCGGCTTTGCCAGGCTGGCGAGCCGCTTCTCGTGGGCGGCCATCGACGCCATCCACCCGTACGGCGCGGCAGGGCCAGGCATGCCGTTCGCGCACCTGACGCGGCGCTACATGGATGCCACCGGCGCCACCCGCGCAGACTTTGGCCGCCTGTGCGTGAGCCAGCGCCAGAACGCCAGCGCCGTACCGCATGCCCTGCTGGGCACCGCGATCACGCTGGACGACTACCTGCACGCGCGGCCGATCGCAGAGCCCTTGCACAAGCTCGACCTGGTGATGCCGTGCGCGGGCGCCGAAGGTTTCCTGGTGATGTCGCGCGGCAGGGCACGCCGTCTGGGCCTGGCGCACGCGCGCCTGCGCGCGGTGGTGGAGCGCCACAACGCCTATGCCGACGACGACGCCATCCTGCGCGGCGGCTGGGCGCTCGAGCATGCGCGGCTGTACCGGCAGGCCGGCGCGACGCCGCAAGACATCGACGTGCTGGCCACCTATGACGATTACCCCGCCGTGGTGTTCCTGCAGCTGGAAGGGCTCGGCTTTTGCCAGCCTGGCACCGCCGCGGCTTTTATACAGGCGCATGACCTGGGCTTTCGCGGCGATTTTCCGCACAACACCAGCGGCGGGCAGCTTGGCTGCGGCCAGGCCGGCGCGGCCGGCGGCTACCTGGGTCTGGTCGAGGTGCTGCGCCAGGTCACCGGGCAGGCCGGCGCCAACCAGGTGCCGGGCGCACGGCTCGGGCTCGCCAGCGGCTATGGCATGGCCGTGTACGACCGCTGCCTGGCGACCGGCGCCGCCATCATCGAAGGAGACCTGGCATGAGCGCCCATTCTCCCGCCTGGCAGGCGCTGGCCGCGGCGACGCCGCCGAACGGCCTGGCGCTGCCGCATTGCGCGGCCTGCGGCCACCGCTTCTATCCACCGCAGCGGTACTGCCCGCGGTGCCTGCACGGCGATATCGAACACTTGCCTGACAACGGCGCCGGCGTGGTGCTGTCAGTGGCGGTGCTGCACTACACGCTCGAGCCGCGCTTCGCGGACCGGCTGCCGGTGCACGTGGCCGCGGTGCGGCTGGATGCCGGCGTGACGCTGTTCGCGCTCGCCGACACCATGCTGGCCGCCGGCACGCGCGCGACGGTATGGCTGGACCGAGACCATGCGCATCCCGATGGCGTGCTGCGCGCCCGCTGCATCCCCATGAACCAGGACGGAGACCACGCATGAGCCCGCGCACCCAACAAGGTTTGCGCTTTGCGGGGCGCACCGCGCTGGTGACCGGCGGCAACGCCGGCATCGGGCTGGCAATCAGCCATGCACTGCTGAAACAGGGGGCCCGCGTGATCGCGGCGGGCCTCGCGCCGGCGGAGACCGCGCACCCGTTGCTGACCAGTGTCGTGACCGACCTGTCCACGTCCGACGGCGTTGCGGCGCTGGTGGCCGCGGTTGCGCACGAGCCCCGCATCGACATCCTCGTCAACAACGCCGGCGTGGTGCGCAACACCGCGCTGGCCGACGTCGGCAATGCCGAATTCGACCTGATGATGAACCTGCATGCGCGCTGTGCCATGCAACTGGCGCAGGCATGCCTGCCGCGGATGCAGGCGCGGCACTTCGGCCGCATCGTCAACGTGGCCTCGCGCGCCATCGTCGGCCTGGCCGGACGCACGGCCTACGGCGCCAGCAAGGCGGCGCTGGCGGCAATGACGCGCACCTGGGCGCTGGAGCTGGGGCCGTGGGGCATCACGGTCAATACCGTGTCCCCCGGCCCGACCGTCACCGGCATGCTGATCAGCGATTTTCCCGAGGACGGCGAGCGCGCCCGCGCGCTGGCCGCCTCGCTGCCGGCGCGGCGCCTGGGCCTGCCCGAAGACGTGGCCCACGCCGCGCTGTTTTTCGCCGACCCGGCCAGCAGCTGGATCACCGGCCAGAACCTCTTTGTCTGCGGCGGCGGCAGCCTGGCCGCGTCGCTGGCCTTGTAAGCGCCGTCACCGGCGCCTGCCACGCAATAAAACCAGAACGATCGGAGATAACACGATGAACCCGTCCTGTCCTCAACCGGCGCTGCCGGGCATTCCACCGCTCGAGGAGGTGCTGCTGCAAAGCGCCGACATGCCCTGGCGTCCCAAGTCCCTGCCCGGCCTCTACGAAAAGATGCTGTGGCGCGACGAGGCAACCGGCGCTTCGATTGCGCTGATCCGCTTCGACAAGGGGGTGTCGATCCCGGAGCCCCATTCGCACGCATCGAACCAGTTCATGTTCTGCCTGCAGGGCCGCTACGAATACACCGCAACCCAGGTGGTGCTGACGCCCGGATGCTTCTACTGGAATCCGAAGGGCAACGTTCACGGTCCCACGCTGGCGCATGAGGACACCATCGTGGTCGAGATCTACGACGGTCCGCACTATCCGCAGAAACCGAGCTGGTACACCGATGAACGCGATGCCCACTGACACCACCGGCGGCGACGCGCATCGCCATCGCACGCACTGCGAGGTCGACGCGGGCGCGCTCAGCGCGGCCGTGAGTGCCATCTTCGCGCGGCTTGGCGTGGCCGACGCGGACGCGGTGCGCGTGGCCGATGCGCTGGTCGACGCCGACCTCGAAGGGATTCCGTCGCACGGCGTGATGCTGGTGCCCATGTATGTGCAGCGGTTGCGCAGCGGTTCGGTGACGCCGGCCGCGCACGCCGCCGTGGTCAGCGACCGGGGTGGCTGCGTGGTGCTCGACGCGGCCAACATGCTCGGGCAGCTGTCGGCGTTCCAGGCGGTGGCGCTGGCGCGCGACCGGGCGCGCGCGCACGGCATCGGTGCCGTGGCGGTGCGCAACGCCTTCCACTTCGGCGCGGCAGGGCTGTATGCGCGCGCGCTCGCCCGGGACGGCTGCGTCGGCATCGTGATGTCGAATACGCGCCCGCTGATGCCCGCTCCGGGCGGCGCGCAGAGCGTGGTCGGCAACAACCCGCTGGCGATCGCGCTGCCGGGCGCCGACCCGATTCCGATCGAACTCGACATGGCCATGAGCGCGAGCGCGATGGGCAAGATCCGGCTGGCCGCGACCCGGGGGCTCGAGCTGCCGCCGGGCTGGGCCACCGACGCGCAGGGCAATCCCACCACCGACGCCGTGGCCGCGCTGAGCGGCATGCTGCTGCCGGCCGCGGGCGCGAAGGGCTTCGGCCTGGCCTTCATGGTCGACCTGCTGTGCGGCGGCTTGTCCGGCGGCGGCACCGGTGCGGCGGTGCGCCCGCTCTATGGCGACAGCGCCATCCCGTACAACTGCGCGCACTTCTTCCTTGCACTCGACGTGGCGCATTTCCGCGACCCGGCCGCGTTCGCGCGCAATGCCAGCGCCGCCGCCGCCGCGGTACGCGGCTCAGACCACGCGCCCGGGGTCGAGCGCGTCTATAGCCCCGGCGAACTGGGCTGGGCCACGCGCTGCCGGCAGGGCAGCCGCTGCAGCATCGAACGCGTGGTGCTGGCCGAAATCGTCAGCGTGGCGCGCGCACTTGCGGCGCCGGTTCCGTCATCCATTGCCAACCATACCGATTCACAACCATGAAGACCCAGATCCATTCCGACGCCCTGCGCCAGCCCAACGGCCACTTCTCGCAAGCGACAGCCATCGAGGCACGCGGCCGGCTGGTGTTCATTTCGGGCATGACCGCGCGCCGGCCCGACGGCAGCATCGCCGGCATCGGCGACATCGAGGCGCAGACGCGGCAGGTCTGCGAAAACCTGAAGGCCGCGGCCGAAGCCGCCGGTGGCACGCTCGACGACATCTGCCGCGTCGACGTCTATGTGCGCAACATCGAGAACTTCGACCGCATCCACAAGGTCCGGCGCGAATACTTCCGCGCGCCGCTGCCGGCTTCGACCATGGTCGAAGTCAGCAAGCTGGTATCGCCGGACTACCTGATCGAGATCAGCGCCGTCGCCGTCCTGCCGGACGCCTGAGCCCACCCTTATCCGTACCGGAACTCAATCATGCGATTCGCAAGTTTTACCTGCGACGGCCAGGCCCGCATCGGCGTGGTCGAAGGCGAGGAAGTCGCGCTGCTGCCGCTGGCGCTGGGCGACCTGCGCGACCTGCGCGACGTGATCGCGGGCGGCGACGCCGCGCTGCAGGCGGTGGCCGCGGCGCAGCGTGGCGGCAAGCTGCCGCGCCTTGCGCTGGACCGCCTGCGGCTGCTGCCGCCGCTGCAGCGGTTGCGGCGCGACGTGCTCTGCGTCGGCTGGAACTACTGGGACCACTTCGACGAAGGCAAGGGCAAGCGCGAGGGCCAGGACGTGCCGCGCCCGCAGGCGCCGACGTTCTTCACCAAGAGTCCCGACACCGTGATCGGGCCGCGCGACGAGATCGCCTTCGATGCGCGCATCTCGGCCAAGTGGGACTACGAGGCCGAGCTGGCGCTGGTGATCGGCACCGACGGACGCAGCATCCGCGCCGACAGCGCAATGCGGCATGTGTGGGGCTATTGCCTGGCCAACGACGTCTCGCAGCGCGACCTGCAGCGGCGCCATGGCGGCCAGTGGCTCAAGGGCAAGAGCATCGACGGCACCATGCCGCTGGGCCCGTTCCTGGTCACCGCCGACGAGCTCGACCCCGAGTCGGTGCGGCTGCAGTGCCTGGTCAATGGCGAGCTGATGCAGGACGCGTCGGTGGCGCAGATGGCCTTTCCGATCCCGGAGCTGATTGCCGAGCTGTCCTTCGGCATGACCCTGCAGGCCGGCGACCTGGTCATCACCGGCACCCCGGCGGGCGTCGGCAATGCGCGCGAGCCGCAGGTGTTCCTGCGCGCTGGCGACACCGTCACCGTGCGCGGCACCGGACTGGGCCAGCTGGTGAACCGGCTGGTCGACACCGACCTGTACCACCAGTCGAGCGTCCCCGCGATGACCGGCAACGACACGGGAGGCGCCCATGCAGGCAATCTTTGACGCGGCCGGCGATGTGATCGTGATCACCGGCGGCGCCAACGGCATCGGCGCCGAGCTGGCACGCCGCTGCGCGCAGGCGGGCGCCACCGTGGTGGTGTGCGATGTCGACGAGCACGCCGCCGCGCAATTGCTGGCTGGCGAGCCGCGGCTGCGCTTCTGCCGGCTCGATGTCAGCGACCGCGACGCGGTGATGCGAGCGATGCAGTCGATCGAGGCCGAGCATGGCCGCATCGACGGGCTGGTGTGCGCCGCCGCGGTGCAGCCGCGCCGGGAAGTCCACGCGACCGAGCCGCAGGCGTGGCAGCAGGCACTGGCGATCAACCTGGACGGCGTGGTGTGGTGCTACCAGGCCGTGGTGCCGGGCATGATCCGGCGCCGGCGCGGCAGCGTGGTGGCGTTTTCGTCGGGACTGGCCCACAGCGGCTGGCCACAGGCCGCGGCCTATGCCTCGAGCAAGGCCGCGCTGGGGGCCTTCGTCAGGAGCGCCGCCAAGGAGGTGGCGCAGCACCGCGTGCGCGTGAACCTGATTGCGCCGGGCGTGATCGACACGGCGCAGTACCGCAACGCCAACGCCGGCAGCGACGACGCGCACTGGGCCAACACCCTCGGCGTGGGCCGGGCCGAAGACGTGGTGGGCCCGCTGATGTTCCTGCTGTCGGATGCCGCCACCATGACCGCGTCGCTGCTGAGCCGCGACCATGCCTATCCCGCCAGCGCGCCCGCTGCCGCCACCAAGGACACCCCATGAGCCCCGGCATGAAGCCCGTATTGATCGTGGGCGCGGGGCCGGTTGGACTGACCACCGCGCTCGGCCTGGCGTACTACGGCATTCCGTTCCAGATCTTCGAGGAGGACGGCAGCCTGTCGCTGGACACCAAGGCCGGCACGCTGCTGACGCGCACGCTGGAAGCGTTCCGCCGCTATGGCGTGGCCGACGACGTGCTGGCGCGCGCGCTGCGCGTCGAAGAGATCGGCGAGATCGAGCGCGAAGCCAACCTGGCGCGCCAGTCGGTGCGCACCGCGGTGCTGCGCGACGAAACCCGCTATCCGTTCGTGGTCAACCTGCCGCAGCACCATCTCGAGCCGATCCTGCGCGCGGCGGTGGAGCGCGTGCCGCAGGGCAGCCTGCATATGCAGCACCGGCTCGAGTCGTTCAGTTCCGGGCCGGACGGCGTGGTGGTCCAGCTGGATACGCCGGCAGGTCCGCGCAGGGTCGAGGGCAGCTACCTGCTGGCGTGCGACGGCGGCCGCAGCACCGTGCGCGCGCAATGCGGCGTGCCGGTCGACGGCATGTCGCTCGACGTGCGCTACATGCTGGTCGACCTGAAGCTCGACCTCGACGTGGCCAACCCGCGCGACTATCCGTACCTGGCGTATTTCTCGGATGCGCAGGAGTGGATGATCCTGGTGCGGCAGCCGCATTGCTGGCGCTTCCTGTATCCGCTGGCCAAGGATGCCGACGAGCCCGGCGACGAGGAACTGCGCGCCAAGGTGCTGCGCTTTATCGGCAAGGTCGACAAGGTGGAGCTGCTCGGCCGCGTGACCTACCGCGTGCATCACCGCATCGCGCGCCAGTGGCGGCGCGAGCGCGTGTTTCTGATGGGCGATGCCGCGCACCTGATCACGCCGATGTGGGCGCTCGGGCTGAATACCGGCGTGCTCGATGCCATCAGCCTGCCATGGCGGCTGGCGTGGGTGCTGCGCGGCTGGGCCGACAGCAGCCTGCTCGACGGCTACGAGCGCGAGCAGCGCCCGGTGGCGACCAAAGGCGCCGGCGAGATGGCCGAGGCCGCGCGCCACCACATGGCCATGCAGGGCGGCGCCAATGCGCCCACGGCGCTGCAGGACTGGGGCAATGCCTGCACCCGCACGCTGCTGGGCGTGCGCCTGGACATCGACGGCAGCGGCGACTGGTCGATGATCCGCGCCGAAGCCGAGCCGCCACCGCTGCGCGTGGGCGAGCGCATTCCGGATTTCCTGCTGCATGGCCCGGCGGGACGGCCGCTGCGGCTCCATGACCTGGTCGACGGCAACTTCCTCGCGCTGTATTTCGCCGATGTGCGCCGCCAGCCCGAGATCCCGCGCAACACCTCGCCGGCGCTGCGGCATTTCGTGGTGTCGCGCTGGGATGCACCGCTCGATTCCGGGTTGCGCGAGCGCGCGCTGCTCGACGTCGGCAACCAGTTGCGCGAACGCCTGGGCGTGCCCGACGGCACGCTGGTGCTGGTCCGTCCCGACGACCACGTTGCCGCGATCGTGCCGATCGCGCCGCGGCGCGCCGAAGACCTGTATGCAGCCATCGTCGGCGCGCCCGCGCCGCAAGGGAGCCCCCAATGATCGCCGGACCCAAAGTGCTGGGCCTGAACGGCTTCGGCCTGGAAGTGCCCGACCTGGCCGCCGCCAGGACTTTCTATGAAACCTTCGGCCTCGAAGTCGTGGCGCAGCCAGGGCCGGACCAGCCGTCGGGCGCGCTGCGCCTGCGTTCGCCAGGCCGCAGCAACGACGAGCTGGTGCTGGTGCCGGGCAGTGCCAAGCGCCTGCACCACCTGTCGTTCTACTTCGACCCGCTGCAACGCGACGCCTTTGCCGACCGGCTGCGCCGCGCCGGCCTCGCGGTGCGGGACCAGCCGCCGCCGGGCGGCGGCCGCGACGGCTTGTGGTTCCAGGACCCGTGGGGCACATGGATCCACCTGTGCCCGCAGCTTCCGGCCTCGACGCGCCGCCGCGAAGGCGGCCCGGGCGATGCCGGCTGGGCTGCGCGCGTCGACGTTGCCGCCTGGCAGGCGCTGGAGGCGCCGCGGCCGCCGCGCAAGCTTGGCCACGTGCTGATCTTCACGCCGCAGCTGGCCGAGGCCGAGCGCTTCCTGTGCGACGTGCTGGGCCTGCGCGTGGCCGACCGCGCCGTCGGCAAGGTCAGCTTCCTCGCCGCCGGCGAGGGGGTGATCGACCATCACTGCTTCGGCCTGGTCCACAGCACGCACCGCGGCTTCCAGCATGCCAGCTTCCAGGTCGGCGGCATCGACGATATCGGCCTGGGCGCGTGGCGCATGCGCGAGGCCGGCTACCGCGACAGCTTCGGCCCGGGGCGCCATGCGCTAGCGTCGAACCTGTTCCAGTATGTGCGCGATCCATGGGGCAGCTGGGTCGAGTACTACGCCGACATGGACAAGATCAGCGAGCGCTGGGTCAGCCGCGACTGGTCGGTGCTGCCCTATATCTGGGGGCCGGAATGGTCGCCGGAATTCTGGGGCGGCGAGATGAACGCCAACCTCGAGCCTCGCTAAGCCATGGAACCGATCCAATCCGAGGCCGGCGCCGCGTCCGCGATCGCACTGGACGTGCATGCACACCTGGTGCCGGTGGACACCGCGGCACTGCGGCGGCTCGACGGCGTCTGGTGGCGCGAGGCCGACGGCGTGCTGGTGATCGACGGCCAGCCGCTCCGGCAACCAGACCTGTACCACCCCGGACGCCTGCTGGCCTGGATGGCAGCGCAGGGCGTGCAGCGCGCGCTGGTGTCGGTGCCGCCGCCGCTGTACCGCCAGCAGTTGGACGCGCCGGCGGCGCGTAAGTGGGCGCGCTACCTGAACGACGGGCTGATGGTGATGGCTTCGCGCCATCGCGAGCGGCTCGGCGCGCTGCTGCACCTGCCGCTCGAGCATGCCGCGCTCGCGCATGCGCTTGCCGACAGCTATGACGGCGCACCGTGCGCGGGTTTTGCGCTGGCGGCCGGCGGCAACCCGGCGCTCGACTACGGCGATCCCGCGCATCGGCCGCTATGGGAGCTGCTGGACCGGCGCGGCGCCTTCGTTTTCCTGCACCCGGGCCGCTGCGGCGATGGCCGGCTGGCGCGCGCCTACCTGGACAACCTGCTCGGCAACCCCTACGAAACCGCGCTGGCGGCCACCCAACTGGTGCTGGCCGATGTGCCGCGGCAGTACCCGCGCATCCGTTTTTGCCTGGCGCATGCCGGCGGCCTGTTCCCCGCGGCATGCGGGCGGTTGCAGCGCGGCTTCGACACCGGCCGGCCCGGGGTGCCTGCCGGGATCGAACCGCCATTGCAGGCGGCAAGGCGGTTCTACGCCGATTGCATTGCACACCACCCGGCCGGATTGCGGCTGGCCGCGGAGGTGTTTGGCGCATCGCACCTGTTGTTCGGCTCCGACTGGCCATTCCCGATGGGAATTCCGTCACCCGGCACCGACGGCAGCGCGCGCACCTGGCGGGGCGCCGCCATGCCGCAAGACCACGCAACCACCACCGGCAACACCTGACCAAATTCCAGAAAGGACAAGGGGGAGACAGCATGAGCATGGAAGAGGCAAGCATCACCACCGGCATGCCCGCGGCGGCCGGCACGCAGCAGGCCACGCTGCGCAGGACCATCATCACGTCGATCGTCGGGCAGGCGCTCGAGTGGTATGACTTTTTTCTTTATGGAACGGCCGCGGCGCTGATCTTCGGCAAGCTGTTCTTTCCGCTCGGCACCGATCCGCTGGTTGGCACGCTGGCGGCATTCGGCGGCTTTGCCGTGGGCTTTGTCGCGCGCCCGCTGGGCGGCGTGATCTGCGGCCACCTGGGCGACCGCTACGGGCGCAAGCTGGTGCTGGTGCTGACGCTGGTGGTGATGGGCGTGGCCACCACCGCGATGGGCCTGTTGCCCACTTACCAGCAGATCGGCATCTGGGCGCCGGTGCTGCTGGTGTCGCTGCGCTTCCTGCAGGGCCTGGCGGCCGGCGGCGAATGGAGCGGCAGCATCCTGATCATCAGCGAGAACGCGCCACCCGCGCGGCGCGGCTTCCTGTCGGCGTGGAGCCCCAGCGGCGCAACCATCGGCTTCGTGCTGTCGGCGGCGGCGTTCTGGGCGGTGCAGAAGCTGCCCGCCGACGACTTCATGGCGTGGGGCTGGCGCATGCCCTTCCTGGCCAGCATGGTGCTGGTGGTGGCGGGCTACTACATCCGCAGCCGGATTCCGGAGAGCGCGGAGTTCGTCGCGGCCAGGCGCAGCGGACACGGCGTGCGCATGCCGGTGGTGGAAGTGCTGCGCCAGCAGCCGAAGCAGATCCTGATGGTGGTGGGGCTGCGCATGGCCGAAGGCGGCGCGTCCTATATCTTCTTCGCGTTCTCGCTGGCGTACGGCGCCTATCGCGGCATCCCCAGCCACGTGATGCTGGAGGGGCTGACCATCTCGATGATGATCGTCACGGTCACGGCGCTGTGCTACGGGCACCTGTCGGACCGGCTCGGCCGTCGCACGGTCTATATGGCGGGCGCCATCGGGCTGATGCTGGTGGCGTTCCCGTTCTTCTGGCTGATCGATACCCGCGAGCCGTCGCTGGTGCTGCTGGCCTATGTGCTGGCCGACTCGGTGGTGCTGGCCGCGATGGTGGGCGTGCAGCCGAGCTATATGGCGGAGCTGTTCAGGACCGAGGTGCGCTATTCGGGCATGGGCATCGGACGCGAACTGTCCTCGGTGATCGGCGGCGGCATCGCGCCGATGATCGCGACCGCGCTGCTGGCCAAATACCACTCCGGCACGCCGGTGGCGATCTACCTGATCCTGCTGGGGCTGGTCACCGTGATCGCGCTGCTGTTCACGCCGGAAACGCTGCCGCGCGAGGCGCGCAGCGCGCGTGGCGCGCGTGGCGTGGACCGGGCCTGAGCCGATGGAGCCTGCCATGACCACCGTTGCCGCCCGCCTGGAAACGCCGCTGGCGCAGCGCCTGCAGTTCGACGCGCAGCGCGGCGAGGTGCGCGACCAGGACCGCCGCTACCTGCTGATGCGCCCCGACGTGCTGATGGGAACGCTGCGCCTGCTCGATGACGCGACCCGCGCGTGCGTGCTGGCTGCATTCGCCGAGTCCGCGGCGGTGCACGGGCGGCGCAGCATCCTGGCCTACGTTGCCGGCCTGGGGCCGGACGCCGGCGAGGCGCTGCTCGACCTGATCCGCCGCACCTCGCCGGCGCTCGGATGGGGCTGCTGGGACCTGGCACGGCGCGGCAACGGGCTGGTGCTCGCCGTTGCCAACAGCCCGTTCGCCGCCGGCTACGGCCCTGCCGCGCAGCCCGTGTGCGCACCGATTGCCGGCATGTTCCGCACCATCGCCGAGACCGTGCTGGCGTGCCCGGTGCAAGTCGAGGAAACCGCATGCGCCGCCATGGGCGGGCACGACACATGCCGCTTCGTGGCCCGGCCGGCCGCGCAAGGAGTCTCACCATGACCGACTACCGCAACGACGCCGGCGCGATTGCCGCGCTGGTGGAGGAAGACCGCGTGCATCGCGACGTCTACCTGAGCGAGGCGCTGTTCCAGCTCGAGCGCGAGCGCCTGTTCCTGCGCAGCTGGAACTACGTTGGCCACGAAAGCCAGGTGCCCGATGCGGGCGATTACTACACCACGGATATCGCCGGCCAGCCGCTGATCATGGTGCGCCATGTCGACGGCAGCGTGCGCGTGCTGATGAACCGCTGCGCCCACAAGGGCGCGCGCCTGGTGTGCCAGGTCCGGGGCAATACCGGCAAGTTCTTCCGCTGCCCCTACCATGCCTGGTCCTACCGCACCGACGGCACGCCGCTCGCCGTGCCGCTGAAGCAAGGCTACGAGCACACGCGCCTGCACGCCTGCGAGTCGGGCGCGGGGCTGGTGGCGCCGCGGGTCGCGGTGTACCGCGGCTTTGTCTTTGCCTGCCTGTCCGAACACGGCCCGGGGTTCGACGACTACTTCGGCGCCGTGCTGCGCGCGCTGGACGACCTCGCCGACCGCTCGCCGGAGGGTGCGCTGCAGGTTGCCGGCGGCTGCCTGCGCAGCGTGGTGCGCTGCAACTGGAAGATGTACCTCGAGAACATCAATGACTCCGTGCATCCGGTGTCGACGCACGAATCGGTGTCGGCCACCGCCATCGCCATCCACGGCGCCCGCCCCGCCGATGCGCCGGCCTCGATGGCGCTGGACCAGCTGCTGCCATTCGGCTCGGGCTACGCCTTCTTCGCCAGCACCGGCGCGCGCGTATTTCCGCATGGCCACAGCGTGCTCGGCACCCAGGCCAGCATTCATTCCGCCTACGCCGTGCCCGAGGCCTACCGGCAGGCGCTGGCGCAGGTCCACGGCGACCAGCGGGCCCAGCACGTGCTGGGCTTTGCGCCGCAGAACGTGGTGCTGTTTCCGTCGCTGGCGTTCAAGGGCTCGCCGCAAACCTTGCGCGTGATCCGGCCGCTGGCGGTGGACCGCACGCTGGTGGAGATCTGGGGGCTGGCGCCCAGGGGCGCGCCGCCGGAACTGCTGCGGCAAACGCTGACGTACAACCGCCTGACCTTCTCGCCGATGTCGGTGGTGGCGCATGACGACGTGCATATCTTCGAGGGCATCCAGGCCTCGCTGGCCGCGCAGGGCAACCCGTGGGTCAGCCTGCATCGCGAGTATCGCGACGACGAGCGCTTGCAGCCGATACAGGATGCAAGCGGCACCAGCGAGCTGCTGATGCGCAACCAGTTCCGCGCGTGGGCCGCGCTGATGCACGCCGGGGATGCCCTGGCGCAAGGCGGAGGCCACGCATGAGCGCCGACCACAAGACCCTGGAACTGGTGGTGGAAGACGTGATCGCATTGACCGACGCGATCACCGAGTTCCGCTTGCGCGACCCCGCCGGCAAGGCCTTGCCGGGCTTTGCCGCGGGCGCGCACCTGCGCGTGCAGGTGGCGCCCGGCGGCACGGCGGCCTGGCGCCATTACTCGCTGGTCAACGGCGACGGGCGTGCCGGGGCCACGGCCGCACCATCCGTCTATCGCATCGCGGTGCGCCGCGACGACGGCGGGCAGGGCGGTTCGCTGTGGATGCACACGCAGGTGAAGGCCGGCAGCCGGCTGGTCACCAGCGCACCGGTCAACGCGTTCGCGCTCGATGAGCGCGCCGAGGACGCGGTACTGATCGCCGGCGGCATCGGCGTGACGCCGATCGTATCGATGGCCGCCGCGCTGATGGCCGCCGGGCGCCGCTACCGCGTCCACTACAGCGCACGCCATCCGGACCAGCTGGCACTGGTCGATGAACTGATGGCGCTGGCGGGGGCGAACCTGTCGCTATATGCAGACCAGGAACCGATGCCGGCGCTGGATCTCGCCGCGCTGCTGGACGGCCTGGCGCCGACCCAGCCGATCTATGCCTGCGGCCCCGCCGGCATGATCGACGCGGTGCTGGCGCTGGCTTCGGCGCGCGGCTGGTCGCGCGACGATATCCATTTCGAGCTGTTTTCCGCAGCGGCGCCCGGCGCTGCGGACCGCGCCTTCGAGGTCGAGCTGCGCCAGTCCGGGCGGGTGCTGGCGGTGCCGGCCGGGCAGACGATTCTCGATGCGATGCTCGCGGCCGGGCTCGATCCGCTCTACGACTGCAAGCGCGGCGAGTGCGGCGTGTGCCAGGTGCCGGTGCTGGCCGGCGACATCGACCACCGCGACTACTGCCTGTCCGAGGCGCAGCGCTGCGCTGGCGACGTCATGCAGATCTGCGTGTCGCGCGCCAGCAGCGGACGGCTGGTGCTCGATGCATGAACGGGAGGAAAGACCAATGAGCAGATACCGGGACAATGCCGAGGCCTTGCGCAGCCTGGTGCAAGACCGGCAGGTGCACCGCGACGTGTACCTGGACCAGGAAGTGTTCGCGCTGGAGATGGAGCGGCTGTGGGCGCGGGCGTGGGTGTACGTGGGGCACGACAGCCAGGTGCCGGCGGCCGGCGACTACATCACGGCCGATATCGCGGGGCAGCCGGTGGTGATGGTGCGGCAGCCCGACGGGAACGTGAAGGTGTTGCGCAACCGCTGCGCGCACAAGGGCGCCAGGCTGGTGTCGCAACCGAGCGGCAACACCGGCCGCTTCTTCCGCTGCCCCTACCACGCATGGACCTACAAGACCGACGGCGCGCTGTTGTCGATCCCGTTGCGGCAGGGCTATGCGGGCACCGGGCTGGAGGCCTGTCCCGCCGGGCAGGGCATGGGCGCGCTGCGCCACGTCGAGAACTACCGCGGCTTTGTCTTCGTGCGGCTGTCCGATGAGGGGCCGGGCTTCCGCGATTATTTTGGCGCGACGTTATCCTCGATCGACAACATGGTCGAGCGCTCTCCCGACGGCGAGCTGGAAATCGCCGGCGGCGTGCTGCGCTATCGCCACGACTGCAACTGGAAGATGTTCGTCGAGAACCTGAACGACACCATGCATCCGATGGTGGCGCACGAGTCATCGGCGGGCACGGCGAAGGAACTGTGGGCGGACCAGCCCGAGGACGCGCCCAAGCCGATGGCGATCGAGCAGCTGGTGCCGTTCACCTCCGGCTATGCCTTCTCGGACGAGATGGGGGTCAGGGTGCTGGCCAACGGCCACAGCTATACCGGCGTCGGCGCGGTGTCGCTGCATGCCGGCTATGTGGGGCTGCCCGAGTACGAGGCGCGCATGGCGCAGGCCTATGGCGCCGAGCGCGCGGCGCAGATCCTGGCCACGGTGCGGCACAACACCGTGCTCTACCCCAGCCTGACCCTCAAGGGCGCGATCCAGGCGATCCGCGTGGTGCGCCCGCTGGCGGCGGACCAGACCGTGGTCGAGTCGTGGACCTTCCGGCCCAAGGGGGCGCCGGACACGCTGCTGCGGCGCACGCTGATGTACACGCGGCTGATCAACTCGCCGATGTCGGTGGTCGGCCATGACGACCTGCACGCCTACCGGGCGATGCAGCAGGGCCTGCGCGCGGATGGCAATGAGTGGGTCAGCCTGCACCGCAACTTCGACGCGAATGAACTCGGCCAGCACGACACCACTGCCAATGGCACCAGCGAGATCTCGATGCGCAACCAGTTCCGCGCATGGATCCGCTACATGGCGCCGGATTTCAACACGGGAGACGCAACATGAATGCAACCCAGCAAGCCGTGCCGCCGGGCCGGGACGACCTGGTCGCGCTGGTCTATGAGGAAGCCAGGCTGATCGACGAGAAGCGCTTCGACCAATGGCTGGCGCTGTTCGCCGATGACGGGCACTACTGGATTCCGCTGGTGCCCGGCCAGCAGGACGGCATCGACCACGCCTCGCTGATGTATGAAGACCGGCTGCTGCTGCAGCTGCGCATCGAGCGCATGCGCAACCCGCGCGCGTTCTCGCTGCAGCCGGAGCCGCGCTGCCTGCACGTGCTGCAGTGTCCCGAGATCGTCGCCATGGCGCACCACGAAAACACCTACCTGACGCGTACCCGCTACATCTATGTGGAGACCGCCGGGGAGACGCAGCAGGTCTACGCCTGCACGGCCGAGCACACGCTGTCGCAGCAGGACGGCCGGCTGAAGATCCGCCAGAAGCGGGTCAACCTGCTGAACTGCGACGCGGCGTTGCCTTCGGTCCAGCTGTTCATGTGACCGCCGCGGGCCTGCCGCACCGCATCGGCTGCTAGCCACGCGCCGGGCGCCGCTCTCGCGGCGCCCGGCATATCAGGGAAGGGAAAAAGGGGGAAGTGCCCGCGCGCCGGGCACGGGGCGCGCTCATGCCTGCGTTGCCGGAAGCGGCAAGCAGTGGGGGGTTCCGTGCGCATAAAAACTACAGGAGACATGGCATGACAAGCAATGGAAAACGAAAGCTGGCGCGGCTGTGCGCCGGCGCGCTGGGCCTGGCGGGTTCGGCGTACGCGCAGGAAGGGGTCACGCTGTACGGCTTGTTGTCCGTCGGCGTGGCCTACGTCAACAACGAAGGCGGCCACGCCGCCACCAGGATGGTGCCCGGGACCATGCAGAACAACCGCTGGGGGCTGCGCGGCACCGAGGACCTTGGCGGCGGCGCCAAAGGCATCTTCGTGCTGGAAAGCGGCTTTGGCCTTGACGACGGCAAGTCGCAGCAGGGGGGGCGGCTGTTCGGCCGCCAGGCCTATGTCGGCCTCAGCCATGACCGCTACGGCACGGTCACGTTCGGGCGCCAGTACGATGCCGTGTTCGACACGCTCGGCGCGATGTCGGCGCCGGTGGCGGCGGGCGGGCTGGCGACGCATGTGGGGGACAACGACAATGTGTTCGGCAGTTTCCGCCACAACAACGCGGTCAAGTACATCTCGCCGTCGTGGGGCGGCCTGCGCGCGCAGGCGACCTATGCCTTGTCCGATACCGGCCAGTCGGCCAACAACCGTTCATTCAGCCTCGGCACCAGCTACGCGAGCGGCCCGCTGAAGCTGGCCGCGGCCTACATGCAGCTGGACCGCCCGGGCCTGCTGGCCAGCAACAACGCCGCCGGCGCGGTGACCGACGACTATGCCGGCGCGCCCTTCGTGCTGTTCCACAGCAGCCCGCTGACGCCGGCGGCCGGCGTGGCGCGGCAGCGCGTGGGCGGCATCGCGGCGGGTTACAGCGTTGGTGCGGCCCGCGTCAATGCGATGGTCACGACGGCCCGGTACCGCTACCAGGACGGCACCGCCATGCGGCTGAACAACTACGACGTCAATTTCGGCTACCGCCTGACGCCGGCGCTGGAACTGGGCGCGGCCTATGTCTTCACCGACGGCCACTACACCGGCACGGAAGCCCGGCCCAGATGGCATATGGGGCAGCTCAGCCTCGACTATGCGCTGTCGCGGCGCACGGACGTCTATGTCTATGGCGTCTACCAGCGTGCGCGGTCGGCCAGGGCGGACATCTACCTGTTCGCGCCCTCCAGCAACGGCGGGCAGCTGGTGTTCGTCACGGGCATCCGCCACAAGTTCTGACGGCCATGCCCACGCTGCCGGCGAATCGCCCTAGCCAGCCATGCGCAGCGCGCGCCGGTACTGGATCGCCTCGCCCACGTGCGCCGCATTCAGCAGGTCGGCGCCGGCCAGGTCGGCAATGGTGCGCGCCACCTTCAGCACGCGGAAGTACGAGCGCGCCGACCACGCCAGCCGTGTCATCGCGCCGCGCAGCAGGGCTTGCGCCTGCGGGTCCATGGCGCAGTGCTGCTCGATCTCGCGCCCGCCCAGTTCATTGTTGGGCTTGCCCTGCCGGGCCAGTTGCCGCTCGCGCGCGGCCAGCACGCGCGCGCGCACCACGGCGCTGGCTTCGCCGGGCGGGCCGTCGAGCATTTCGCCCTGGTCCTGCGCGGGCACCTCGACCTGCAGGTCGATGCGGTCAAGCATCGGCCCGGAGATGCGCGACTGGTAGCGCCGCACCTGGTCGGGCGTGCAGCGGCACGGGCGGTCGGGGTGGCCGAGGTAGCCGCACGGGCAGGGGTTCATCGCCGCCACGAACTGGAAGCAGGCGGGGAAGTCGGCGTGGCCGTTGGCGCGGGCGATGGTGATGCGGCCGGATTCCAGCGGCTCGCGCAGGACTTCCAGCACGCGGCGGTCGAACTCGGGCAACTCGTCGAGGAACAGCACGCCGTGGTGCGCGAGCGAGATTTCGCCCGGGCGCGGATTGCCGCCGCCGCCGACCATGGCCGGGCCCGACGCGGTGTGGTGCGGCGCGCGGCACGGGCGCAGCCCCCATGCCTCGGCGCGGAAGCCGCCTGGCGTCAGGCTCATCACGGCGGCGGCTTCCAGCGCCTGCTGCAGCGACATGGGCGGCAGCAGGCCGGGCAGGCGCTGGGCCAGCATCGACTTGCCGGTGCCGGGCGGGCCCACCAGCAGCACCGAATGCTGGCCGGCGGCCGCCACCTCCATGGCCCGGCGCGCCTGCGCCTGGCCGCGCACGTCGCGCATGTCGGCGCCGCGCTCCGCGGCGGGGGGCAGCAGGGGCGGCATGGCGCGCGGCAGCCGCGCCTCGGCCAGCGGGCCGAGGTGGTCGCACGCCTGGCGCAGCGTGGCGGCGGCGTGCACCGCCAGGTCTTCGATCAGCGCGGCTTCGCCGCCGTTGCCGGCGGCGACCAGGAACGCACGCGGCGCCTCGCCCGCGCAGGCGCGGGCGGCGTTGTCGCGCGCCAGCCCCATCGCCATGGCCAGCGCGCCGCGCACCGGGCGCAGTTCGCCCGACAGCGACAGCTCGGCGGCAAATTCGTGCGTGTCCAGCGCGTCGGCCGGGATCTGGCCGCTGGCGGCCAGGATGCCCAGCGCGATGGCCAGGTCGAAGCGGCCGGACTCCTTGGGCAGGTCGGCCGGCGCCAGGTTGACGGTGATGCGACGGTTGGGAAACTCGTAGCCGCTGTTGAGGATGGCGGCGCGCACGCGCTCGCGGCTTTCGCGCACCCCGGTGTCGGCCAGGCCGACGATGGTGAAGGCGGGCAGGCCGTTGGCGAGGTGGGTCTCGACCCGCACCGGCGGCGCGGCGATGCCGGTCAGGGCCCGGCTGCGTAGGACGGCAAGGCTCATGGCATCGAACCGCACGGAACTGTTAACGAAAAAGGCCGCCAGCACTGGCGGCCTTCATACAGGCGGGATGGCGGCGGAACCGGCGGGCTCACGCGCCCCCGGTCGAGTCCACCGAGCCGGCGCCGGGCGGGATGCCGGCGCGGCGCTCCAGCTCCGCCACGCGGCTTTCCAGTTCCTCGAGGCGGGCGCGGGTGCGCGCCAGCACCTGCGACTGGACGTCGAATTCCTCGCGCGTGACCAGGTCCAGCCGGGCAAAGCCCTGGGTCATCATGCTGCGCACGTTTTTCTCGATATCCCTTGCCGGCGAATTGCGCAGCGCCTCGCTGACCTTGTTCTGCAGGTCGTTGAAGAGGTCGGTCGGTTTCATGGTTTCTCCTTTGCGCACCTGAGTGGTGCCAATCCGGGTGGGCATCTGGCGTATGGCGCGCTTTCGCACAGGAATTGGGCGCCCTGAATGCGGGCGGTTCCTGCGCGCGCGGGTCATATGCAGCCACCGTCAGACCTCGATTATCGCCCCAGCGGCACGCCGGCGAAAGCATCGGCGCCGCGCCGTTCACACCTTTTAACCCGATCTGGCGTTGCTGCGCGGTGGTTTCCCGGCTGCCCGGGCTCCGGTCCACCACGCATTGCAGCGCACGGACCGCCGCTTTTCGTGGGGTGGCACGGCTGTTGCAGTAGTGAGTGCGAGCTGCCTCAAAGCTTTACCGGAATCCAACTAAACGAAATCCGAGCCATCAGGAAAAGGAGAAAAATCCCATGAAGAAGTTGGCCCTTGCAGTCAGCGCGATGGTCCTGGCCAGTGCCGCCGGCGGCGCCCTGGCGCAGAGCACCGACGCCGCGGCCCCGGCTGCCGCGCCGGCCTCGCCGCATACGTTCACGGCCAACGTGTCGCTGGTCACGGATTATCGCTATCGCGGCATCAGCCAGACCAACCTGCGACCGGCCATTCAGGGCGGTTTCGACTACGCGCACGAAAGCGGCTTCTACCTGGGCAACTGGAACTCCAGCATCAGCTGGCTGGAAGACGCCAACCCTGCGGTCTCGGCACCGGTGGAAATGGACTTCTACGGCGGCTTCAAGAACACCTTCAAGGTGGCCGGCACCGAATTCGCCTATGACCTGGGCGTGCTCGAGTACTACTACCCGGGCGGCTACAACAATCCGCGCCCGTACACCACCGAACTGTATGCGGGGATCGGCTGGGGCCCGGTCATGCTGAAGTACTCGCACTCGGTCACCAACCTGTTCGGCTGGGCCGACAGCAAGAACAGCTACTACGTCGACCTGAGTGCCAACGTGCCGCTCAACTTCTGGGACCTGACGCTGAACGCGCACGTCGGCTACCAGGGCGTGAAGCACAACAGCGATGCCTCGTACACCGACTGGAAGATCGGCCTGACCAAGGACCTGGGCAAGGGCTTTGCGCTGGCAGTCGCCTATGTCGACACCAACGCCAAGGAAGTGGCCTATACCAGCGCCAATCGCGGCCGCTACCTGGGCAAGGCCGCGGCGTGGGCCTCGATCACCAAGACTTTCTAATTCTGACGCAGCCCGGGCGGGCTGATGCCGGTCCGCTCCCAGGAGAATCCTGATGAAACTCATCATCGCAGTCATCAAGCCGTTCAAGCTCGACGAGGTGCGCGAAGCGCTGTCGGACGTGGGCGTGTCCGGCATCACCGTGACCGAAGTGAAAGGCTTTGGCCGCCAGAAGGGCCATACCGAGCTGTACCGCGGCGCCGAATACATCGTCGACTTCCTGCCCAAGGTGAAGATCGAGGTGGCGGTGCCCGACGACGTGGTCGAGCGCGCCATCGAGGCGGTCGAGAAATCGGCCCGCACCGGCAAGATCGGCGACGGCAAGATCTTCGTGACCCCGATCGAGCAGGTCATCCGCATCCGCACCGGCGAGACCGGCGGCGATGCCCTGTGACCCAAGACAGCATAGAGACAAAGGTGAATCCCATGAAAACCTGGATGAAGCGATTCCTGGCGGCGGGCGCGATGGCGCTGGCCGTCGGCACCGCCGGCGTCGGCATGTCGAGCCCG